>AP026969.1:3201143-3841371 GCA_027923965.1 Comamonadaceae bacterium OS-1
CAAAGCGGCTTCGCACAGCAGCAGGCCGCGGCTGTCGCTCTTTCCGCTGCACACCGCGCCCAGGTCCTTGGTGCTGGTTTTGTTGTCGTAGGTGTAGAAGCCGCCCACCATGCGCTTGCGGCTGGTGGTGACGATGCGGGCGGTGGCGCGCACTTCCAGGGCCACGTCGGCCTGCGGCTTGCCCGTCAAGTCCAGCGCCAGGGCCTGGAACTTGAGCTTCTGGCTGGTCGATACCCAACCTTCGGTCTTGATGCCTGCAATGACGGCGGCGGGCCACAACGTTTGGGTGCTGCGGATGGTTTGCACCTCGCCGTTGGGGTCGGAATAGCTGGCTTCGAGCAGCAGGTCCTGCGGCTGCGGGCTGGGCGTGAGTTTGTCGATGGTGGTTTTGCCCGCGCCATTTTTGTCCAGCGTGAGCGCCAACTTGTCGGCCACCACGCGGCTGTCTTCGCTGGCGGTGGCTTCTTCTTCTTCGCCCTCGCCTGCTGCCTCGCGCTTGCCGCGTGGGGCGGCAAAGCTGAAAGCCTCGAAGTCGCTGTAGCTCAGATATTTGCCGCGCACCAGGGCCGACACGCGCACCGGCAGGTTGGCCGCGCCGCCCCCGGCCACGTAGTTGATTTGCACATCCACCGGCACGCTGGTGGCGTGGACCAGCGGCTTTTTGTCGCTGGGGCTGACGCGGCCCTCCAACACCGGCAGGCGGAACTCTTCGACCCGGAACTGGCCGGTGCTGAAGGTTTTGTCATCGCCCGGGCCTTTCAGCTCCACGCTGTACACGCCCAGCTTGGCGGTGGGCGGAATGCTCCAAGTGCTCTCGGCACTCTGCCCGCCGGTGGCGGTCTTGCGCCAGGCCAGGGGCTGGCTGGTCTGCTGGCCGCTGCCAACGTGGGTGATGACCAGGGTGTCGGGCTGCGTGTCGGCCAGACCAAAGCCTTTGCGGGTCTCGGTGCGCAGCAGGTGCTTCATGGAGACGGTTTCGCCCGCGCGCAGCAGCATGCGGTCGAAGACGGTGTGAGCGCGCTCGTCCGGCTCTGCGCTGCGGCTGGTGGGCAGGTTGAAGCGCCAGGGCTCGATGCCGCGGTTCCAGTCGCTCCAGGTGAAGGCCATGTCTTCCACCCCACCCTGTGTGCTGCGGGCGCTGACGAAATAGGCCTGGCTGTAATGGCCCTCGTCCTGGCAATTCGGGGCCTCGGGGGGGATGTCGGGCACATAGGCAATGCCCTGGGCGTTGGTGGTGGCGTGGCCCAGCGCGTTGCCGCGGCAGTCGGACACCTGCACCTGGGCGTTGGCCACGGGCAGGCCTTTGTCCAGGGTGGTGACCCAGGCCAGCGCGTTCTCGCGGCCCAGCTTGAAGTGCACGCCCAGGTTGGTCACCAGGGCCGAGGTGCGAACGAACATGGTGCGTTTGCCGCCATGGCGCTCGTCCAGCAGCGAGGCACCCAGCTTTTGCGAGGCGATTTCGACCACGTGGAAGCCGGGGGTCAGCGGAATGCCCACCACCTCGAAGGGGCGCGGGTCACCGCTCGCAGGCTGGGGCAGGTCCAACGTCTTCACGCCCGGCTGGCCTTGCAGCAGGGACAGCATGCGGCTTTGCACATAGCCCTTGCCTTCATCGGGCAGCACCTTGGGCAGCGGGCCTTTGACCTGGGCGGCGGCCAGCTTGCGGCTGACGTTGTAGCTGTCGAACTGCTGCACTTTGGCGTACCAGGCGATGATGTCTGCATCGCTGCGCGGCTGCAGGGTGCTGACCTTGCCAGCAGCGTTCAGGGCCTGAATCTTCAATTGCGCCTCCACATTGCGCAGCGTCACCGGCAGCAGGGCCACGCCATTGGGCTCGGCAAAGCGCTCCACGATGCCAAACGGCGACGCGGCAAACTTGGCCAGCGGCGGCATGGCCCCGGTGCCCACCTGCAGGGGGAAGCTGGCGGCGTTGGCCAGGCTGCGGCCCGACGCGTCTTTGAAGCCCGCGGGCAGGGCCAGCGTGTACCGGGCCTGCTCGGCAAACGGGCTTTTGAAGCTGATGCTGCTGACCACGGCCTCGCTGTCGCTGTCTTCCTCGTCAAAGGTGGGCGCAACCGTGTCCTTGCCCGAGGTGAGCTTGATGCCTTCCAGCAGCTTGCGGGCCACGGGCGCGTTGAAGGCCAGGCGCATGGGGCGGATGGGCAGGCAGGCGCTTTGGGCGTTTTCGCGCTCGCAGCTGAAGTTGGCGGCAAACGGCGCACGCACGGTGTAGTCGAAGCGTTTTTCCACCGTGTTGGGCACGCCGCTGGGGGTGGCCACGCCTTTGCCGTAAACCAGTTGCACGGTGGCACTGGGCGGCAGGCGGCGGTTGCAGGCCAGGGTGAGGTAACGCAACGGCTCCTTGGCGGCGGCCTTGTCCAGGCCCTGGGCTTTGAGCAGGTCGGCCCGGTCCTTGCCGTCCAGCAGCCGCACGGCCACGCGCTCGCCCAGGCCGTCTACTGCGCACCACATGTTCGCCTGCACGCTGGCCAGCGTGGCCGCGCCGTTGAGCGTGAGGGTGAAGAACTGTTCTTCGTCGATCTGGTCACCGCCGTCATAGGGGCGGATGTTTTGCACAAACGGGCCACCACTATTTAATTTATAGCTACTCACGCCCTTGGAATAAGCGCTGGGTGCCGATTTGATACCTAAAACGGGTTGCAGCGTGCAGCGCACACCGGGCGGCAGGTCGTTGGCAAATTCAAACGCCCATTCGCGGTCGCTGGTCCAGCGGCCCGTGCCCTGGCTGGCCTGCGCATCATTGCACTGCAAAGTGGCCGGAGCCGGGGCCTTGGGGTCGCCGAAGTTGACGGCGCTGCCATCAAACTGCACCACCACCTGGCGGATACGGGCCACCTCGCCCTGGGGGGAGACACGGGTGATCTGGGCGG
The DNA here is from genome assembly GCA_027923965.1 of Comamonadaceae bacterium OS-1. Classification (NCBI taxonomy): domain Bacteria; kingdom Pseudomonadati; phylum Pseudomonadota; class Betaproteobacteria; order Burkholderiales; family Comamonadaceae; species Comamonadaceae bacterium OS-1. The sequence continues at coordinate 3,204,035 of AP026969.1, forward strand.
CATGCGCAACGGCAGCGGTAGCCAACAGGCAGCAGGCGATGAAGAGGGTATGGATACGCACACGGGCTCCGGTTGGGGAGCCGCAAGAGTAGCCGATGCCCGCAGGCCGCCGCCACCTCCAGACGCAAAAAGGGCTGGCAAACGCCAGCCCTTTTGGGGAAGCTTACGAAACGTTACCGCTTATGCAGCCGGTGCGCGCAAGCGGATGTGCAATTCGCGCAGTTGCTTCTCGTCCACCGTGCTGGGCGCTTGCGTGAGCAAGTCCTGGGCGCGCTGGGTTTTGGGGAAGGCAATCACGTCGCGGATGGACTCGGCACCGGTCATCAGCGTGACCACACGGTCCAGGCCAAAGGCCAGGCCGCCGTGCGGGGGCGCGCCGTATTGCAGGGCATCCAGCAGGAAGCCGAACTTGTCTTGCGCTTCTTCGGGCGTGATCTTCAGGGCATCGAACACCTTTTGCTGCACGTCGGCGCGGTGGATACGGACCGAGCCGCCCCCCATTTCCCAGCCGTTGAGCACCATGTCGTAGCCCTTGGAGATGCATTTCTCGGGGGCGGTGACCATCCAGTCTTCGTGGCCGTCCTTGGGGGCGGTGAAGGGGTGGTGCGTGGCGGTGTAGCGCTGCGCGTCTTCGTCGAATTCGAACATCGGGAAGTCCACCACCCACAGGGGCTTCCAGCCTTTTTCAAACAGGCCGTTCTTCTTGCCGAACTCGCTCTGGCCGATCTTGAGGCGCAGGGCACCGATGGCATCGTTGACGATCTTGGCCTTGTCGGCACCAAAGAAGATCAGGTCGCCGTTTTGCGCGCCGGTGCGGGCCAGCACCTCATTCAGGGCCTTGTCGTGGATGTTCTTGACGATGGGGCTTTGCAGGCCGTCGCGGCCCTTGGCCAGGTCGTTGACGCGGATGTAGGCCAGGCCCTTGGCACCGTAGATCTTGACGAACTCGGTATAGGCATCGATTTCGCTGCGGCTGATGCCGCCGCCTTCGGCGGAGCCGCCGGGCACGCGCAGGCCCACCACACGGCCATTCTTCATGGTGGCGGCACCCGAGAACACCTTGAAGTCCACATCGGCCATCACGTCGGTGAGTTCGGTGAATTCGAGCTTGACGCGCAGGTCGGGCTTGTCGGAACCAAAGCGGTGGGCGGCTTCCTGGAAGGTCATCACCGGGAACTCGCCCAGGTCCACGCCCAGGGTGTTCTTGAACACAGTGAGGATCATGCCCTGGAACATGTCGCGAATTTCCTGCTCGGTGAGGAACGAGGTTTCGATATCGATCTGGGTGAATTCGGGCTGGCGGTCGGCGCGCAGATCTTCGTCGCGGAAGCACTTGGTGATCTGGTAGTAACGGTCGTAGCCCGCCACCATCAGCAGCTGCTTGAACAGCTGCGGGCTTTGCGGCAGCGCGAAGAACATGCCTTCGTGCACGCGGCTGGGCACCAGGTAGTCGCGCGCGCCCTCGGGGGTGGACTTGCCCAGCATCGGGGTTTCGATGTCGATGAAGCCGTGCGCGTCGAGAAACTTGCGCACTTCCATGGACACGCGGTAGCGCAGCATCAGGTTGTTTTGCATGTACGGACGGCGCAAGTCCAGCACGCGGTGCGTTAGGCGCGTGGTCTCGCTGAGGTTTTCGTCGTCGATCTGGAACGGCGGGGTGACGGATGGGTTCAGCACCACCAACTCGTGGCACAGGATCTCGATCTTGCCGCTTTTCAGGTTCTCGTTGACCGTGCCTTCGGGGCGCGCACGCACCAGGCCCTTGATCTGCACGCAGAACTCGTTGCGCAGCGACTCGGAGACGGCAAACATCTCGGCGCGGTCCGGGTCGCAGACGATTTGCACATAGCCTTCGCGGTCGCGCAGATCGACAAAAATCACGCCACCGTGGTCACGGCGGCGGTTCACCCAGCCGCACAGGGTGACGGTTTGGCCCAGCAGGGCTTCGGTCACAAGACCGCAGTAGGTGGTGCGCATTTGAGATTGCATGGCTGTTTTTTTCTGGCGCCTCTTGGGGCGCGTGGGTTGAAAGGAAAAGCGCAGGGCCGCAACGGCCCGCGGTGCTAGCTGGATTGGATAGGCTTGGCGGGTTTGGGAGGGGACGGAGCCACGCCGTGGGGCACCACCACGCCCATGGAGACGATGTATTTCAACGCCTCGTCCACGCTCATTTTCAGCTCGATGCAGTCGCTGGCCTTGAGCATGATGAAGTAGCCGCCGGTGGGGTTGGGCGTGGTGGGCACGTAAATGCTGAGGTACTCGCCTTGCAGGTAATTGGCCGCATCGCCCCCGGGCACGCCAGTCACAAAGGCAATGGTCCAGGCACCTTCACGCGGCCACTGGATCAGCACGGCTTTGCGAAAGGCGTTGCCGCTTTCCGAAAACAGCGTGTCCGACACCTGTTTCACACCCGAGTAGATCGAGCGCACGATAGGAATACGGTGCAACAGGTTGTCCCACCAGCCGACCAGTTTGCGGCCCACAAAGTTACTGGCTACCGCGCCCACCACCAACAACGAACCCAGCGCCAGCAGCACGCCAAAGCCGGGGATGTGGAAGCCCAGCAGCTTGTCGGGCTGCCAACTATCGGGCAGGATCAGCAGGGTCTGGTCCAGAAAATTAAGCACCCATTGCAGCACCAGCAAGGTGATGGTCAGCGGCACGATGACCAACAGGCCCGACAGCAGCCATTTGCGGATAGAAGCCATCATGGATGTCAGGCCGCCGGGGTGCTGCCGCCGGGCGATGCGGGGGCTGGTGCCGGGGCGGGTGCAGGCGCAGCCGCCGGGGCTGCCGTGGTTTCAGCAGGTTTGGCCGCCGGGGCATCGGTGGCAGGTTTGCCGTCTTCGGCCTTGGGGGGCGGGACCACCGCCGCGCCACCACTGCCGTTGCGGAAGTCGGTGACGTACCAGCCCGAGCCCTTGAGCTGGAATCCGGCCGCAGTGACCTGTTTTTGCAAAGCGGCGGCGTGGCAGCTAGGGCAATCGGTCAGTACCGCGTCGGACATTTTTTGCAGTACGTCGAATGCGTGCCCGCAGGACTCGCATTTGTAAGCGTAGATAGGCATGGCGTAGAAAGCTCGGGTTGAAGTCGCAAAACCTATGATTATAAGATGGCAGGGTGAAAACCCTGAGCGCTCTAGAACAGGAAGGGAGACACCAGCAGCACGCGCATGGCCAGCAGGCCCAGGCCGAAACCGATGGCACCGTAAATCAGGCCGTGCAGCAGCCGGTTGGTGCGTTTGTGCTCGGCCAGCAGCTCTTCCATGAGCTTGCGCTGGTCGGTGTCCCGCTCTCCCCTGCCACTGCCGCCTTGCTTCAAAAAGTCCACCAGCAGGCGAGGCAGCTCGGGCAGCAGCTTGGCGTAGCGCGGGGCTTCGTTTTTCAGCTGCTCGATGAAGGCCTTGGGGCCGATCTGCTCCAGCATCCATTTTTCCAGGAAGGGCTTGGCGGTGTTCCACAGGTCCAGCTCGGGGTCGAGGTCGCGGCCCAGGCCTTCGATGTTGAGCAGGGTTTTCTGCAACAGCACCAGTTGCGGCTGGATCTCGACCTGGAAGCGGCGCGAGGTCTGGAACAGGCGCATCAACACCATGCCCAGCGAGATTTCCTTCAGGGGCCGGTCAAAGTACGGCTCGCAGACGGCGCGGATGGCGGCCTCCAGCTCGTCTACCCGGGTGGTGGCGGGCACCCAGCCGGACTCGATGTGCAGCTCGGCCACGCGCTTGTAGTCGCGGCGGAAGAAGGCGGTAAAGTTTTGCGCCAGGTACTCTTTGTCGTACTCGGTGAGCGTGCCGACAATGCCGAAATCCAGCGAGATGTAGCGGCCAAAGGTGGCGGGATCAACCGACACCTGGATGTTGCCCGGGTGCATATCGGCGTGGAAGAAGCCGTCGCGGAACACCTGGGTGAAGAAGATGGTGACCCCGTCGCGGGCCAGCTTCTGGAAATCCACGCCCGCGGCGCGCAGGCGCTCGGTGTGGCTGATGGGGATGCCCACCATGCGCTCCATCACGATGGCTTCAGTGGCGCACAGGTCCCAGAACATCTCGGGGATCAGCACCAGGTCCAGGCCTTCCATGTTGCGGCGCAGCTGGGCGGCGCTGGAGGCCTCGCGCACCAGGTCCAGCTCGTCGTGCAGGTATTTGTCGAACTCGGCCACCACTTCCAGCGGTTTCAGGCGCTTGCCGTCTTCCGAGAAGCCGTTCACCCAGCCCGCCATCATGCGCATCAGGCCCAGGTCTTTTTCGATCGCGGGCAGCATGTTGGGGCGCAACACCTTGACCGCCACGTCGCGCAGCCGCCCGTTGCGGTCTTTGAGCACCGCAAAGTGCACCTGGGCGATGGACGCACTGGCCACCGGCTCCTGGTCAAAGCTTTCAAAAATTTGGCCTAAGGGTTTGCGAAACGCCCGCTCGATCGTCGCCACCGCGATGGACGAGGCAAACGGCGGCACCCGGTCCTGCAGGCGGGCCAGCTCGTCCGAAATGTCGGGCGGCAGCAGGTCGCGGCGGGTGGACAGCACCTGGCCGAACTTGACGAAGATGGGGCCGAGACGCTCCAGCGCCTCGCGCAGACGCTCGCCGCGCGGGGCATCCAGGTTGCGGCCCACGGACAAGATCCGCGACACTACCGCCAGCCAGGGCTTGTTGAAGCTGGTCAGGACCAGCTCGTCCAGACCGTAGCGCAGGACGATCCAGACGATATACGCGCCCCGAAACATCCGGCTCACGCAGCGGCCTTGTCGGCACCGGGGCGCTTAGCTATGAAGCCACGCAAGGCCGCCACCGCACTGCGCACCACATTGCCCACGGTGTGGGCGGTGGTGTCACCCACCACGCGCGACAGGTCTTCTTCCAGATCCCAGCGCACATGGTCCACCAGCCAGTTGACCTCGGCGGCCAGTTGCACATCGCCCTCGATGCGCACGCCGGGCTTGCCGCTGCTGAGCGCCTGCTGGGCCAGGGCGAAAGGCGAGGTTTCAGTGATGGTGAGCGTAAGGTCGGCGCGCATGCCGGGCGTGGCACGGTCCAGCAAGCCCGCAGGCGTGGCCACCAGGGCCATGTGGAAGCTGCGCCACTGCATCAGCACCACGCGGCCCTTTTGGCGGGCCAGGCGGGCGGTGGCTTCGGGTTCTTGCTGCAGCACGTGGTTGAGCAGCAGGACGATGCGGTTTTGCACCTCGTCCACCACCCAGGGGGGCGGCTGCAGCGTGGCGCTGGCGCGGGTGAAGAGGTTTTCGAGCAAAGAAAAAGGGGACTGTGTTGCCATAGTCCCCCATTATCCGGGATAGTTACTTGACTCCGGGACGCAAGCGCCCTTGACCAATCGCTGTTGAGGGCTTACGCAAGTCCCCTTGTGCGCCCGGCGGGCGACACAAGGGGCGCTGCGTAAGCCCTGTCGCTATTGCAGGGCTTGTACGCCCGCCACCAGCCAGCCGCTGGCACCGCTCTTAGGTTTGGTCATGTTCCAGACCTCGCGGAACGGGCTGGGGCCGGAGGACGGGTCTTCGCGGATCATGCCGGAGAACTCGACGCTGGCCATGTAGTCGTTGCCCAGATCTTCGATGCCCAGCAGCTGGGCATCCAGCATCACCACATCGGTTTTGTTGGTGTGACCGCCGGTGTGGGTTTCGCGCTCGGTCAGCTGGGACTGGATTTCGCCCAGCATGGTGTCGGTCATCATGGCGCGCAGCGACGCGATGTCGGAGCGGTCCCAGGCCGATTGCAGGGTGATGAAGTTGTTTTTGGCCGCGCGCAAAAAGCCTTCGGAATCAAAGCCCGCCGGTGCGCCCCAGCCCTGCGGACCGGCCAGCGCCGAGCCGATCATGGAACCGCCAGACTCCAGCGGAGCCATGTGGCTGCTGCGCTCAAAGGGCCGCGCCGACGCGTCGTTGCCCACGTGGTCGGGCGAATAGCTGGGTGCGGCGGCCGGGGCTGCCGCACCCTGGTAGGCAAACGGGCTCGCAACGACGGCGGGTGCCTTGCGCGATCGGATAAAGCCCCACAGCAGCATGCCGCCCATCACCAGCAAGGCAATCATCAGGAACTGGCCCATCTCGGCACCCAGGCCCAGGGAGTGCGCCAACCAGGCCAGGCCGACACCGGCCGCCAAACCACCCAGCATGGCACCCCATGGACGTTTGGGTGCCACTGCGGGTGCGGCTGCAGGTGCTGTGGCAGGAGCCGGACGGGCGGCGTTGGTGGCGTTTTGCGTGGGTGCCACGGGTGCGGGGGCCGCCTGGCGCTGCGTCACATTGCTGGACTGCCGACCCATCGAACGGCCACCGCCCAAACGCGCAGCCTCGGCATCGAAACCTGCGGCCAAGACCATTGTGGCGGCCAAAACCAATGCCCAAACTTTCATACTGCCTCCGTTATTGTTATAGATTAAACCGGACTACGCTCAACACTTGATCCCCACGTGCAAGGCCACCATACCCCCGGTAAGGTTGTGGTAGTCGACGTGGCCAAAGCCTGCGGCCTGCATCATGGTTTTCAACTCTTTCTGGCCAGGGTGCATGCGGATGGACTCGGCCAGGTAGCGGTAGCTGGCATCGTCGCCTGCCACCAGCTTGCCCAGTTGCGGCAGCACCTTGAAGGAATACCAGTCGTAGACCTTCTCCAGCGGCTGGGCCACCTTGGAGAACTCCAGCACCAGCAGCTTGCCGCCGGGCTTGAGCACGCGGCACATCTCGGCCAGGGCCACGTCTTTATGGGTCATGTTGCGCAGGCCAAAGGCCACGCTGACGCGGTCAAAGCTGGCATCGGGGAACGGCAGTTTTTCGGCATCGCAGACCATGGTGGGCAGCACCACGCCCGCGTCCAGCAGGCGGTCGCGGCCGGTGCGCAGCATGGCTTCGTTGATGTCGGTGTGCACCACCCGGCCGGTGGCACCGACCTTTTTGGCAAACGCCATGGCCAGGTCGCCGGTGCCGCCGGCGATGTCCAGCACCTGGTGGCCTTCGCGGATATCGGCCACCAGCACGGTGTAGGCCTTCCAGGTACGGTGCAGACCCGCCGACATCAGGTCGTTCATCAGGTCGTATTTGGAGGCTACGGAATCGAACACGCCGCGCACATGGCGGGCCTTTTCGCTCTCGTCAACCGACTGGAAACCAAAGTGGGTAGTGCTCATGTTTGTATACTAAATCAGAATAGTGGCGCACCACAACGACAACCCTGCGCCGCACAGGGAATTTAAAGAAAATCGGGCTCTCGTGCTCATCCATCCAGCACAAGCAGCTATATTTTCCGTAGCAAACCGATTTTAGTGGCTGCCGCAACCCTTGGCGGCTTTGCCGGGCATGGGCGTATCGCGGCTGGCACCGGCTGCGGCCAGGCGGGCTTCGTAGTCGGCCCACAGCTTGTCTTGCTCCCTACCCAAAAAGTACAGGTACTCCCAGGTGAAGATGCCGGTGCTGTGGCCGTCGGAGAACGCAGGCTGCACGCCGTAGTTGCCCACCGGCTCCAGGCCGACCAGGGTGACTTCGCGCTTGCCGGTTTGCAGGGTTTCCTGCCCCGGGCCGTGGCCCTGCACCTCGGCCGACGGTGAGTACACGCGCATCAGCTCGAACGGGATGCGGAACACCGCGCCGTCGGAAAACGTGACTTCCAGCGCCCGCGACAGGCCGTGGACGGTAATATCTTTAGGGGTAGGCGCGCCCGCCTTCAAGCCCGCCATCAGACTAAAACCCGCTCAATGCCACCATGGTTGGCTTGCGCCACGTAGGTGGGTAGCCAGTCCTTGCCCAGGATCTGGTTGGCCATCTCGACCACGATGTAGTCGGCCTCCAGCAGACCGTTTTGCAGGTCGTTGCCGTAGCGGCTCAGGCCCTGCAGGCAGCTGGGGCAACTGGTGAGGATTTTCACGTTGTCCTTTTCAGCCAGGTTACCCATGGCGCGCAGCTTGGTTTCGTCGTTGCGCAGCTCTTCTTCCTTGCGGAAGCGGATTTGCGTGGAGATGTCGGGCCGGGTCACGCCCAGGGTGCCGGACTCGCCGCAGCAGCGCTTGCTCTCCAGCACCTGGTCGCCCAGCAGTGCTTTGACCGTCTTCATGGGCTCCTGCAGCTTCATGGGGGTGTGGCAGGGGTCGTGGTAGAGGTAGCTGCCACCGTTGTCCAGCGTAATGCCCTTTTCCAGCAGGTATTCGTGGATGTCGATGATGCGGCAGCCGGGGAAGATCTTGTCGAACTCGTAGCCTTGCAGCTGATCAAAACAGGTGCCGCAGCTCACCACCACGGTCTTGATGTCCAGGTAGTTCAGGGTGTTGGCCACGCGGTGGAACAGCACCCGGTTGTCGGTGATGATCTTGTCGGCCTTGTCGAACTGGCCGCTGCCCTTTTGCGGGTAGCCGCAGCACAGGTAGCCCGGCGGCAGCACGGTTTGCACCCCGGCATGCCACAGCATGGCCTGGGTGGCCAGGCCCACCTGGCTGAACAGGCGCTCGGAGCCGCAGCCGGGGAAGTAAAACACCGCCTCGGATTCGCTGGTGGTGGCCACCGGGTTGCGGATGATGGGCACGTAGTCGCTGTCTTCGATGTCCAGCAGGGCACGGGCGGTCTTTTTGGGCAGGTTACCCGGCATCTTCTTGTTGATGAAGTGGATCACCTGCTCCTTGATGGGCGCAGTGCCCACCGTGGCGCGGGGCGCGGCGGTCTGCTTCTTGGCGAAGCTGCGCAGCAGGTCGTTGGCCAGGCGCTGGGCCTTGAAGCCCACACCCACCATGGCCGCCCGGGCCAGCTTGATGGTCTCGGGATTGGTGGCATTCAGGAAGAACATGGCGGCGGCATTGCCGGGGCGGAAGGTTTTCTTACCCATCTTGCGCAGCAGGTTGCGCATGTTCATGGTCACGTCGCCAAAGTCGATCTTCACCGGGCAGGGGGTCAGGCACTTGTGGCATACGGTGCAGTGGTCGGCCACGTCCTCGAACTGCTCCCAGTGCTTGATGCTCACGCCGCGGCGGGTCTGCTCTTCGTACAAAAAGGCTTCCACCAGCAAGGACGTGGCCAGAATCTTGTTGCGCGGGCTGTACAGCAGGTTGGCGCGCGGCACGTGGGTGGCGCACACGGGTTTGCATTTGCCGCAGCGCAGGCAGTCCTTCATGCTGTCGGCAATCGCGCCGATATCGCTTTGCTGCATGATCAGCGACTCGTGGCCCATCAGCCCGAAGCTGGGGGTGTAGGCATTGGTCAAATCGGCAAAAATAGAGCCCCCACGCTCGGCACTGGCGTGTCCTCCCTGCCCCCCATGGGGGCGCATTTCACCTTGGGGCGGCCCGGCGGTGAAACCTAGAGCCAAATTTGGCTCTAGCGCTGATCCATCCAGCACAGGCAACTGCGAATTCCGTAGCAACTTGCCTTTATTGAAGCGGCCTTCGGGATCGATGCGCTGCTTGTAGTCGGTAAACGGCTGCATCTCGGCATCGCTCAAAAACTCCAGCTTGGTGATGCCGATGCCGTGCTCGCCCGAGATCACGCCGTCCAGGGATCTAGCCAGCGCCATGATGCGCTTGACGGCACCGTGCGCGGTTTGCAGCATTTCGTAGTTGTCGCTGTTGACCGGCAGGTTGGTGTGCACATTGCCATCGCCCGCGTGCATGTGCAGGGCCACCCAGACCCGGCCCTTGAGCACGGTCTTGTGGATGGCGGTGCACTCATCCAGGATGCCCTTGAAGGCCGCGCCGGTGAAGATGTTTTGCAGGCCTGCACGGATCTGCGTCTTCCAGCTGGCGCGCAGCGTGTGGTCTTGCAGCTGCGGGAACAGGGTTTCCACCCCGTCCAGCCAGCCCTGCCACAGGGCGCGGGTCTCGGCCACCAGGGCTAGGGCCTGCGCAACCCGCTCTTCCAGCAGCTCAGGCGAGGGAATATCGCCCTCCTCGTCACCCTTGCCCAGCGGCAGGTTGCCTTTGCTGAAAAAGTCTTGCAGCGCATCGCACAGCTCCAGCTTGTTCTTCAGGCTGAGCTCGATGTTGATGCGCTCGATGCCGTCGGTGTACTCGGCCATGCGCGGCAGCGGGATCACCACGTCTTCGTTGATTTTGAAGGCGTTGGTGTGGCGGCTGATGGCGGCGGTTTTCTTGCGGTCCAGCCAGAATTTCTTGCGCGCCTCGGGGCTGATGGCGATGAAGCCTTCGCCGGATCTTGAGTTGGCAATGCGCACCACCTCACTGGTGGCGCGGGCTACGTCGTCGGCGTTGTCGCCCGCGATGTCGCCAAACAAGGCCATCTTGGGCAGGCCGCCGCGCTTGGACTTGGTGGTGTAGCCCACGGCTTTCAGGTAGCGGTCGTCCAGATGCTCCAGCCCGGCCAGCAGCACGCCGGTGCGCTTTTGCTCGGCGAACATGAAGTCTTTGATCTCGACGATGCTGGGCACCGCGTTCTTGGCATCGCCAAAGAACTCCAGGCACACGGTGCGGGTGTGCGCGGGCATGCGGTGCACCACCCAGCGGCCGCTGGTGATCAGGCCGTCGCAGCCTTCTTTCTGGATGCCGGGCAGGCCGCTGAGGAATTTGTCGGTCACATCCTTGCCCAGGCCCTCCTTGCGGAAGGTGCGGCCCGGGATGTCCAGGCGCTCGGTGCGGATCTTGGTTTTACCGTCGGCCTCGAAGTACTGCAGCTCGAAGCTGGCCATTTCCACGTCGTGGATCTTGCCCAGGTTGTGGTTCAGGCGGGTGACTTCCAGCCACTGCGCGTCAGGGGTCACCATGCGCCAGGAAGCTAAATTGTCCAGCGCCGTACCCCACAGCACGGCCTTTTTGCCACCGGCGTTCATGGCGATATTGCCGCCGATGCAAGAGGCTTCGGCCGACGTGGGATCGACCGCAAACACGTAACCACCGCGCTCAGCCGCATCGGCCACGCGCTGGGTCACCACACCGGCTTCGCTGAAGATGGTGGCCACGGGGTGGTCCACGCCGGGCAGCATGCGCATCTCCACCTCGGTCATGGCTTCTAACTTTTCGGTGTTGATGACCGCGCTGTTCCAGGTCAGCGGAATCGCGCCGCCGGTGTAGCCGGTGCCGCCGCCACGCGGAATGATGGTCAGGCCGAGTTCGATGCAGCCCTTGACCAGTCCGGCCATTTCGGCCTCGGTGTCGGGGGTGAGCACCACAAACGGATATTCGACGCGCCAGTCGGTGGCATCCGTCACATGGCTCACGCGGCTCAGGCCGTCGAACTTGATGTTGTCCTTGGCAGTGAGCTTGCCCAGCACGCGGGCGGTCTTGCGGCGCAGGTCGTAGGTCTGGGCGAATGTCTTGTAGAACTTATCCACCGCCTCTTTGGCCAGCACCAGCAGCTCGCCCACCAGGGCGTCGCGCTCCTGGTCCTGCTCGGGGGTGCGGCGTTTGCCCACTTCGTCCAGCCGGTGGTGCAAAGCGTCGGCCAGTTGCTTGCGGCGCTTGGGGTTGTCCAGCAGGTCGTCTTGCAGGTAGGGGTTGCGCTGCACCACCCAGATATCGCCCAGCACTTCGTACAGCATGCGGGCAGATCGGCCGGTGCGGCGCTCCTGGCGCAGGCCGTTCAGGACATCCCAGGCGCGTGTGCCCAACAGACGGATGACGATTTCGCGGTCGGAAAACGAGGTGTAGTTGTACGGGATTTCGCGCAGGCGAACGGCTTCAGGGGCCTGCGCCAGCAGGGTGGACAACGCGGTGGGAGCATTCATTGGGGGAAAACCTGGGGTGGGCACAGCGCCCATGGGCCTGGGATGACAGTCGGATAGCGATTTTAGGGCAGCGGACTTTCACCCTGCCGACAGCGGGTTGTCGGGAAACGACGGCTACATCAGAACAGCACGCGGCTGCGGATGGTGCCGGGTACCTCGGCCAGCTTTTCCAACGCCAAATCGCTAGACTCCGCGTCGATATCGATCACCACATAACCAATCTTCTCGTTGGTCTGCAGAAACTGGGCGGCGATGTTGATGCGGTTGTCGCTGAACACCTGGTTCACCGCCGACAGCACGCCGGGCACATTGTGGTGGATGTGCAGCAGGCGGTGCTTGCCGGAATGGCTGCTGAGGGCCACCTCGGGGAAGTTGACCGACGAGGTGGAAGTGCCGTTGTCGCTGTACTTGACCAGCTTTTCCGCCACTTCCAGGCCGATATTGGCCTGCGCCTCGATGGTGGAGCCGCCCACGTGGGGGGTGAGGATCACGTTGTCCAGGCCGCGCAGGGGCGACTGGAACTCGTCCTTGTTGCTGCGCGGCTCTTCGGGGAACACGTCGATGGCGGCGCCCAGCAGCTTTTTGGATTTAAGGGCGGCCGCCAGCGCATCGATATCAACTACCGTGCCGCGCGCGGCATTGATGAAAATGCTGTCCTGCTTCATGGCGGCGAACTCTGCTGCACCAATCATCCACTGGGTGGCGGCGGTTTCGGGCACGTGCAGGGTGACGATGTCGCTCTGGCCCAGCAGATCGTGCAAATTGCCCACCTGGCGCGCATTGCCCAGCGGCAGCTTGGTCACCACGTCGTAAAAGCAGACCTGCATGCCCATGGCCTCGGCCAGCACCGACAACTGCGTGCCAATGGAGCCGTAGCCCACGATGCCCAGGGTTTTGCCGCGGATCTCGTACGAATTCTCGGCCGACTTGAGCCAGCCGCCGCGGTGCGCCACCGCGCTTTTCTCGGGAATGCCGCGCAGCAGCAAGATCGCCTCGGCCAGCACCAGCTCGGCCACCGACCGGGTGTTGGAAAACGGTGCGTTGAACACGGCGATGCCGCGCTCGCGGGCGGCCTCCAGGTCCACCTGGTTGGTGCCAATGCAAAAGCAGCCCACGGCCACCAGCTTGTGTGCCTGGGCAAACACTTCTTGGGTGAGCTGGGTGCGCGAGCGGATGCCGATGAAGTGCGCGTCGGCGATTTTTTCCTTCAGCTGCTCTTCGGGCAAAGCGCCGGGCAGGCTCTCGATCTGGGTGTAGCCCGCGTTGCGCAGCACCTCCAGCGCCGAAGGGTGCACGCCCTCCAGTAAGAGAAACTTGATCTTGCTTTTGTCCAGAGAAGTCTTGCGCATACGGTGCCCGGCTGTCATAGGTGAAGGGGGTGGCGATGCTAGCATGCTGCGCCGCAGCAAATGGCCTCCCACCCCATGCGGCACTTCCCCTAGCAGGGGCTATTTGAAATCCCGGCTGGTGGTGGCCAGGCTGCCGAGCAAGGGGGTCAGGTCCACCAGCTTCTGGGCGATCAGATTCATCACATCGCCTTCGCGCTGCCAGCGGCCCAGCACCGCCAGCAGCCGGGACTGCAGCAGTGCGGCGCGCTGCGTCTCGCGCACGGCCTTCCAGCAAATCACCTGCACCACGCCGGTTTCATCTTCCAGGGTGATGAAGGTCGTGCCCTTGGCAGTGGGCGGCTGCTGGCGCAGCGTGACGATGCCGCAGTGGCGCACCATGCGGCCATCGGGCACGTCCAGCAGGTCCCGCGCCGACATCAGCCTGCGCCGGGCCAGTTGGGGCCGCAGCAGCGCCAGCGGGTGGCTGCGCAGGGTCAGGCCCAGGGACGCGTAGTCCCACTCCACCTCCTCCCCTTCCAGCGCGGGCGGCAATTCCAGCACATCTTCTTCCACCGGCGCATCCCGCAGCAGCAGCGGCGTGGAACGCAGGGCCGAGGCATCCCAGACCTGCTGCCGCCGGTGGCCGGACAGGCCCGCCAGCGCATCGGCCGCGGCCAGGGTTTGCATCTCGTGCTGCTCCAGGTGGGCGCGACGGGCCAGGTCTTCGGCGCTGTCGAACGGTGCTTCGGCCCGTGCCTGCACGATGCGCTGTGCCGACTTTTTCTGCAGCTTGTCGATGAGGCGCAGGCCCAGCCGCACGGCCGGGGGGTGCGGCAGGTCTTCCAGGGTGCAGTCCACCTGGCTGTGCAGCACATCCGGGGGCCGCACCTCCACCCCATGGCGCTGGGCATCCTGCACCAGCTGCGAGGCCGAGTAAAAGCCCAGCGGCTGGCTGTTGAGCATGGCGGCCAAAAATTCGGCCGGGTGGTGCCGCTTGATCCAGCAACTGTTATAGACCAGCAAGGCAAACGATGCCGCATGGCTTTCGGGAAAGCCATACTCGCCAAAGCCCTTGATCTGCTCGAAGATGTTCTGGGCAAACGCCTCTTCATAGCCGCGTGCCGTCATGCCGCCGACGATTTTGTCGTAGTACTTTTCCAGCCCGCCCTTGCGCTTCCAGGCGGCCATGGCCCGCCGCAGCCCGTCGGCCTCGCCTGCGGTAAAACCGGCGGCCAGGATGGAAATCTGCATCACCTGCTCCTGGAATATCGGAATGCCCAGGGTGCGGCCCAAGGCCTCTTCCAGCGCAGCGCTGGGGTAGGTGACGGGCTCGATGCCCTGGCGACGGTTCAGGTAGGGGTGCACCATGCCACCCTGTATGGGCCCGGGCCGCACGATGGCCACCTCGATCACCAGGTCGTAGAAGCAGCGGGGTTGCAGCCGAGGCAGCATGCCCATTTGCGCCCGGCTCTCGATCTGGAACACACCCACGGTGTCGGCCTGGCAAATCATGTCGTAGGTGGTGCTGCACTCGGGCGGGATGTCCTGCATCGCCATGGTCTGGCCGGTACGCTGCCCAATGAAATCCAGCGACTTGCGGAGGGCGGTGAGCATGCCCAGCGCCAGGCAGTCCACCTTGAGCAGGCCCACGGCATCCAGGTCGTCCTTGTCCCACTCGATCACGGTGCGGTTGGGCATGGCGGCGTTTTCGATGGGGACCATGCGCGCCAGCGGGCCTTGGGTGAGCACGAAGCCCCCGGTGTGCTGGGACAGGTGGCGCGGAAAGTCCAGCAAGGCCGTGGTCAGCTCCAGCAGCTGCTGCACCGCCAGGTCGTCAAGACGCAGGCCTGCTTCCTGCAGTCGCTCGGGGGCGATGGCCTGGCCGTCCCACCAGTGGTGGCCCTTGGCCAGCAGCTCCAGTGTTTCCAGCGGGAAGCCCAGGGCCTTGCCCACGTCCCGGATGGCCGACTTGGGTCGGTAGCAGATGACCACGCCGGTCAGTGCCGCGCGGTCCCGGCCGTATTTGGCGTACAGGTACTGCAACACCTCTTCACGCCGCTCGTGCTCGAAGTCGATATCGATGTCGGGCGGCTCGTTGCGCTCGCGGCTGATGAAGCGCTCGAACAGCATGCTCATGCGCGCCGGGTCCACCTCGGTCACCCCCAGGCAGTAGCACACCACAGAGTTGGCCGCCGACCCCCGGCCCTGGCAGAGGATGTGCTGGCTGCGGGCGAAACGCACGATGTCGTAGACGGTCAGAAAGTAGTGCTCGAAGCGCAGGTCGCCAATGAGTGCCAGTTCGTGCTCGATCTGCTCCTGCTCCTTGGCGGCCATGCCCTGCGGCCAGCGCCGCCCTGCCCCCTCGTAGGTGATGCGGCGCAGATAGCCCATGGGCGTTTCGCCCGCCGGCACGACTTCATCCGGGTACTGGTAGCGCAGTTCGTCCAGAGAAAAGTGGCAGCGTGCAGCGACCTGCAGAGTTTCATCCAGCAGATCCGGGGGGTAGGTCTGGGCCAGGCGCAGCCGGGTGCGCAGATGCCGTTCTGCATTGGGCTGCAAGGCCAGGCCGCAGGCGGTCAAGGGCTGGCCGATCCGGGTGGCGGTGAGCACATCCTGCAGCGGCTTGCGGGAGCGCACATGCATGTGCACGTCTCCAGCGGCCACCAGTGCAATGGCGGTAAGCGCGCTGACCTGGCGCAGCTGGTACAGCCACATCTCGTCGCCCAGCACGCGCAGCATCTGCACCGCCAGCCAGCAGCGGCCGGTAAAGGCACCGAGCAGCCAGCGGGCCACGGATTCCAGTTGCGCGCCAGTGGAGCGCCGGTCTGGCGCGGCCAGCACCACGCAGTCGGCCAGGGCCTGCGGGTCTATGGCCTCGCGGCTGAGGTGGTAGCTGCCCTTTTGCGCCGACCGGCGCAGCCCGGTAATGAACTCGCACAGATTGCCGTAACCGTTGAGGTTGCAGGCCAGCACGATGAAGGTAAACGGTGCCTCGCCATCCACCTGGAACTGGCTGCCCACCAGCAGCGGCAGGCCCTGCTCCTTGGCGGCCACGTGGGCGCGCACGATCCCGGCCATGGAGCATTCGTCGGTGACCGCCAGGGCAGCATAGCCCAGTTTTTGGGCACGTTCCACTAGCTCGGCGGGTTGGCTGGCACCACGCAAAAAGGAGAAATTGCTCAGGCACCACAGCTCGGCATAGGCAGAAATGGTCGGTGGAACAGACAGCATGGCTTTAGGCGAATATGCCGTGCAGGAACCAGGCGGTGTCTTCGTTGGCCAGCCGGGTCTGGTAGATCCACAGCACGCCCGCGTGCGCGCTCAGGGCCACCCAATAGTCGCGCACCACCGTCTGGGCGTGGGTGCCGGTGTCGTCGCTGAGCCGGTGCCACCAGCCGCCTTCAATACGGTGCGGGCCCGATAGCAGGTGCAGCATGCCCTGGTACAGCGGCCGGTCCGCCTGCACCGCCAACGGCAAGGGATGCGGCAGTACGAAGCTGGGCTGGGGCAGCGTGTACGGTGCAGAGGGCGCACCAGGGCTCTTGCGTGGCAGCGGGGCCGGGGCCGGTTGCCAGTGGACGGTCCACTCCAGGCGGTGGTCCTCCTGCAGCACCGGGCGCAGAACCCGCTGCGGCCCCAGCCGAGCGGCAATGCGCTCCAGCGCCAGGGCCAGCGACTCGCCGTCTTGCTGGCTGTCGGGCAGCAAGGACATGGTGGGGGCCTCGAACGCCCGCACCTCCACGGCCAGCAGCTCCAGGTCTCCCACCGGGGCCTGCAACTGCACTTTGGCCAGGTTTTCAACGAGCAGCCGCGCCAGATGCTCTACGCTGCGCGTGGGCTCTGCCGTGCGGATGGTCAGCTCTCCACCGTCTCCGGCAGTTTTGGAGCGCATGGCATCGTGGCACCAGCGCAGGGTGAAGGCCGTAACACCGCAGCGCCGGGCCGCCAGCCAGCCGCAGAGTTGCAGCAGCAGGCGGCGCGCACCAAACAGAATGGCCGGGGCGTGCTCGACCCGCGACATCAGCTCCAGCCTGGCGTGGAACTGCTCGGGCAGCGCCACCCAGGCGTGGGCACTGGGGCGCAGGCCATAGGCCTGGTCCAGGGCCACCAGCAGTTCTTTGTCGAAGCGGCGGCTAAGCCCGCCGCGTGGCAGCGCCCGGACCTGGCCCAGGGTGGTGCAGCCCAGGCGCGCCAGCATCGGCGCGTGGGCCGCCACCGCCGCCACAGATGCCAGCGGCAAGCCATCCAGCAGTACAGCCAGCGGTTGCGCAAAGCCGTTGCGCACGCCGCAGCGCGCCAGGGCCAGCGCGGCCAGGCTGGTGGGGGCCCAGGCCAGAAAAACCACGCCCAGCGCCGCAGATTCCGTACGCACCTGCGCCGCCAGCGCGCGCCTGCCGCCAAACAGGCGCTCGCTGCCCTCCACTTCCATCAGCACGGCAGCTTCCGTTATGGCCACACGGGGGGTGAATTGCAGACACCACACCGCCAGGCCCTGGAGCGCCTCAGTGCGGGACGGGTTGGGGGATGGGTGTGCTTCGGGGAGCAAGGCGGCCCACAGCATGGGGACTTTCGCGGGGAAGAAAAAACTGGCTGGGGCACAGCAAGCGCGGTGTCAGCACCGATGCCAGCCCACCGGGTACCGAAGGCAGCGTGACCAAACCCGTGTGCACCGGGCCGCGGCGCTTGAACACCTGCACGCGCAGCTCCCAATCCAGGCCCAAACTGGCATGCACCCGCAGCGGCGCAGCGGAAGCCTCATGCTGCGCAGCCTCGGGACGGCACAGAAACACCAGGCCCGCACAGCTTTGCGCACACACCTGCAGGCGGCGGATCTGCTCCTGCCGCGCCTGCGGCACCCAGGCCACCAGGGCACCGGCGGAGCCGGACTTGATGAGCTGCTCGGTCACCCACAGCCGCTCTGCGGGGGTATCGGCCTGGATCCAGACCAGTTGGCGCGGGTCCAGCCCCGCATGCACCAGGCCCGGCAGGTGCGGCTCCCTGGGCGGGGCGACCACCACCACCTGGCCGCCCTGGGCCACCACCTGGCGCAGTGCCGGCCCCAGCAGCCGCCATTCCAATACCGCCGGCTGCGGGCTCAGCACCTCGGCCAGCGCATAGCAGGGCCAGCCACCACCGGGCAGTTCCTGGTCCAGCAGCGCCCAGCCGGACGCCACCACCGAGGCCACAGGCGTGCCCAGCTCGGAGCCCCGCCAGACGGCAGCCGCCACTGCGGGCGGCAGTTGGCCGAGTCCTTGCGGAGGGCGTGGAGGTGGCACGGGCGCTGTGGGGGGCGCTTCGTGCCATGCGGGTTGGGCTTGCATATGTGTCAAAATACTGTTTATAAATACAGTATACGCACATAGTCTCCGCCCCGCTAGCTTGTAGGCCGTGCTCCGGGCAGTTGCATCACCTTACCCACCAGGATGGGCACGGGCAGCGAGTAGTGTGCCGCCGCGATGCTCTGCACCCGGGCCAGCACGTCGGCGGGAAAAGCCGCCGACCGGGGGCCGCGCATGTCCACATGCAGCAGCATCTGCTCGCACACCGCCACCGGCTCAGCCCTATCCGGCAGCAGCAGCTTCAGAAAAATATGCAGCCGCTTGGCATCATGGCCCAGCAACTGCAGTTGCACCTGTACCTCGGCCCCCAGCTTCACCTCGTACAGGTAGTGGATGTGGCTTTCCAGCGTGAACAGGCTGCCGTGGGTGCGGGCGCGGCCCGCGGCATCCAGGCCGATCTGGTCCATCAGCGCGTCGGTGGCGTAGCTGCAGATCAGGCCGTAATAGGCATCGCGCAGGTGACCGTTGTAGTCCACCCACTCGGGCGGCACTTTGGCGGTGTACAGGGGGTCAGATGCCATGGCGGGCTTTGGCGGCTTCCACGGCGGCCATCACGCTTTGAATGGCATCGTCGCGGTAGCGTTCCAGTTGCTTGATGCTGTGCGTGCCGAGCTGGGCGGTGGTGCCCTCCACTACGCTGTCGATCAGCGCATCGGTGAGTTGGGGGGCGACCAGCTTGGTCCAGGGCAGCTCCAGGGCCGGGCCAAACTGCGCCATGAAGTGCCGCATGCCCGCATCGCCTCCGGCCAGGGTGTAGGTCAAAAACGTGCCCATAAACGACCAGCGGATGCCCGCGCCATAGCGAATGGCATCGTCGATCTCGCCGGTGGTGGCCACGCCGTCGTTGACCAGGTGCAGGGCCTCGCGCCACACGGCTTCCAGCAGGCGGTCGGCGATAAATCCGGGGATTTCCTTGCGCACGTGCAGGGGCCGCATGCCGAGTGCGCTATAGATTTTGATAGCGGCGGCAATGGCTTCGGCCGAGGTTTTTTCGCCGCCCACCACTTCCACCAGGGGCAGCAGGTACACCGGGTTGAACGGGTGGCCGACCACGCAGCGCTCGGGATGCGTGGCGCTGGCGTAAAAGTCGGTGGGCAGCAGGCCCGAGGTGGACGAGGCGATGATGGCATCGGGCCGGGCGGCCGCGCTGATTTGGGCATGCAGCGACAGCTTGAGGTCTTGCCGCTCGGGGGCACTTTCCTGGATGAAATCGGCATGCTGCACGCATTCGGCGATGGTGGCCACAAAACGCAGGCGCTCCATGGAGGCCCCTGCGGCCAGGCCTTGCCGTTCCAGCGCGGGCCAGGCATTAGCCACGTTGGCGCGCAGTTGCTGTTCGGCCCCGGCAGCCGGGTCCCAGGCGACGACATCCAGCCCGTGGGCCAGTGCGCGCGCAACCCAGCCGCTGCCTATAACGCCTACGCCCAGGGCGGCGAAGGTCTTGATGGTGGTGGTGATAGTCATGGTGAAAATTTAAGAGATTGTTGGGTTGGAAAACCACCAGGCGGGCCAGGCCAACACCCGGTCGGCCACCAGTTGGTAGCCCGCAGCCCCCGGATGGCAACCGTCGCTGGCGGCCACGTCGGCCCGCCAGAGTGCACTGGCGGTCAAAAAGCGCGCCACCGGCAGGTACGGCACGCCCAGGGCCTGGGCGCGTTCGGCGTACTGCGGGCACAGGTCCAGGATACGGGCATCCTGCGCGGCCTCGCCCACCGGGAACGGGCCTAGCACCACCGTGGGATGCAGCGCCTGGGCCTCGGAGACGGTGCGGGTAAAGCACTCCACGCTCTGCGCCACCGCCACCCGCAGTCCGTCGCCCAGCGGGGTCATGTCGTTGGCACCGAATGAAAACACCAGGTACTTGCGGCATTCCGCCTGCAGGCGCACTGCCGACTCGGCCTGCCAGCGCGCCGCAACGCCCTGGCTGGTGTCGCCACGGATGCCCAGGTTGTGGGCGGTTACCGCATAGCCAGCGGCCCAGGCCGCCGCGCTGACACGGCCCGGCCAGCCCAGGCAAGTGGGGTCGCTGGTGCCCTGCGTCATCGAGTCGCCGATGAAGCAGATGCGGTGGTCGTTGGCCAGATCAGCCACGCTTCTTCAGCCCCAGCTTCTGGCGGCCTTCTTCGGGGGTGAGCGTGCGTGCGCCCATCATGCTGATGATGCTGCGCGCCCGCTCCACCAGCGAGCCGTTGCTGGCGGGCACGCCCTTGTCCAGCCAGAGGTTGTCTTCCAGGCCCACACGCACATTGCCGCCCAGCAGCACGGCTTGCGCCACCATGGGCATCTGCATGCGGCCAATACCAAAGCCAGCCCAGGTGGCACCCGGCGGCATGTTGTCGGCCATGGCTTTCATGGTGGTGGTGTCGGCAGGTGCACCCCAGGGGATGCCCAGGCAGACCTGGAACAGCGGCGCATCGCCCAGCAGGCCTTCTTTCAGCAGTTGCTTGGCAAACCACAGGTGGCCGGTGTCGAACACCTCCAGCTCGGCTTTCACGCCCAGCTCCAGAATGCGCTTGGCCCCGGCGCGCAACTGGGCGGGGGTGGAGACGTAGATGTAGTCGCCATCGCCAAAATTCAGCGTTCCGCAGTCCAGCGTGCAGATTTCGGGCAGCAGCTCTTCGATGTGGATCAGCCGCTCCAGCCCGCCGACCAGGTCGGTGCCGGGGCCGAACTGCATCGGGTTTTCGCCCGCGCCGATCTCCAGGTCGCCACCCATACCGGCCGTCAAGTTCAGCACCATGTCCACGCCACTGGAGCGGATGCGATCCACCAGCTCGCGGTACAGCGCCGGGTCGCGGCTGCCCTTGCCGGTGGCCGGGTCGCGCACATGGCAGTGCACCACGGTGGCCCCGGCCTTGGCGGCCTCTACCGCAGCTTCGGCGATCTGTTGGGGGGTGACGGGAATGGCCGGGTGGCGGCCAACGGTGTCGCCCGCGCCGGTCACGGCGCAGGTCAGGATGACATCATGGTTCATGTACGGCTTTCTTTACAGACCGAGGGAGGTGCGCACAGCAGGCAGGCCGTCTTTGCCATCATAGGTTTTGACACCCGCCAGCCATTTGGTCAGCAGCTCGGGGTTTTGCTTCAAAAAGTCTTTGGCGGCGGTAGCGGGCAGCACCTTGGCCATGATGGGCACCATCAGGCGGTTTTCCACGTCGGTGCTGAAAATCAGGTTGGACACCAGCTTGCCCGCGTTCGGGCAGCGCTCCAGGTAGTCGGTGGCCACCAGGGTCTTGACCTTGGCTTCGCCAAAATTCGCGCCAAAGTAGGCATCGCCCCCGGTCAGGTAGCTGATCTGCATCTGGATGTTCATGGGGTGCGGCTCCCAGCCCAGAAACACCACCAGCTTCTTCTGCCGTATCGCGCGCTGCACTTCGGCCAGCATGCCCGCTTCGCTGGACTGCACCAGCTTGAAGCCGCCCAGGCCCAGCTCGTTCTTGTCGATCATCTGCTGTACCTTGGCGTTGGCGCTGCTACCGGCTTCGATGCCGAAAATCTTGCCATCCAGCTCTTTCTGGAACTTGGCAATGTCGGCAAAGCTCTTCAGCCCCGCCTCATTGGCATACGCGGGCACGGCCAGGGTGGCCTTGGCACCGCTGAGGTTGGGGGTGGGCAGCACCACCAGGTTTTTGGCCTTGACCAGCGGATCGACCATGCCGTCCTGCATGGGACTCCAGTAGCCCAGCGACACGTCGATCTGCTTGCTCTTCAGGCCCGCAAAAGAGATCGGCACCGAGGCGATGGTGGTGCTAGGGCTGTAGCCCAGTCCTTCAAACACCGTGGTGGCCAGCGCGGTGGTGGCGGTGATGTCGCTCCAGCCGATGTCCACAAAGCGCACCTTCTTGCAGCTTTCGGCATCCTGGGCCATCGCAGGCACCACGCACATCGCCGCCACCGCCAAACCCACACCCTGAAGCCATTTTTTCATCATGTTTCCTTATGGATAAACACCGCAAACAGCGCCCACCGCCTTGCGATGGAGGGAATTTACCGGGGGACCCCCTCAAAAAACGACGCATTGCGACCAGTCATTGACCAGCAGCGACCACGCGGGTTTGCCCCAGTCTGCTAAAAACCGGCATGCCCACCGAAGACCTGTACTTTCTGCTGCTGCCCGCGTTCTCGATGATGGGCTTTGTGTCGGCGGTCGAGCCGCTGCGGGTGGCAAACCGCTACCAAAAAAACCTGTACCGCTGGCACATCCTCAGCGTGGACGGTGGGCCGGTCACCGCCAGCAACGGCATGTCACTGAATGCCGAAGGCTCGCTGGACACGGTGGCCAGCGCACCCACCCTGTTCATCGTGGGCGGCTTCAACCCGCTGGAGCACTACACACCGGCGCTGGGCAATTGGTTGCGGCGGCTGGACCGGGCGGGCACGGTGCTAGGGGCCATCGACACCGGCAGCTTCGTGCTGGCCGAGGCCGGGCTGCTGCAACGCCAGAAGCTGACGCTACATTGGGAGGCGATATCGGCGTTTGTGGAGCGCTACCCGGCGCTGGCAGCGATGGTGACGCAGGAGCTGTTTGAAATCGACGGCCAGCGCATCACCAGCGCGGGCGGCACGGCCTCCATCGACATGCTGCTGGCGCTGATTGCGCGCAAGCATGGCCACGCGCTGGCCACCGCGGTGTCGGAGCAGTTTGTGCTGGGCCGCATCCGCAACCCGTCGGACCACCAGCGCATGCAGATTGCCGCGCGTTACGGCATCCACAACAAGAAAACCATCCAGGTAGTGAGCGAAATGGAGCGCCACATGGAAGACCCTCTGTCGCCCGATGCACTGGCCGGCTCCATTGGCGTGACCCGGCGGCAACTGGAGCGGCTGTTTGCCACCTACCTGAAAGACACGCCCTCGCACTTCTACCTGGGCCTGCGGCTGGACCGAGCGCGCCAGCTGCTGCAGCAGACCGAGATGCGCATCATCGAGGTGAGCGTGGCCTGCGGGTTTGAGTCGCCCTCGTACTTCTCGCGGGCCTACCGCAGCCGGTTCCACAGCCCGCCCAAGCAGGACCGCCTCGCCAGTTAGAGCCCAGAAACGAAAAAACCACCCGAAGGTGGTTCTTATTTTTTGCTGGCAGCGCACCCTACAAAACGGCGGACAGTAGTGACACCGTCCGGGCGGTTTGCTTAAAAGATTTAAGCGGCGACAGGTGCGGCCACGAGTGCCTTCACCTTGGTGCTCAGACGGCTCTTATCGCGAGCTGCCTTGTTCTTGTGGAAGATGCCCTTGTCGGCAACCGTGTCCACCACCGCTTGCATCTTGGCAAACAGTTCGGTGGCCTTGGCCTTGTCGCCGGTCAGAACGGCTTTTTCGACGTTCTTGACAGCGGTACGGTATTTGGAACGCAGCGAGGTGTTCGCAGCGTTGATCTTGACGTCCTGGCGGACGCGCTTACGGCCCGACGCAAGGCGTGGGTTCTTTTTCTTTGGTTTGGTTGCCATAATAGTTTTCCTTGAGATTGTTAGAGGATGATGCCAGCAAAGCCCGCGAGTATAGCATTCGGGCGGCTTGGCATCCAGCCGGGCTACACTGGGCGGGTGAGTCTCTTCAAATCTGCATCCACCATCTCCCTGCTGACCCTGGCTTCCCGCGTGGCGGGTCTGGTCCGTGACCAGTTGTTTGCCGCCACCTTTGGTGCCAACGCCATGACCGACGCGTTCTACGTGGCGTTTCGCATCCCCAACCTGTTTCGCCGCCTGTTTGGCGAAGGCGCGTTCAGCCAGGCCTTTGTGCCGGTGCTGGCCGCCAGCAAGGCCACGCACGGGCTGGAGGCCACCAAGCTGCTGATCGACCGCGTAGCCACCCTGCTGACCTGGGTGCTGGTGCTGACCTGCGTGCTGGGGGTGCTGGGCACGCCGCTGCTGGTCTGGGCCATGGCCGGCGGCATGCAACAGGAGCCGCAGGCCTATGCGGCGGCCACCACCATGACGCGCTGGATGTTCCCCTACATCCTGTTCATCTCGCTGGTGTCCATGGCCTCGGGCATTTTGAACACCTGGCGGGTCTTTGCCGTACCCGCCGCCACCCCGGTGCTGCTGAACATCGCCATGATCGCCGCCACGCTGTGGGCCACCCCCTGGTTCCGCAGCCACAGCATTGAGCCGATTTATGCGCAGATCATCGGCGTGATGCTGGGCGGCATCTTGCAACTGGGGGTGCAGATTCCAGCGCTCAAGCGCCTGGGCCTGTTTCCGAATATTGGACTGACTTGGTCGCTGGTGCGCACCGCATGGGCGGATGATGCTACCAGAAAAGTAGCAAAACTGATGGTTCCAGCCCTGCTGGGCGTGGGCGTGGCGCAGATCTCGCTGTTCATCAACACCCAGATCGCCTCGCGCCTGGCCCCCGGCAGCGTGAGCTGGCTCAGCGGGGCCGACCGGCTGATGGAATTTCCCACCGCCATGCTGGGCGTGGCCCTGGGCGTGGTGCTGATGCCGCAACTGGCCGGTGCCAAAGCGGCCAATGACCCGGCCAAATACTCTGCCATGCTCGACTGGGGCCTGCGCCTAGTAGTGTTGCTGGCCGTACCCTGCTCGGTAGCCCTGCTGACCTTTGCCACGCCGCTGGTGGCGGTGATCTTCCACTATGGCGCGTTCACCGAGCGCGACGTGGCGCAAACCGCGCTGGCCCTGATGGGCTGGGGCGTGGGCCTGCTGGGCGTGGTGGCCATCAAGGTGCTGGCCCCCGGCTTTTACGCCAGCCACAACATGAAGACCCCGGCGCGCATCGCCGTAGCCGTGCTGGTTATCACCCAGCTGCTGAATCTGGCGCTGGTGCCGCTGTTCCAGCACGCGGCGCTGACGCTGTCGGTGGGCCTGGGCGCACTCATCAACGCCACCTGGTTGCTGGTTGGCCTGCGGCGGCGCGGCAGCTATCTGCCCGTGCCGGGTTGGTGGAAGTTCATCCTGCAGGTACTGGCCGCCAGCGCCTTGTTGGCGGTATTTTTGATCTGGGCGGCCAGTGCCGTGCCCTGGACCCACTTTGCAGGCGCGAAATTGGAACGGGTTGGCTATCTGGCGCTGGTTCTGCTTGCGTCAGCAGCTATTTATTTTGTAGCGTTGTGGGCAGCAGGAATGAAATTGCGTAAAGTGGTGCATCCGGGTGGCATTTAGGCTTGACGCTGCGCTAGCCGTCCACTAGAAACTAGACCATGCACATTCCCTACCAAGCCCCCACCCCGCTGGAGTATTTTGCGGCGCTGGTGCAAAGCGATGAACACTTTCCGCTGCTGGAAGCGGTGACCAGCCTGGCGCAAGACGAGTACCCCGAGCTGGACATCGAGCAGGTGCTGGGCGACGTAGACCAGCTGCTGGCCCGCCTCAAGCGCCGCCTGCCGCGCGACGCGGTGCCGCTGCAGCGCCTGCGCTCGCTGAACCAGTTTTTCTACCGCGACCTGAACTTCGGCGGCAACGTCAACGACTACTACGACCCCGACAACAGCTACCTCAACGCCGTGCTGCGCACCCGCCGGGGCATCCCGATATCGCTGGCCGTGCTGTGGATGGAGCTGGCCCAGGGCATTGGCCTGGTGGTGCGGGGCGTGGCGTTTCCGGGGCATTTCATGGTCAAGATCAACCTGCCCAAGGGCCAGGTGGTGATGGACCCGTTCACCGGCCAGTCGCTGAGCCGCGAAGAGCTGTCGGAGCGGCTGGAGCCCTACACCCGGCGCAACGCGCTGTCCGACGATTTCGAGGTGCCGCTGGGCCTGTACCTGCAGGCCAGCCCGCCGCGCGACATCGTGGCCCGCATGCTGCGCAACCTCAAAGACATCCACACCGCGCAAAGTGACTGGCAGCGCCTGCTGCCGGTGCTGAACCGCCTGCTGGTGCTGCTGCCCGATGCCTGGAGCGAGTACCGCGACCGGGGCCTGGCCCACGCCGCCCTGGGCCACACCCGGCCCGCCGTGATCGACCTGGAAAAGTACCTGCTGTGCTCCCAGGACGCGCTGGACCTGGACAGCATCTCCGAGCGCCTGAGCAGCCTGCGCAGAGCCAAAAACTAGGTTTTAGACTAGGTTTTAGGCTCGGCCAGAAACAGCGCCTGCAGGTCACTCAAAAAGTCAAAGCCCCGCACCGTGGGCCGCACGCGCACGCCATCGCGCTCCAGCAAACCCTTGCGCTCGCCCTCGGCCAGGCCTTTCTGGATGCTGGTCAGCGGCAGGCCGGTGCGTTCGGTGAACTTCGGTAGCTCAAAGCCGTCGCGCAGGCGCAGGGCGTTGAGCATGTACTCGAACGGCAGCTCGGCACGCGCAACATCGTCGTCCTGCGCCACGGCTTTGCCTGCCAGGGCGTTGGCCATGTACAAGTTCGGCTCGCGATAACGCACCTGCCGGATGATGCGGTGGGCAAAGCTGAGTTTGCTGTGCGCGCCTGCGCCAATGCCCAGGTAGTCGCCAAACTGCCAGTAGTTCTGGTTGTGCACGCAGGCGTGGCCCGGCAGCGCGTAGGCCGAGACCTCGTAGCGGTCCATGCCCGCCGCACCGGTCATCTCGGTGATCTTGTCCAGCATGTCGTAGCCCAGGTCTTCCTCGGGCACCTGGGGCGGGAACTTGGCGAAATAGGTGTTGGGCTCGATGGTCAGTTGGTAAATACTGATGTGTTTGGGCCCTAGCGCTAGTGCCGTCTGCATATCCAGCTCTAGATTTTGTAGCGTCTGGCCGGGCAGCGCATACATGATGTCGAGGTTGAAAGTGTCAAACGACTGGGCCGCCTCTTCCACCGCCGCAATGGCCTGGGCGCTGTCGTGGACCCGGCCCAGGGCCTTGAGGTGCGTGTCGTTAAAACTCTGCACGCCCACCGACAAGCGCGTCACCCCGGCGCTGCGGTAGGCGCGGAAGCGGTTCTTCTCGAAGGTACCGGGGTTGGCTTCCAGGGTGATTTCGCAATCCGGCTCCAGCTTCAGGCGGGCGCGGATGTCGCCGATCAGGCGGTCAATGGCTTGCGGCGAAAACAGGCTGGGTGTGCCGCCGCCGATGAAGATGCTGTGCACCGTGCGGCCCCAGACCAGCGGCAGCGCGGCCTCCAGGTCGGCCATCAGCGCGTCGATGTAGCGCTGCTCGGGCACTTCGGCGGTAGGCGTGGGCGCGGCCAAGTTGGCAGCGGGGTGCAGCGTCTGCACGCCATCCGCCCGCAACTCGTGCGAATTGAAGTCGCAATACGGACACTTCTTCAGGCACCAGGGCAGGTGCACGTACAGCGACAGCGGCGGTAGCGCGGCCAGCTGCAGCAGGCCGGGGCGCATGTGGTGTTGCAGATCTTTCACGGCAGCCAACGCTCGCGCATCAACGCCAGCATGGCGCGGGACGACTGGCCGCGGTGGCTGTTCGCGTTCTTCACCTCGGGTGTCAGCTCGGCAAAGGTCTTGCCGAACTGCGGCAGGAACATCACCGGGTCAAAGCCAAAGCCGTGTTCGCCCTGCGGCGCGCGGGTGATCTCGCCCACGGCCCGGCCCACGGCGATCAGCGGCTCGGGGTCGTTCGGACTGCGCACGGCCACCAGGGTGCTGACCAACGCGGCACGGCGGTTATCGACGTGCGCCATCTGCTCCAGCAGCGCGCGCACGTTGTTGCTGTCGCTCTTGGGGTAGCCGAACTGGGTGGCGTAATAGGCGGTTTGCACGCCCGGCAGGCCGCCGAAGGCATCGACGCACAGGCCCGCGTCGTCGGCCACGGCGGGCAGGCCGCTGTGGGCGCTGGCGTGCCGGGCCTTGGCCAGGGCGTTTTCGACGAAGGTGTGGAAGGGTTCCTCGGCCTCGGGGATGCCCAAGCTGCCCTGCGCCACCAGTTCCACGCCCAGGGGGGCGAACAGGGCTTGCAGCTCGAACAGCTTGCCTGCGTTGTTGGATGCCAATACGATTTTCATAAAAATATGCCTCTAGCGCTTATTCCTTGAGCGTGAGCAGCTCTTATTTCGATAGTGCGACCTGCTGCAGGTCCATCAACTCGGCGATGCCTGCTTCGGCCAGCGCCAGCAGTGCGTCCATCTCGGAACGGGCAAAGGCCACACCCTCGGCCGTGCCCTGCACTTCGACAAAATGGCCAGCGCCGGTCATCACCACGTTCATGTCGGTGTCGCAGGCGGAGTCTTCGGTGTATTCCAGGTCCAGCAGCGGCGTGCCTTGCACGATGCCCACCGAGATGGCGGCCACGGGCTGCAAGATGGGCGTGGCGGCGATCTTGCCGGACTTCAGCAGCCCATTGACGGCATCCTGTGCGGCCACGAACGCGCCGGTGATGGCCGCCGTGCGGGTGCCGCCGTCGGCCTGCAGCACGTCGCAGTCCAGGTGGATGGTGCGCTCGCCCAGCAGCTTCAGGTCAAACACGGCGCGCAGGGAGCGACCGATCAGGCGCTGGATTTCCTGCGTGCGCCCGCTTTGCTTGCCGCGCACGGCCTCGCGGTCGCTGCGGGTGTGGGTGGCGCGCGGCAGCATGCCGTATTCGGCGGTGACCCAGCCCTCGCCACTGCCCTTCTTGTGACCGGGCACTTTTTCTTCGACAGACGCGGTGCACAGCACTTTGGTGTTGCCAAACTCGATCAGCACCGAGCCTTCGGCGTGCATGGTGTAGCCCCGGGTGATGCGCACCGGGCGCAGTTGCTGGGTGGCACGGCCACCGCTACGGATGAATTCGGTCATGGTGTGGGCTTCAAAAACATACAAACACCCCGCTGTTTGGGCGGGGGGGGGGGGAACTCAGGCCCGCTTTGCAGCGGCTTTGCGGATAGCTTCGTTGATCTCGGCGATGGACCGCTCGATCGCGGCATCGTCCAGATCGTCGATCAGGCTTTCCGGCCCGTGGGGCTGGATGGACGAGGCAAACACGCCCGGCTGGATCGTGTCAGTGGAGATGCCCCGGGTGGACTCGAACATGTCCGGGGTCTCCCATTCGATGGCCAGCACGGTGACATTGTCGCTGCGGGCACCGCCCTTGCGCAGCGCCTGTTCCACCAGGTCGGGCACGGCCTGCGACACCGGGGCACCGGCCAGGCCACGCACGATGGTGGCATCGTCCAGGTTGTCCCACAGGCCATCGGAGCACAGCATGATTTTGTCGCCCTGGTGCAGCGCCACCGGGCCGGTGATGTCGAACTGGGGTTTGACCGGCGAGCCCAGGCAGGTGTAGAGCACGTTGCGGTTCACCAGATGGGGCAACTGCGGCCCGCCCTCGGCGCGGTGCTGCTCGGCATAGGAATGGTCGCGCGTGCGGGTCAGCAGCGCGCCGTCGCGCACCACGTACAGACGCGAATCGCCGCAGTGCACCCAGGTGGCACTGTTGCCCTGCACCACCGCAGCGACCAGGGTGGTGCGGGGGGTGTCGAGCATGCCGTGTTTGGCGGCGTAGCGCAGGATCTGGTCGTGGGCCGACAGCAGCGCGGTACTTAAAAATTCGGCCGCATGGGGCAGCAGCGGGCGGGCCTGCTTCTGGTACAGGGCGGACAGGCTTTGCAGCGCCATCTGGGCCGCCACTTCGCCTTCGGGGTGGCCACCCATGCCGTCGGCCAGCAGAAACAGGCCCGAGCCACTGGTGTAGCAATAGCCCATGCGGTCTTCGTTTTTTTCGCGGCCGCCCTTGCGGCTGACCTGGAATACCGAAAACTTCACTTCGGATTCGACCCGATGCCGGTGGCTTCGCGTACGTTCTTTTTGGTGTCGGACACCAGGGTGTCGAACTGCAGGCGCAGCTTCTCGGCCACGGTCAGCTTGGTGTAGCGGCGCTCGCCTTCGCGGCTGAGCTCTTTTTGCAGCGCAAACACCGACTGCGGGCGCGACAACGGGTCGATCGACATGCACCACTCGACCACTTCGATCAGGTTGTCCGAATAAATGCCGCGCAGCCGCGACAGGGCCAGGCCGATGCGGTCTTTTTCCAGCCGCTGCGGTGCTTCGTTGGGCGGAAAGCCCTGCATGCAGGCGTAAATGCAGGCGCCGATGGCGTAGATGTCGGTCCACGGCCCCATGGAGGCATCGCGCCGGTACATCTCGGGGGCGGCAAAGCCGGGGGTGTACATGGGACGGATGAAGTTGCCTTCCTTGTTGAGCACCTCGCGGGCCGCACCGAAGTCGATCAGCACCGCCTTGTTGTCGTCGGTGATAAAAATATTGGCGGGTTTGATGTCCAAATGCAGCATCTTGTGCTGGTGCACGATGCGCAAGCCGCGCAAGATTTCGTCAAACAGGCTACGGATAGTGGATTCGCGGAACACCTTCTGCTTGCGCTGGTCGCGCGAGGTGATGATGAAGTCCTGCAGGGTCGCGCCCTCCAGGTAGTTCATCACCATGTAGACGGTTTCGTTCTCACGGAAGAAGTTGAGCACGCTGACCACCGACGGGTGCGAGATCTGCGCCAGCGAGCGGCCTTCTTCAAAAAAGCTCTTCAGCCCCAGCCGGTACAGCGACAGCTTTTCGGGCTGCACCTGCGGCAACAGCTCACCCACTTCGCGGGTGGCCAGGCTGCTGGGCAGGTATTCCTTGACCGCCACCTGGCCGCCATCGGCCCCCACCGCCAGGTACACGACGCCAAACCCGCCGGACGACAGCCGCCGCACGATGTGGTAGCCCCCGATAGCGGTGCCGGGCGGAAGCGTGGCCGGTTTGTTTTTGGACATAAATAGGCTGGGAAAGCAGGGAGCGGGGAAGCGGCAAAAAGGCGGTTTGGGGACCTGCCTTCTATCTGGTGCAAAAGCCCTGGGTTTTTACATCGGATGGGGAGCAAGTCGTCGGTTATTCTCAGGCCATTGCAACGATATGTACCTTCTCAATGCCAGTTTACAGCATGACCGGCTACGCCAGTGCCCAGCACAGCAGCGCCACCGCCACCCCGGATTCCGACTCCAAAACAGACGCCAAGAGCACGGCTGCACGCCGCTTGGGGATCGAAATCCGCTCCGTCAACAGCCGCTTTCTGGACCTGAGTTTTCGCCTGCCCGACGAGCTGCGCAGCCATGAGCCCGCGCTGCGCGAACGCGTCATGGCGCAGCTCAAGCGCGGCAAGGTGGAAGTGCGCGCCGCCATTGAAAGCAGCGCCTCCGGCAGCCTGGCCGCGCCCTCCCCGCACCTGCTGCAGCGCGTCAACTCGCTGCAGGATTCGGTCAAAGCCTGGCTGCCCCAAGCTGCATCGCTGAGCGTGGCCGACATCCTGCGCATGGCCTCCAACGAGCAAGCCCCCGCCAACGACTGGGCCGACGATGTGCTGCCGCTGGCCGACACGGTGCTGCAGTCCCTGGTGGCCGCCCGCCAGCGCGAAGGCGAACGCCTGACCACCATGCTGATCGGCCACCTGAAGCAACTGCGCGCCCTGGCCGAAAAAGCCCTGCCGCTGGTACCCCAGCTGGTGGAACAGCAGCGCCAGCGCTTCATCGAGCGTTGGAAGGAAGCCATGGCCCTGGCCGAGGGTGCCACCCTGCCCGAAGCCGCGCAGGACCGCGCGCTGACCGAGGCCACCGCTTTCGCCATCCGCATCGACGTGGCCGAAGAGCTGACCCGCCTGCATTCGCACCTGGACGAGATGGAGCGCATCCTCAAAAAAGGCGGCGAAGTCGGCAAGCGCCTGGACTTTTTGATCCAGGAATTGCACCGCGAAGCCAACACCATGGGCAGCAAGTCCGCCGCGCTGGAGCTGACCCGCATTTCGGTGGACATGAAGGTGCTGATCGAGCAGATGCGGGAGCAAGTCCAGAACGTTGAGTGACCGGGTAGCTACATAAGAAATCAGCCTCTAGCGCTTAATCGATAAGCGCTAAATGCTATAAAAAGTAGAGCAAAACAGGCAAGAGGCCAGTTCAGTGCATCGCAGCAGACTGCATCTGCTGCTGCACGTCCTGGTAGATGGCATCCGCCCGCGCATCGATCTCCTCGCTGGAGTAACCACCAGGCATGCCATCCAGAAGCGTATCGATGATGGCAGCCTTCATCTGCGCCTTTACCGAGGCCCGGCCACGCAAATCACCCATCTCGCGCCTCCGCTGCTCCACCGTGGCCATGAGCGCTTGCGCCACCTTTTCAGCTTCTCGATATCACCCTTGGTGATGGCAAACATACCTTTTTCGGATTCGCCGCTAAAGCATTCAAAGGCATGGCATCCTGAGTCTTACGCTACAGCTCCAACCGCATCAATGTAAAGGCCAAGAGGCAAGTCGCGAAACCCAAGACCAGCGAAAGCGGCGACATCGCCGCCCTCGTGCACACTTGGCGTGATGGAAGTGTGACCGCCGCACATCGACAGGGCACTCACACGCATCCTCGACGCTGGCGCGCCGACCCGTGGCCTACGATGCGCTGCGTTACCTCTTCTGCATGCTCCACTTCGCCATGAGGCACCGGTGGATCGATACCAACCCGGTTCACGGCTTAAATATCTCCGACGTAGGCGGCATCGAGACATAACGACAGCACTGGCTGAACCGCAATGAACTCGCGGCCTCTACCAGAGCCATACAGGACACACCGAACTTCGGTTGCCAGAACGAACTGGCTGCGTGGCTGCTGCTCGCGTTGTGCCTGCGCAAAATGGAACTCATGTCGGCCAAGTGAGCCGAGTTCGACCTGGAGAGTAGTGTGTCGCAGCTGCACCCATCGCGTACGAAGAGGAATTAATCCATCGACATCCCACTCGAGACACGTGTCCTACAGTGGCTGGAAGCGGTCAAGGTGTTCTCGTTCAACAGCGAGTAGCTGTTCCCGCCCGCAGGTCGATCATCATGAAGGGTGACGAGCTGAGGAGGAACAGCTTCGGTCACATCAACCCGCACACACTGAACGTCGCGCTACCCCCCCCTACCGCTCGGCGACATCGAGCACGACATACGGCGCACGGCCAGCACCCACATCGCGGCAATGAGCGTGGATCGCTTCGTCGACGAACGGGCACCGAACCAAAAAGTGCGAGATGTCGAGGGCATCTACAACCAGTACGACTATTTTGAGCAGTCCAAGGTGACTTTGAATCTGTGGGCTGGGCTTATTGAAGGTTGTCACTCCCTCGCGTAAGAATGACGACATAACCTGCGACCATTAACAGCAAACGGCACCCCGAAACGTCTACTGCCGTTCGGGGCGACAGGGCATCCGCCACTGTCTAGTTTCACCTGTTTCGAATTTCCCTTGTTTCAAATAGGCTCGTCTATGGCGCGAATCAGTAATGCAAAAAGATGGATGCTAAACATCGACCAGTCCAGCGTGTGCTGCCCGCCGAGCATGAGATACAAGCCACCATGAAGGGCCAGCGTACCCCTGGCCACCTTCTCATACACGCATCAAGAAATGCAACAGATCAATAGCTTCGACGACAAGAATCGGGCTGATCGGGTGGAGCAAATAGTTCATCTTTCACATCACACATTCAGAATCCGGTTACAGGCGGCAAAGTTACCTACGGATCGACGGGGGAATATCGATATCAAGCACATCAGCCCCTACAGCCCGCCGTGCCCATGCGTCCTAGTAGTCGCAGACGGGCTTATTGCCCTGGCGCACACATACATAGCAGCTTTGTGTTTGTCATCAACAATTTAAAGGATGAATTCCTAAGCGCCTCCTGTTACAACTGATGAAGCAATTGCAAGCCCGTGTCAAGAACATATTTCGACGTACTTGGAGCGCTCAAGCGCAAAAAAAAGGAGGCCACGTGCAAAAAACCGTGTTCAGCAAAAGAATAAGAGTAATAACACAAATCGTATTTTTTCAAATCGCTCTAATTCTTTCCGGTTGCGCAATCAACATGGCCGCAGGAGTGGCCGATCTACGTTCAGACTTACTTAAAGACTTAAAGCAAATAGACCCTGAAGGCCAAGAACAACTGAGGCGCGCTTGGTACGGAAGGCTACTATCCGAAATGTATGGAGAAGACCCTGTTACCGGAATATCCTTGCGAAAACAATTTTCAGAAGAAAATATCAAAAATATTGAAAAACTACTCCAAATAGTAACTAATAACTCAATAAATACAGCAGAATCAATTTTATTGGAGAAATCAACATTATCAACATTAAAACTACCTACTAGCTTCAAAACGATTAAAATAATCGTACAACCAGAAGTCTCAAATCGTGTGAGCGTCTACCCCGACTGCAAGAAATCCACAATCGAATTCAGCATTAAAGCACTGCAAAGAATTCTTCAAATAGCCAACAATCTACAAGAAGTTAATGATTTGCAATCTGCATTGCAATCCGCACTCTTCGAAATGATGCACATTGATGCGACTCAAGACCAATATCAGTCTTCCAAATCTGAGCTCGAACAACTATTTGGTCCAGCACAAAATAAATACTTGACAAAAAAACTTTCTCAGCAACTGGGAGCGCAAGGAACCGTTGCTTGGAAAGCATTTTCTTTTATTATTAGCCATGAAGCATATCACATATGGACAAACAAATGTGAACGTGAGCCGGATGAGATATCCCAGCGCGAATGGGAACTTCGTGCTGATGTCACCGGTTCAATACTCGCCATTGCCACATATAACAAGATATGCAACAGAAAAATACCTATTACTAACATCGACGTTTCGTACATATTAGGACTGACTACAGTCAAACCCAGTGTTTCTCGTGAAGCAATTTTACAAATGAACCTAGTTGGATCGTCAGAATTGATTGTGGGAGCCTCCGGCATGGAAACTATGCTGAAGGCGCTTGCTTCAGTTATAAGTCAAGACCCCAGTCACCCGACACCTTCCGATCGGGAAAATGTAGACCAACGAGGGGCAAGCCTTTTAGCAACACGACTCTTTGGAGAACCTGCTCGATCAAGCGTCGTTTTATCTATTATTGGAAAACTGATGGGGGTACCTCACGATCAGCTTATTGAAATGGCGTATCAAGATCTAGAATTTAAGCCTAACTGGCGATCCGTAAATGGCTTAGTGCTCTGCACTAACATTAATTTTACAACCGCTGAAAAACGCAATTTTTAATCCACCGAAGTTGAATGGAGTACTTCAAATGAGAGTCACCGCTTCTGCAATACTGTCCCTAGTCATGTTTACTGGCTGTGCCAGCAACCCACATACTGGTCTTAACTCTTACCTCAAAAAATTTGATTACACAGCTTTTTCTTTGCCTCGGGCTACAGATGGGGTCGGGACGGTAATCGACTTTAAAAATAAATATGAATCTATAGTTGTCCGGGCAGATGATTGCGTTCTACGCGGCAAAGATTTAAAAATAACAGAAAGAAAAGTTTTTGCCGCCGACTTAGACGAAAAGATTAATTGGAACGCAGGCGCTTCGTTTTCAATTCCTAAAGTTATTTTGGAATTCATCGACCTCGCAGGAATTGTCAAAGCATCAGGAGCACTTAGTGTAAAGGTTTCACTGAAGTCGCCGTTTGAACAGTATATTTCAAGATCCCAATTTTCAAATTTCATAGATCAACTAGCAGAGGACGACAAATGTAAATCTGCATTTATCGATCCCAAAAACCTCATTATTAATCAAACATTAGGTGCTCAAGGTCTAACCTACGAATTTCTAGATTCGTCAGACAACTCGATATCTCTTTCAGCCAAGATCTTAGATCAAGTAGATCTCAAACCTGAAATACGAAGAGCAATTGAAGGAAAAGCAAAATTAGAAGCAAATGAACTTATTCTTGTGGGATATCGTGCATGGACGGTGTCAAGACCGGCCGGCATCGCTGGAACAAATTTTGAACCAAAGGAAATCTCGGCACAGGAAGTAGAGGCACGCCGTGTTAAGTAATATTAAACTAAGATGGACTCTAACAGTCACGTCTTTAATTTTTATTGGTGGATGCGCATTTGTTACGGTTCTCGACTATCCCGGTGTAATCGCCAACTTTGAGGTTTCGAATCCTGAAAATAAAATTAAAACTGTAATGATTTCTCCAATAGATTTCTTTGAAGAAAAAAATAAGGATTCAAAAAAAGTCTGCCCTGAAAAAAAATGGCGCGCATCTGTCGATTCAAACGGATTGGCTATTTTTGATCAGAAAACCAGCACTCATATGGTAAATTTTCTAAATATGGATGAAAAACTAAATTTTATGAATCGTGGATTTTCTATATGTGCCGAACGCCTTAATGGAACAATTGACTACCTGGACACAGTGACCAGCAGCGACTTGATGTTCGCATCAGGAGCAACATTAACTCTATTCTGCAAAGATAACAACGAAAAATGGCAATGCATTAAGTCTCTTAAATAATTACAACCAACAATATTACATTACAAAACCAAATTACGCGAAATAATAAAATAATTTATTGATGGTCGTTAGTAAATTCCAAGAATAAAGAATTTCTCGCAAAAATTAAATCTGCGTATTCCGATTCACTGCACATAAAAGTAATTCATGAAGGGGGAAATCTATTGTCTGCGGTGGCAACACGGCAGGGATCAACGTGAAATAACTTTCATGACTCGGAGTACCCTGTGCCGAGTCCATGAAAGTTAAGAGACTTTCATTGTCGGTGAAGTTGCAGGGTGCTCCTGCCTGTAGCCAAGGCAAAATGGGCCGCGTTGTGGGCTGCCCGCCCCTAACCCCAGCCCTCTACCCTGGGGGGCGAGGGAGCCAAACCGCAAAAGAGCCCAAATTCATGCCCAAA
Organism: Comamonadaceae bacterium OS-1; assembly: GCA_027923965.1. Classification (NCBI taxonomy): domain Bacteria; kingdom Pseudomonadati; phylum Pseudomonadota; class Betaproteobacteria; order Burkholderiales; family Comamonadaceae; species Comamonadaceae bacterium OS-1. Next base: position 3,240,929 of record AP026969.1, read on the forward strand.
TTGGCCCTCTGCGCCAATCGAATAAGCATGGGCAGCTATAAGAAATAGAGCATAAGCCACCTGAGGCCTAGCGCAGGCCCAGCAGCACCAGCACCGCAATCGCCAGCACCACCGCCACCCCCTGCCAAAAAACCACCGGATTGCGCTCCACCAGCGGCGGGGCGCGCTGGCGCAGAAACGGGGGGCCGGGGGCGTGCAGGTCGTGCACAAACTCCGACAGCGCCTCCTGCCGCTTGGCCGGGTGCGGGTGCAGGGCCTTGTGCAGCACGCCGTCCAGCCAGTCGGGCAGTTCGGGGCGCAGGTGGCGTGCCGGCACATAGCGCAGCCGCTTCAGGTCGGCGGGCGACTGCACCTGGGTGACCTGCAGGCCGTACGGCAGCTGTGCCGTGAGCATCTGGTAGGCCAGCACGGCCAGCGAGAACAATTCAGACTGCGCACTGCCGCCGCCGCCCGTAAAGTATTCGGGTGCGGTGTACTGCAGCGTGCCGACGATGGCATCCGCACGGGCGCGCGGCGTGCCTTCGGTGAGGCCGGCCACGTGGGTGGAGGCGAAGTCGATGATCTTCACCGTGCCGGTGCGGTCGACCATCAGGTTCTCGGGCCGCAGGTCCTGGTGCAGCATTTCCTTGCCATGGAAGGCCTGCAGTCCCTTGGCCACCTGGGCCACGATGCTGCGCACGGTGTCCAGGTCGGGGCGGGGGTGGTCGGTCATCCACTGGGTCAGAGTCTGGCCGTCGACAAACTCCATCGCCACGAAGACGTGGTGGCGGGGCCGGTCGGTGGCAAAGGCTTTGAGCACGTGCGGGCTGTGCAGGCGGCGCGCCACCCACTCCTCCAGCAAAAAACCATCCAGGTAGGCCGGGTCTTCGCGCAAATCCACCGACGGGGTCTTCAGCACCACCTGCTGGCCGGTGGCATCGTCCACCGCAAGAAACACATGGCTGCGCGCACTGGCATGCAGGCTACGCACCACGGTATAGCCCTCAAACTGCATGCGCGGCGACAGCGGGGGCGGCACGGCCAGCCCCTCGCGCTGGGCCTGCAGGTGCAGCGGGTCGGCGGCAGGCAGCGCGTCGATGCGCAGCAGCTGCACCGTCATGTCGTCGTCGGCACCGCGTGCCTGGGCGGTGCTGACCAGCGCGCTGGCGGCCGCGTCAAAGTCATCCGGGCACAGCGCCAGGGCGGCATGCACGGCGGCGGCATCGAAGTGCAGGTAGGCACCGTCGGTGGCCAGCAGGTAGATCTCGCCCACTTCGGCGCTGAGGCAGCGGTAGTCGATCTCTACATTCGGGCCCACGCCCAGCGCACGGCCCAGATAGGACTCGACACTGGACAGATGGACGCGGTGGTCCTCGGTGAGTTGCTCCAGCGACTGCGGGTGCAGGCGGTAGATGCGCGAGTCGCCCACATGCAGCAGGTGCACCTCGCGCCCCTTCAGCACCAGGGCGCTGAAGGTGCAGACATAACCGCTGTCTTTGTCAAACCGCGCATGGCTGCGCATGGTTTGCGCGTGCAGCCAGGCGTTGGTAGCACCCAGCACCCGCTGCGCCGAGCGGCGCACCGACCAGGCGTCCGAGGTGGCGTAGTAGTCGTCCAGAAAACCGCGCACCGCCGCCGCGCTGGCCTCCTGGCTGACGGCGCTGGAGCCAATGCCATCGGCCTGCGCCACCACAATGCCCTTGCTGCTGCGCAGGGGCTCCAGCGGCAGCATGGCACCATGGAAGTCCTGGTTGAGGCCTTTATGCCCGGCCCGCGAGTGCTGGCCCAGCGTGACACGCAGGGCGTGGGTCATGCCGATTTCAGCCCACCAAGCGCTTGGGGGCGGTTTTGTAGTGCGTCGAATACAGGGTCAGGCCGACGAAAGTCAAACCACCTACCAGATTGCCCAGCACGGTGGGGATTTCGTTCCAGATGATGTAGTCCATCAGGGTGAACTTGCCGCCCAGCATCAGGCCGGTGGGGAACAAAAACATGTTGACGATGCTGTGCTCGAAACCCATGTAGAAAAAGATCATCACGGGCATCCACATGCCGATGGCCTTGCCCGAAACGGTGGTGGACATCATGGCCGCCACCACGCCGGTGGACACCATCCAGTTGCACATCACGGCGCGCACAAACAGCGTCAGCATGCCGGCAGCACCGTGGGCCGAGTAGCCCAGGGTGCGGCCTTCGCCGATATGGCCCAGCTTTTCGCCAATGGCGTTGGGCGCTTCGCTGAAACCAAAGGTGAAGATGATGGCCATGAACACGGCCACCGTCAGCGCACCGGCAAAATTGCCTGTAAACACCAGCCCCCAGTTGCGCAGCACACCGGCCCAGGTAGCCCCCGGGCGCTTGTCGAGCACGGCCAGCGGTGCCAGCGTGAACACGCCGGTCAGCAGGTCAAAACCCATCAGGTACAGCATGATGAAACCCACGGGGAACAGCATCGCGCCGACCAGCGGGTTGCCGGTGTTGACGGTCACGCTCACGGCAAACGCCGCGGCCAGGGCCAGGATGGCACCGGCCATGTAGGAGCGGATCAGCGTGTCGCGGGTGGACATCAGCAGCTTGGATTCACCGGCATCGACCATCTTGGTCACGAATTCGGCGGGGGCGAGGTAGGCCATATCAATTCCTTAAAGTGGAAAACTGAAAAGCGCCCACAGGCGGATTGCCTGGGGTCGCGCACAAAAGAAAACGGCACCCGCGGCAGCACCCGGTGTAAGGGTGAAGCCAGGGACGCCGTTATCCTTGGATGCACGAATCAACTGTTTGCGAGAGACCCGCAAACACCATGCTCTAGAGCCGCCTTTAGCCCAACAACGCAGTAGCTACGCAAGTTTCGTACCGCGGTATTCCCACAGATTCCAGCCATTTGCGCCTTCCGCAGTACACATAGGCCTCGACCCGGTGCACGTTGCGCACCAGCCTGGTTCAGCCCTGCTGTGCAGGCAGTGCAAACGCCAGGTTCGGGAGCGACAAAGTCGCCTCGGCCACTTCCAGCAGGCGGCGATTCTGGTCCATCGAGGTTTTTTGCAGCACCCGGAAGGCCGCCTCTTCGTTCATGTTCAGGCGCACCATCAGCACGCCCTTGGCGCGTTCGATCACCTTGCGCTCGTGCAGGGCGCGGCGGGCGGCATCCAGCTCGGCTTCCATGCTGGCCATGCGGGTGGATTGCGTTTGCAGCAGGTCGCGCAATGCGGTGGATTCACTGGCAGGGCTGCCCGCGAGTTCGGGTGTGGCACTGGGTGGGGTAGCGGTATCAAAAAACCGGTCTACCGCATGCGTACGCTGTGGTGGGTTGTCGCGCAGGCGGCGCAGCAGGCCTTTGGAGTCTTGCAGGTCCTGCTGGGCCTCCAGAATGCGGGCCGCGCAGTCTTCGCGCAGGCGTTTGACCAGCTCTACCTGCAACTGCCACAGGGCGTTGATGCGCTCGGTGCACACGTCGAACCAGGGTTCGCTGAGCTTGCTGTCCAGCGCCGCGCCGGGTTTGGCGATGCACAGCGTGCGGCGCAGGCGTTCCAGCTGGGCTACGCCTGGGGCCAATTGTTCTTGCTCCCAGCGGGCGCGCAGGGCCGGTTCGGCGAATTCGGCAAACACCTGCAGGCTGCGCTCCTGCGCGTCGATCAGGTGCACCACGCGCTGCTGCTGGGCATCATTCCCCTGGCCCGAGGCATACATCAGCGCACCCACGGCCCGCTCCTGGCCCGCCTCTTCCTGGGCCTGCACCAGGTGCAGCAAGGCCACCAGCAGGCGCGACACGCTGGGCAGCCCGGCCCCATCGGCCACATGGAACACCAACTCGATCAGCCCGGCGATCAGGTGGCTGAAAGCCGCCACCGCATCGTGGGCTCCCATGGCCTGGCTCTCGATCTGGCTGCGCAGCGCCGCCAGCGCGTCCAGGCCCAGCAGGGCCCAGGCCATCAGGGACAGCGCTTTGGCAGTAGCCCCCTGGGCGGGCTCCAGATGCTGGGCGAACACGGCGCGCAACTGGGCTTCCAGCGGCTCCACCTCGGCCACGATTTTGCGGCGCATGTCGGCAAAACGCTGCGCTTTGGAGGCGAGGTAGATGCTGGAGGCCCCGCGCTCGCGCTGCAGACCCTGGATCAACTGGCCAATGGCATCCACCAGCTCGGCCCGGCTGGCCAGCTGGTGCACCGCGTCGATCTCCAGCTGCTTGGCGCGCAGCACGAGATTCGAGACGGAAAGCGCTGCAGCCAGCGGCATGCGTTTACGCCAAAGCTACGCTGACGCGACCCGCATCGACACGCACACCGTGGGCGCGCACCGACTGCTCAGGCGTCTCCACACATTCGCCAGTGCGCAGGTCGAAGTGGTTCTTGTACAGCGGCGAGGCGACGACGATGCGCTCGCCCAGGTTGCCCATCAGGCCGCGCGACAAGACGCTGGCCCCGGATTTGGGGTCCACGTTGTCGATGGCGAAGAACTGGTCGGCCCCTAAGCGGAACACCGCCACGTGCCGGTTGCCCACCAGGGCGCACACGCCGGTGCTGGGCAGGATGTCGTCAACCGCGCAGATGTCGGTCCAGTTTTGCGTTGTGGTCATGGTCATGTCCTTAAGCGGGTTCAACAGCCAGGCTGCGTTCTTCGGCGTTGGCCGGGCGGATCTGGCCGCGCTCTTCCACGAAGATCACGTGCTCGTCCTTTTTGTCGCTGTTGACGAAGCTGCGGAAACGCTTGCGGGTTTCAGGGTCGGTCACGGCGGTTTTCCACTCGCACTGGTAGGTGTCCGCCACGTGCTGCATCTGGGCTTCCAGCTCGGCGCACAGGCCCAGGCTGTCTTTGATCAGCACGTCTTTCAGGTAGTCCAGGCCGCCCTCCAGGTTCTCGCGCCAGGTGCTGGTGCGCTGCAGGCGGTCGGCGGTGCGCACGTAGAACATCAGCACGCGGTCGATCATGCGGACCATGTCTTCCTTGGACATGTCCGAGCCAAACAGCTCGGCGTGGCGCGGCTTCATGCCGCCGTTGCCGCAGATGTAGAGGTTCCAGCCCTTCTCAGTCGCAATGATGCCGATGTCCTTGCCCTGGGCTTCGGCGCATTCGCGGGTGCAGCCGGACACGCCGAACTTGATCTTGTGCGGGCTGCGCAGGCCCTTGTAGCGGTGCTCCAGCTCTACCGCCAGGCCCACGCTGTCGCCCACGCCGTAGCGGCACCAGGTGGAGCCCACGCAGCTCTTCACCGTACGCAGCGACTTGCCGTAGGCATGGCCCGATTCAAAGCCCGCGTCGATGAGTTCTTCCCAGATGGGTGGCAACTGCTCCACGCGTGCGCCGAACAAATCGACCCGCTGGCCACCGGTAATCTTGGTGTACAGGTTGTATTTCTTGGCCACCTGGCCCACGGCGATCAGGCCGTCCGGCGTGACCTCGCCACCCGGCATGCGCGGCACCACCGAGTAGGTGCCGTCTTTCTGGATGTTGCCCAGGTAGTAGTCGTTGCTGTCTTGCAGACCGGCCAGGTCTTTCTTCAGCACAAACTCGTTCCAGCAGGAGGCCAGCACGCTGGCTGCCACCGGCTTGCAGATATCGCAACCCAGGCCGGTGCCGTGCTTGGCCATCAGCTCGTCAAAGCTCTTGATGTTGCCCACGCGCACCAGGTGGTAGATCTCTTGGCGCGAGTACGCAAAGTGCTCGCAGATGTGGTTGTTGACGGCCATCCCTAAGCGGCCCATCTCGAACTTCATCACCTGGGTCACCAGGGGCACGCAGCCGCCGCAGGTGGCACCGGCCTTGGTGCAGGCCTTCATCTCGGCGATGGTGCAAGCGCCCTCGCCCACCGCGGCGCAGATGGCGCCCTTGCTGACGTTGTTGCAGGAGCAGATTTGCGCCGTGTCCGGCAGTGCCTCCACACCCAAACCGGGCTTGGCCTTGCCGTCGCTGGACGGGAAGATCAGGAATTCGGGGTCGGCGGGCAGCGGAATACCGTTCAGCGCCATTTGCAGCAGCGTGCCGTACTCGGTGGCATCGCCAATCAGCACTGCGCCCAGCAGTTGCTTGCCGTCTTCGCTGATGACGATTTTCTTGTAGACTTGGCGCAGCTCGTCCACGTACTGGCAGCTGCGGCTCTTGGGCGTGCGGCCCTGGGCGTCGCCGATGCTGGCCACGTCCACGCCCATCAGCTTGAGCTTGGTGCTCATGTCGGCACCGACAAAGGCAGCATCCATATCGCCCGCAATATGGCGCGCCACCACGCGGGCCATCTCGTAGCCCGGGGCGACCAGGCCAAACACCTGCTCGTTCCAGGATGCGCATTCGCCGATGGCATAAACGTTGTGGTCACTGGTACGGCAGGCGCTGTCGATCACCACGCCACCGCGTGGGCCGATGGCCAGCACGCACTGGCGGGCCAGGTCGTCGCGCGGGCGGATACCGGCGGAGAACACGATCATGTCGGTTTCCAGATGCGTGCCATCGGCAAACACCATGCGGTGGCGGCCCCGTGCGCCGTCGGTAATCTCCAGCGTGTTGCGGCCGGTGTGCACATGCAAGCCCAGCTCTTCCACCTTGGCACGCAGCACGCGGCCACCACCCTCGTCCACCTGCACCGTCATCAGGCGGGGGGCGAACTCGACCACGTGGGCTTCCAGACCCATGTCGCGCAGCGCCTTGGCGCACTCCAGGCCCAGCAGGCCGCCGCCCACCACCACACCGGTCTTCGACTTGGCACCCGAGGCCTGCATGGCCTCCAGGTCTTCGATGGTGCGGTAGACGTGGACGTGTTCGCGGTCACGCCCCGGCACCGGCGGCACAAAGGGGTTGGAGCCGGTGGCCAGCACCAGCTTGTCGTAGGGCAGCACTTCGCCGTCCAGGGTGGTCACGGTGTGGGCGATACGGTCGACCGAGGCGGCGCGGGCGGCCAGGCGCAGCGTGAAACCGGTGCGCTCGAAAAAGCCCGGCTCGACCAGGGACAGGTCTTCGGCAGATTTGCCGCTGAAGAATTCGGAGAGGTGGACGCGGTCGTACGCGGGGCGGGGCTCCTCGCAGAGCACCGTGACCTCGACATCGGTCATACCGGTCTCGCTCAGGCTTTCCAGGAACTTGTGGCCGACCATACCGTGGCCAACTAAAACTATTTTCATCATGCTTATCCTGCAATGACCCGGGGCGAACCGCAGGGAACAGGTACATCACACAGCATCCACGGCGAGGCCATGGGCATACGATGCAAAGCACCCTCCGCGAAACCACGGGTGTGGGTTGGAACATCCAAACGGCCAGGCACACAGGCACAGGCCCCATCGGGGTTCCGCCTTCGTTAGCGGAGGGATCTATCGCTCCGCAGGCAGCTTTACCTGCGGACACGGTAGGTTAAGCAGTATCCATGCCAGGCATTTGGGCAAGAAAAGACACTAAAAAACAGGGATAGAGGCGGTGAAGTGCGTGGTTTGCGCGCGAATCCAGGACGGATTCGCATCATCGCGGTGCAGTGCATCCCCAACTTGGGGCGCAGGGTCGAATGGACAAATGCTATCGAAAAAATAGCTTCTCATGCTTATCCAATAAGCGCTAGCAGCTTATTTTCCTTAAATCAGCCGAACCGGAATACCCCGCTCGGCCATGCGCGCCTTGGCCTGGGCCACGGTGTATTCGCCGTAGTGGAAGATGCTGGCGGCCAGTACCGCGTCGGCACCGCCCAGGCTCACGCCGTCGGCCAGGTGGTCGAGGTTGCCGACACCGCCAGAGGCGATGACCGGCACGCTGATGGCATCACTCACGGCGCGGGTCAGGGCCAGGTCGAAGCCGGACTTGGTGCCGTCACGGTCCATGCTGGTGAGCAGGATTTCGCCCGCGCCGCGCCGCGCCATTTCGGTGGCCCAGGCCACGGCATCCAGGCCGGTGTTTTTACGGCCACCGTGGCTGTACACGTCCCAGCCGGGGCCGACGGGCACGCCCGCAGGCGTTAAGCGTTGCGCGTCCTCGGCACTGCGGCGCTTGGCATCGATGGCCACCACGATGGCCTGTGCGCCGTACTTGGCGGATGCGGCCTCGATCACATCCGGGTTGCTGATGGCCGCTGAGTTGAAGCTGACCTTGTCGGCCCCCGAATTGAGCAGCCGCCGCACGTCTTCCACGGTGCGCACGCCGCCGCCTACGGTGAGCGGGATGAAGACCTGCGAGGCCACGGCTTCGATGATGTGCAGGATCAGGTCGCGGCCATCGCTGGTGGCGGTAATGTCAAGAAAGGTGAGCTCGTCCGCGCCCTGGTCGTTGTAGCGGGCGGCGATTTCCACCGGGTCGCCCGCGTCGCGCAGTTCGACAAAGTTGATGCCTTTGACAACCCGGCCGCCGGTCACGTCCAGGCAGGGGATGATGCGTTTGGCCAGCATGGCGGTTTCCAGAAAAAATTAGTCGGCGGAAATTAATCGGGAGTGACAACGATCAAGCGCTGCCAGCCGGTCCACTCGGCACCTGCGGCCAGGGTCACCGGCGTGTTGACGTGCGCGGCCTCCACGCAGACCATGTGCTTGAAGCCATCAAACGGCATGTCGGCGATGGCCGCGCATTTGGTCGGGCCGGGGTTCCAGACCACGGTTTGGGCCAGCTCCGGGCTCTGGTCTATGCGCAATTGCACCGGGCCATCCACCAGGGTCAGCGGCTCGGCGGCGGCCTGGTAGACGCGATCTACCTCGCCTTCAAAGATCACTACATCGGTTTCCAGCCGCTCGGTCTGGGCCACGTCGTCCCAGTAGGGCTGTCCGGCCAGGCCGCGCAGGTCCAGGCCGGGCAGGTCCTGCACGCGCAGGTAGGTGTGCAAGGCCAGGGCGAAGTCCAGCGGCTGCTCGCCGGTGTTGATTACGGTAAAGCCCAGCTCCAGCGCGCCGGGGGCCAGGTCGATGCGCAGGGTGGCGGTGAAAGCGTGGGGCCAGATGGCCAGCGTGGCGGGGCTGCTGTGCAGCTGCAGCTCCAGCCAGTCTTCCCCGCCCGCCGATGCCGTCCAGGCCGACGTGCGGGCAAAGCCGTGCTTGGGCAAGGGGCCGCGCATGTTGAACTGCGGAAAGCACACCGGCACGCCGCCGCGGATGGCGGTGGCACCGTCAAAAATGGCTTCAGGGCTCAGGTACAGCCGCTCCACCCCGCCGCTGGTCCACGACAGCACGTGCGCGCCGTGCAGCGCCACCAGCACCGTGTCGCCATTGGCGTGGTGCAGGCGCAGGCAGGGTTGGTTCTGGAAGACTTCGGGGCGGGCCTGCAAATCAGACATCGCCGTAGTTGTCGGCGCGTTCCTGGGCCGAGGTGAAATCGAGGTCGCCGGTGTAGATGGCGCGGCCACAGATCACGCCTTCGATGCCTTCGTCTTCCACATCCAGCAGACGCTCGATGTCGGCGATATTGCTCAGGCCGCCCGAGGCGATGACGGGCGTGTGCAGGGCCTGGGCCAGGCGCACGGTGGCTTCGATGTTGATGCCCGAGAGCATGCCGTCACGGCCAATGTCGGTGTAGATGAAGGATTCCACGCCGTAGTCCTGGAACTTCTTGGCCAGATCGACCACCTCGTGGCCGGTGAGCTTGCTCCAGCCATCGGTGGCGACCTTGCCGTCCTTGGCATCCAGGCCGACGATGATGTGGCCGCCGAACGCAGTGCATGCGTCCTGCAAAAAGCCGGGGTTCTTGACCGCTGCGGTGCCGATGATGACGTAGCGCAGGCCCGCGTCAAGGTAGCGCTCGATGGTGTCCAGGTCGCGGATGCCGCCGCCGAGCTGCACGTCGATCTCGCCGCCCACCTCTTTGAGGATCTTGCGGATGGCCATCTCGTTCTTGGGCTTGCCCGCAAACGCGCCGTTCAGGTCCACCAGATGCAGGCGCCGCGCACCCTTGTCGACCCAGCTACGGGCCATGGCGGCGGGATCCTCGCCAAAAGTGGTGGATTGGTCCATGTCGCCTTGTTTGAGGCGTACGCAGTGGCCGTCTTTCAGATCGATCGCAGGAATGAGAAGCATGGTGCCGTGAACAGCGGGTTGGTAAAAAAAATATTCCGAAAATGGAATTAAGGAGACCAGTGGAGGAAGTTGCGGTAAAGAGCCAGTCCGTGTTCGGCGCTCTTCTCTGGGTGGAATTGTGTCGCAAAAATATTATCACGCGCAATGGCCGCGCTAAACGCCGCGCCGTACTCCGTCAAGCCCGCGCTGTGGCGCACATCCGACGGATCTGCGTAAAAGCTGTGCACGAAGTAGAAGTAGCTGTTATCCGGCACCTCGCCCCACACCGGGTGGCGCTGGCCGCCGTGCACTTGCTGGCGCACCTGGTTCCAGCCCATTTGCGGCACCTTGAAGCGGCTGCCGTCGGCCTGCAGTCGGCCTGCCAGGTCAAAGCGGCGCACGGTGCCGGGGATCAGGCCCAGGCCGGGGGTGTCCTGCTCTTCGCTGTGGTCCAGCAACATTTGCATGCCCACGCACACGCCCATCAGCGGCTTGTTGCGGGCGGCATCCAGCACGGCTTCTTTCAGGCCGGAATCATGCAGCTCGCGCATGCAGTCGCGCATGGCCCCCTGGCCGGGCAGCACCACGCGCTCGGCGGCGTACACGTCTTCGGGGCGGGAAGTGACCACCACCTGGTAGCCGCTGGCGGCGGCCACATGCATCACGGCCTGGGACACCGAGAACAGATTACCCATGCCGTAGTCCACCACGGCGACGGTTTTATTTGCTATCAATTTGATTGCTGCTTGTGCAGGAGGAATGAGCGGTAGGGCCCGATTTTACTTAAAACTTTACAGAGAGCCCTTGGTGGACGGGATCACGCCCACCGAACGCGGGTCCAGCTCCAGCGCAGAACGCAGGGCACGGGCAAAGGCCTTGAACACGGTTTCGGCCTGGTGGTGGGCGTTCACGCCCTTCAGGTTGTCGATGTGCAGAGTCACAAAGGCGTGGTTGGCAAAGCCCTGGAAGAATTCATAGGTGAGCTGGCTGTCGAAGCCGCCGATCATGCCACTGGTGAAGGGCACGTGCATTTCCAGGCCGGGGCGGCCCGAGAAGTCGATCACCACGCGGCTCAGCGCCTCGTCCAGCGGCACGTAGGCGTGGCCGTAGCGGCGGATGCCTTTTTTGTCGCCCACGGCCTTGTGCACCGCCTGGCCCAGGGTGATGCCCACGTCTTCCACGGTGTGGTGGCCGTCGATGTGCAGGTCGCCCACGCAGTGGATGTCCAGGTCAATCAGGCCGTGGCGGGCGATCTGGTCCAGCATGTGGTCGAAGAAGCCGATGCCGGTGTGCAGCGTGGACTTGCCGGTGCCGTCCAGGTTGAGCTTGACGGTAATTTGGGTTTCGGCCGTGTTGCGGCTGACTTCGGCGGTGCGGTGGATCGTGGTCATATCGTGGTTTGGAAGGCTGCCAGCATGCGCAAATTCTCTTCGGCGGTGCCGATGGTGATGCGCACGCAATTGAGCAGCAAGGGGTGCATTTTAGAAACGTTCTTGACCAGCACGCCCTGGGCCTTCATACCTTCAAAAGTTTTTGCCGCATCGGGCACCCGCACCAGCAACATATTCGCGTCGCTGGGCCACACTTTCACGCCCGGCAACACCCCCAGCGCTGCGGAAATGATAGTGCGCTGGGTCCGTATCTCCTGCGCCTGCGCCGCAAACTCCTCCAGGTGCGCCAGGGCGAACAGCGCGCACTCGCAGTTCAGCACGCTGACGTTGTAGGGCGGGCGCACCTTGTCGATTTCGGCCACCAGCGCCTGCGGGCCGATCAGGTAGCCCAGGCGCACACCGGCCAGGCCGAACTTGCTCAGCGTGCGCATCAGCAGCACGTGGGGGTGGCGCGCCAATCTATCCAGGTAGGTTTTGCTGGAAAACGGCTGGTAGGCCTCGTCGATCACCACCAGGCCGGGCGCGGCTTCGATGATCTGCTCGATGGCATCGTCGTCCCACAGATTCGCCGTGGGGTTGTTCGGGTAGGCCAGGTAGACGATGGCGGGCTGGTGCTGGGCGATGGCAGCCAGCATGGCGGGTGTATCCAGCTCGAAATCGGCGGTGAGCGGCACGCCCACAAAGTCCAGGCCCAGCAACTGCGCGGCCATGCCGTACATCACAAAGCCCGGCACCGGGGCCAGCACGGTGGCACCGGGGCGGCGGCAGGCGATGGCCAGCAGGTTGATGATTTCGTCCGAGCCATTGCCCAGAATCAGGCCGTAGCCCGCTGGCAGGCCGGTGTGGGCGGCCAGCACCTGGCGCAAGAAGTCCACCCGGCCATCGGGGTAGCGGTTCAGCGCCACTTCGCCCAGGCGCTGGCCCAGTGCGGCCTGCATTCCGGGCGGCAGCCGGTGCGGGTTCTCCATCGCATCCAGCTTGACCATGCCGGTGGCATCCTGCACCACATAGGAATGCATGGCGCGGACATCGGGGCGTAGGGTGTCTAAGGGGTTTCTCATAGGGTTTTGGTCGGTGTGTGTTGGGTTCGTAAAGGCATTTGCGCATACCCTACTGGGTGAGCGCTGCCAAAAATTCATCAGAGTCGAAGCCGTCTTTCATATGCCGCCCCTTGACGATCAGGTACGGGATGCCGCCCTGCGGGTCCAGCTTTCGCAGCTCCGACGCGCAGGCGCTGCTCGCATCCACATCGCACTCCTGGTACTTGAAGCCGTACTGCGCCATCCAGGACTTGGCGGCGGCGCAGTTGGTGCACCAGGCGGCGCTGTACATCAGCACGTCCTCCAGCTTGCCGTTGGCGGCGAGCTGGCCGAGTTGTTCCGGGCTGGGGCTGCTGCCGAAATGGCCCTGGCGGCTGAATGCATCGAAGCTGCCAGAGCCACCACCCCGGTGCAGGCCCACCCAGGCACCATAGGCAATGGCCACCACGGCAAACAGCTTGCCCCAGGGGATGGAGGCGAAGATGCCCGCTTCGGCATGTGACTGGCTGCTGCCGTGCAGCGGCGCATGGCGGGTGGATGCTGGCTGCGCCATGCCTCCGCCACCCGCTTTGGCATAGGCAACACCACAGAACGGGCATTGCCACTCCGGAACGGTGGCATCGGCGGGGCGCACGGCGCGGCATTTGGGGCAGATGGTGGGCATGGAATTAGGCGGCTGGGTAACGCTGTAAATGCGCAAAGCTGGTGGCGAGGTTGCTCACCTTTTGATAGCTGCTTGCGCTTGCTGTATCGGCGCTGGAGGCCGATTGGGCTTGTAAGATGGCATGCATAGGTGCAGCGGTTCCGCTATCACCATTACCACCATGCGCCAAGTCCCAGGCCTTGACTTCGTCCCACGCCAGCACCTCATCGCCCACCTGAATGTCCTGGATGGGCTTGAGGAGCTTCTGGTAGCCGCTGTCGGTCAGCACCCGGGTTGTGCACCAGGGTGTCCGCAGGAAAGCTGTTCATCAGCCCACCGGCGATGCCCAGAATGGTGCCGAAGGTTTTGCCGAACAGCCCGCAGGGGTTGGGGATGGGGATCATGCTGATCAGGCAGTCCATGGCGCAGTCTTTGGCCATGCCGCCCCAGTCCATATCGCCGCAATTGAAGGCCAGCTCCTGCAAGGCGCTCATGCCCATGCACGTGAGCATGCAGCGGCCAAAGTTGGTGGCCATACAGGCCAGCGGGATGAGTTCGCCCGTAGGGTCGATGAAGTTGGTGGGGCTGTGCGCGGCGTAGGCGTACAGGTTGATGCCGCCTTCAAAGCCGATGGGGTCGCGGGTGGTGTACCGGCCCGTGTCGGGGTCAAAGTAGCGCCGGTCGTTGTAGTGCAGCCCCGTCTCGGCATCGAAGTATTGACCGGGGAAGCGCAGGTTGCTGGTCAGGGCGTTGGTGGCGGCCACCTTGACGGTGGCGCGGCCAAACGCGTCGTAGTCTGCGGCCCAGACCACCGCGCCGCTCTTGTCCGTGATGCGCTGGGGGGTGCCCAGGTTGTCGTTGTGATAGTAGACGTAGCGCATGGCTCCGGCGGTGGCGCTGGCCGTGTCGGGTACGCGGGCGTACAGCGGTGCGGTGCTGCTATTGGTTTGCGGGCTCCAGCCATAGCTGGCTTGGACCACGGCGCTGGCTTCGGCTAAAAGGCTACAGCTCTCGGTACCGTCGCCGAAGGTGCCGCCTACGTCGGTAGTGCTCTGGGTCAGGCGGGCTTTGTCGTCGTAGCGATGGGACGCGAAGGTGGAACTAACTGACGCGTGTGTGCCTACTGCACTGGCTGCAATAGCCAGAACACAACAGATCAGACGAAAACACACCGAATACTTCATCGTAAAAGTCTAGTTGGAGATTCGGGCAAATTACGGTCTTGGATGTCTTGCGGCTGGCATCATCGTAGACCAGCGCCGCGCTGGCGATGTGCTGGCATGCGAGGCGGGTGGGCAGCCACGCCCAGCCTTGACCGAATCGGTGCGGCAAGCCGCATCCTCCTATGGCTTACAAGGGGGTGCGGCTTAAGTTCGATGGATTGCAGTCGTTTAGGCGTGCAGTTCTTCCCTTATCACCTTGCGAAGCACAACCTCAAGGTGCTCAGCCGTCATGGCCTCATGCAATGACTGGTTGATAAGCGTTTGGTATCCGCGCCCGTCTGCCTTGGCTTTGAAGTACTCCAACACTGACGTATCCAGCATGATGGACACGCGCTGTTTGCCCAGCTTTGCATTTACGGCGGCGGCAAATTCTGGTTGCGTTGCGGGCTTCAAGCCTATACGCAGCCGAGGGGTGGCTACAGGCTTAGAGGTAGGAGAAGAAATTGCGGGTTTCATGGTTTTCTGCCTTTCGCATGGAAATAACGTGAATCTCGGAGTCAGTTTCTGTGTGGCAAATGGCGACAACCACCACGCCCAGCAACCCGAACGTGTTGAAGCGCTGTTCCCCGCCATAGTCTCGCCCGTCCTCTAACGTCATGGTGGGGCCGTTGAAGACCTGTTCAGCGTGCACGAAATCCAGCGCGTGTTTGCTTAGATTGGTTTGTCGTTTGGTTTCATGCCAAGTGAAGCGCATGGGCTTTATTGTATGTATTTAAATATATATTTCCAGCGACGCAAAATTGAGCCTCCGCCGACTTGTGCTTGGGCCACCGGATCGCGGTTTGGCGCCAATGGGCGTGCCAATCAATCCACCAAATTTAAGCCATCCATCTTAAGACAATAGTTGTAAGCCATTGATTTATATGGTTAATTTTGAAATAACCTTGGCAATAGTCACTATCCCCGCCAAGAAAATACAGGGTTAGCACTTGAGTTCCTCTTCACCCAACGCACGCAGCGCATCCACTCACCTGCGTACGCCGCCGATGCGCGGCATGCCGACTTGGCGGGGCGGGTGGCTCAACGCTTGGCATAGCGCTGCGCCAGCACGGCGCAGACCATCAACTGGATTTGGTGGAAGATCATCAGGGGCAGCAGCATCACGCCCACAGTGTGCGCGGCAAACAGCACCTTGGCCATGGGTACGCCGCTGGCCAGGCTCTTTTTGGAGCCGCAAAAGACGATGGTGATCTGGTCTTCTTGCGAAAAGCCCAGCAGGCGGCCCAGCCGGGTGGTCAGGGCTAGCACCAGGGCCAGCAGCACGCAGCTGGCCACCACCACGCCCAGCAGAATCGGCAGCGGCACCTGCTTCCACAGGCCCTCGATCACCGCCGCGCTGAACGCGGTGTAGACCACCAGCAAAATCGAGCCCTGGTCCACAAACTTCAGCCCGGCGGCGTGCTTTTTCACAAAGCCGCCCACCCAGGGCTGCAGCAATTGGCCCAGCACAAACGGCAGCATCAGCTGCAGCATGATGCGACCCACCGCCTCCAGCTCGCCCGCGCCCGACACCCCACCCGGCACCACCAGCCAGCCCACCAGCAGCGGCGTGATGAACACCCCGATGAGGCTGGACGCCGAGGCGCTGCACACAGCGGCAGACACATTGCCGCGCGCCATGGCGGTAAACGCAATGGCCGACTGCACCGTGGCCGGCAAGGTGCATAAGAACAGCATGCCCAGCGCCAGATCGGGCGTGAGCATGAACGCAAACAGCGGCTTGAGCAGCAGGCCCAGCACCGGAAACAGCGCAAACGTGCAGCCCAGCACCAGCAGATGCAGCCGCCAGTGGCTGATGCCCGCCACCACCGCCGCCCGCGACAGCTTGGCCCCGTGCAAGAAGAACAGCAGCGCAATCGCCGCCGTGGTGAGCCACTCAAACCCCCGCGCCACCGCGCCCTGGGCAGGCCACAGGCTGGCCAGGGTGATCACGGCAATCAGGAGCAGGGTGAAGTTGTCGGGGAGGAAGCGGGGGCGGGTCATGGGAAAAGGATTGATTTGCTATTTTTTAGATAGCTGCTTACGCTGATTGAATGGGCGGTAGGCCCTTATTTTACGTTTGGATCCGAGGCGGCGCTGAGTACCGGCACATCGGCACCGTCCTTGTGCACGCTCATCACCACGCTGGTGGTAAAGCGGCGCACGAAGCGGTTGCCGAAAAACAAACGCTGCGTCAGCGCCTCGAAATCCTGCATGTCACGCACCAGCAGAAACAGCACGAAGTCGGACGCGCCGGTGACGTAGTAGCTTTGCTGCACCCGCGGCTCGGCGGCCAGCAGCGCGCGGAACTGCGCCAACACGTCGGCCTGCTCCACGTCCAGCTCCACACCGACGATGCAGCGCATGCCAAAGCCCAGCTTTTCGGGCGAGAGCTGGCAGGTCTGGCGCAGGATGACCTTGTCGGCCTGCAGGCGCTTGGTGCGCCGCTGCACGCTGGTGGCAGACAGGCCAATCTCTGCACCCAGCACCTCGGCGGGCGTGGTGGCATCGCGCTGCAGCGCATCCAGGATGCGCAAGTCTTTGTCGTCGAATGTGTCGTCGAATTTCTGCATGGTTTTCAAATTTTCGCAGAATTTCTGCAAATTGTGCCCCCACTATGCCGCCCACCGGCACGGGCTTTCTGAATAATTTGCACCATATTCAGCCACCCGGAGCCCCCATGCCACCCACCGAAGACCTGCCGCTGCAGCTACGCCACTGGCGCCGCCATTTGCACGCCATCCCCGAAACCGGCTTTGAAGAACGCCAGACCTCCAACTACGTGGCCCAGGTGCTGGGCGCGCTGGGCCTGGAGGTGCACCGTGGCATCGGTGGCACCGGCCTGGTGGCGAACCTGCAAGTGGGCAACGGCCCCGGCGTGATCGGCCTGCGCGCCGAAATGGACGCATTGAACATCACCGAGGCGGCAGCGGGCCGCGCGCACGCCTCCACCGTGCCCGGAAAAATGCACGCCTGCGGCCACGACGGCCACATGTCCATCGTGCTGGGTGCGGCGCAATTGCTGCGCGAGCGGCAGGATTTCAACGGCACGGTGCGCTTCATCTTCCAGCCCGCCGAAGAGCATGGCCGGGGTGCCAAGGCGATGATGGACGACGGCCTGTTCCAGCGCTTCCCGGTCGATGAAATCTACGGCCTGCACAACATGCCGGGCATGGCAGCGGGCCACATCGCCACCCGCAGCGGCGGCATCATGGCCAGCGAAGACAACTTCGTTATCCACATCCGGGGCCGGGGCACGCACGCCGCCCGGCCCCACATGGGCATCGACCCTATCGTCATTGGAGCCGAGATCGTGCTGGCGTTGCAAACCATTGTGTCGCGCAGCCTGGACCCGAGCGCCCAGGCCGTGCTGTCGTGCACCGAATTCACCACCGACGGCATCCGCAACGCCATCCCCGGCAACGTCACCATCAAGGGCGACACGCGCAGCTACGACCCCCAGGTACAGCAAATGCTGGCGCGGCGCATGCGCGAGATCTGCGAGGGCATTTGCCGCCTGCACGGGGCCGAGTGCAGTTTTGAATACACCCATGAATTCGCCCCCACGGTGAACTGGCCGCAGTGCGTGCCCACCGCCGTGGCCGCCGCCACCGCGGTAGTGGGCGCAGAGCGGGTGGATGCCAACGTGGCACCGATGATGATTTCGGAAGACTTTGGTGCCTTTTTGAAGGTGGTGCCGGGCGCGTTCGTGTTCCTTGGGAACGGAGCCGGTGGTGCAGAAGGTGGTACGCCGCTGCACAACGCCCACTACGACTTCAACGATGCCGTGCTGCCAACCGGTGCCCGCTACTTTGCCGAAATCATCCGCCTGCGCCTGCCGCGCTAATGCTTTTCCTGGAAACCCCATGCTGATTCCCAACCCCCAAGCCCTGCGCGGCCCCTACCCCGCCGACCTGCATACGGTGATGCACATCGCCCAGGCGCAAGACACCCGATCCTGGTTGCAGCGCTGGTCGCAACTGGCACCCCAACCCACGCCGCTGTGGAGCCTGCCCGGCCTGGCGAAGCAACTGCAACTGGGTGGCCTGTACATCAAGGACGAATCGAAACGCTCGCCGCTGGGCAGCTTCAAGGCCCTGGGCGCGCCCGCCGCCCTGGTGCGGCTGGTGCTGCGCCAGCACCCGGACTGGAGTGCCGACGCTGTGCTGCAAGGCCAGCATGCCCAAGCCTTGGCCACGCTGGTGGTCATCAGCGCCACCGACGGCAACCACGGCCGGGCACTGGCCGCCGCCGCCCGCAGCGCGGGCCTGCGCTGCGTGATCGTCTTGCACAGCCAGGTCAGCGCCGAGCGCGAGCAGGCGATTGCCGACTTCGGGGCCGAGATCGTGCGCGTGCCGGGCAACTACGACGCGTCGGTGGCCCACGCCGCCGACCTGGCGCAGCGCCACGGCTGGCAAGTGGTGTCGGACACCTCGTATGCTGGATATGAAGACATTCCGCGCGACGTGATGCAGGGCTATGGGGTCATTGCCGATGAACTGGTGCAGCAGCAAGACCAGCCATTCACGCACGTGCTGCTGCAAGGCGGCGTGGGCGGGCTGGCGGCGGGCATCGCCGCGTATTTCTGGGAACGCTACGGTGCACACCGGCCCCGTTTCGTCGTGGTCGAGCCCGAGCAGGCCGACTGCCTGCTGCAAAGCGCGGTGCACGGCAAGGCATCGAGCGCGCGCGGCAGCGTGGATTCGGTGATGGCCGGGCTGGCCTGCGGCGAAACCTCGCCCCTGGCCTGGCGCTTTCTGGCCCCGTCGGTCGATGCTTTCATGGCCATCCGCGATGACCAGGCGGTGGCGGCGATGCAGGTGCTGGCCCAGGGCCGCGCAGGCGACGTGCCCATCGTCAGCGGCGAATCGGGGGCCGCAGGCTTTGCAGGCCTGCAAGCTTTGGCGCAATCCCCCGCATGGCGGCAGCAGCTGGGCCTGGACGCGCAGTCCCGCGTGCTGTGCATCAACACCGAGGGGGCCACCGCACCGGCCATCTACCAGGCCCTGTGCGGCCAGCCCGCCGACGCGGTGCTGCGGGCGCAACAGGCCTGGTTGGCAAACTACAGCCCCAGGTAGTCTGCCAATATCAGCGCCGCATCGTCGGTGAACGCGCCCTGCTCCAACTGCTGCGCCAGCAGCGCCGGGGCCAGCAGTGCAAAGCCCTGCACCTCGCCGTCCTGGTTTTGCGGCTCCACACCCTCGGGCAGGGTACAGGCGTACCAGTGGATGTGCTCCACCACGTAGCCCGCGCCGCCGCTGTCGGTGCTGGGGCGGCGGGTGGTGAGCACGCCGCCGGGGCGCATTGCCTGCAGCGCGGGCAGGCGCAGACCGGCCTCTTCCCAGGTTTCGCGCTCCAGGGCCGTGTCCAGATTGTCGGCGGCCGACACCATGCCGCCCACCAGGGTGTCCCACAGGCCGGGGTCGTTGGGCTTGGTGAGGGCGCGCTGCTGCACCCAGACGCGGCCATCGGGCGCAGCCCCCACCAGGTGCACCGCGTGGGTGGTGATGCCCAAGGCGCGCACCACGGCCCGCTCCACGGTGGCGACGGTCTGGCCATCGGCACCGCCCACGGCCAGTTGTTCGTCGCGCCAGGTGGCGGCCAGCCCCGCGTCGCGCAGGGCCAGCGCCAGGTGCGCCAGGCTGTTGGTGGCGTCGCCCTGCAGTTGCCAACCTACGACGCCGTTTTGCTCTGTTTTCAAGAGCATTCTGTGCAGGTAGGGTAAGCGCAGGCGGTCGATTTTTTGTATAAATTCTGGCTCGACCGAACCGATCTGCGCCGCGCCCGCCCACAGCGGTGCACGGGGGCAGCGCGGCGGCTGGTCGGCGTCGGCGCGCAGGCGGGCCAGCCAACGCGGCCCGCTCATAGCGTGAGGATGGTGCAGCCGGTGGTTTTGCGGGCTTCCAGATCGCGGTGGGCCTGTTGCACATCGGCCAGGGCGTAACGTTGGCCGATGTGGATCTGCACCTGGCCGCTGGCCACCACGGCAAACAGGTCGTCGGCCATGGCCTGGGTACTCTCGCGGGTGGTGATATGGCTGAATAAAGTGGCGCGGGTGAGGTACAGCGAGCCCTTGGGGCCGAGAATGCCGGGGGCAAACGGTGCCACTGGGCCAGACGCATTGCCAAACGAGGCCAGCAGGCCGAACGGGCGCAGGCAGTCCAGCGACTTCTCGAAAGTGTCTTTGCCTACCGAGTCGTAGACCACCTTAACCCCTTGGCCGCCGGTGATTTCCTTGACCCGGGCCACAAAGTCCTCTGCTGCGTAATTGATAGCATATGCCGCCCCATTGGCGAGCGCCAGGGCACATTTTTCTGCAGAACCTGCGGTGCCGATGAGCTGCAGGCCCAAGGCCTTGGCCCACTGGCTGGCGATCAGGCCCACGCCCCCGGCGGCGGCGTGAAACAGCACGAAGTCGCCGGGCTGCAGGCCGCCCTGGGGCAGGGTTTTCTTCAGCAGGTACTGCGCGGTCAGGCCCTTGAGCATCATGGCCGCGCCGGTGTCAAAGCTGATGGCATCGGGCAGTTTGCAGACGCAGGTGGCGGGCATCACGCGGCGCTCGCAGTAGCTGCCGGGAGGCGCGCTGGCGTAGGCGGCGCGGTCGCCCACCTGCAGGTGGGTCACGCCCTCGCCTACCGCCTCGACCACACCGGCGGCTTCCATGCCCAACTGCACCGGCAGGTTTTGCGGGTACAGGCCGCTGCGCTGGTACACGTCGATGAAGTTCAGGCCGATGGCGTGGTGGCGGATGCGGATCTGGCCCGGGCCGGGCTCGCCCACGTCCACCTCGGTGAGGGTCAACACTTCGGGGCCACCGTGCTGGTGGATCTGGATGGCTTGGCTGCGCATAGGGAATTCTCCTGAAAATAGTGAGGACTTACGCAGCGCCCCTGTATCGCCCTGCGGGCTTACAGGGGGAACTTGCGTAAGTCCAGATAGTTCGCCCGCATCCTGCCACGAAAGCCCAGGTAAAGTGCGCGCCATGCAAGAACGCCTTACTTTTCGCACCGCCCTGCTGCTGGCTTTTGGACCGCTGATGTGGGCGGGCAATGCGGTGGTGGGCCGGGTGGTGCACACCCTGGTGCCGCCCATCACCCTGAACTTTTTGCGCTGGGCGCTGGCGTTTGCGATTTTGCTGCCCTTGGGCGGTTGGGTTTTGAAGCGCGGCAGCGGGCTGTGGTCGCACTGGCGGCGGTTTGCGCTGCTGGGGCTGCTGGGCGTGGGGCTGTACAACGCACTGCAGTACATGGCGCTGCAGACCTCCAGCCCGATCAACGTGACCCTGGTGGGCGCCAGTCTGCCGATGTGCATGCTGGTGGTGGGTGCGCTGTTCTTTGGGGCCAGCGTGTCGCGCCAGCAGGTACTGGGCGCGCTGCTGTCGCTGGCCGGGGTGCTGCTGGTGCTGAGCCGGGGCGAATGGCAACAGCTGCTGGGCCTGCGCCTGGTGCTGGGCGATGTGTTCATGCTGCTGGCCACGGTGTCGTGGTCTTTTTACAGCTGGCAGCTGACCCTGCCGCGCGACCCGCCCACCGTGCGCGCCGACTGGGCGGCGTTTTTGCTGGCGCAGATCACGTTTGGCCTGCTGTGGTCGGGCGGCATGACGGCGGTGGAATGGGGCCTGGGCGCGGCCCCCATCCAGTGGGGCTGGCCGCTGGCTGCCGCCCTGGTGTATGTGGCCGTGGGCCCGGCGGTGCTGGCCTACCGCGCCTGGGGCGCGGGCATGCAGCGGGTGGGGCCGAACGTGGCCGGGCTGTTTATCAACCTGACGCCGCTGTTTGCCACGGTGCTGTCCGCCGCCTTTCTGGGCGAGTGGCCGCACCTGTACCACGGGCTGGCGTTTGGGCTGATCGTGGGTGGAATCTGGGTGTCGGCGCGGCGTTGACGCTACATATTCAGTAGCTACTCACGCTTATTGAATAAGCGCTGGCGGCCTAAAAGGCATCAAGTTTTCCAGAGGTTCCCGGCAAAGCGTGCGCCAAAACGCAGCTTGCTGCGGTCCCACGGCGTGAAGCGCGGGATCTGGAACACATCCGTGCCCGCGCGCGACGCGCCCCAGGTGGTGGACACCGCCGCGTCAAAGCCCAGGTCGCGCACGATCTGCACGCTCTCGGGCGAATAGTCGGTGCCGGGCTTGCCGTTGGGGTAGGCAAACAGGCCCACGCGCTCGCCCAGCAGCTGCTCCAGGCGCAGGCGGCTCTCGGCGATCTCGGCCCGCGCGGCATCGGCGCTGAGGGTGGCCAGGATGGGGTGGGTGCGGGTGTGGGCACCAATTTGCATGCCCGCCTGGCGCAGCTCGCGCACCTGCTGCGAGGTCATCATCAGGTCGGTGGGCGGCTCTACCTGGGCGCAGTCGGCAATCTGCAGGGTCAGGGCGTGGCGCTGGGCCACGGGCAGGTATTTGATCTGGCCGATGATGGCGCCGATGGCGCTGCGCTTGTCGCTGGGGCTGGCGATGGTGTGCAGACCTAAATCACCGTTGCCATCGGGTTTTGCAACGCTGCGCAGATCCAGCTGGGCCGCGCGGCAGCCGCGTACCGATTCGATCACGGTGTCGTTCCACATGCGGCCGCCGTCCAGAAAGTCGGTGGCGATGAAGAAGGTTGCGCAGAGGCCGTGGCGCGCCAGGATGGGCTGGGCCTGGGTGCGGTTGTCGGCGTAGCCGTCGTCGAAGGTGATGGCCACCGCCCGCTCGGGCAGGGTGCCGTCTTGCAAACGGCGGGCAGCCTGGTCCAGGGGCAGCACATTGCACCAGGATTTCATCCAGCTGCAGATGGCATCGAAGGTTTTGGCGTCCACCTCGCCCGGAAAGATCGGGTCGGGCTCGGGCAGCACGCGGTGGAAGATCAGCACCGACAGGCGGCCCCGCGCACCTGCGGGCGACAGGGGCTTGAGCAAGGTTTTAAACATAGCGTTTGACCGGCACGGCGGGCTTGGCCAAAACAGGGCGGGCCATGCCTGGGATGTTCTTCCAGCCGGGTACCAGGGTTGGCTCACGCAGCCAGCCTTTGGTTTGCACCCACACGCGGGTCAAGATCACCATCACCATGACGTTGTAGGGCAAATCGAAATAGGCCAGGCTGAGGAAGGCCCCGCCGACCGCGTAGCCCAGCAAACACACCTGGCACATGGCACCCATGTCGACGCACCAGGCGGCCTCGGGAATTTTGGCGCAATGGGTGCGCAACCAGCCCGCCGAGCGCCAGGTGAGCAACCAGATGGACAAAAAGATGAACAGGCCGATAAAACCGTGGTTACCCAGCACCTGGAAGTAGATGCTGTGCGCGGCATGGACCATGTCGGGATACGGGGAGAACTTGGCAAACAGCTCGGGGCGGGCGGCATTGAAGCCCACACCAAAGGGGTAGTGGAAGGCGATGTTCCAGGCGTTCCACCAGGCGGCAATGCGGCCCATGGAGGACTCGTCCTCCTGGTATTCACCGATCGTGGACATGCGGCCCATCCAGGCGTCGGGCATGAAAGCGATCAGCATTGGTACGGCCATAAACAGCACCATGCCGACGACCAGCTTGTTCTTGCCGTTCCACCACAAAAAGAGCGTCATGGCGCTGATGGCCAGCAGCGCACCGCGTGAGTAGCTGCCCAGCGAGGCCACCGCACACATCAGCATGGTGATACTCATGGCGTGCTTGCCCCAGCGGTTGGAGAGCTGCAATTGCAAAAACCGCAGCAAGGGGATGGCCATCACCAGCGACAGCGCAAATTCGTTGTTGTCTTCGATGAACGAGCCCGGCGGGCCCCAGACCCGGAAGTTGCCGCCGGTCATCAGGGTAAACAGCCCGCCCTTGGCACCCAGCAGGGCCAGCGAACCGGCCGAAATCCAGGTCAGGGCCAAAATATGCTTCTTGCTGTGCAGCAGCGCCAGGGCGACCAGGATCATGGCATCCACCTTCATGACCTTGTTCCACTGCCAGTAGTCGTCTTCCGGGCCCAGCCCGAATAGGGTGGACAGGGAAATCCACACCATGAAGGCCACAAACATGGTGACCGCCGCATTCTTGAAGGGCGAGGCGCGGTCTTTGGTCATGAGCAGACCAAGGATGGTGGCCCCGAACGCAATGGCGGCCACCGGTGCATCGTAGGCAAAGCCAAAGGCGTAGCGGTGCGGGTTCATGATGCTCAGCCAGGTCCACAGCATCACGCCGATCCAGGGCTGCTTCAGTGCGGCAAAGGCACTGGCAAAAACGATAGCCATGATCAAAAGGTCGCGCATGGGAAAGACTACTTGGTTGGTTAACGCGAAACAACTTGTCTGGCTCGGGGTGCTCTGCGCCCGAGTCCATGCAAGTTAGACGGCATGGCTGATGATGTAGCGGAATTTACCCGACTTCTCGGCGGCGATGGACTCCACCAGCTCCACCTCCACCTCCACACTGGCCCCCAGGCGGCGCTGGAATCCGGCAATGATCTGGCCTACCATGGACGGCTCGAAGCCGGGGCCGGTGACCAGCAGCACGCGGGTTTTTTTGCGCGACTCCTGCACCACCTTGAAGGACTGCACCCCGGCCAGATCGCGCAGGATGTAGATCAGCGACAGGCCGTGCATGACCGTGCCGTCGGCAGCGATCACAAAGTCGGTGCTGCGGCCCTGGATTTCTTTCAGCACCGGCAGGCCCCGGCCACAGCTGCACGGTGCACTATCCAGCACGCCGATATCGCCCGTGCGGTAGCGGATGAACGGAAAGTCATTGGTGGCCAGGTGCGTCACCACGATCTCGCCTGCCACGCCGGGGGGCTGCACCTCTCCGGCTTCGTTGACGATCTCCACCACCAGGTCGTCGGCGGTGATGTGCATGCTGCCTGCCGGGCATTCGTGGGCGATGAAGCCCGCGTCGCGCCCGCCGTAGCCATTGGCCACCGGGCAGCCAAAGGCTTTGCTGATGGTGGCACGCTGGTTGTCGTACAGGCGCTCGGAGGTGACGAAGGCCACTTTGATCCCCAGGTCGTCCATGGCCACGCCACGTTTTTGCGCATGCTGGGCGATGTGCGTGAGGGCCGAGGGGTAGCCAAACAGCATCTTGGGGCGGGTGCTGCGGATGGTGGCGATGAAGCCATCCAGCTTGGCCTCGGACATCTCGAACGCGGGCAGCAACTGGGTGCGCAGCATCTGGTCGCGCAGGTGTTTGATGCGGTCTTGCCCGCCGAGCTCGATGGGCGAGCCCCAGACCACGATTTCCGGGTCGCCAATGTCCACGCCCCACCAGCGGGTGGCCCGCCACTTGGCCGCCACGTCGTGGCTGACGCGTTTTTTGCCGATGAAGAACACCAGCGGCTCACCCGACGAGCCGCCGGTATTGAAACGGGCCAGGCCCTGGGCGTGGGCGTGGCGTAGCGCGTCGGTGTTCGCTTTGATGACCGATTTGGTGAGGAACGGCAGGCGGGCCAGATCGGCCACCGACTGCAGCTGCGCGGGGTCAAAGCCGGTGCGGGCAAACAGATCGCGGTAGTACGGCACGTGCTGGCCCACATCGGCCAGCAAGGCGCGCAGCTGCTGCAACTGGTAGGCCGCAATCTGCGCCGGGGGCCACCACTGGGCGGTTTCCATGTGGCGGCGCGTGGCCACCGTGCTGTGGCTCTTGAGCCGCTCGTGCAGCGGAAATAGCAAACCGGAGACCAGGGATGTGTACATATCAATACTACAAAATGTATAGCTGCTTACGCTGATGGGACTGGCACAAAGCAGCTATTTTGCTTGAATTGCCTGGCGGTAGTGCGCGGCCAGCAGTGGCGCGACCTGGCCCCAGGTGTAGCGCTGCACCTCGGCCAGGCCCGCCTGCTGCAGGCGCGCCCATAGACCCGCATCGTCCAGCAGCCGCAAGCAGGCCGCTGCCATGGCCTCGGGCTTGGCGGGGGGCACCAGCAAGGCGGTCACGCCGTCTTGCACCATGTAAGGCACGCCCCCCACATTGGTACTGACCACCGGCACGCCGCTGGCCATGGACTCCAGCACCGAGTTGGGCATGTTGTCGGCCAGGCTGGGGTTGAGCATGACGTCGGCCTCGCGGTACAGCGCGGCCATGGCATCGCGGTCCAGCCGCCCGGTGAAATGCACGCAGGCCTGCAACCCCAGGTCGGCCACCAGTTGGCGCAGTGCGGCTTCTTGCGGGCCGCTGCCGGCGATGGTCAGCCGCGCCTGGGGCCATTGCGCCTGCACAGCCTGGAAGGCGCGGATGGCGGTGGTGTTGTCATAGAGCGGCTCCAGGTTGCGCGCCACCACCAGGTGCGCCGACTGGGCGGTCTTGTCGCCCCGCGGATGGAAGCGGGCCAGATCAATGATGTTGGGCACGATGGCCGCCTGCATGCCGAAGCGGGCAAACACCTCCTGCAAAAAAGTCGACGGCACCAGCAAACCGGCGGTGGCGGCCATGGACTTGCGCACCACGGCCTGCGCACCTTGCAGGAATTCGGCCGCCTCGCCACCCCGGTAGTTGACCACCACGGGCACGCCGCGCAAGCGCGCAATCCAGATGGCAGGCGCGGCAAACAGATGCCAAGACCAGCCCGAGTTGGCCATGATGTGCAGCACATCGCTATGGCCCGCGGCACGCCACAAGGCCACCAGGTAAGGCAACAAACGAAACACCGCCCGCACGCCCGGCACGCGCCCAGCCCACAGGGGGCGGTACGGCGCGTTGGTTTGCACCAGAGTGACCTGGGCTTGGGCAGAACGCAGCAGTTCGGCCAGTTGCCGGGTCTGGTTGGCCATGCCGCCCGCAGGCGGTGGCAAAGGACCGACCAGGCCCACCCGGATACCCGCAAACGCCATCAGGCCACGCTGCCCGTTAACGTGGAAGTGAGTGCGGCGTAAGGACGGCGGTAATGGTCGATGCTGGCCGTCCAGTTGCGTTCGGATTCGACAAATCTGCGGCCTGCCGCGCGCAGCTGGGGCCAGCGCTCAGGCGTAGCCAGCAGATCCACAATCGCCTGGGCCAGCGCAGGTGCACTGCCCGCCTTGAACAGCATGCCGGTTTCGCCATGGCGGATGAGTTCCTTGTGGCCACCCACATCGGAAGCCACCAGCACCCGGCCTTGGGCCATGGCTTCCAGGGGTTTGAGCGGCGTGACCAGCTCGGTCAGGCGCATGGAGTGGCGCGGATAGGCCAGCACATCCACCAGGTCGTAATAGCGCTGCACTTCGGCATGCGGCACGCGGCCGGTGAAGATGACTTTGTCCTGGATGCCCAAGGCCTGGGCCTGGGCCTTGAGGGCATCGTCCTGCGGGCCACCGCCCACCAGCAGCAAACGCACCTGGGGTTCCTTGGCCAAAATCTGGGGCAAGGCGGCCAACAGCAGGTCCAGGCCTTCATAGGCGTAAAACGAACCAATGAAGCCCACCACCTTGCAGTCGGTCAGACCGAGACGGGTTTTGAGCGCCATATCGGGCACGCCACCCACATCGAACGAGTCGACATCCACCGCGTTGGGAATCACCGTGACCTTGGACGCGGGGATGCCCCGCGCCACGATGTCGGAGCGCAGGCCTTCGCAGATGGTGAAGATGTGGCTGGCCAGCTTGAACGCCCGGGTTTCCAGGCGGCGCGTGAGGCGGTAGCGCAGGCTGCCCTCGGCCGTGGTGCCGTGGTCTACCGCGGCATCCTCCCAAAACGCCCGTACTTCGTACACCACGGGGATGCCCAGGCGCTTACCCACCCGCAGGGCGGGCATGGCGTTGAGCACCGGGGAATGGGCGTGCAGGATGTCGGGGCGGACCCGTTCGGCTACTTCCTGCAACCGCCGCTCCACCTGGCGCATCATGGCCCATTCACCCAGCCCCGGCAGGGCACTGCCCTCCCCTGCCGCCGCGGGTGTGCGGTAGAAATGCCAGCCGTCTACATCCTCTTCCAGCGCATTGCCGTGGGTGTGCTTGGGGGTGGTGAGGTGGAAGGTTTCCCAGCCCAGTTTGCGCTGTTCGCGCAGGATGGACAGGGTGCGGAAGGTGTAACCACTGTGCAGGGGAATGGAATGGTCCAGCACATGCAGGATGCGCGTCATACCGCCACAGCCTCTGCAGGTGTGGGCATGTGCACTTCGGGCTGCATCACGTTGCGCAAAAATGCCTCGAACATCAGCAGGGTCCACAAGGGTGCGCTGTAATCACGGGCACCGGAATCGTGCGCGTCCACCAGATGCTCCAAGTATTGGCGGTTGAACCAGCCGGTTTCGGCCAGGCGTGGGCCCAACACCGCATCGCGCACGCGCTGGCGCAAGGGGCCGCGGAACCAGCGTGCCAAGGGCACCGAGAAGCCCATTTTGGGACGGTACAAAATATCGTGTGGCAGGCGCGGCTCCATGGACTTTTTAAGCAAATATTTGCCCTCTTGGCCCTGGATCTTGAGCGAGGACGGCAAAGTCGCCATCCACTCGACCAGTTCGTGGTCCATCAGGGGTTCACGCACTTCCAGCGAATGGGCCATGCTGGCGCGGTCCACCTTGGTGTTGATGTCGCCGACCAGGTAGGTTTTCAGGTCCAGGTACTGGATCAGGGCCAAGGGGTCGTCGGTATTCGCCTGGCTGGCGTGGTAATCGAACACTTCCTGGGCGTTGTATCCGGCCAGCTCGGTCTTGAACCGCGGGCTGAACAACTGGTCGCGCATGGGGCCGCGCAAAATCGACACCGAATGGAAATACGCCTCCACCGAGCTGCGGGCCATGCCCTCGAACGTGGTTTTGGCGCGGAACATGCGCGGTGCCCAGTCGGCCTTGGGATAGATGCGGCCCAGTGTCTTGAACAAGGGCTGGCGCAGTGCCGCAGGCATGGACGAGCGCATCTTTTCTTCCATCAGATGCATGCGGTAACGGCGGTAGCCGCCAAAGGTCTCGTCACCACCGTCACCGGATAGCGCGACGGTCACGTGCTTGCGCGCCAACTCGCACACCCGGTAAGTGGGTATGGCCGAGCTGTCGGCATAGGGCTCGTCGTACAAACGGGCCAGGGTGTCGATCAGGTCGAAGTCGTCGCTCTTGACCATCTCTACATGGTGGTTGGTGTGGTAGCGGTCGGCCACGGTTTGGGCAAAAGTAGCCTCGTTGAAAGCCGGGTCGTCGAAAGCGATGGAGCAGGTGTTGACAGGCTCCTCTGAGATCTCGGCCATCTCGGCGACTACCGCGCTGGAGTCCACACCGCCCGACAAAAATGCACCGAGCGGCACTTCGGCAATCATGCGCAGTCGCACCGACTCTTTGAGCTTTTCATCCAATGTCGCACATGCCTCATCCGCGCCGATCTTGCTGTCCAGCGTAAAGCGCACATCCCAGTAAGCCTCGGGCTCCGGCAACGGCTGGCCGCGACGGATGGTGAGTGTGTGGGCCGGAGACAACTTTTTGGCCTGCCGGAAAATCGTGCGCGGTTCGGCCACATAGCCCAGCGCGAAATACTCCTCCACCGCCAGCGGGTCCATGTCGCGCTTCAGACCGCCATGGGCCAGGAGCGACTTCAGCTCCGAGCCAAACACCAGCATGCCGTCGTCCAGCACGGCGTAGTACATGGGTTTGACGGCCAAGCGGTCACGCGCCATGAAAAAGGTTTGCTGGTTGCGGTCCCACAGCGCAAACGCGAACATGCCGCGGAAGCGCTGGACGCAATCCTTGCCCCAGGCTTCCCACGCATGGACGATCACCTCGGTGTCGCTGCGGGTATGGAACACATGCCCCAGGGCTTGCAGCTCTGGAATCAGCTGCTGGTAGTTGTAAATTTCACCATTGAAAACCACCACCACCGAACCGTCTTCGTTGAACAGCGGTTGCTGGCCCGTGGCCAGGTCAATGATGGAGAGGCGACGGTGCCCAAAACCTACGCCAGGCTCCAGGTACAGACCACCTTCCACAGGCCCCCGGTGGCGTTGGGATTCGTTCATGCGGTGCAAGACCGCGCGGTCAATATCGCGCCCGCTGCGGGTATCAAAAATGCCGACAATTCCACACATGGTATTTATCTGTTGGTTATTTGTTGGTGGGAGCTAGTGGCACAGCACTTTCGCCTATGCCCAAAAGTCGATCGTACAGGCCTTGGTAAGTACCGACCATTGCATCTAAGCTAAATTTCTCCAGGATACGGTGCCGACCAGCACGTCCCATCTTTTGCGCCAATTCTGGCGAATTAGCCAACTGCACCAAACTGCGTGCAATCGCATCCACATCACCAGCAGGCACGATCTCCCCCGTCACGCCATGGAGCACCAAATCGGCATTGCCCCCCACGTCGGTGGCAATGACCGGCAAGCCACAGGCCATGGCTTCCAGTATGGTATTGGAAATACCCTCGGCCAACGAAGGCAACACAAAGCAATCAAGCCCTCGCATGATCTCCGGCACATCGTTACGCTCACCAGGCAGCCAAGCAAACTGGGCCGCTCCAGCGGACTCCAGCAATTCCTGGCACTGCCGCCGCAATGGGCCATCGCCCACCAAGGCAAGGCGCACGCGTACTTTAAGCTTAGGCGCAATCTCCAAAGCGAGTATGAAGGCACGCGTTAACGTAAGCTGGTCTTTAACGGTTTGCATGCGCCCGACCGTACCCACAACCCACAAGCCGGTATCCGCAAATGGACACCCTTGGATCACTGAGTGTCCGACAGACTCCGCAGGCGAGAAGCGGACCGTATCCACCCCGTTATAAACCTGCGTTATCCGTTTGGCAGAAATGTGTACTTTCTCCGTCAAATATGAAGCCAAATCACGCGACAAGGCCAAATATTGGGTAACGAAGGGTGCATAAATACGGCGCATCCATTGGTACTTCTTATTGTTACCATCAAAATCACCAACGTCGCGACCATGCTCTCCATGGATACGGACCGAAACACCAGCAGCCCATGCCGGAATTAAAACTTCAAGGGCAGCAAGGTTTCTGGTGTGAACAATAGTAGGACGCAGCTTCCTGAATAAACGAAATAGCTTGGGGTACAACCAGAAAGCATGGCCTGCTGGCTTATTCAAAGCATAAAACATCACATCATCACGCACAACCCGATTACGAAAATCGGTAATATCAGTCAACGCAACTACGGCATGGCGGTATTTTTCAGAACTCATATTGTTAATCAAATTAACAACTCCATTCTCTAATCCCCCCATATCAAAGCGGTACACAACATGTACCACCAATAGACGGCTGTCTGTTAGAGCCTCCACAGTTTATAACCAGCAGCCTCAATCGCACCGCGATCAAATGAACACTTCACGTCAATAAAAGCACCGCCTTTGACCAACTTCTTGCCAAAATCTTCCACGGACAATGCAGTATATTCATTATGCGCAACTGCAGCCACGATAGCATCCGCGCGGGGCAACTCATTCCATGTAAGCAACCGAACCCCGTACTCATGCATTGCCTCTTCAGCTTCAGCCTGAGGATCCGTAACAAACACTTCCACCCCGTAAGACTTGAGTTCCTTAATGATGTCAATCACCTTGGAATTACGCAAATCACCACAGTTCTCCTTAAAAGTGAGTCCTAAAATATTAACTCGAGCCCCTTTTATGTAACTACCCGAAGCAATCATGTGTTTAATAGTTTGCTCGGCAATGAACTTACCCATACTGTCATTGATGCGCCGTCCGGCTAAAATTACCTCAGGCTGATAACCAAGCATAGCTGCTTTATGAGTCAAATAATATGGATCGACGCCGATGCAATGCCCCCCCACTAGACCCGGTTTAAATTTCAAGAAATTCCACTTAGTTCCGGCAGCCTCTAAAACTTCCGTCGTATCAATGCCGATTTTGTCAAAAATAATTGCCAATTCGTTCATCAAAGCAATATTCAAATCTCTCTGCGTATTCTCAATTACCTTTGCAGCCTCAGCGGCCTTGATTGACGATGCCCGATGGACACCAGGGAGAATTATTTTTTCGTAAAGTTGAGCAACGCGTTCAAGAGTTTCAGGAGTGTCGCCAGATACCACCTTTAAAATCTTCGTTAAAGTGTGCTCTTTGTCACCAGGATTAATTCGTTCAGGAGAATATCCGACAAAGAAATCTTGCTTCCACTTCATACCAGATTCTCGCTCTAAAACTGGAATACAAACTTCTTCAGTTGCACCTGGATAAACTGTGGACTCGTACACCACGATAGCTCCAGCCTTCATATGGCGACCAACGCTCGTACTGGCACCAATTAACGGTCGGAAATCAGGAATATGAGCATCATCCACAGGAGTGGGGACAGCCACTACCACGATGTCGGCCTCTGCAAGCATCGAAGCGTCATATGTATACAGGGCATGAGAAGCGGAAAGCATATCCTCATTGGACAATTCTCGCGAAGGGTCAACACCTTTCAAACAAGATTCCACCTTAGACACTGAAATATCAAACCCAATAGTTTTAAAGTGTTTGCCAAACTCAATAACCAATGGCAATCCAACATAACCGAGACCGATTACAGCAACTACTGTCATTTCAATTCCTCAAAAATATATAAAATATTACCAATTAAACCAATATTATTTATCGCGAACTTTTTCCAAGATATTTCGCAGATCAGCACAATTATCTTTTAAAAATTCTTCCATCGATCTTTTAGCCAAACCGTTCCCATCATCTTTAGAATACAAAAGAATAATAGCTGAATCATCCCCCCCACCAAGTAAGCGTTGAACTGCACCATAAATTTTGGCCACATAATCATTACTCGTAAAAACCCCATTTACCCAATAAAACTGCCAAGTTTGCAGCCGAATCTCAGCATTTTCATCGGGGATGCCTAAACCCTTCCAGTTGGTAACACGGACCGTTAAGGGATCGGTCAATCCATAGAAAAAATAATCTTCACCGCCTGTTCTCAGCCACTCTTTATTCTTTGTGCCAAAAATAGTATTTTCAGAGCTAACTAGCTTACTCTCGTAATTTTGATTGCGATAATAAGCAACATAAACTCCAGAATACAAAGAATTTTTTTCGTAAATTCTACCTATGTCAGCGGAGGAACCCTGATAATTTGGCTTCAAATTTATTAATTTATTATCAGCTCGCTTCCAAGTAGAAGAAAAATTCTCTGGCAAGTTCAAATGAGGAACTGTTAAATTATTTTGACTTAAAATAAATTTTCCCCAACCAATAGGAATAGCCACCCCAACGGCAATCAACAAAGAGATCACCCAAAAAACCGGAGGTCGAGAATCCGTGTTCACCAAAGTGGCTACTGGACGATTTTCCTCAATAGCTGAATCCTCAGCCCAACGCCCACCGATGAGAAACATCAGCATGATAACAACGCCAAAAAAAACCCACCCGTAGATTAAATGATCAAAACCCACGGCAAGTCTATTTTCAGAAAAATGACCTAGCATGACTATAAAATAGGCTCGCATCCAATTCGCCAAAACAGGAACTACGATGGAGACACAAATAAATATAAGACGTCGATTTAAAGATCGATAATTAAGGTATGCGTAAAGAGTGCCTATCATTACAGAAGATATTAAATACCGCACACCACTGCATGCCTCTACCACAGACCAGCTGCCAGAAGAAATTACAAACTGCAATCCCTCTTGATAAACCGGGACACCGCTCAATCGGATGGCAATGACAGTGAACTTGGCAGTCCATTCCATAAGCAATGGCAAAAGAAACTCACCTAATGGAACAGAGAAAAATAAAAAAGCAAGCGGAAAAGCAATAACCGACGTGATAGACGATCCAAAAACCGCAAAAACTAAAAAAACAATAAGACCTGTAGCTGCCAGTTGGGTAATGGAGTTAATGGCAACCAAATCACCCAATAACCATACTATCGATAAAAAAACAATAGGTATAAGACAAAAAAAGCTAGGGCGTGGCAACCTAAACCGGATCGAACTACGTTTTCGCCAAATCAACCAGACAACAATGGGAAAAACCAAAAAACCATGGGTAAAGGTTTCGGATCTAGCCCAGATAGAAACCATTCCAGAAAAAGTATTCCAAAATAATAAAATTATCCATAAAAAAAGTACAAGAAAAGAAACCATGGCATTACGCCAAACTTTTCTATCCGAATCTTGGATATAAACACTCATAAAACTTCTTCAGTCTTATCAAATTCAAAATATTCATCAATCTTCTTTAAATGCGAATTCCAACTGTATTTAGCCTCCACATTAGCCCGTGCAGCCGTTCCAATTTTCTCTGCAAGCTGCTTATCAGCTATTAAAAGTGAAATTTTTTCTATGAAACTGAGTGGATTTTCTGCAGATAATATATTTATACCATCAGTAGAATCTATGGCGCGAACGCATTCTATCGATGCAATAACAGGCTTTTCCATTGACATCGCTTCAAGTATTTTATTTTGAACACCGCGGGCAATTCTTAACGGAGCGACCACAATCTTCGCAAATTGCAAGTATGGTCTAATGTCATCAACCGTTCCGGTAACCACAACAAATTTGGATTCCAGATTTAAAACCGTCTGAGTTGGATTTCGACCAACTATATAAAATCGATAATTTGAATTATTCGCAACTAGTAAATTTAGAACATTTTCAACAAACCAAGTCACGGCATCAATATTGGGCCAGTAGTCCATCGCCCCGGTGAAAATTATTTGAATACATTCTTTAGGATCTCCAATAAATGGAGACGCAAAGGTGTCGTTCGGAGCAAAAAAATCTGAATCAACACCATTGTTTAAAGCACTTGTCTTTGGGAAGCTCTCCGGCGCTAAAGTAGAGAACATATTTCTCTCTTTTTCCGTTACGAAAAAGGAATGACTCGCTTTCGAAGCCAAATAACGCTCGTACTTAAGAAGACATCTGCTCTCTCTTTGATATAGCCAAGATATGGGAAAATCCTTAAGATTCGAATATTCACTCCATTTCTGTGAGTCGACATCAACAAAGTCAACGAGCATACGCGGATAAAAATTAATATTCACAAACTGTGCCATTGCAGAAGAAAAAACTACAAAAGCATCAATTTTATTTTTCTCCACAATATTATCGACCCAGTTTTGAAAACTTCTACTACGATAATAACTTAATGTCAGAGGAGTTCCATCAATAAGTCCTGCCAAACTCAAAATTTTAGACTTGAGCGGATTTATCTTCTCGTAGTATAAAGATCCACACAATTCACGCACGACAGGTATGTATTTCTCATCCTCAGGATCATCAACAAATGTACCTAAAAAAACATTGTGATTAGCTGCAAGATGCTTTAGTAAATTAAAGGACCTAACCTTATCACCTTTGTTCGGAGGATAAGGGAGCCTGTGTACAAGATAGAGAATATTTAGCAAAAAATCAACCCAAATTTTTGACTATAAAAGG
The DNA here is from genome assembly GCA_027923965.1 of Comamonadaceae bacterium OS-1. NCBI lineage: Bacteria > Pseudomonadati > Pseudomonadota > Betaproteobacteria > Burkholderiales > Comamonadaceae > Comamonadaceae bacterium OS-1. Next base: position 3,276,397 of record AP026969.1, read on the forward strand.
GCCTATCGCATTAGCCACAGAAATAGGTAAGCGTTTCCAAGTGGAGATCAACAATGAGAATTTCTTATTCGACGGATTGTTTTGAGGAATAGATTCACTTCTATAAAGACAGTACTCATAACTTAATGGTTTTGCCTCGAAGCCCCAATTCTTCTTAAAAGCAAAAGATCCAGTATTTACTTTGCTTCGTCCATAGTCAAATATTTTCAATCCCAATTTACACGCTCGACGCAATAATTCCCAATACTTAAAGTCATTCGCAGCTAAATCACGTGCATATACACTATCACCTGCATAGTACGGAAGAACTTCATCACGAAAATAAAAACTCATAACGCTACTAACTGGAAGGCCATCTATCGTGGACACAATTAATATTTCACAATCAGTACCAAATTCTTTCTTTAGGGCTGAAAAATATTTTTTAGGCATAGCTGGAGTCCCGTGACGATGAACATTATCAGCATATAAAGTAAAAAATCTATCTACACTTAAATCAACTTCGCTACGCAAGCCATTTTTTATACCTTTTCGAATCATTGCGCGTTGTTTACGTGGTATCGCCAATAAATTTTCTTCTTCCGTAGGAAGAATAGATTTTCGGAAAGTTACATAAATATCCTGGGAAGGCCACTCTATATTTCGTTGAACTAAATTCCGAAACTCAAGATGATCGACTTTTAGCTCTTTTGCCAATTCTTGCGCGGCACGTTCTAAGCTATTCCCGATCTCATCGTTAACCGCAACAACACCGCCGTACACCGCAAAAGGCAAACTAATAAGAGAATTTCCAAACAGAATACTTTTAACGTGTGCTAGCGGAAGAATTCCTCGAATTACACCAGACAATTCAACGTACAAGAAATACGTTGGATGATTAAATACACTATTAATGACTTTTTGCCAACCAGCGCGATGAAAAAATGTTGCGTTATCGTTAGAAAAAACAAAATTATCCCATAAATTACTGGTCTGAAAATCGTTGACATCTAAACGACTAACCTCTATTTTCATATTCATAAGTTATATCGAAAAAACCTTATCAACTCTATCCCACTTAAAATCTGATAGCAATCTTACCAACTTCTTCTCCATTCCTTTTATATTCACATAATGCCTAAATTTAGTTTTTATATTTATATCTTTTATTCTAGGCTGGTCAACATCTATTTCCCAAGGATGGAAGTAGAAAATTGCCGACTGTTTATCGGCAGACAAAACTCTGCCGATCATTAATTTCGATAATGAATAGGGCAATAATCTAAAATATCCACCACCACTGGATGGGAAATTCCTTCCAAACAATCGAAAAGTAGTGATTGGAATTTCTATCAACCCTTCCCTTACAGAGTAGGAGAATCTTGGCGAATCAGGCATACCATAATGATCATGCTTTATTGGGTAGATACTAGAACTATATTTGTATCCCGAAGATAACAGGCAGTCAAAAACCCACAAATTATTTTCTGTAACAGAAAAACTAGGCGCCCTGTAGCCTTTAATTCCAACGCCCGATATATCTTCTAGAATTTTTTTTGAAGATTGTATATCTAATAAGAAATCTTTCTCCGATAAATCAGAAGCGCGTTCATGTCCATATCCGCGACTAGCTAATTCATGTCCTTCCTGGGTAATTCTTCTCACCATCTGCGGAAACCGCTCTGCAATCCATCCTAATGTAAAAAAAGTGGCCTTTGTGCCACTATTATCCAAAATACCTATAATCTTTTCAATATTTTTCTCAATGCGACACTCATGCAAATCCCAGTCGCTTCTTTCAATATAAGGCGAAAATGCGGAAACCTGAAAATAATCTTCGACATCAATAGTAAAAGCGTTAGTGATAATATTATTATGATACATGCTGGGTAGAATTTAAAATTACAACTTTAGCCATGTCTTTAAATCATCAGCAATACGCTCTGCAGCTGATCCATCCCAGTATTCAGGCACACGTCCAGACTTGCCTCGGCCTGATAATATTTCATCAACACACGATAAAATCAAATTCCTATTACAACCAACGATGGTATTTGTGCCCTGGTCCACTGTAATTGGACGCTCCGTATTTTCTCTTAGAGTCAAGCAAGGCAACCCCAAAGCTGTAGACTCTTCCTGGAGTCCCCCTGAATCAGTGAGTATTAGAGAAGCGCTTGACATCAAACCAAGCATTTCAAGGTAGCCCTGAGGTGGCATAAATATAATATTCTTCACATCAAATATATAATTTAGGTTAAATTTCTCAATATTATTCCTTGTGCGAGGATGGAGAGCAAATATTAATGGGATTTTATTAGAAACCTCAACCAATATATCCAATAAATATTGCAAATCTTTTGACTGATCCACATTTGATGGCCGATGCAGCGTTACAACTGCATATTTTTTTTCATTATTTAGTATAGAAGAATTTATATTGGCATATTTCAAAATATCTAATACATTGGGGGCGTTCTTCCGACCATAGATTAAGGAATCAATCATGACATTTCCAACAAAGAAAATTTGTTCGGAGGAAATTCCTTCTCTATTCAAATTGTTTTCGGCAGATCTTTCAGTTGTATAAAGTCGATCGGCGATTTGATCAGTTAAAATTCTGTTAATTTCCTCAGGCATCTTTTTGTCGTAACTGCGCAAACCGGCTTCTACGTGAGCGACAAGAATGCCTTTTTTCACCGCCACTAATGTGCATGCTATTGTCGAATTAACATCGCCAACAACTATTACACAATAAGGATTGTATGCGTCCAAAATTGGCTCAAATTTTCGCATCACATCTGCCGTTTGAACGGCATGAGTTGCAGAGCCAACCTCAAGATTTATATCTGGCCGTGGAAGCTGCAAGTCATCAAATAATCGATCACTCATATCCTTGTCATAATGCTGTCCAGTATGGACAAGAAGAACAGCAATATGGGGCAATTTTACCGATATAGCTCTCAAAATAGGAGCCATTTTCATAAAATTTGGACGGGCACCAACTACACAAATGATGTAACGACTGGACATAAATTAATATTATTTTCTGCTATTTTTGATAGAAAAAAGAATGTCTTTTAATATCAATAATGTTTCTGTGTTATTTTTCTCTAAGCGGAGCATGCTATTTTCTACCCTCTCCACCTTGTCGTTCAAATTTGAGTGTTCTATTTCATTTATTTTTCTAATAGAAAAACTTTTGAAATCGGACGAACTATTTGAACTATCACTATCATTATGAAAAATAGCGTCATCGCTAGAAATACTATCGATTGAACCGCCTTCAACTGACACATGACCGGACTCTTCTAGTATTTCAAGAGAGACAGTTTTAACGTCATTTTCGTTAAATCCATCTTTGTTCTCTAGAAATCCGAGCAACAAAAGTCGATCGCAAATTGAGTTAATACGCCTAGGTATTCCTCCGCTTGCATCAAAAATTGCCTCAAACGCTTCAGTAGTAAAACTAGGTCTATTTGTCCATCCAGCACATTTTAATCTGTGTTCGATGTATCCTTGAGTCTCTTCAATATCCATCGGTCCAATGTGACACGCAGCAATAACTCTCTGTCGTAACTGTTGCATACTTGGATTCTGCAATATATCTCTAAACTCGGGTTGTCCAATCAAAAAACTTTGCAATAGAGATTGTTTGCCAAATTGAAAATTTGATAGCATTCTCAATTCCTCTACCGCACGCGGTGTAAGATTTTGAGCCTCATCGATTATTAATAAACAACGTTTACCCAAACTAGTTTGGCTAACAAAAAAAGCCTCTAATGCCAATAAGATGTCAGCCTTAGAAGAATCCTTTGTACGTACCCCAAACGCAGCGCCAACCATACGTAGGGTGTCTTCTGCGTCTAACTGAGTAGTGACCAAATTGCCGGCAACAACTTTATCAGCATCTAAACTATCTAACAAACTTCGAACTATCGTCGTTTTACCTGCACCAACCTCACCAGTAATAATAATAAAGCCTTCATTTCTTAACACACCATACTCTAGGTATGCTTTTGCTCTTCTATGTTGCTTACTTGCAAAGTAGAACAACGGGTCAGGATTCAGTTGAAATGGCTTAGTGGTAAGCCCATAGAAATTTTCATACATAACTTAAAACTGTACTGTTAAATTACCCGTGATCGACGCTTCACTGTAGGGAAAAGACCCACTGGATGAGACGGATCGCCTCGCACTCAGCGTTAAATATGTTTTTATTCCCAGTCGCGTTGATGCACTAATGCTAGTAGATCTAACTTCAGATTTCTGAGAGTCGAATTGACCGTTTGTTTTTTGAATTGAAATCTGATTGCTAATCGTTGTGTCAGAGGTCAGTCTATGTGTGTAGCCGACACTAAGCCCACTTTGTTGTATGGAGCTAGCGTTACTGAAGTCATCTGTAACAAAAGATGAAGTGCTAACACTCTTGCCTGTACTCCTAGAAGCGGTAAAAGTAATGGTATCTCGAAGGCCAAGAAGTGCAAATGAGATGTTTTGCGCTCTCTGTAGTGAAGTTCCCGATGTCAAATATCCATTTACTGCTGTTGAATTTGGATTGATACCATAAGTCTGCAAATAGTTATTGACGAGTTGAGCTCTTTTTATTGGATCTGGTTCAATTGAAGAAAATTGATTAAATAATAAATCATAGTTTGCACCCAGACTTGAAGATTTTGTTCCATTTGACATGGAGACGCTTCTGACGTCACTTACTCGCCAACTTGTGCGAGGTGTTCTGTGTTCAAAATTTAAACTATGCATTTTCCCCAAAGGGTTATTTTCTAAATTAGCTGAAATTTTTGTCATCTCGGACACAGACCAGTTCAATCCCATGCCAGAAGTCCATGAGCCAGTTTTAGCGGTTGATGTGTAGTTTTGAAACTCACGACCACCCGAAACAGAGACCATCAAATTATTGACGATAGGATAGTTTAGCGAAACTCTTAAACTGTCTACTTTAGTGTCTGGTGTGTTAACACGTGACACTATTTGACGATTTAGACCGAGTGTCCACGAGAGTCTTCCAAAAAAATCATCGCCATTCAGACTAATTGATGACGCCTTTGTATCGGATGAAAAATTACTGGCGCTTTTAGCTCGGGTTGTCGTCAGACTATATCTCGCCTCATAGTCTAAATAATTAGACAATCTACCGCGATAGTACGGCGCCAAACTATATGTAGAAATTTCTGTTTTATTTGAATTTATATTATTTAAATTATTATTTTGAATCGAAAAGGCAGATATTGTTTGCTGACTAATAGCCCCAGAAATATCTATAAAACCGTGTCTATCTATAGCTTCAACATTAACTGATGAATTAAGTGAATTTTGTATTGAATTCTTACCCTGGTCGCCGCTGCGATTCAAGATATTCAGGGAATAATTCAAATACCCCTTAATCTTTCCAGACCCGCTTCGAATACTTATTCCTGGACTAACTTCAGTAATCCATCCAGATTTTTTATTTCCGTTTTCTAAGGCCAAATTATTAGTCCAAGTTTCGTTTATCGAAAAACTTGGTGAAATATAAAAAATTCCACCTAAATTTGAAGGTGCAGATAGGCTTGCCTGGGCATTTGAATTTGTTGTGAGACAGAATAATACAACAAGAACAAATGATAATCTTGTATATTTGCATATACATGAATTATCAAAATATAGATTCATACTATTTAAAAATAAAATAAAATTACTTATTGTTCATATCCATAACCGTATCCATAACCACCGTACCCACCTTGTAGACTATTTTTAGCTTGATTTAACACCATCATTTTGACTGGACATGCCTCGATCGAGGATAAAGCATGTTGAATATCGACCTGAAGAGTTTTTTCTGCGTGCACCACCATTACTATTTGTCCCATGTGGGTTGCTAAGACTCTTGACTCAGTAGTCAGCAGGAGTGGGGGGGAGTCAAATATAATAATTCTATCTGAATATCTATTTGCTATATTCTTGATTAATTGACTCATAGCTTCACTAGCTAGTAATTCTGTGGCACGCAGGTGCGGTGTTCCACTAGGCAGCAAAGTTAATTTATCAATATTTGTTTTTAATAAAACACTAGATAAATCTTCAACATCACCCACAAGTAAATCAAGCAGTCCCGGACTAGCCGGCAAACCTAACATTCGCAGTACTGAAGGGCGCGCAACATCGGCATCAACAAGCATTACCGTGTTATCTAATTCTGTTGCAATACTCATTGCCAAATTAATTGCAGAGAAGCTTTTCCCCTCTCCCGCCAAGGCACTGGTGACCATTATCAAGTTGCCGTTTTCTATTAACGAAGCTCCCTTACCCATGGCATTACTAATGAGGGGCCGCTTTATGACGCGATACTGATCAGCTATTTGAGATCTTGGAGCATTAGGACTAACAATACCTGCCCCAGCTAACGCATCTAAATCCAAATCAACTTTTCTTGAATAAGATAACGGTTTTGTGGTACTTTCAATAATTTTACTAGTTTCTACTGATGAGGACGTCTCCACCTTTAATTTTTTAGTGGAAATGTCATCCAGGTTCACATTTTCAACATCCTTTGATATAACTCCTGCTTGACGCAGTTGTTCAAGACGACGGGTTGCCTGCTCAATTAAGCTATTCATTTTTTAACCTATTTGTCCAGATATAAATGCCAAGGCAGAAATTAACAAAATGAATGCAACAATTAATGCAATTAAAACCGCAAAGAATTTACGAAGATCAGATCTCTCTTTACGCTTTGCGGCCTCATTCAAAACCAAAGTAACTACGCCCAAAAGTGGGAGATCAATTACGTTGCGTAAGGTCCTTGCATCATGAAACACAGGTCTTAGCTGACTCGCGGCAAATGCAGTAAACCCTCCAGTCCCTAAGGCAGCAACTAATGCTAACAATAAAAGGAGTAATCTATTAGGCGCCACTGGTTTAGGAGAAACTCGTGGCGGATCAATCAAGCGGAAATCGGCAACACCAGCAGCAGATTCTAAATCACCGGATAAAGAGGCAGATTCCCGCCTACTAACCAAGTCTTCATAATTTTTTTTGTTAATTGCGTAATCGCGATTCAATTGAGCATATTCGGCTTCTGTTTGGGGTGCAGTCTTTAGAAATTCACGTGCTTTTTCATACCTAGACGTGTATTCAGATACTCTCGCACGCAGAGCTGCAACCTGAACTTCGGAGGTTGCTAACAGTCGGCCCATCTCTTGGGATGCCAATGTATTGTTGCCTGAAGACAATGGGCTTGCCATCGCAGATTTTCGTAACTCCTGAATTTCTTTTTTCTTTTGGTCCTCTAGTTCTTTGACTAATCTACGGGTACCTATTACATCAGGATGTTGTTCCGTGAATCGCTGTAGCAGGGCATCTAAATTTCTTTTCTGAGCTTCAATACGCGAATCAATCTCAGGTGTAGCTAAAGATTGCGCTGACTCCTGCATTAAGCTTTTAGTTGAAATATTTGCACTATCTGATTTCTCATTTTGCAATTGCAATTTAGAAGCATCGCGAGCATTTTCGGCTTCACGCAATTCTAATTTAGCTTGATTAAGCTGGGCACTTATTTCACTTAACTTTCCGGCGATATCTGTTCCACCATTTGCTGTTTGAACATCAATATTTCTTAATTTAAACTCTTTTAAGCGGGCTTCCGCTGATTCCAGCTTCGACTCATATGTCTTTATTTGTTCTGTAATAAACTTCTTGGCCGCATCGGTGTCTTTCCGACTGTCGCCTAAGCTTGACTCCACAAATATTGAAACCAATGACTGAACAACCCGTTTAGCTTTGTCTGGATTTTGATCTTGATAAGAAAGGGTATATAAGTTATCTCTTGCTGTACTCTTGATTTGTAGAGTATTCATTAATTGTTCGACTAATCCATCTTGAGATGCTTTGGATACAGATCCCAAATCAAGATCAGCCATTCTAATTAGTTTCTCTACATTTGGTCGCGTAATAAGTGTCCGGCTTAACATTCCTACCTGTTGGTCTACATTGGGCTGTACAGCCAAACCTGACATTAACGGTTTAAGAATTGACTGCGTATCTACGTAAATGCGTGCTGATGCTTCATACTTATCAGGTACCCGAAGTACTATTCCTGCGCCTATCACACCTACAAGCCATGCAACAAGTACCCCTAACCAGCGGTGCTTCCAAGAGCCTTTAGCAAAAGTCAATAATTGGCCAATTAACTCATCCATTATTTTTTATATTCTAAAAGTTAATTAAACAATTTTAAATTAAGACAAATCATTAAAACCATCCTTGTGGAATTATCAAAATATCGCCAGGCTTCATTTCGACATTACCTGAAAAATCCCCCCGTTTGATAAGATCCTTTAATCGAACAGAGTAGCGCTTTTCACCTTCCGAGGTTCGCAGTATTGTTGCGTTATTTCCATCTGCAAAATCTGTTAGACCTCCCACGGAAATCATCACATCCAAGACCGTCATCTTGCTTTTGTAAGGTAATGTTTGGGGTTTTGCCGCCTCTCCAACCACTCTTATCTGTTCACTGTATGGACCTACAAAACTGGTTACCATTACAGTCACGACAGGATCACGTACAAATTTTGCAAGTACTACTTCAATTTCTCGAGCAACTTGTACAGAGGTTTTCCCTTGGACTACTAATTCCTCGACTAAGGGTGCCGTCAACTTGCCATCTGGCCTTACCGGAACTGACATCGATAGCTCGGGGTTACGCCATACCGTAATACTTAATCCGTCGCCCGGTCCAATAATATAGTTGTAATCATTCGTGATCGCGGTTGCGGGTGCCGGTGGATAACCAGCCGTAAACATTGAACACGATGCCATTAACCCGCACAGAGAAGTTAGAGCCAACATGCGAGCAGCAGATGAAAGATATTTACTATTTTTTTTCAAAATTTTCCCCTTGATCATAAAATTTATACTTATTGACGTTCGAATATAGCGCAAATGTTGACCTCGCATCTACCAAATATTTCACATCTATGGAGCTTATGTGAAGTGTTGCTTGTTAGTCTTAGATTGCCTGAGTTATCGCCATGTACTTTTAAAGTATTTAAATATTCAATAAATTTTTAATATTAAATTATTTTTCACGATCTTTAAAATAATTCAATCCATTCTAGTCAATGATCTCTTGGCGGCTATGCACATCAAAATCGATCAAGGTAATAAAGCACTCTTTCTTTTTTTACCACATGAAGGTTCGCATGCAAACTATACCGCCGCCGCAGCTCAACTTACGGCACCCATCGGCTATCTTGATATGTCGGTTCGGCTAGGTCCAAGACCGGCTTGATGCTCGCTGAGCTAGGAGTTTGCAGTGTTGTTGTCTCCAGCAGGCGGCACGCCGCCCAATGCTGCTAAGCCAGCATCAGCGGGCCTTAGCGTTTGCAAGGGTATGTGCTGCCGTCCGTTTGGCTATACCCGGGAAATCCGTTGACGTGATGAAAGTTCACAACGAATGGTGCACACGCAAGCAATTAGCAGATTCGGCCTATCTTTGGCAACCTCGGCCGCAGGGGCTTGGCATAGGCGGCAGTCAAATTACGGCATTTTTGGTATTGCAAGGTGCAACGCAGCCCCGTCTCCAGATCACTCAAGGCGTCGGTAGCCAAGTTTAGGCTTGAACTTTGTCGGCTTCGCTGGTGAACGCGTCTGCAAAGAACGCGTCCGGTGGCAATCCGGCCTTGGCCACGTACGCATTTTGGGCACTGTCGACCACGATGGGTGCGCCGCAGGCATAGACCTCAAAATTGGACAAATCCGGCAGGTCCTGCAGCACCGCCTCGTGGACGAATCCCGTGCGGCCTGTCCAACCGTCTTCTGGCAGCGCGTCGGAGATGACCGGCACGAACTTCAAATGGGGCATTAAAGCCAATTGAGCCCGCACCCAATCGCTGAGATACAAGTCGCTCGGACGGCGCCCGCCCCAGTACAGCGTGGCCGCTCGGGTGATGGCTTTGTGCTGCATGTGCTCGATGATGGCCTTGATCGGCGCGAAGCCGGTGCCGGAAGCCAGCAGCACGATAGGTTTGTCAGAGTCTTCGCGCAAATAGAAGCTGCCGTAGGGGCCTTCAATACGCTGGATTTCTTTTTCCTTCATCGTCCCGAAGACATGGTCGGTGAACTTGCCGCCAGGCATATGGCGGATATGCAGCTCCACCACCGGGCCGGTGTGCGGTGCGTTGGCCATGCTGTAGCTGCGTCGGGCACCGTCGCGCAGGATAAATTCAATGTATTGACCGGGGTGGTAACGCAGCGTGTCATTGGCAGGAAGTTGCAATTTGAGGACCATTACGTCGCTGGACACTTTCTCCAGCGAAGTTACCCGCGACGGCATCTTCTTGATCGGGAAGGCGCTTTCGTCGGTCACCTGGCGCGATTCCAGCACCACGTCGGTCAGCGGCATGGCGCAGCAAGTAAGCACCAGGCCAGCGGCTTCTTCTTCCGCGCTCAAGGCCTTGCTTTGGTGGGGGCCGTGGAACACCATGCCTTCCAGCTTCTTGCACTTGCACGAGCCGCAGGCCCCGTCCTTACAGCCATAAGGCAGACCAATACCCTGGCGAATGCCGGCAGCCAAGATGGATTCATCGGCGGTAGCAGCAAACGCACGGCCACTGGGCTGCACAGTGATGGTGAAGGCTTGCGGCGTGGGGACGGGATGGGTCATGGGTTCGGTATGCTCAGTGGATTCTGTCTCTAACGGTTCCGATTTTGCCTTCAAACCAATCCCCTCTCGGCGCCTTGCCATCGCGCTTTCGCCGCGAGCGCGTGCTCATCATCGGCTGCGGCGATATCGGTCAACGCACCGCCGGTCAACTGCCGCGTACTTTGCGCTTGCTGGCACTCACTTCCAGCCCCGAGCGTCGCCCGGCCCTGCGCGCCCAAGGTATCACGCCCCTGTGCGGCAACCTGGATGACCCACAGTCCTTGCTGCGCCTATCTGGCCTGGCCACCCGGGTGCTGCATTTGGCCCCACCGCCCAGCGAAGACCGTGACGACCCGCGCACCCGCAACCTGTTGCGTGCGCTGCAGCTGCGTGGCGCGCCACGGGCTTTGGTGTATGGATCGACCAGTGGCGTATACGGAGACTGCCAAGGGGCATTGGTCAACGAAACCCGCGCCTTGGCCGCCACTACGCCCCGCGCCCTGCGCCGAGCAGATGCCGAAATGTCGGTGCGCCTGTTGGGCCGCCGCACCAGCCGGGTCCGCACCAGCATTCTGCGCATACCCGGTATCTACGCACCCGATCGCGAAGGTGGCACACCCGAGGCCCGTTTGCGCAAGGGCACCCCGGTACTGGAGCGTTCCGATGACGTATTTACCAACCACATCCACGCCGACGACTTGGCACGTGCCTGTGCCAAAGCCCTGTGGTGCGGTCGGCCCCAGCGGATCTACAACGTGAACGACGACAGCGAGATGCGGATGGGCGACTATTTCGACTTCGCTGCCGACCTGTATGGTCTCCCCCGTCCGCCCCGCGTGCAGCGCGAGGCCGCGCACGGCCAGTTGTCGTTGATGTTACTGAGCTTCATGTCCGAGTCGCGGCGGATGGACAACACGCGGATGAAACACGAACTGCGGCTGCGACTGCGGTATCCCACGGTAAACACGGGTTTGCTTTCTGACCGATAGCCGCTGGCAGCCGCGCATAGCAATGCACCCAGGACCACGGCATGCTGGCCCCACAGAACAACCGCCAGGGAGCTAGGTGGTTACGGGCTGACAAACTCCACCGCCGCACACACCGCCGACACCTGCGCGGCAATGCACTGCTCTGGCGTAGCCCGTGGGCTGTCAGGATACACCTCGGTCGTCGTGGAGTAGCGCGCCCCTGAGATGCCCGCGCACAGACCCAGCTCGGTCATCGCGTAGTGGATCACGCCATGCGCCACCAGCGGTGAACCGATGATGCCGCCCTGCGCGTCGGCGGGGGCAATGTGGGTCACGCGCTCTACGGCTGCGATGATGGACCGCTGGAACGCGGGCTGGGGGTTGGCCGTGTCGTCCACCAGATAGAAGCCGTCGGGGATGGTGCCGGGCGCGAAAGGCTGGCCGTCGCGGGCGGCCACGGCGGGGCGGTATTCGGACTCGTCGGTGTCGGAGGTTTCGTGCAGGTCGATGTGGGCGGTGAACTGGCCGCGCAGGGGCTCAATCAACCGCAACAAAGCCGCAGATTCTTGCGCGGGGCTGTCGGGGCGGAACGAGCGGTTCGGGTCCAGGGCATCGAAGTTCCAGCGCTGGATGCGCTCGTAGGCCCAGGGGCTGACGCAGGGCACCACCAGCAGGTTCACCCGACCCGCATAACTTTCGGCGTGCGCCTCCACAAAGCGCAGCGCGCCCAGCACGCCACTGGTCTCGTAGCCATGCACGCCGCCGGTCACCAGCACGCTGGGCAAGGCGCTGTTCCAGCAACGGCTGCGGATGGCGAACAGGGGGAAACGCTCGTCGGCATAGGCCACCTCGCCGTACGTTGCCACGTCAAAGCGTGCGCGCAGCAGGTCGATGCGCGGCAGCACGTCGTCCGCATAGCTGCGCTGGCGCACCTGGCGGGCGCGCCACTGGGCCCGCTCTGTGTCGCCCCAGGCTTGGCCGGGGGTGCCGATGGGGTAGAAAGGGGGGTTGCTCATGGGGCGTTTGGCAGATGGAGTTACTAAAAAAGCCAGAGGCATTATGGGGTTGAGCGTTGCGGGCAACACAGACTCTTGCAATCCAGCCCCCCGCCACGATGTAAATGAAATGACTGAATCCCAGCACATCGTCTGCCCCCACTGCCACACCACCAACCGCGTGCGCACCGACCAGCTCGGCAGCGCGCCCGATTGCGGTAGCTGCAAAAAGCCCTTGTTCACCGGCCAACCCGCCGACCTGGATGGGGCTGCGTTCGACAAGCACCTGCAGCGCAACCAAATTCCGCTGCTGGTGGACTTTTGGGCGCCGTGGTGCGGGCCGTGCAAGCAGATGGCGCCTGCCTATGTACAGGCCGCTGCCCAGCTGGAGCCGCGCATCCGCGTGGCCAAGGTGGACACCGAGGCGCACCAAGCCTTGGGCGCGCGCTACCAGATCCGCAGCATCCCCACATTGGCGCTGTTTGTGGGGGGCCGCGAGGTGGCCCGCCAGGCGGGTGCCATGGGCGCTGCCGACATCGTGCGCTGGGTGCAGCAGCACGCGCCGCGCTGAAACGCCTACACCCATTTGCAATAACCCGGCCAGTGACGCCTTATCCGCCCACTGTTACCGTTTACTCCCTTTCTCCTACCAACCCATTGACACCATGACGCTATTCACCCCCCTGCAAGTCGGCTCCCTCACCCTGCCCAACCGCATCCTGCTGGCCCCGCTCACGCGCACCCGCGCCGACGCGGGCCACATGCCCAATGCACTGATGGCCGACTACTACAGCCAGCGCGCCAGCGGCGGCCTGCTGATCACCGAGTGCACCATGGTGGCCCCCGGCACCTCGGCCTTCATCAACGAGCCCGGCATCTACAACGACGCGCAGGTCGCGGCCTGGAAACAGGTCACCAGCGCGGTGCACGCCAAGGGCGGCCGTATTTTCTTGCAGATCTGGCACGCGGGCCGGGCTGCGCACCCGGACATCAACGGCGGCGTGCCCACCGTATCGAGCAGCGCCACGGCGGTAGAAGGCGAGATCCACACCCCCACCGGCAAGGTGCCCCACGCCGTGCCGCACGCACTGGCTGCGGACGAAATTCCGGCCATCGTGGCCGCCTTTGCCCAGGGTGCCAGGAACGCCATCGCCGCCGGTTTTGACGGCGTGGAAGTGCACGGTGCCAATGGCTACCTGATCGACCAGTTCCTGCGCGACACGCCCAACCAGCGCACCGACGGCTACGGCGGCTCGCTGGAGAACCGCGCCCGTTTCCTGTTCGAAGTGCTGGATGCCGTGACCGCCGCCATTGGCGCGGACAAGGTGGGCCTGCGCCTGTCGCCGCTGAACAGCTACAACAGCATGCAAGACAGCGACCCGCTGGCCTTCATCGGCTTTCTGGCCGACAAGCTCAACGCCTACAAGTTGGCCTATCTGCACGTGATGCGCGCCGACTTCTTTGGTGTGCAAAAGGGCGATGTGCTGGCGATCGCCCGCGCCAAATACAAGGGCGTGCTGGTGGGCAACATGGGCTACACCGCCGAAGAGGCCGAAGAAGCCATCACCGCAGGCCAACTCGATGCCGTGGCCTTTGGCACGTCCTTCCTGGCCAACCCCGACCTGCCCGCCCGCATCCAGCTCAAGGCCCCGCTGAACACGCCGGACCAAAGCACCTTCTACACCCAGGGTGCCAAGGGCTATACCGACTACCCCACGCTGTCGGCCTAAGCCAGTAGCTGCTCAACCACCTGCCAATGCGCCGGGTCCACCGGCGTGATCGACAGGCGGTTGCCCCGGCGCAGCACCTGCAGCTCGGCCAGGGCCGGGGTGGCGCGCAGCTCGGGCAGGGCCAGCAGCCGCGTCTTGCGCACAGCCTGCACGTCCAGCAGCAGCCAGCGCGGGGCTTCCGGCTTGCTGGCAGCATCAAAGTAGGGTGAAGCCGGGTCGAACTGCGTGGGGTCAGGCCGGGTGCCCGAGGCCACGCGGGCCAGGCCGGCAATGCCCGGCTCGGCGCAGCTTGAGTGGTAGAACAGCACGCCATCGCCCGGCTGCATCTGGTCGCGCATGAAATTGCGGGCCTGGTAGTTGCGCACGCCCACCCACGGCACCGTGCGGTCTGGCGCGGCCAGGGCATCGTCGATGGAGCATTCGCTGGGTTCGGATTTCATCAACCAGTAGTGGGGCATGGCAGGCTCGCGTGAAGTCAGGTGGCCTAGCTTACTCCTGTTTTCATAGCTGCTCACGCTCACTCCATAAGCACAAGCGGCCTATTTTTCTTAAATTTTTAAACCGTCCACGGGCTTCGGTTACCCTCCTGCATCCCTACTTCACAGACCTTCGCACATGAAAAAACTCCACATCACCATCCAACTCGAAATGTCCGTGCCCGACGACTGGGAACTGGCCACCACGTCTGAGGACGGCCAGGTACTGAAGCTGCCGAACGGCCAGTTCATGGACATTGCCATCGAGCCGATGTTTGCCACCGACCCCGAGGACACCTGGACCAGCACCGGCGACGACGACGTGCTCAACGACGTGCTGGACATGATCGACTCCGAAGACGTGACCTACCAGTTCGTCACGCACTAAGAACGCTCCAGGAACGCGGCGCTGAGGGGCCCGCCTGCGGGTGTTTATCTGACACGCCGCCGCCGGGCCGGGGCTTGTAATAGAAGCCCGCCGCAAGCTCTTGCGGCCCTACCGGAGCCCGCCATGCAAGCCACCAAGACCGTACAAGCCACCATCACCGACCGCGTCACCTTTACCCCCGGAGACGGCGCACCCATCGTGATCCCCCAAGGGCCGGTCGAGATCGAAGTGGCCACCGAAAGCGCCACCCTGAGCTGGACCGCCGACAACGGCGCAGCGGGTGTGGCCGCCATTACCCTCACGCAGTACAAAGAGTATGTGCGCGACAAAAAGATCACGCTGACATCGTAAGGCGCGTCGCCTCGCCAGGGCTATATTTACGATAGCTAGTTGCGCTCACTCCAATTGCGCCAGAGGCTTATTTCGCACAAGGCATCTGCGGTCCCGGACCGGACCCGGGCCCCTGCACGTTCCCCCCCATAATGGCGCACGCCGACACATCAAAATCAGTCTGCGGGCATCGGTGCGAGCCACCCTATGGGAGCGAAAAACATGGGCGAAGACGACCCCAACAAAGAGCGTCTGGAACTGGCGCTGGAAGCCGCCGGACTGGACTTGTGGGAGAACAACCTGCGCACCGGCGAAGTCACCCGCAAGGCCCTGAAGACCTTCTCTGAACTGGGTTACACCAATGAAGAGGTGCTTCACCACATAGACCATCTGTTTGAATTTATCCACCCCGACGATGTGGCCATGATCCAGTCTGCGGTGGAAGCCCACATGGCGGGTCGCACACCGGAATACCGCTGCGAGTTTCGGATGCGGGCCAAAAATGGGGATTGGGTCTGGTACGCCAACTACGGTCGCATCATGGACGCTGCCAGCGACACGCCGGGCCAGCGCTTTATCGGCGTGACCTTCAACATCAACGACCGCAGGCGCAAAGAAGAAGAAATCGACCAGGCCAACCGCCAACTGGCGGCCCAAAACACCTTGTTGCACGAGCTGAACACCGCGCTGGAGCTGCTGGCGGCCAACGACCCCCTCACCGGCCTGGCCAACCGCCGCACGCTGCTGGAACTGGGCGCCAATGAATGCAAACGTGCCGAGCGCTTTCAACACCCGCTGTCGGTGCTGATGGTGGACATTGACAACTTCAAAAGGGTGAACGACACCTGGGGACACCTGGCGGGCGACCATGTGATCTGCGCCGTGGCCGACACCTGCCGCCAACGCATCCGGATGGGCCTGGATACCGTGGCCCGGCTGGGCGGGGAAGAATTCGTGGTCCTGCTGCCGGAAACCGACACCGCAGGGGCCAGCCGCCTGGCCGAATCGCTGCGCCAAGCCGTCGCCGTGCTGCAGGTGCAGGCCCCCGATGTCCCCGGCATCGCCACCTGTACCGTCAGCATCGGCATTGCCACCTTCTCGCCACCGGGGGCCACTTTCGAGCAATTGCTCCACCGTGCCGACACCGCGCTGTACCAGGCCAAGCAGGCGGGCAGAAACCAGGTGCAGGCCCATGCCCCTCGTTAACACCTTGGTAACGCCTGGTGAACCCGATAATCCACCCCATGCACGCCCAAGACATCCTCGACTTCTGGTTCACCGAACTCTCGCCCCAGCAGCATTTCGCCAAAGATGCTGCGCTGGACGACCGTATCCGCCAGCGCTTTGCCGCCACCCTGGAGGCCGCGGCCCGCTGCGAGCTGTTTGCCTGGCGTGCCACGCCCGGGGGGCGGCTGGCGGAAATCCTGGTGCTCGACCAGTTCTCGCGCAACATCTACCGCGACACGCCGCAGGCTTTCGCCCAGGACCCGCTGGCCCTGGCACTGGCGCAAGAGCTGGTGGCCAGCGGGCAAGACCGCGGCCTGCCCCTGGCGCAACGGCCTTTTGCGTACATGCCCTACATGCACAGCGAGTCGCGGGCCATCCACATCCAGTCGATGGCCTTGTTCACCCAGCTGGGGATCGCAGACAACCTGCGCTTCGCCGCCCGCCACCAGGCCATCGTGGAACGCTTTGGCCGCTACCCGCACCGCAACGCCGTGCTGGGGCGCAACGCCAGCGCCGAGGAAGTGGAATTTCTGGGCCAGCCGGGCTCGTCGTTCTGACTGCTACACTTTAAATAGCTGCTCATGCTTATCCAACAAGCACGGGCAGGCAATTCTTTATAAATCTTCACCCGCCACCGGGAACCAAAGGCGTGGGCGCTGGGTCCGTCCCATTCCCTACCCCACACATCCTGCCCATGCTGCGTGCCTTGAAAGAGATTTTTGACGGCCTGCTCGCCCAGTCCACCGAGCCCTCGCCCGCCGAGCGCCAAAGCGCCGTCGACCTGTCCACCGCCGTGCTGCTAGTCGAGGTGATGCGCGCCGACCCCACCAAGACCGCCGTGGAGCGCCAGGCCGTGGTGCTCACCCTGCAGCAACGCCTGAACCTGGACGGCGCGGCGCTGACGCAGCTGATGCTGCAGGCCGAGCAATCCGCCGCCCGCGCCTACGACTACCAGCGCTTTACCAGCCAGCTCAACGCGCAGTGCACGCATGCCCAGAAAATCCAGATCGTGGAAGACATGTGGCAGGTGGCCTACGCCGACGGCCAGCTCGGTGCGGTGGAAAACAGCGTCATCAACCAGGTGGCCGGGCTGCTGTACGTGACCCACGGCGAGTACATCGCCGCCAAGATGCGCGCCAAGGAGGCGGCGGGGCTGCTGTTGTAAGGCCCACGGCTGGCGTGATTGTTGCGGTGTGTCCGGGGACCCCACTCCCGGAAGCGCCCCATGCCTCCAGCCCTCCTGAAGAGCCTCTTTGCAGGCACCATTTTCAGCAGCGCCTTCTTGCTGTTCCTGGTGCAGCCGCTGATTGCCAAGCAAATCCTGCCATGGTTTGGCGGCTCGGCGGCGGTGTGGTCGATCTGCATGGTGTTCTTCCAGGTGGTGCTGCTGGCGGGCTACGCCTATTCCGACTGGCTGAGCCGGCAGCCCACGCGGCTGCAGGCCCTGCTGCACAGCACGCTGCTGCTGGCCAGCCTGGCGTTTTTGCCCATCATCACCGCGGCACACTGGAAGCCCAGCGGGGCGGAAGATCCCTCGCTGCGGATTCTGGGGCTGCTGCTGGGCACCATAGGCCTGCCGTATTTTTTGCTCTCCACCACCGGGCCGCTGGTGCAGTGCTGGCTGGCGCGCACCCCGTGGGGCGCACAGGTGTACCGCTACTTTGCGCTGTCCAACCTGGCCTCGCTGGCCTCGCTGCTGGCCTACCCGGTGCTGATCGAACCAACCACCGCCTTGCGCCAGCAGGCGCTGGGCTGGTCCTGGGGCTACGCGGCTTTTGTGCTGCTGTGCACCACGGCCAGCCTGTACGCGGCGGGGCTGGCAAGACCTGCCCCGGTCCGCAGCTCCACCACGGCCCCCGCCGAGACGGCCCCCGGCTGGTCCCACTACGGCGTGTGGTTGGCCTTGCCTGCGCTGGCTACCTGGCTGCTGCTGGCCGTAACCAACCACATCACGCAAAACGTGGCCGCAATTCCCTTTCTGTGGGTGTTGCCCTTGTCGGTGTACCTGCTGAGCTTTGTGCTGACCTTTGAGAACGACCGCTGGTACCGCCGCAGCCTGCTGCTACCGGCCACCGCCGTGGCCCTGCTGCTGTGCGCCTACGGCCTGCAGGACGGCATGGGCTACGACATGGCCACCGGCGTGCCCATGTACGTGGTGGGCCTGTTCGTGCTGTGCATGTTTTTGCACGGCGAAATGGCCGCGCTGCGGCCCGGCCACGCCTACCTGACGCGCTTTTACCTGATGCTGTCGCTGGGCGGCGCGCTGGGCGGCATCGCGGTGGGGCTGGTGGCACCGCATGTGCTGCCGGCCTACTACGAGATGGGCATCGGCCTGGTGCTGGTGGCCGTGCTGGGCGCGGTGGTGTTTCGCCGCCAGCGGGCGCGGGCCCTGGTCTGCGTGGCGCTGGCCCTGGTGTGCAGCTACTTTCTGTGGCAACAGGTGCGCAACGAGCAGGACGGCACCCGCCGCATGGCGCGCAACTTCTACGGCACCCTGAGCAGCCTGGACAGCATCCACCCCGACGACCCGCAGCACAACCGCCGCCAGCTCTACCACGGCTCGGTCAAGCATGGCGAGCAGTACCTGGCCAACGACCGCCGCCGCGAACCCACCGCCTACTACGGCCCCACCTCGGGCATTGGCCGGGCCATTCTGTCGGCCCCGGCCACGCCCCGGCGTGTGGGCCTGATCGGCCTGGGCGCAGGCACCCTGGCCAGCTATGGCCGCGCGGGAGACGTGTACCGGGTGTATGAAATCAACCCCCAGGTGTTTGACTTTGCCGACACCGAATTCAGCTTCCTGAAGGACAGCCCGGCCCGGATCGACCGGATTCTGGGCGATGCCCGGCTGGCGCTGGAGCGCGAGGTGCCGCAACAGTTCGACGTGCTGGCGGTGGATGCTTTCTCGGGCGACTCGGTGCCCATCCACCTGATCACCGCCGAGGCCATGCAGGTCTACCTGCGCCACATGCGGCCCGACGGCATCATCGCCTTCCACGTCACCAACCGCTTCCTCAACATGGCCCCGGTGGTGGAAAAAATCGCCCACACCCAGGGCTTGCAGGCGGCCTTTGTGCACGACGAGGCCGAACACAGCGACCTGCGCCGCACCGACTGGGTGCTGGTGGGCCGCAGCGCAGCGCGCCTGCAAACCCCGCAGATCCACGCCGCCACCAGCGCCATTCCGCCCATCCCCGGCCTGCGGCTGTGGACGGACGATGTCAACAACCTGTTTGGGGTGCTGAAATAGCGACAGGACTTACAGCAGCGCCCCCATGTCGCCCGCCGGGCGCACGGAGGGCTTGCGTAAGTCCTCAACGATACTGGGGGCTGCTTTTTCTCATTCCGTTCCATGCCACTCCTGACCCGCCGCACCACCCTGCTCGCCTCCCTAGGCCTTTTCGCCACCCGCCTGCACGCCACCCCACCCATCGCCCCCACCCTCTGGCCGCAGGACCTGCGGGTGCCGGGCGGCGTGGCGCGGCTGTCGCTGGGGCCTGGGGCGGTGCGACCTGTCGCGTTTGCCAACGAGGTGCCGGTGTTGGTGCTGGGCGATGCGATCGAGTGGACGGCCATCGTGGGCATTGCGCTGGCGGCCGCGCTGGGCCCGGCGGTTATCAGTGTGCAATCCGAAGGCACCACCCGGCAAGTGGCCTACACCGTAGGCCCCAAGCAGTACCGCGAGCAGCGGCTGAAGGTGGCACCCGGCACGGTGGATTTGTCGCCCGAGGACGAAGCCCGCTACAACCGCGAGCACGCCCATCTGCAAACCGTCATGGCCACCTTCAATGAGCAGTTGCCCGCCAGCCTGCGCATGCAGGTGCCGGTGCCGGGGCGGCGCTCCAGCTCGTTCGGGCTGCGCCGTGTGTTCAACGGGCAAGCGCGCAATCCGCACAGCGGCATGGACATTGCCGCCGCCACCGGCACGCCCGTGGTGGCACCGCTGCCGGGCCGGGTGATCGACACCGGCGACTATTTTTTCAACGGCAACACCGTCTGGCTGGACCACGGCGGCGGCCTGCTGGGCATGTTTTGCCACCTGAGCGCCATCGGGGTCCAGGTGGGGGACGTGCTGCAGGCGGGCCAGCGCCTGGGTGCCGTGGGGGCCACCGGCCGGGTGACGGGGCCACACCTGCACTGGTCGATCAGCCTGAACCGGGCCATGGTAGACCCGGCGCTGTTCTTGGAAAGCTGAATTTGCTATACCTTCAATAGCTGCCTGTGCTGACTGGATAAGCGCCAAGCCCATTTTTTACCCTGATGCAGCCGCGTGGCACCCGAGTTCCGGGTCCACCCGCCTCCCTGGCCGCCGGGCCAGGCCCGTACGTTTAGCGCACGTGCAGGCCAATTACCCGTCGCCGCACAGGTAGTCGCTGCTATGCTTTGTTACTTGCGTTTACACACACTGGGCACACGCCATGTTTCGTTTTTCGGTTTTGCGCGCTAGCGCATGGCCAGCGCTGCTTGCTTTTGCGGCTTTGGTCACGGCGCAGGCAGCGCTGGCCTGGCTGCCGCTGGCCTGGCCGGTGGCGGTGCTGCAAGTGGCGCTGGTGGCGGGCTGGGTCGCCCTGCTGGCGGGCATGCGCAGCGCTGTCACGCCTGTGGCCACCGTACCTGTGGCCACGCCGGTGCCGGATACCAGCACCGAGCAGGCGCTGGAGTCCGCGCTGGACATCCTGCCCGACCACAGCACTTTTGCGATTTTTGATGCCCAGGAGCGCCTGGTGCTGGTGAGCGCGCGGACCCGCACGCTGTACCCCCACTCTGCGTCCTTCATGCAGCCGGGCGTGTCTTTTGAGGCGGTGCTGCGCCACACCGTGGCCCTGGGGGAATTGCCCGAATCCGCGGGCCAGGAAGAATGGATACAGCAGCGCCTGGCGGCCTTTCGCAACCCGGTGCCCACCCAGGTGCAAGAGCTGCCCAACGACCGCTGGCTGCGCATCGACCAGCGCCGTTTGCAGGGCGGCAATACCGTGGTGCTGCGGGCCGACATCACCGACAGCGTGCGCCGGGAGCGCGCGCTGGAACTGGCGCGGCAACAGGCCTATGCGGCCCAGTCCCAGTTGTCGGAGGCGCTGGAGGCCATGCCCATCGGCGTGGAGCTGTACGACGCGCAAGACCGGCTGGTGTATTTCAACCGCAAGATGGGCGAGATGCGCCCCTGGTTCACGCTGGAAGAAGGCCGCGGCCTGACCCACGAGGCGCTGGTGCGCATCGGCCTGCGCCAGGGCTTTCCGCAAGAAGCCATGGGCCGCGAAGACGAATGGCTGGCCCAGCACCTGGCCGAGCGGGGCAACCGCGCCCTGCCCGAGGTACGCTCTTACCCGATCGGGGTGTGGATGCATGCCTACGAGTCGCGCACGCCGTCGGGCTACATCGTGGCGGTGCGGCTGGACATTACCGAGATGGTGCTGCAACGCCAGGCGTTGGAGCAGGCCAACCAGCGGCTGGCCCAACTGTCGGCCACCGACGGGCTGACCGGCATCGGCAACCGGCGGCATTTTGACGCGGTGCTGGCCACCGAATGGCTGCGCGGGGCCCGCCAGCAGGAGCCGCTGGCGCTGCTGCTGATCGACATCGACCATTTCAAGCTCTACAACGACCACTACGGCCATCTGGCGGGCGATGCCTGCCTGCGCCGCGTGGCCCAGCTGCTGTCAACCTGCGTGCGCCGCGCAGGCGAGCTGGTGGCCCGCTACGGCGGCGAGGAATTTGTGCTGCTGCTGCCCGGCACCGACCAGGACCACGCCCGCCTGGTCGCCCAGCACTGCATGGACGTGCTGGCGCAAGAACTGATCCCGCACGCAAGCTCGCCCACCGCCCACCACGTCACCCTGAGCATCGGCATCGCCCACACCGTGCCCCATCCTGAACGCAAGGCCGACACGCTGGTGGATGCCGCCGACAGCGCGCTGTACCGGGCCAAGAACGCCGGGCGGCAGCAGTTTGAGATCAGCAGGATGTAGGCAAGTGCCTTTTTAGGCCGTCCGTGCTGATCCGGCGGGCGAAAGCAGCTACCAATTAAATAGCAATCAGTGGGCTTTGTCCCAGTTGGGGCCCACGCCCACTTCGGCCAACAGCGGTACCTTGAGATCGGCCACACCGGCCATCAGGCGCGGGATCTCGGTACGCACCCAGTCCACCTCGGCCTCGGGCACTTCGAATACCAGTTCATCGTGCACCTGCATGATCATCTTGGTGCCACGTTTTTCGGCATCCAGCGCCTTTTGCACCGCCACCATGCTGAGCTTGATGAGATCGGCCGCCGTGCCCTGCATGGGGGCGTTGATGGCGGCG
This sequence comes from Comamonadaceae bacterium OS-1, assembly GCA_027923965.1. Taxonomy (NCBI): domain Bacteria; kingdom Pseudomonadati; phylum Pseudomonadota; class Betaproteobacteria; order Burkholderiales; family Comamonadaceae; species Comamonadaceae bacterium OS-1. The sequence goes on from AP026969.1 coordinate 3,299,429, forward strand.
CGCTCCAGGCCGGCCAGCACCGCGCCTTTGGCGGTCTGGATGTTGGCCAGCTGCAGGCGGCGGCCAAACACGGTTTCCACGTAGCCCTGCTGCTTGGCCAGGGCGCGGGTGTCTTCCATGTAGGTTTTGACACCCGGGTAGCGGTCGAAGTAGCGGGCGATGTAGTTCTTGGCGGCGGTGTTGTCGATGCCCAGGTTCTTGGCCAGGCCGTAGGCGCTCATGCCGTAGATCAGGCCGAAGTTGATCACCTTGGCGTAGCGGCGCTGCTCGCTGCTGACCTGCTCTACCGTGACACCAAACACCTCGGCGGCGGTGGCCCGGTGCACGTCCAGCCCGTCGGTAAAGGCGCGCAACAAGGCCACGTCGCCGCTGATGTGGGCCATGATGCGCAGCTCGATCTGCGAGTAGTCGGCGCTGGCAATCACGTTACCGGGTGCGGCCACAAAGGCTTCGCGCACGCGGCGGCCCTCGGGGGTGCGCACGGGGATGTTCTGCAGGTTCGGGTCGTTGCTGCTGAGCCGCCCGGTCACGGCCACGGCCTGGGCGTAGTGGGTGTGCACCCGGCCGCTGCGCGGCAGGATCAGCAGAGCCAGCTTGTCGGTATAGGTGCCTTTGAGCTTGGACAGGCTGCGGTGCTCCAGCAGCTTGGCGGGCAGTGGGTAGTCTTCGGCCAGCTTTTCCAGCACTTCTTCGTCGGTGCTGCGCGCGCCGGTGGCGGTTTTCTTGACCACCGGCATGCCCAGCTTGTCGAAGAAGATTTCGCCCAGTTGCTTGGGGCTGCTGAGGTTGAAGGGCTGGCCCGCAATCTCGTAGGCCTCGGCCTCCAGCTGCACGATGCGCTGGCCCAGGGCGTGGCTTTGGCTGGCCAGCGTGGCCGCGTCGATCAGCACGCCGTTGCGCTCGATGCGGTACAGGGCCTCGCTGCTGTCAATCTCCAGCTGGTAGATGAAGGCCAGGGCGGGCACCGTCTGCAGCTGCGGCCAGAGCACGCGGTGCACCGCCAGGGTCATGTCCGCGTCTTCGCAGGCGTACTCCGACGCTTTCTCCACATCCACCTGGTTGATGGTGAGCTGGTGCACGCCCTTGCCGCACAGGTCTTCAAAGCTGATACCACTGCGGCCCAGGTGGCGCTCCGCCAGGCTGCTCAGGCCATGGGGTTTGTGCACTTCCAGCACATAGCTTTGCAGCATGGTGTCGTGCGCATAGCCCTGCACCTCGATACCGTGGTTGGCGAATACATGGCGGTCGTATTTGATGTTCTGGCCCAGTTTGGGCAGGGCCGGGTTTTCCAGCCAGGGCTTGAGCCGGGCCAGCACCTCGTCGCGCGGCAGCTGGGTGGGCGCGTCCGGGTAGTTGTGCGCCACCGGGATGTAGGCGGCCTCGCCCGGGGTCACGCAGACGCTGATGCCGACGATCTCGGCCACCATCTCGTCGATGGAGTTGGTCTCGGTGTCCAGCGCCACCAGCTCGGCGGCTTGCAGCCGGGCCAGCCAGGTGTCGAAAGCTTCCCAGGTCAGGATGGTCTCAAACCCGGGCGTGCGGGTGGGGGTGGCGTCGGCAGCGGCGGGTTCGTCGAACAGGCCGGGCCCGGAGGGCTGGGTCTTGGGCGTCTTCTCCGCCGTGGGGGCAGGTTCTGCGGCGGCGGCGCTGTCCAGGTTGCGGGCCAGTCCCTTGAAGCCAAACTTTTCATAAAAAGCCTTCAAAGCGTCCGTATCGTGGGCGGTGAAAGCTATCGAATCCATAGCAGGCAGGCCATCGATGTAGCCCGCCAGTTCGCAGTCGGTCTTGATGGTGACCAGGCGGCGGCCCTGCGGCAGCCAGTCCACGGCGTTGCGCAGGTTTTCCCCGGCCACGCCCTTGATCTCGGTGGCCCGCTCCATCAGCGCGTCCAGCGAGCCGTATTCCATCAGCCACTTGGCGGCCGTTTTGGGGCCGACCTTGGGCACGCCGGGCACGTTGTCCACGGTGTCGCCCACCAGGGTTTGGTAGTCAATCATCAGGCTGGGCGGCACGCCGAATTCCTCGGTCACCCCGGCCACGTCGCGGCGCTTGCCGTTCATGGTGTCGATGATGGTGACGTGTTCGTTCACCAGCTGGCTCAGGTCCTTGTCGCCGCTGGACACCACCACCTCAATGCCCTGGTCGCCGGCCATCCGGGCCAGCGTACCGATCACATCGTCGGCTTCCACCCCCGGCACCGCCACCACCGGCCAGCCCATCAGGCGGATCACCTCGTGCACCGGCTCGATCTGCGTGCGCAAATCATCGGGCATGGGGCTGCGGGTGGCCTTGTAGGCGGGGTACCACTCGTCGCGGAAGGTGGGGCCCTTGGCATCGAACACGCACACGGCGTAGTCGGCCCGCACCTCTTTGCGCAGGCTGTTCATCATGTTGATGATGATGCGGATGGCACCGGTTTTTTGCACCGTGCCATCGGGCAAGGTGGTGCTCATGGTTTCACCACCGGCAAAAAAGGCGCGGTACAGGTAGCTGGAGCCATCGACCAGCAGCAGGGTTTTCTTTGTCATGGCGGCATTTTGCCTGCGGGGACGGCGTTTGCCTTGGCGGTGAGGGGGATTTCTGTGTCTGGGGGTTTTGGGGCAGTTTCTGAAGGATGAATGGGCTGCCGGTGCTTATGGGATGGGCGTGAGTAGCTCCTGTTTTTTACTATCAAAAAAGGAGTGCCGCAGCGCAAAAAAAGCCGCCAGCGCACATCACTGTGCCCTGGCGGCCCGTTTTTCAGGGGCGCAGCCCCCGTGGCTTTGGTTTCTTACGATGCGGCCATCAGCTTCTCACGTGCTTCGTCGTAGGCGCGCTTGGGCACTGGCACGGCGTTGGGGTTGCCCAGGTCCACCATGTGGACGCGGTAGGTTTCGCGGGCGGTGAAGGCGGCGATGGCAGCCACCACCGTCACGCCCAGGGTGATGCAACCCACGGTGAACGGAATGTCCATGGCTCCGGGAGGCGCCACATAGGTGAACAGCGCGGGCAGCATGGCGGTGACCAGGGTGCCCAGGTTTTGCGAAATGGCCATGCCCGAAACCCGGGTGCGGGTGGGGAACATCTCGGGGTAGAAGCTGGGGAAAATGGCGTTGTAGCCCTGGTAGACGATGCCCCACATCAGGATCGACATGCAGATCGCCAAAGGCACGCTGTGGATGCTGATGGCGTACAGGTACAGGAAAGACAGCAGGCCCGAAGCGATGGCACCCACGATGATGGGCGGCTTGCGGCCAATCTTGTCCGACAGGTTGCCCACAAACGGAATCACCAGCACGGCGACGATATTGCCCAGCACGGGGATCCACAGGTAGATGTCTTTCTCGAAGCCGATGCCGTAGCCGGGCTGTACCGCGTAGGCCGCGCCGAAAATGGTGGTGACCACCGGAATCACGTTCATCAGCGAGCAGCACATCACCCGCAGCATGTCGCGCCAGCTCTCGGTCACGGCCTGGATGAACGGGGCCTTGGGCACATGGCCTTCGACAGTTTCTTCGGTGAAGGCCGGGGTTTCGTCGACTTCACGGCGGATGATGTAGCCGGCCACGATCACCAGAAAGCTCAGGATGAACGGAACGCGCCAGCCCCAAGAATTGAACTGCTCGGCGGGCATGAAATGTGCCAAGGGCAGGAACACGGCAGCCGCCAGAATTTGCCCGGCCTGCACGCCCTGCAAGGTAAAGCTGGCAAAGAAGCCGCGCCGCCCGAAGGGTGCGTGCTCCAGGATCATCGAGCTGGCCCCGGAGATCTCTCCAGCCACCGCAAAACCCTGGATCAGGCGCAGCACCACCAGCAGCGCCGGTGCCCACAGGCCCACCTGGTCGTAAGTGGGCAGCAGGCCCACGGCCACGGTCGAAAAACCCATCAAAAACATGCACAGGATCAGCACCTTCTTGCGGCCCTGGGTATCGCCCCAATGGCCCAGGAAAAACGCGCCAATGGGCCGCGCCACGTAGCCCACGCCGTAGGTGGCCAGCGAGGCGATGATGGCCGTCTTGGGGTCGCCTTTGGGGAAGAAAATTTGCGGGAAAATCAACGCCGCCGCGGTGGCGTAAATGAAAAAGTCGTAGTACTCCAGCGCCGAGCCGATCCAGCCGCTGGCCGTGGCCTTCTTGGACTGCTCCTTGCTGTGCGCTGCGTCATGGGAATTCGCCATGCATGTCTCCTATTTTGTGTGTGGGTTGCTTGCAAAAAGGGAATGCAAGGCAAAACCGGGGTACTGAACCTTCCGAACCACCGGGTCTGGCATGACGTCGGTGTGCGGCCTCACGGCTTTAGGTGGGCCGCAATGAAAATGTAGCGACGGTCGGGGGTAAGCACCATACCGTTTCCCCCACAAGCGATCGATGATCGACCGCAGCCGTACACTGTGCGACCAAACTGCGGGTAAGTCCTAGGCCTAGGCGGCCAGGTACACACCATCTTTACCATCGTCTACACCAGGCAAATCGACCCACCTGTAGCCAAGCCGACACAGCCCACTCCGCATGACCGCGCCTCCCCCGATCGACCGCAAACTGCTCATTGAAGGCCTGGGCAAGGGCCTGCGGGTGATCGAGGCTTTTTCGGACGACCACCCCCGCATGACGGCCACCGAGGCGGGCGCGCATACGGGGCTGACGCGCACTGCCGCCCGCCGCTACCTGTTGAGTCTGGTGCATTTTGGCTATGCGGCCACCGACGGCAAACACTACTGGCTGCTACCCCGGGTGCTGCGCCTGGGCCAGGCCTTTCTGGACGGCGCGCGCATTCCGCGGCTGGTGCAGCCCTATATACAGCGGGCCTCCCTCCAGTCCGGCGAGACCTTCAACGTGGGCTCGCTGGACGGCCACGAGGTGGTGTATCTGGCGCGCAGCAACACCTCGCGCATCATCTCCATCGGCCACCCTCCCGGTGCGCGCTTGCCCGCGCACGTGGTGGCGCAAGGCTTCATCCTGCTGTCCACGCTGGACGATGCCGCGCTGGATGCCTGGATCGCCGAACACGACTTCGCGGGCTTCACCGGCTCTACGGTGATCGACCCCACCGCCTTCCGAGACAGTGTGGTGGCGGCCCGCTCGGTGGACTACTGGCACGCCGACCAGTACCTCGACTTCGGCCTCAGCGGCCTGGCCGTGGCCCTGAAAGACCGCAAAGGCCGCTGCCAGTACGCCCTCAGCGTCACCGTGCAGCGCCAGATGTACCCCGGCGAGAAAATGGTGGCCAAGCTGCTACCTATCCTGCGTGAAGTGGCCGAGGCACTGCGGCCTGTGCTGTGAAGCAGCTACAAGCCTTTTAGGCACACTGCGCTTATCCAATCAGCGTAAGCAGCTACTAATTAAATAGCAAACCAACTTCACACTCTCTTCACAACCCGCCTTTAAGCTTCGCGGACAAGCCATTTGGCATCTGGTCCATAATTTGACCGCCCTCCCCATTCCCCAGCCAGCACCCCGATCGGGTGCTGCGCGCCACAGGTTCCATGACCCTACACACCTCTTTCCCCCCTTCCCCCCGCCGCCAATCCGGTAACGTTGTGATGACCATCCTGGGGGTCTGCGTGGGCCTGGGCGTGGTGGTCGGCCTGCTCATCGCCATTGCAGCCGCCTGGTACTACCCTAGCCTGCCCGATCTGGACAAGGTGACCCGCTACCAGCCGCAGCAGGCCATGCAGGTCTACACCAGCGACGGGGTGGAGATTGCGCAGTTTGGAGCCGAGCGGCGCGCGTTTCTGCCCATTGCCCAAATCCCCACGCTGATGCAGGACGCGGTACTGGCCATTGAAGACACGCGCTTTCGCGAGCACAGCGGCATCGACCCCATCGGCGTGCTGCGGGCGGTGGTGGCCAACCTCACCGGGGGCACGCGCCAAGGCGCGTCCACCATCACCCAGCAGGTGGCGCGCAACTTCTTTTTGAGCAACCGCAAGACGGCTGAGCGCAAGCTCAAAGAAGCCATGCTGGCGCTGAAGATCGAGAAGTCCCTCACCAAGGACCAGATTCTGGAGCTCTACATGAACCAGATCTACCTGGGCCACCGTGCCTACGGCTTTGGGGCCGCCGCACAGGTCTACTTTGGCAAGCCGCTGGCCCAGTTGTCGGTGGCCGAGATGGCCATGCTGGCCGGGCTACCGCAGAACCCGGCCTACGCCAACCCCATCACCAACCTGGAGCGCGCCACCCGCCGCCAGCAGCTGGTGCTGGGCCGCATGCGCACCGTAGGGGCCATCACCGAGGCGCAGTTCGCCACCGCCACGGCGCAAAAGCTGGTGATCCGCTCGCCGCTGCAGGTGCCGGTGCATGCCGAATATGTGGCCGAAATGGCCCGCCAGGTGGTGTTCGAGCGCTACGGCCAGCAGGCCTATTCGCAAGGCATCAAGGTGACCACTTCGCTGGTTTCCACCGACCAGCAGGCCGCCTACGCCGCACTGCGCAAAGGCGTGCTGGCCTTCGACCGCAAACAGCCCTACCGGGGCCCGGAAGAATTCGAAGAGCTGCCCAGCGACGCCACCGAAGAAGATGCCGCAGCCGCCCTGGCCCTGAAAGACTACGGAGACGACGAGGACCTGCGCGTGGCCATCGTGCTGCTGGCCAGCCCGCAGGCCGTCGTGGCCCGCCTGGCCACTGGCGAGACACTGCAGCTCAAGGGCGAAGGACTGCGCTGGGCCCAGGCCGCCCTGGGCCCCAAGGCCGCTGCGCCCCTGGCCATCAAGCGCGGCGCCATCATCCGCGTGCAAGACCTGGGGGGCAAAACCGGCTGGGCGATTTCGCAGTGGCCCGAAGTGCAAAGCGCCCTGGTGGCGCTAGCCCCCACTACGGGACGGGTGCGGGCGCTGGTGGGCGGCTTCGACTTTTCCGAGCAGCAGTTCAACCACGTGACCCAGGGCTGGCGGCAGCCGGGCTCCAGCTTCAAGCCGTTTTTGTACTCGGCCGCCATCGACAAGGGCGTGATGCCGTCCACCGTGGTCAACGACGGCCCGCTGGACCTGCCCGGTGTGAACGGTGGCCCGGGCTGGAACCCCCAAAACGACGACGGCCAGTTCCTCGGGGCCATCCCGCTGCGCACCGCCCTGGCCAAATCGCGCAACCTGGTCAGCGTGCGGCTGGTACAGATGCTGGGCGTAGACCCCGCGCGCGAATGGGCCGCCCGATTTGGCTTTGATATCGACAAACAACCTGCCAACCTGACGCTGGCCCTGGGCGCGGGCAGCACCACGCCGCTGCAGCTGGCCTCGGCCTACGGCGTGTTTGCCAACGGCGGCCACGTGCTGCCGCCGGTGGTGATCGAGCGCATCACCGACGCACAGGGCAAGGTGCTCTTCGAAGCCCCGCCGCCCCCGGTGCTGGCCGACATGGAGCCCGCCGTGCCCGAGCGCAACCTGTTCATCACCAGCAGCCTGCTGCAAACCGTGACCAGCAGCGGCACTGCCGCCAAAGCCCAGGCCACGCTGAAGCGCCCCGACCTGTACGGCAAGACCGGCACCACCAACGACTCGGTGGATGCCTGGTTTGCCGGTTTCCAGCCCGGCCTGGTCGCCGTGGTGTGGACCGGCTACGACAAACCGCGCAGCATGGGCCGCGAATCGGGCAGCAGCGTATCCCTGCCCATCTGGATTGAATACATGGGCCATGCGCTCAAAGGTGTGCCGGTGGCCCCGTTCGCGCCGCCGCCCAGCGTGATGCGCGACGCGCTGAACGACTGGACCTACACCGACCCGCCCGAGAACGGCGAGCTGATCCGCCTGGGCTTTGAGGAGCCGCCCGCCACCGCCAGCGAACCCGCCAGGTAAAGCAGGTCATCGCCCGGCAAGCGGCAAACGTTGCACAGACAAGGAACCCCCCATGATCCGTACCCCGACCGCTCTGCTCCTGTGTGCCCTGCTGGCGGCCTGCGCCACGCCGCTCCCTTCGGCCAACCGCCCCAGCCCGGTGGCCGCCTACCAGCTCAGCAACCGCCTGACCTGGGGGGCCACCGTGGCCACGCTAGACCAGGCCGAGCGCCTGGGCCTGAGCCCCTACCTGGCCCAACAACTGCGCCCCGGCCCGGCCACCCTGCCCCCGGCGGTGCAGCAGCAGATCGACGCCATGGCCATCAGCCAGACCCCCGTGGTGGAGCTGGTGCAAGACTCGGAAAAGCTGCGGCTAGCCGCCAACGCCACCTTTGCCAACGACGACGACAAAAAGGCTGCCCAGCAGGCCTACCAGCAAGCGCTGAACCGCCTGGGCCGCGAGGCTGCCACCCGCCACCTGCTGCGGGCGCTGTACTCCAGCAACCAGGTGCAGGAACAAATGACCTGGTTCTGGCTGAACCACTTCAACGTGCACCTGTACAAAGGCAATCTGCGTGCCCTGGTGGGCGACTACGAAGACACCGCCCTGCGCCCGCACGCCCTGGGTAAGTTCCGCGACCTGCTGGGTGCGGTGGCCCACCACCCGGCCATGCTGCGCTATCTGGACAACGAGCAAAACGCCACCAACCGCATCAACGAAAACTACGCCCGCGAGCTGATGGAGCTGCACACCCTGGGTGTGGGCGCGGGCTACACCCAGCAAGACGTGCAAGAGATGGCCCGCGTGCTCACCGGCGTAGGCGTGAACCTCGGGCCAGACAACCCCCAGGTCCGCAAAGAGCTGCAAGCCGACTACGTGCGCAAAGGCCTGTTCGAATTCAACCCGAACCGGCACGATTTTGGTCCCAAAACCCTGCTGGGCCAGCCCATCCGCAGCCGCGGCCTGGCCGAGCTGGACGAAGCCCTGGACCGGCTGGCCCGGCACCCCGCCACCGCCCGCTTCATCAGCCGCAAGCTGGCCCAGTACTGGCTCAGCGACAACCCGCCGACCGCGCTGGTGGAGCGCATGGCGCAAAGCTTTTTGAAGAGCGACGGCGACATTGCCGTGACCCTGCAAACCCTGCTGTCCTCCAGCGAATATGCGCAGGGTGCGGGGCAAAAGTTCAAAGACCCGGTGCACTATGTCGTGTCGGCCGTGCGGCTGGCGTACGACGACAAACCCATCCTCAACGTCGGCCCCATGCTGAACTGGCTCAACCGCATGGGCGAGCCCCTGTATGGCCGCCAGACCCCCGACGGCTACGCGCTGGACACGGCAGCCTGGTCCAGCCCCGGCCAGATGGCCACGCGGTTTGAAATCGCCAAGGCCATCGGCTCGGGCAACGCCGGGCTGTTCAAGACCGACGGCCCGCAGCCCTTGGAAAAGCCCGCCTTTCCCCAACTGGCCAACGCCCTGTACTACCGCGCGCTGGGCCAGACCCTGGGGCCGAATACCCAGCAAGCCCTGGCCCAGGCCACCTCGGCGCAGGAGTGGAACAGTTTCCTGCTTTCGTCGCCCGAGCTGATGCACCGCTAAAGGAAGTCCTATGCAACGCCGCCACCTGCTCCAGTCGCTGTCTGCCCTGCCCTTGCTGAATGCGGGGCAGCTCTTCGCCGCACCCGCTGCCCAGTCCCGCCTGCTGTTTGTCTTTTTGCGCGGAGCCTACGACGCGGCCAACCTGCTGGTGCCCACCTCCAGCGACTTCTACTACGCGTCGCGTCCCGACATTGCCGTGCCCCGCCCCGGCACCGACCTGAACACCGCCATCGCGCTGAACGCCGACTGGGGCCTGCACCCGGCGCTGCGCGACACCGTGTACCCGCTGTGGCAAAAGGGCGAGGCCAGCTTCATCCCGTTTGCGGGCACCGACGATGTGTCGCGCAGCCACTTCGAGACGCAGGACAGTATTGAACTGGGCCAGCCGCTCACGGGCCAGAAGAACTACCGCTCCGGCTTCATGAACCGCCTGGCCGCAGTGGTCAACGGTGCAGAGCCCATGGCCTTTACCGACAGCCTGCCGCTGGTGCTGCAGGGCAGCGTGCAGGTGCCCAACACCGCGCTCAAGTCGCTGGCCAAACCGGCGGTGGACCCACGCCAGACCGCCATCATTGCCGCCATGTACAAGGGCAGCGAACTGTCGGGCCGCGTCACCGACGGCTTTGCGGTGCGCGACGAGGTGGCCCGCGAACTCAGCACCGAGATGCTGGCTGCCAGCCGCGGCGCGATCAACGCCAAGGGCTTCGAGCTGGAAGCCCAGCGCATTGCCCGCCTGATGAAGGAGCGCTACAACCTGGGCTTTGTAGACGTGGGCGGCTGGGACACGCACGTCAACCAGGGCGGTGCCAGCGGCTACCTGGCATCCCGCCTGGAAGAGCTGGGCCGGGGCCTGGCCACCTTCGCGCAAGAGATGGGCCCTGCCGCCTGGCGCAACACCACCGTGGTGGTGGCCAGCGAGTTTGGCCGCACCTTCCGGCAAAACGGCAACCGCGGCACCGACCACGGCCACGGCTCGGTCTACTGGGTGCTGGGCGGTGGCTTGCGCCACAGCGGAACATCCGGCCAGGTAGCGGGCGAACAGGTGCGCATCGAGCAAGCCAGCCTGTTCCAGAACCGCGACTACCCGGTGCTCAACGAGTACCGGGCTGTGCTGGCCGGGCTGTTTGGGCGGCAGTTTGGGCTGAACGGTCAGCAGCTGGAGCAGGTGTTTGCGGGTGTCACGCCGCGCGACCTGGGGTTGGTGTAGGCCCCTTGTCGGATACAGGCAAGTTTGTGGTGCCGCATAGAAAGTAGCCGCACCGTGAACGCCTAGCCTTGTCTTCTATACAACCAGGGGACAGGGATGGGGAAACAGCTCATGCTGGGCGTAGCGGCCGCCATATTTGCCGCGTTTGCATGGTCGCTGGGCTTTATTGCGCCCTACGTGATCGGCCCCTATTCCATTTACGACCTGGCGGTGTGCCGGTTTTTGATTTCGGGCGTGTTTGCCCTGGGCATCTTGCTGGCCGCACCCCGCCAACTGCGCGGGCTTTCGGCCATGGACTGGCTGGTGGCGGCCTGGCTGGGCCTGATTGGCTACGTGGGCTATTTCTTGACCATCGCTGCTGCCGTGATCTACGCCGGGCCGGTGATCCCCCCGGCCTTTGTGGCCACGGTGCCGGTGGTGCTGGCCATTATTGGCAACTTCGGGCCCGACCGCATTGCCTGGCGCAGCCTGGCCCCTCCTCTGGCGCTGGCCTTGGCCGGGCTGCTGCTGGTCAACGCCGAAGGCCTCACCCGCCCCAGCGACACTCCGCTGGGCCACACGCTGCTCGGGATCGGCTTCTCCATCGCCGCCGTGGCGCTGTGGACGCTATTTGGCATCCACAACCAGGCGGCGCTGCGCAAGCGCCCCCACATGGGCGCACTCACCTGGACCGGCATGATGATGCTGGGCGGCACCTTCGAGGTGGTGGCCTTCATCCCGCTGGGCCTGTCGCTGGACCTGTTCCACGTGCCGCGCATCGGCCTGGCGTGGGCCACTGCCGCGCCCTTGTTCATCTCGGCCCTGGCGCTGGCCATCCTGGGGTCGATTGGCGCGTCCTGGGCCTGGTCCATCGCCACCCGGCGCTTGCCGATTGGCCTGGCCGGGCAACTCATCGTGACCGAAACCATCTTCGCCACCACCTTCGGCCTGATCGCCCGCCACCGCTGGCCCAGCGTGTCCGAGGCCTGCGGCATCGCGCTGCTGCTGGTGGGGGTGATTGCGGCGGTGGGGGCGTTCCACCGGGCACAGCAACCGGCGGCACCACAGGCATCCGGCCCGCGTCTCGCCCGCGGCAAGCCAGGCATCTGAAAAGCCCCGCTCCGCCCACGTTCACACCGCAGGTCGGCGCACCAGCAGCGGCCACAGCCGCAAAGCCAGCGCCACCAGCAAGACCAGCACCGGCAGCGCATACGCTCCCGACTGCGGCAGCCGCTTGCCAAAAGTCACCATGAAACTCACCCACAAAAAGTACACGCCACCCACATGCAGCCAGCGCCAGGCGCGCGGCCCCAGCCAGGCGGCGCTGCGGTCGAACGAGGTGGCGGCCATCGCCGCGATGAAGGCGTAGCCGATATAGCCCGGCACCGGGTTGCTCTGCACCAGATGGACCTGGAAAGCCAAGGGGTCGAGCAACGCAAAACCCGCAATCGCACACGCGTGGATGGCATGCGACACCGCCATCGCCAGCCCCAACTGCCGTCGCTGGCGGCACAACCACAGCGACCAGGCACCCGGCCAGAGCTGCGCCTGGGCCGACGCGGTAAACGCCAGCACAAACAGCAGCAGCGAGCTACGCGCCGTGGCGCGGATCAGCTGGCGCAGGCCGGACGCATCCGGCATGCACAGCAAAATCAAGGCCGCCATGGCCAGCAGCGCCAGCGACAGCCCGCCCAGCAAAGCCCAGCGGGGTCCGATGGCCGCAGTTCGGGTGGGAGAAATGCCCATCGGTGGGAAGAGAGGTTTGGTCATGTCGGTCCTTTGCGCTCTGCACGGTGCAGGGCTGGCCGCAGACTAAGGGCTTTGCCGCGTGCGGTCGAATTGCGTTACAGGGTGCTCACATTGCTGTGCTGGTGGATATTCGCTTCTGGCCCTATGATGAAAAACGCTCACACCCTGGACATCCCATGCCCACGCCCCGCCTCTACCACCATGGCAACCTGCGCCAAACCCTGCTGAACGCGGCCGTGCAACTGGCCGAAGAGGTGGGCACCGAGCACCTCAGCCTGCGCGAAGTGGCCCGGCGCGTGGGCGTGGCACCCAGCGCGCCATACCGGCATTTCGCCTCGCGCAAGGCCTTGCTGACGGCGGTGGCCGAAGAAGCCACCGAGCGCTTGCGCATTGGCATGGTCACTGGCGTGGCCGCCCACCGGCAACAGGGCCTGGAGCAGCTACAGGCGCTGGGCGAGGCCTATCTGGACTGGGCCGAACACCACCCCATGCACTTTCGCGTGGTGTCGGCCCGTGACCAGATCGACTACGCCGCCGCCATCGGCATGGCACAGCGCCACCAGGAGCTGCGCAACATGACGGTGCAAGCCATCACGCTGGCCCAGCAGCAAGGTGCGGCCCCGCCCTTGGACCCGCAAACCCTGGCCGTACTGGCCCGCGCCACCGTCTACGGCCTGGCCCGCATGCAAACCGACGGGCATTTCGCCCAGTGGGGCGTGGACCCGGCGACGGGCTGGCAGAGTGCGCGGGAGCTGCTGGAGGTGTTTGTGGGTCTGCTAAGACATGGCAACCAGAAAAGCTGATCCGCCCGACGCTTCACAACGCACTTACTCCCCCGCCGCAATCCAGCGCGCAGCCTTCTCGGCCACCATCAGCGTGGGGCTGTTGGTGTTGCCGCTGGTGATGGTGGGCATCACGCTGGCATCCACCACCCGCAAACCGCGCACGCCGCGCACCCGCAAATGGCTGTCCACGACAGCCCACGGGTCGCTGGCCCGGCCCATCCTGGCGGTGCCCACCGGGTGGAAGATGGTGGTGCCGATATCGCCCGCCAGGCGGGCCAGTTGCTCGTCGGTCTGGTACTGCGTGCCGGGCTTGAATTCTTCGGGCTGGTAGCGGGCCATGGCCGGTTGCGCGGCGATGCGGCGGGTCAGGCGCAGCGAATCGGCGGCGATCTGCCGGTCTTCTTCGGTGGCCAGGTAGTTGGGGGCGATGCACGGCGCGTCCTCAAAGCGCGGGCTCCGGATGCGCACAGTGCCCCGGCTCGTGGGGTTGAGGTTGCACACACTGGCGGTGATGGCCGGGAAACCATGCAAGGGCTGGCCAAAGGCCTCCAGGCTCAGCGGCTGCACGTGGTACTGCAGGTTGGCATGGGCGCGCGTGGCATCGCTGCGCGCAAAAATGCCCAGCTGCGACGGTGCCATGCTCATCGGGCCGCTGCGGTGCAAGGCGTATTCCAGCGCAATCTGCGCCTTGCCCCACAGCGTGCTGGCCAGGGTATTGAGCGTGCGCGCGCCCTGCACCTTGTAGACCGAGCGGATCTGCAAATGGTCTTGCAGGTTGCCGCCCACGCCCGGCACATCGGCCACCACCGGCAGGCCCTGCGCCTGCAGCAGGGCCGCGTCGCCCACGCCCGAGAGTTGCAATATCTGTGGCGAGCCCACCGCCCCGGCGCTCAGCACCACCTCACGCCGCGCCTGCACGGTGCGGCGCACGCCGTGTTGCACCAGTTCCACCCCGCTGCACACCGGCAGGCCGTCGGCCCCCGGCGTGAACAGCAGGCGGCACACCTGGGCACCCGTCCACACCGCCAGGTTGCTACGCTGCTTGCGGATGGGCCGCAAAAACGCCTTGGACGCATTCCAGCGCCAGCCGCTGCGCTGGTTCACCTCGAAATAGCCCACGCCCAGGTTGTCGCCACCGTTGAAGTCGGCCACCGCCGGAATCCCCTCTTGCTGCGCCGCCAGCGCAAACGCGTCCAGCACATCCCAGCGCAGGCGCTGCTTCTCCACCCGCCATTCGCCGCCGTGGCCGTGCAGCGCGGCAAAAGCCTGGGCATCGCCATCCTGGGTGGCAGCCTGCGTGGCATCCAGCCGGTAGTGGTCTTCGTGGGCGCGAAAGTCGGTCAGGCAATGCGCCCAGCCCCAGGCCTCGTCGCCCGTGGCCTCGGCCCACTGCGCGTAGTCGCGGGCCTGGCCGCGCATGTAAATCATGCCGTTGATGCTGGAGCAGCCGCCCAAGGTTTTGCCCCGCGGGTACAGCAGCGACCGGCCATTCAGCCCCGGCGCGGGATCGGTGCGGTAGCGCCAATCGGTGCGCGGGTTGTCGATGCAGTACAGGTAACCCACAGGGATGTGGATCCACGCATAGTTGTCCGGCCCGCCCGCCTCCAAGAGCAGCACGCTGCGGCTCTTGTCCGCGCTGAGCCGGTTGGCCAGCAGGCAGCCTGCGGTGCCTGCGCCGATGACGATGTAGTCGAAAGTGGGGGTTTGCATGGGGGACAGGATAGAGCAGGTGGTGGGGTGAAGGGCACGCCGGTTGCTCCCGCCTACCGAGTGGTGACAAGATTAGTGACGAGATTAGGGGATTGGTGACAAGAATACTTCTGGGGGACCTGGGGCTTTGCAAGCCAGCCATTGCCCACCCCGCCCTCGGCTGCGACGCACCAGGCGGCACACGCGCAGTTTGGCGGTTTGCGTAGACTGCAATAAATTTGCCATATGGCATCTTTAACGACACCCTATAGTCTATAAAGCATCTCATAAACTGCCTTAAATGCCCATCGCTGCTGCCAAAACCGCCCCCCTTCCCACCCGGGTCGCCCAGTCCCTGGAAAAGTTCGGTGCCGACATCGAAATCGCCCGCAAGAAGCGCCGCCTCACCGTGGCTGCGGTGTGCGAGCGCGCCAACATCTCCAAAACGCTCTACACCCGCCTCATCCGTGGCAGGCCCGGCACGTCCATCGGTGCCTACGCCATGGTGCTGTTTGCGCTGGGCCAGGGCACGCCGTTCGACGAGCTACTCGATGTCTCCAAAGACCACACCGGCCTGTTGCTGGACGAATCCCGCCTGCCGCAGCGCGTACGCGGGCCGGGCAAGAAAACGGGGGCGATGTGAAGCGGGAAATGGCGGTGTGCTTGGGTGAGTCTGTCGTGGAGGTGGGCACGCTGGTTTTTGAGGCGCGGGGGCAGCGGCAGTCGGTGGCGTTTGCATATGCCGATAGCTGGCTGCGCAGCCCCGATGCATTGCCCGGGCTGCGCTGGACAGCGGCTATTTTTTCGCGCCTCACGGGGCGGCGCGCAGTCGGTCTTCTTTGGGTGCTTTGCCGATGCTGAAAACCCGACGGCTGGGTTTGCTTCAAACAAGCATGATCCCTACATTTTGACAATCTAGCCGTCGTTATTACGACCCAAAGAACACATTCAAGATTGATACGTGAATGGGCACCGTTGTAACAAAAGAGGCTCGGCTGAATTGAGTAGATTGAATACAAAACAAGGAGAAGCAAGTGCAGATCGCGTTCAGGGTACTGGGAGTCAAGGAAAATCTGCCATCAAACCTAAAGGGAGTTGTTCTGCTTGTGCCAGGAAATTGGGATGACTACTCATTCAAGACATCGTTTAGCGTCTCGTACTACGATCCTGAAGGACAGTGGTTTGAACTCGGCAATGTGAAGATTGGCTACAAAGGACAGCCGCACGGCTGGACAAGAGAGGTAATGCCAGCAACCTTTAGTGGCCTTTCAGAGGGCTGGTTCTCTCTTGGTCAAGATGTTGAGTACTACAAGAATGTCTATGAGAAATTTTCACCAGATTTTCGGGCCTCATTTTTAAAGGAATTAAGGGATGTCGTTGGGGATGAGTCCGCTCATATTGCCGCGCGAGATGAGAAAGTTTTCAAAGACTCCTTGACGCGTGGAGTCAGCCTGTCGGCAATCTATGGTCAATTCATTCGAGTACTGAATGGTGAGGTGGAACTCACAGATTTCCGCTTTGGCTATAAGCAAGACAGCGACGAACGGCATGCCCTAGTTGAGCTGGATTTTCTAGTTCAGGCGGCTTCTAAACCGTCGACCAATGTGCATGTCTTAATTGGAAGAAATGGTGTTGGCAAGACTACTTTGCTAAACAACATGGTTTACACGTTGTTGAGCGCTACGCGTCCTGACAAACTAAGTTGTCACTTCTTTTCATACGATATCTTTGGCACGATGAAGCCGCTGTCGATTGAGTACTTCAGTAGCGTTGTTTCAGTATCGTTCAGCGCCTTCGATCCATTTCTTCCACCACCGGACAGACCGGATCGAACTACTGGACTCGCGTACTTTTACATAGGCATGAAAAACGCAAGGTCCGGGCAAGATGCCGGCATAAGACCACCCCCAAAAACAGATGCCGACCTCGTTAATGACTTCGTCAGTAGTTTTAGGTCATGTATCAGTCAACCGGCCAAACGGAAAAGGTGGCTTGGTGCGATCAAGCGTCTGGAGTCCGACTCCAATTTTGCAGAAATGGACTTAGGTCGCCTTCTCGACATGGAGGAAAATGACGCAATACGGAAAGCTGGAGAAATGGCAAGTCGTATGAGTTCGGGGCACTCTATTGTCTTGCTCACGATCACTAAGCTCGTCGATACAGTAGAAGAGAAAACGCTTGTCCTTATTGATGAACCTGAAAGCCACTTGCATCCGCCACTACTTTCGGCGTTTACGCGGGCGCTTTCTGATCTGCTTCATAGCCGGAATGGTGTCGCGATCATCGCAACGCACTCTCCCGTCGTATTGCAAGAAGTTCCTCGCTCGTGTGTCTGGAAGCTCACTAGAGTCCGTTTGGAGGGTCGCTCCGATAGGCCAGAACGAGAGACGTTCGGAGAGAACGTTGGAATTCTGACCCGTGAAATTTTCGGACTCGAAGTCTCCAAGTCGGGATTTCACGAAATGATGCGGTGTGCCGTCGATACGGGCAGATCCTTTGAAGAAATTTTGGGTGACTACAAGGGACAGCTAGGCGCCGAAGCAAAAGCAATCCTCTTGTCACTGATCGCAGCCCGTGACGCTGATGTGGTGAGTCAACAATGAAGCGCCTACAAATGCCGTCAATTGATCCACTTGAGGTCTACACAACTTGCGTAAGTGGTGTTTCCTTAACTGATGTAGCCGCACGATTCACTTCAATGACTGCAAGCGTTCAAGCCTATGCACTTCAATACACGGCACGAGCTTCTGCTAATGAACTCTATCTATTTCCCCCTGCCGAATGGGGTAATGACACGCAATTTGTACTTGGTGATCTAACAAAGGGGGAGTTGACTGACCTATATACGAACCAAATGGTCAAACGGAGTCAACCAGGTCGTCCGTACTACGATCATTTGATGCTTCTCGCACCTCTTGGGAAGTGCCCATTTTGTGGTTTTGGGCATGTTTCGACCTTAGACCACCATCTACCAAAGGCGCGTTACCCCTTGTTTTCAATATTACCGGCCAACCTCGTTCCGGCTTGTTCAGATTGCAACAAAGGCAAGGGCGCGGGAGTCCTTTATGCAGAGAATCAAATTTCCCATCCCTATTTTGAGGATTTGCGTATTGAGACAGACACTTGGCTGTATGCCATCGTGAACGAGACATCTCCAGCAACGGCCAAGTTTTCGGTAGTAGTGCCTTGCCATTGGCCAACAGAATTGGCAAATAGGGTTACGAACTATGTCTCAGCCCTGAATTTGACGTTGAGATTCGCAATTGAGGCTTCTAGTGAACTGGCTTCGCTATCCGACTATTTAGAGCAACTTCGAGTTAGCCAGCATATTGGAAAACACCTGGATCAAATTGCGCAGATAGAGCGGAAAAACCGTCGGAATTCTTGGAGGGCGGCGTTATACGAGGCCCTATCTGGCTCTATTTGGTATCGTGAAGTCGGTTATCGACAATCAGCGTGAGTAGGCTTGGCAGATGCTTTTTTTCCGTCGCAAACTCGAGGCAGCCGCATCACGCTGCACCAACGCGCTTTACTCACGCTAAGGAGCCATCAAGCTTCTCAAGCCCTGCGGAAACCCTCACTCCCCCCGCCGCGCCGCCTCAATCCCCGCAATATCAATCTTCCCCATCCCCATCATCGCCGCAAACACCCGCTGGGCCACGGCTGGGTCGGGGTCGGATATGCCCTCAATGAGGACGCGCGGGGTGATTTGCCAGGACAGGCCCCAGCGGTCCTTGCACCAGCCGCATTCGCTGGCCTGGCCGCCGTTGTTGACGATGGCGTTCCACAGGCGGTCGGTCTCGGCCTGGTCGTCGGTGGCGATCTGGAACGAGAAGGCTTCGCTGTGCTGGCAATGCGGGCCGCCGTTGAGGCCGATGCAGGGGATGCCGACGACGGTGAACTCCACCGTGAGCACATCGCCTTGTTTGCCCGCGGGGTAGTCGGTGGGCGCACGGAAGATCTTGCCCACCGTGCTGTTGGGGAAGGTGGCGGCGTAGAAGTTGGCGGCATCGACGGCGGTACCGTCGTACCACAGGCACAGGGTGTTTTTGGGGGCCATGGTGTTGCTCCAGCATCAAGGGGCAACCATTCTGCATGGCAGATCCCGCTCAAGGCAAGGCCACAGCGGGTTGTGCGGCCCCTCGAATCCAGTCCCGAAACGCCATCACCAGCGGGGCCTGCGCACGCGGCTCAGGGTAGACCAGGTAGTAGGCATCGCTGCTCTGCAGCGCCTGGTCAAACAACTGCACCAGCGCGCCGGACGCAATCTCGGCCTCGACCAGAAAGCGGGGCAGCAGCGCAGCTCCCAGACCCGACACTGCGGCCTGGGCAATCATCGCAAACTGCTCGTAACGCGGGCCGCGCAGGGCGTGCTGGCCGTCAGTGCCGACCTGCTCGAACCAGTCGGCCCACAGGGTGGGGCGGGTGGTTTGCTGTAGCAGCACGGCTTTGGTCAAATCCTGCACCTGGGTGATGCCCAGCCGCTGCTGGTAGGCGGGGCTGCACACGGGCACCACCTGTTCGTGCATCAGGTATTCGCACACCGCACCGGCCCACAGGGGCGCGCCGAAGTGGATGGCGGCATCCAGCGGCTCCTGGGCGAAGTCGAAGGGTTCGCTGCGGGCGGCGATGTTGACGGTGACATCCGGGTGCAGGGCGGCAAAGTCGGGCAGGCGGGGGATGAGCCAGCGGGTGCCGAAGGTGGGCAGCACGGCCAGGTTCAGCAGGCCGCCGCCGTCCGACCAGGCCATGGTTTTTTGCGTGGCCGATGCTAGCTGCTGCAACACGGCGCGCACGTCGGCGGCGTAAACCCGGCCCGCATCGGTCAGCACCACGCGCTGGCGCACGCGGTGGAACACGGCCATGCCGAGTTGCGTCTCCAGTTGGCGGATCTGGCGCGACACCGCGCTTTGCGTGAGGTGCAATTCCTCCGCCGCACGCGAGATGCTGGTGTGGCGGGCGGCGGCCTCGAAGGCCAGCAGGTCGGCGATGGGCGGCAGAAAGCTTTTGCGCAGCATGGTGATGCCTTTTGGGAATGAAGACGGGCTTTGACGTTTAAAGAAAATCAAGGGCCCGTGCTGATTCAATGAGCGTGAGAAGCTCCTATTTGTGCAAGCCACATCAGTTTATTTTCGCATCAAGTCCTTCGCATTTGTCGCTATACAAGCGGCGCGGATTGGGCGATATTGGTGCCACCCATCCACCCCATTTCCATCCACTTCCATCGCCCCATGTCTGCTACCTCCTATCTGCCTACCGAAGTTGACCAGTTGCTGCAACGCCTGGGCGTAGCCCGCGCCAGCTATAGCGGCGGCACGCTGGCCGTGCGCTCGCCCATCAGCGGCGAGACCATCGCCCAGCTGCCGCAGACCTCGCCAACTGAGGCCAGCGCTGCCATCGCCCGCGCCCAGGCCGCCTATCTGGCCTGGCGCACCGTGCCTGCGCCGCGCCGGGGCGAGCTGGTGCGCCTGCTGGGCGAGGAGCTGCGCGCCGCCAAGGCCGACCTGGGCCTGCTGGTCACGCTGGAGGTGGGCAAGGTGCCCAGCGAAGGTGCGGGCGAGGTGCAGGAAATGATCGACATTTGCGACTTTGCCGTGGGCCTGTCACGCCAGCTCTACGGCCTGACCATCGCCACCGAACGCGCAGAGCACCGCATGATGGAAACCTGGCACCCCATGGGCGTGGTGGGCGTGATTTCGGCCTTCAACTTCCCGGTGGCGGTGTGGTGCTGGAACGCGGCCCTGGCCCTGGTCTGCGGCAACGCCGTGGTGTGGAAGCCGTCCGAGAAAACCCCGCTCACCGCCCTGGCCACCATGGCCATCGCCCAGCGCGCACTGGCCCGTTTTGGCGATGCGCCCGAGGGCCTGCTGGAGCTGCTGGTGGGCCAGCGCGACATTGGCGAGGTGCTGGTGGACGACGCGCGGGTCAAGGTGCTGTCGGCCACCGGCTCCACCGCCATGGGCAAAGCCGTGGCCCCGCGCCTGGCGGGCCGGTTTGCGCGGGCGATTCTGGAGCTGGGCGGCAACAACGCGGCCATCGTCGCGCCGTCGGCCGACCTGGACCTCACGCTGCGCGGCATCGCCTTTGCGGCCATGGGCACGGCCGGGCAGCGCTGCACCACGCTGCGCCGCCTGTTTGTGCACGACAGCATTTACGACACGCTGGTGCCGCGCCTGGCCCAGGTCTATGGCAAGGTGCAGGTAGGCGACCCGCGCGCATCGGGCACGTTGGTGGGACCGCTGATCGACCGCGCCGCCTTTGACGGCATGCAAAAAGCCCTGGAAGAAAGCCGCGCCCTGGGGGCCACGGTGCACGGCGGCACGCGGGTAGAGAGCGCGCCGGAAGCCTTCTACGTGCGCCCCGCTTTGGTGGAGCTGGATGCGCACGCCGGGCCGGTGCTGCGCGAAACCTTTGCGCCCATCCTGTACGTGCTGCGCTACGAGTCGCTGGACCAGGCCATTGACTGGCACAACGCGGTGGGGGCGGGCTTGTCCTCGTCTATCTTCACGCTCAACATGCGCGAGGCCGAGCGCTTCATGGCCAGCAACGGCTCGGACTGCGGCATTGCCAACGTCAACATCGGCCCCAGCGGCGCCGAGATTGGCGGCGCGTTTGGGGGTGAGAAAGAAACCGGCGGTGGCCGCGAATCCGGCTCCGACAGCTGGAAGGCCTACATGCGCCGCGCCACCAACACCATCAACTACTCCACCCAGTTGCCCCTGGCCCAGGGCGTGAAGTTCGACGTGTAAGAGGTAGCAGTGCCCATCGTCATCATCGGCGGCGGCGTGATCGGCAGCGCCATTGCCTACTTCCTCACGCAACAACAGCCGGGCTGCGAGGTGGTGGTGCTGGAGCGCGACCCGAGCTATGCGCGGGCCTCGTCGGCACTATCGGCCAGCTCGATACGCCAGCAATTTTCTACCGACATCAACATCCGCATTTCGGCGTTTGGCATCGATTTTTTACGCAACGCGGGCACGCTGCTGGCCTGCAATGGGGACGCGCCGAACATCGGCCTGTACGAGGGCGGCTACCTGTACCTGGCCACGGTGGCAGGCGCGGCCACGCTGCAAGACAACCATGCGCTGCAACGCCAGCTGGGTGCCGATGTGGCGCTGCTCAGCCCGGCGCAGTTGCAGCAGCAATTCCCCTGGCTGGCGCTGCAAGACGTGGCGCTGGGCTCGCTGGGCCTGTCGGGCGAAGGCTGGTTTGATGGCTACATGCTGCTGACGGCGCTGCGCAAAAAGGCGCAGAGCCAGGGCGTGCGTTACCTCGCCGACGAGGCCGTGGGCCTGGAGCTGGCCCGCAGCGACGGCGTGCAGCATGTGCAAGGCGCACGGCTGCGCAGCGGCGGCACCCTGCCCTGCCGTTTTGCGGTGAACGCAGGCGGCCCCTGGGCAGCGGCAATCGCTGGGTGGGCGGGCATTACCTTGCCAGTGGTGGGTAAGCGACGCACGGTGTTCCATGGGTCCAGCCCCGCGGAGCTGCCACGCTGCCCCTTGCTCATCGACACCAGCGGCATCTGGCTGCGCCCCGAGGGCCGGGGCTTCATCGCCGGTTTTGCGCCGCCCGCAGACCAGGATGCCGACTTTGCGCCGCTGGAGCCCGCCTACGAAGCCTTTGACAACCATGTGTGGCCCACGCTGGCCGCGCGCATTCCGGCGTTTGAAGCCTTGCGCATGCAAAGCGCCTGGGCGGGCTACTACGAGATGAACACCTTCGACCACAACGCCCTGGTCGGCCTGCACCCGGCCTGCGACAACCTGGTGTTTGCCAACGGCTTCTCCGGCCACGGTCTGCAGCAATGCCCCGCCGTGGGCCGGGGCCTGGCCGAGCTGATACACACCGGCAGCTACCAGAGCCTGGACCTGTCACCTATTGCCATCCGGCGCCTGGTAGACCAGCGCCCGCTGCTGGAAAAAAACATCATCTAAGTGAAACCATGACCCCACTCCAAGTCCGCAGCGGCGGCCAGATCCTGGTCGATCAACTTTTAGTGCACGGCGTGCAGCAGTTGTTCTGCGTGCCCGGCGAGAGCTTTCTGGCCGTGCTGGATGCCCTGCACGACGCGCCCATCGCCGTCACCGTGTGCCGCCAGGAGGGCGGCGCAGCCATGATGGCCGAGGCGCAGGGCAAGCTCACCGGGCAACCGGGGGTGTGCTTTGTGACCCGCGGCCCCGGTGCCACCAACGCGGCGGCGGGCGTGCACATCGCGCACCAGGATGCCACGCCGCTGCTGCTCTTTGTGGGCCAGGTGGCGCGGGGTGCGCTGGGGCGCGAGGCGTTTCAAGAGCTGGACTACAGCGCAGTGTTTGGCAGCATGGCCAAGTGGGTGGTGCAGGTGGAAGCCGCCGAACGCCTGCCCGAGCTGGTGTCGCGCGCCTTCCACGTGGCCACCTCGGGCCGCCCGGGCCCGGTGGTGATCGCCCTGCCAGAAGACATGCTGACCGAGGCCGCCCTGGTGGCCGATGCCCTGCCCTATGGCATCACCGAGACCCACCCCGGCCCCGCACCGCTGGCCGAGTTGCAGCAGCGGCTGGCGGCAGCGCAGCGCCCGGTGGCCATCCTGGGCGGCAGCCGCTGGTCGGCGCAGGCGGTGCAGCAGTTTCGCGTATTTGCCGAGGCGTTTGCGCTGCCGGTGTTCTGCTCGTTCCGCCGCCAGATGCTGTTTGACCACAGCCACCCCTGCTACGGCGGCGACTTGGGGCTGGGGGCCAACCCCCGGCTGCTGGCGCGCATCCGCAATGCCGATCTGGTGCTGCTGGTGGGCGGGCGCTTGTCGGAAGTGCCGTCGCAGGGCTACACGCTGCTGGACATTCCCAGTCCGCAGCAAAGCCTGGTGCACGTGTACGCCGATGCCGACGAATTCGGCAAGCTGTACCGGGCCGCCCAATCGATCCACGCCACGCCACAGGCCTTTGCCGCAGCGGTGGGCACGCTGCGCCCGGCAACGCCGCCCGTGTGGCAAGCCGAGACCGAAACCGCCCACGCCGACTACCTGCGCTGGAGCGACCCGGCCCCCATCCAGATCCCCGGCCCGCTGCAAATGGGCGCGGTGGTGCAGCACCTGCGCGCAGTGCTGCCCGCCGACACCATCTTCTGCAACGGCGCGGGCAACTTCGCCACCTGGGTGCACCGTTTCTGGCCGTTTACCACCTACGCCAGCCAGCTCGCGCCCACCAGCGGCTCCATGGGCTACGGCCTGCCCGCAGGCGTGGGGGCTAAGCGGCTGTGGCCGCAGCGCGAGGTGGTGGTGTTTGCGGGCGACGGCGACTTCTTGATGCACGGCCAGGAATTCGCCACCGCCGTGCAATACCGCCTGCCCATTCTCGTGGTGCTGCTGGACAACGCCATGCTGGGCACCATCCGCATGCACCAGGAGCGGCACTACCCGGGCCGCATCAGCGCCACCGCGCTCCAAAACCCCGACTTCTGCGCTTACGCCCAGGCCTTTGGCGGCCATGGCGAACGGGTGGCGACCACAGCAGAATTCGCCCCGGCCCTGGCGCGCGCCCGGGCCAGCGGCTTGCCTGCCATCCTGCACTGCCTGCTGGACCCCGAGGCCATCACGCCCACCAGCACGCTGCAGAGCATCCGCACAGCCGCACTGGCAAACTAATGTAAAACCCGCCATCCCGCTGCGGCGGAGGGACGTTAGAGGCAAGTGGGGCCGCAGCGCAGCGCCTACACTCCCCCCATTGACCGCTACCGGAAGACGTATGACCTTGTTTAAATCCACCTCCCTTAGCTTGTGCCTGGCCGCCTCGGCCCTGCTGTTCGCACACACCGCCCAAGCCCAGACGGCGGCGCCCGCCGCCCCGGCAGCCGCGTCGGCAGAAATGGCCAAACAGGCCGAAGGCCAGCTCGCCGCCGCCGGTTGGCTGTCCATGCTGGACCGGGGCAATTGGGGCGGGGCCTACGAGGCCAGCAGCCAGCTGTTTCGTAACATGGTGCCGATCGGGGCGTGGATGGACAGCATCCCCGGCGTACGCGCACCGTTTGGCGCGTTCGAGAGCCGCACAGCGTCCACCGTGGTCTACAAGACCACCCTGGCCGGTCGGCCCGATGGCGAATACGTCACCGCCATTTTTGATGCCCACTTTGCCGACAAGAAAGACGTGGAAGAGCTGGTCACCACCGTGCGCGAGGCCGACGGCCAGTGGCGCGTGATCGGCTACCAGCCGCGCTGACCTGGAAACGCCGCCATGTTGCAGCTGCTGGGTAAATCCACCTCCATCAATGTGCGCAAAGTGCTGTGGCTGTGCGCCGAGCTGGATATTCCGTTCGAGCACGAGCAGTGGGGCTCGGGCTTTCAGTCCACCGAGGTGGACGCGTTCCGCGCACTCAATCCCAACGCCATGGTGCCCGTCATCCGCGATGGCGAGTTTGTGCTGTGGGAGTCCAACGCGATCTGCCGCTACCTGGCCGCCCGACACGGGCGTGCCGACCTGCTACCCACCGACCCGCAGGCCCGTGCCTTGGTCGAGCAGTGGATGGACTGGCAGGCCACCGAACTGAACAACGCCTGGCGCTACGTCTTCATGGCCTTGGTGCGCCACAGCCCGGCCCATACCGATCCGGCAGCCATTGCCGCAGGCGTGCAGAACTGGAACCGCCACATGGCGATGCTGGACGGGCAGCTGCACAAAACCGGGGCCTACGCCACCGGTGCCGACTTCACCCTGGCCGACATCGTTCTGGGCCTGTCCACCCACCGCTGGTGCGCCGCCCCCATGGAAAAACCCGTGCTGCCCGCCGTGCAGGCCTATTACGAACGCCTGAGCCTGCGCCCCGGCTTCCGGCTGCATGGCCGCAACGGCATGCCTTGATTCTCGAACCCCACCATGCCTACCTACGACTATGTCTGCCCCGCCTGTGGCGGCTTTGAAGCCATCCGCCGACTGGCCGAACGCGACGACCCCTGCGCCTGCCCGGCCTGTGGCAACGCCGCCCAGCGCGTCCTGACCCTGAGCACTGCAGAACCCCGCCGCACCACCAGCGCCCACAGCCAGAGTGTGGAAGCCAACTACCAACGGCTCAAGCACCGCTCTGGCTGCGCCTGCTGCTAGGCAAGGCTTGTGCGGGCCAACGGCGCTGCGACAGTCGCCTAAAAGACACATCCGTCCGACATTGGATTTGATCTAGATCAAATCCAGCCAGATAGGGTAAGCCACAGTCAAAGTGGCGCATACCAAACAATATCCATGCGCTAACATCGCCTTCATAAAGTAACTTTATGTAAGTTTCTAAGATGGGGTCTCGCGCGGCTATGGACAATCGGCATGCAGGTGGTGGTTTCGGCTCATTCTTCAGCTACCACGGATGGCTGGCACCCGGGGTACGTTTGTTCCGCAGTGTCAGTTTCCCGGCCAAAGCGGCCTGGATCAGCACCATGTTCCTGGTGCCTCTGGTACTGATGTTGTGGCTGCTGTGGAGCACGGCAAACGACCAGATTGGGTCCACCCGCAGTGAGCAGGCGGGCCTGGTGTATGCGGAGCCCCTGACGGAGCTGATCACGGCCATCCAGAACCAGCGGCGGGCCGCCATGGCCAAGGCCGCTGACCTGCCAGACACCCAATCCAAGACCCAAAGCGCGTTCAGCGCGGTAACCGCACAGCAAAAGGCCTTTGGTCCGGGCGAGGCTACGGCCACGGGCTTTGGTGTACTTCAAAAGGCCATCGGCGCACTGGCCCAGATACCCCCGGCAGCCGATGCCGACGCCCTCTTTACCGTCCACACCGCCGCCATTGATGCGGCCATCAGCCTGATCGCCCACATCGCAGACGATTCGCAACTGGCGCTGGACCCCGAGCTGGACACCTACCACCTGATGAATGTGGGGGTGTTGCTGGGACCCCAGTACTCCGAGTACCTGGCCCGTTTACGCGGCCTGGGCTACACCACGCTGTTGGAAAAAGGGCCCTTGTCGACCGGACGCAGCCAGGACTTGCACAAGACGCTGGCGCTGGTGGGCTACATCGACGAGCACGTTGAAAACTCGTTCAAACAGGGCGTGGAGAACTTTCCGGAGGTAGCCCCCCAATTCGACATGAAAAGCGTAGACAGCGCGCGGGATGCCTTTCTGGCCGCGTTGGACAAACAGGTGCTGGGCGAAGCCATTGAGGGTGACAGCGCGGCTTTCCTGGCATTGGCCAACACCGCGATTGAGCGGCAACGGAACATCGACAAACAGATACGCGTGCGCCTGGATGCGCAACTGCAGGCCCGCATTGCACGGACCGAACAAAAGATCTATTTCAACGCCGGCCTGTGTCTGGTGTTTGTGCTGATCGCCTTGTACCTGATGCAGGCCTTCTACAAGGTCATGATGGGCGGACTGCGCGAAGTCGCCGGACACCTGACGGAGATTACCCAGGGCAACCTCACCACCGCCCCCAAGCCCTGGGGTTCGGACGAAGCCGCCCAGCTCATGCTGACCATGGGCGCCATGCAAAGCAGCCTGCGCACCATCGCCCGCAATGTGCGTGACGGTGCCGCCAGCGTGCAAACCGCCAGCGAAGAAATTGCCTCGGCATCCAACGACCTCTCACAGCGCACCGAATCCAACGCAGCCAGTCTGCAGCGGTCGGCGGCCAGCATGGAGCAGATTGCGGCCACGGTGAAGCACAGTGCCGACACGGTACACGGTGCCAGTGCCATCGTGCGGGACAACGCCGCTGCCGCCACCCGCGGCGGCGAAGTCATTGCCCAGGTGGTGCACACCATGGAGAACATCCGCTCGTCTTCCCACCAGATCGGAGAAATCATCAGCGTGATCGACGGCATTGCCTTCCAGACCAACATCCTGGCGCTGAATGCCGCGGTGGAAGCCGCCCGCGCCGGTGAGCAGGGCCGGGGCTTTGCGGTAGTGGCATCCGAGGTGCGGGCGCTGGCAGGCCGCTCGGCGGCGGCGGCCAAAGAAATCAAGACCCTGATCAGCACCAGCATCGAGCAGGTGGAAGCGGGCACCCAGGTGGTGGCGCAAGCGGGCGAAACCATCCACGACATTGTGGCCAACGCGGGCAAGATCGATGCGCTGATGGCCGAGATCACCTCTGCCACCCGGGAACAAACCCAGGGTATCGACGAAGTCAGCGCCGCCATCCACGACCTCGACCAAGGCACCCAGCAAAATGCGTCTCTGGTAGAAGAAACAGCGGCAGCAGCAGGCCACCTGGCCGACCAGGCGCAGCGCCTGGCCGACGATATCGCCTTCTTTCAGCTCAAGTAAACCGCCGGTGGGGCTGCGGGCTCAGTGTCCGTGGGCCAGGCGACTCACCAGCATCACCAGGCCCATGCCCGTGAGCAACCAGGCAATTTGCGCAGCAGTGGCGCGGGCGCTCAGGCGGGTTTGCAACTGCGGAATCAGATCGGCCAGCGCCACGTAGATAAAGCTGCTGCTGGCCACCACCAGAAAGTACGGCAGCCAGTCGTGCAGCAAATCCACCAGCCCGTAGCCCACCATGCCGCCCAGGGCGGTCACGGCCCCGGCCAGCGACACCTTGAGCAAGGCCACCCGGCGGTTGCTGGACGTACCGCGCAACACCACCAGGTCGCCCATATGGTGCGGCACCTCGTGTACCAGCACCGCCAGCGCCGCCACAAAGCCCAAGCGCAGATCGGCCATGAAGGCCGAGGCGATCAGAATGCCATCGCCAAAGGCGTGCACGCTGTCGCCGGTGAGCACCGCCCAGCCACCCGTGCGGTGCGGGGTGTCGTGGGCATGGCCGTGGTGGTGGTGACCGTGGTCGTGGCCTGCATGCCCAGCATGCACATCGGTCTGCGGCCCGTGGTGGTGCTCATGCCCGTGGTGCCACAGCTCGGCCTTGTCGAGCAAAAAGAAGAACACCAGCCCCACCAGCAGCGTGCCAAACAGCTCCTGCGCGCTGGACTGGCTCTCGAACGCCTCGGGCAGCAAATGCATGAAAGCCGTGGCCAGCAACGCGCCCGCCGCCAGGCTCAGCATGTGCTGGGTGTAGCGCGCCAGCACCCCAAAACTAAGGACCGCCGCCACCCACACACTGCCAATACCGGCGCACAGGGTGGCGATCAAGATTGCTACTAAAGTCATAGCTGGTGGTGCGCGCAGAATCTGCACGGAGGGGTTAAAAAGTTCGCAAATTGTAACGGGCACCTCCACGCCACCGATCCGGCTACAAATTGGTTCTGAGGGTCCAAATCTCGGGAAATAAAACCACGTCCAGCATCTTGCGCAGGTAGCTCACGCCGCCGGTGCCGCCGGTGCCGCGCTTGAAGCCGATGACGCGCTCCACGGTGGTGACGTGGCGAAAGCGCCAGAGGCGGAAGCTGTCTTCCAAGTCGGTGAGCTTTTCGCCCAGCTGGTAGAGCTCCCAGTGCTGGCGCGGGTCACGGTAGGCGACCAGCCAGGCAGCTTCGACCTCGGGGCTGGCCACGTAGGGCTGGGTCCAGTCGCGCTGCAGATGGCTGGCAGGCACGGACAGGCCGCGGCGGGCCATGAGGCGCAGGGCTTCGTCGTACAGCGACGGGGCCTCAAAAGCCGCCTGCACCAGCGCCAGCAGGTCGGGGCGGTGGGCGTGGGGCTTGAGCATGGCGGCATTTTTGTTGCCCAGTGCGAATTCGATGCAGCGGTACTGCGCGCTCTGGAAGCCGCTGGAGCTGGCGAGATACGGGCGCATGGCGCTGTACTCGGGCGGGGTCATGGTGGCCAGCACGTCCCAGGCATGCACCAGCTGCGACATGATCTTGCTCACCCGGGCCAGCATCTTGAAGGCGCTGTGCAGGTCGTCGGCCGCCACGCAGCGGATGGCGGCGTGCAGCTCGTGCAGCATGAGCTTCATCCAGAGTTCGCTGGTCTGGTGCTGCACGATGAACAGCAGCTCGTCGTGCGCGGGCGACAAGGGCTTTTGCGCCGACAAAATGCTGTCGAGCTGCAGATAGTCGCCGTAGCTCATGGACTGGCTGAAGTCGAGTTGGGCGTGTTCGTCCTGGACGATTTTTTCGGTAGGGTGCATGGGGCAGCTCATGTCAGGTCACCGCGCTGATTTTGTTGAATTCAGGGCGCTGCCACTCTGCGGTTTGCAGCACCTCGCGCAGTTGCTCCACCGCGTGCCACACGTCTTCATAGCCCAGGTACAGTGGGGTGAAGCCAAAGCGCAGGATGTCCGGGTGGGCCGCGCCGTCCCCGGCGCGGAAGTCGCCGATTACGCCGCGGGCAATCAGCGCCTGGACGATGGCGTACGCGCCCTCGGCCTTGCTCAAGGACACCTGCGAGCCGCGCCGGGCGTGTTCGCGCGGGGTGGCCAGCTCCAGGCCGAAACCGGCGCAGCGCTGCTCCACCAGAGCGATGAACAGGTCGGTCAGGGCCAGCGACTTTTGCCGCAGGGTTTCCATCGCGGTCTGGTTGGGGATCAAGGTGGCGGCTGCGGCAAACACGTCCAGCCCGCACTCCAGGGCCGACAGGCTGATCATCGGCTGGGTGCCGCACAGGTAGCGCTGCACGCCGGGCGCGGGGCGGTAGTCGGGCGTGAAGGTGAACGGCGTGGCGTGGCCCCACCATCCGGCCAGCGGCTGCCAGAAGCGGTCGGCATGCACCGGGTTCACCCACACAAAGGCCGGGGCACCGGGGCCGCCATTGAGGTATTTGTAGCCACAGCCCACGGCGAAGTCGGCCCCAGCGCCGGTCAGGTCCACCGGCACCGCGCCCGCGCTGTGGGCCAGGTCCCACAGCATCAGTGCGCCTGCAGCATGGGCGGCGGCGGTGACCGCGGGCATGTCGTGCATGGCACCGGTGCGGTAGTTCACGTGGGTCAGCATCAGCACCGCGACCTCCGGGGTGAGGGCGGCGGCGATTTCTTCGGGCTCGACCAGTTGCAGCTGAAAGCCGTGCTGGCGGCACAGCGATTCGGCGATGTACAGATCGGTGGGGAAGTTGCTGCGCTCGCTCACGATCCGCTTGCGCTGGGGCGCGTCGGCGCTGGCCATATGCAGGGCGGCGGTGAGTACCTTGAACAGGTTGACCGAGGTGCTGTCGGTGGCCACCACCTCGCCGGGCCGGGCACCGATGAGGCGGGCGATCTGGTTGCCCAGGCGCTGCGGCAAGTCAAACCAACCGGCGGTGTTCCAGGCCTTGATGAGGTCGGTACCCCATTCCTGCGTGACCACCTCGGCCACGCGGGCCGCTGTCGCGCGGGGCAGCGCGCCCAGGGAATTGCCGTCGAGGTAGATCACGCCCGGTGGCAGGCTGAAATGGTCGCGCAGCGGGGCCAGGGGGTCTTGCGCATCAAGGCGCAGGCAGTCGTGCAAGGTGGTCATAGGTTTTCTACTTTGATAGTGCACGCAGAACAGCGCGCACGGGGGAAGCATCGGCGGTCATGAGCTTGAGCGGCAGGGCAATGAGCTCGTAGTCGCCCTCGGGCACGTCGTCGAGCACCAGGTTTTCCAGCACGCGCAGGTTGAGGCGGCGGATGGTCTGGTGGCTTTCCAGCGTCTTGCTGCTGGCCGGGTCGATGCTGGCGGTGTCGATGCCGATCAGCAGCACGCCCAGGGCGGCCAGGCGCTCGACCGTGTCGGGGGCGAAGGCGGCCAGGTCGGCATCCCAGCGGTCCACCGGCATGCGCGGGTAGGTGCGCACCAGCACGCGCGGCGGCAAGTCGGCCAGCGCATGGGCCAGGTGCTCCCAACGCACCAGCGGCCCGCAGCCTATGCAGTGGATGACGCGGCACGGGCCCAGGTAGGGTGCCAGATCGACCGCACCGATGGCCGCGCCCTGCGGGTCGTAGTGCAGCGGGGCATCGGCGTGCGCGCCCACGTGGGGCGACAAGGTGATGGCACTGACGTTGACCGGGCAGTCGGGCGTGATGGTGGCCGACCAGTGCTGTTGGTAAGGCGTGTCGCCGGGGAAAACCGGGCAGCCGGGGGCAATGGGTGGGGAAATATCCCAGAGGTTTTGCATGGTGCCGCCGAAGGTAGCACCGCTGAAAATCGTGTGGTGTCGGTTATTTCCAACAGCCGCCGAATTCCCCCGGATTTTCAGAAAACCCCAGATTCACGGCTATTTTTTAGCATGAAATTGGCACTCTGCGCTCACTCCATAAGCATGAAAAGCTATTTAATCCATAGCAAATGCATTAGTAGCCCGCGCCCCGGTCCACCGTGTGCAGCGCGGGTTGACCAGCCCGCACGCGCTGCAGGTTGTCCAGAATCTGGCCGACGATGACCTCGGGGCGGGCCCCCGAGGCCATGTGCGGGGTCACCACCACCCGCGGGTGGGTCCACAGCGGGCTGGATGCGGGCAGCGGCTCGGTGGCAAACACGTCCAGCACGGCACCGCGCAGGTGGCCCTGGTCCAGGGCCTGCAGCAGGTCATCGACCACCAGGTGTTCGCCCCGGCCGCAGTGCACCAGCGCCGCGCCGGGGCGCATAAGGGCAAACAGGGCCTGGTTCAGCAGCCCCCGGGTGGCATCGGTCAAGGGCAGCAGGCAGACCAGCACGTCGGGGGCCTGCACAAAGCGCTCCAGCGCCTCGGGCCCGGCGTAGGTGGTGACACCCTCGATGGCATGCGCCGAGCGCGACCAGCCGCTGACCACAAAGCCCTGCGCCCGCAGCATCGGGGCCAGGTGGCTGCCCAGCGCGCCCAGGCCCATCAGGCCCACATGGGTTTGGTGGGCGGCCTTTTGGACCGGCATCTTCCACACGCGTTGCTGTTGCTGCTGCTGCGCCTGGTCCAGCGCGCGGTGGTAGTACAGCACGGCCCACAGCACGTATTCGGCCATGCCTGCGGCCAGACCGGGATCGACGATGCGGCACACCGGTACCCCGGGGCGCGGCTGGGCGGGGCCCAGCACGTGGTCTACGCCCGCCGCGATGGACGAGGCCAGGCGCAGGTTCGGCAGGCTGTGCATCAGCCCGGCGGGCGGGTACCAGCCTGCCACGGCCTCGACATCGGCGGGGTCAGGCATGTCGGGCCACAGGCGCACCTGCAGACCGGGCACGCCAGAGAAGCGACGGGCGGCTTCCTCGCGAAAGAGCGTGTGCAGATCGCCCAGGTCGTCGGAGGCACTACAGATCAGCAGAGTCGGCATATCGAAAAATTTAATCGCGGTAAGACGGGTCGATGCGGTCCAGCTTGCGCAGCCAGGCCTGCCACAGGATCTGGCGCTCATGCTCCACGCTTTGCAGTTGTTCGCAGGCATGCTGGCTCAAATGCGAGGGAATCTCGGTCACCGGGCCTGCCGTGGGGGCCAACTGGCTGGAGGCGAGCTGGATTTCGCAGGCTCGGTTCAGGTAGTACATGACGCAAAACGCATCGGCCACGGTGCTACCCACCGACAGCAGGCCGTGGTGGCGCAGCACCAGCGCAATGTTGGAGCCCAGCGCCTGCTGGATGCGCACCCGCTCGCCCAGGTCAAAGGCCACGCCCTCGTAGGCATGGACACCTACCCGGCCATAGAACTCGGTGCTGATCTGGTTGAGCTGCAACAGCCCGCCCTCGCAGGCCGCCACGGCCATGCCCGCCAGCGTGTGGGTGTGGATGACGCAGTGGGCATCGGCGCGGCCACCGTGCACCGCGCTGTGCACGGTGAAGCCCGCCACGTTGTAGTCGGCGCTGCCCGAGACCACGCGGCCCTGCATGTCCACCACCAGCAGATCGCTGGCGCGCACCTCTTCGAACAGGCGGCCAAACGGGTTGATCAGGAACCGCTCGGGCCCGCCATCGGACGGCAGCCGGGCCGAGAAATGGGTGTAGAGCGTGTCGTCCCAGCCAAACAGCGCGGCCAGGCGGTAGGCGGCGGCCAGGTCGCGGCGCAGGGTGGCTTCGTCAGAGGTCATGCTGGCAGTCCCATGAAGCGGCGCACACGTTGCGTGGTGGCATCGGGTGCGTCGGGTTGTTGTATGTGCTGGGGCGTGGCATCCAGCTGGATCAGGCCGTTTTCCATGAACAGCACGCGGTTGGAGATGGCCAGGGCGAAGTCCATCTCGTGGGTCACGATGACCATGGTCATACCCTCTTGCGCCAGGTCCTGGATGACCTTCAGCACCTCGCCCACCAGCTCGGGGTCCAGGGCCGAGGTGGGTTCGTCGAACAGCATTACATCCGGCTCCATGGCCAGGGCCCGGGCAATCGCCACGCGCTGCTGCTGGCCACCCGAGAGCTGGTGCGGGTATTTGTGCTGGTGGGCCAGCAGGCCGACCTTGTCCAGCAGTTGCAGCGCCTGGGTGTGGCGCACGCTGGCATCTGCGGGCTGGGCGTGGTAGCGCGGGGCCAGCAGCACGTTGTCGAGCACGCTGAGGTGGGGGAATAGGTTGAAATTCTGGAAAGCCATGCCGATGCGGCGAATGCCCCCGCGCACCCGGCTGCTGTCCAGCGACTCGTGGGCATGGATGTAGCTCTCGCCAAACAGGATGATCTCGCCCTGGTCGATAAATTCCAGGCCGTTGATGGTGCGGATCAGCGAGGTTTTGCCCGAACCCGACGGGCCGATGATGGAGATCACCTCGCCCGCGCCCACCTGCAGATGGATGCCCTTGAGCACCTGGTGGCTGCCGTAGGCTTTGTGGATGTTGCGCAGCTCCAGGGCCGCAGGCTGGCCGGGGGCCGCCGCCACAGGGTGCAGGGCCGCCGGGCCGCCCAGTGAGGTGCGCAGCGTGGCGCAGGCGGCATCGTCCAGCGTGGTGGGATGGCGCTTTTGCAGGTCCAGCTTTTTCTCGACCCAGCCCAGCAGCGTGCTGAAGATGGTGACCAGCATCACGTAGTACACCGCCACGCCCAGCAGGGTTTCCATCACCAGAAAGTTTTGCGAATACAGGCGCAGCCCGGTCATCAGCAGCTCGGGCAGCGAGATCACCGACACCAGCGAGGTGAGCTTGATGATGGTGACGTATTCGTTGATCAAGGTGGGCAGCGCGATGCGAAACGCCTGCGGCACCACAATCAAACGCATGGCCCCAAACCGACCAAACGCCAGCGCCCGCCCCGCCTCGCGCTGCCCGCGCGCCACCGACAGCAGGCCGCCGCGGTGGATCTCGGCCATGTAGGCGGCTTCGGTCAGCACCATGGCCACCAGCCCGGCAAAAAACGGCTCGCCGATCACGCTGCGGCTGGCCGGCAGTATCTGCGGCAGGTTGAATACAAACACCACCAGCACCAGCAGCGGCACACTGCGAAACAGCCAGATGTAGACCCCGGCCAGCGCGCTGATCCAGCGGGTGGTGGAGATGCGGGCGCAGGCCAGAAAAAAGCCCAGCACCATGCCCAGCACCCAGGACAGCGAGCCCAGCTGCACCACCGTTACACACGCCCGCCAGAAGATCCCCATGGAAAACAAGGACCAAAAATACGACCAATCTAATTCCATGCGGATGCTCCTGGGGGTGGGGCTAATTACTTGGCTACAACCGGCTCAAGTTCGTACTTGGCAATCAAGGCCGCGTACTCGCCATTGGCTTGCGCTGCCGCCAGGGCCTTTTCCAGCGCCTGGTACAGGGCGGTGTTGCCCTTCTTCACGTAGATGCCCAGGGTTTGCGGGTACACCAAGGCGGGCGAGCTGATGACGATGCGCGCCTTGCTGCGTTCGGCCAGCATCTTGGCGGCACCGGCGATTTCCAGCTGGGCCTGGATGTTCTTCGACAGCAGGGCCTGCGATGCCTCGGGGGCGGTGGGGAATTCGCTCACGGCCACGGCGGGTTTGCCGTTGGGCAGGCAGTACTCGGCCGACAGTTTTTTCAGCGCGTTGACCCAGCTGGTACCGGCTTGCAGGCCGACCTTCATGCCGCACAGGTCTTGCTCGGTCTTAGGGCTGACGCCGCCGTCTTTGGCCACCATGATGGAGGCACCGGTGCGGGCGTAGGCGATGGCATCGGCCTGGGCCGTGCGCTCGGGGGTGATGTACATGCCCGAGATCACGGCATCGAACTGGCCGCCGCCCAGGCCCAAAATCAGGCTGGGGAACTTGGTGTCCACGAACGCGGGCTTGGCCTTGATGACACGGCCCAGCATTTCCGACACATCGGGGTCAAAGCCCACCACCTTGTCGCCCTGCCACGATTCAAACGGGGGGTAGGTGATTTCCATACCGACCTTGAGCTGGCCGGGGGCCATGGTTTGGGCCATGGCGGCCACGGGGAGCAAAGCGGCCAGAGCGGCACCGAGGATGGAAATGCGGGTGGTTTTCAGCATGGGAATAACTCCTAGGGGTGGATGGACAGGAAACAAAAAAATCTTCAAACGGTAGTTGCAGCGGTCTTCATATGGCCAAAACTGCCGGGCTTCAGCGCGCCCTGGGGCAGTGCGATCTCGCCCGCCTCGACCTTACGTTTCAGGTACTGGTAGGTTTGCTGGGCCTGGGCATACATGTGCTCACCAATCGACAGCTCGGGGTAGCTGGCGATGGTTTCGGCACTGGCAAACTGCGGTAGCGGCCGGATGCGCGTGTGGTAGTCGCAGGCAAAAAACAGCGGGAACGAATAGCGCTCGTGCTGCACCTTGCGCACCCGGTGCGAGGTGGCGGGGAAGGCCCCGGCGGTCATCACCTCCAGCATGTCGCCGATGTTGATGACGAAGGCCTCCTCGCCGTCTTCGGCATACGGTGGCGCATCGACCCACACGCCCTGGTCGTTCATTACTTCCAGGCCGGGCTGGTCGGCCAGCAGCAGGGTGAAGCACTCGTAGTCGGTGTGCGCGCCGATGCCGGGGGCATCCACCGCCTCGGTGTCCACGGGGTAGTGGATCAGCCGCAGCTTGGACGGCGGGCAGGTCACCAGCGCCTCGAACGCATCCTCGGGCTGGCCCAGCGACAGCGCAAAGCCGCGGAACAACTGCCGCCCCAGCGCAAACACGGCAGCGTAGTAGCGGGCCACGGCCTCTTTGAAGCCCGGCAGGTCGGGCCATTTGTTGTTGCCGATCAGGGGCGTACCTGCCCGCACCAGCGGGTGGTCGTCGGGGGCATCGAAGCCGATGTCGAAGGCCTCCTTATGGTCGGGGCGGCCTTTGGAATAGCGCTCTTCGCCCTCGGGCACATAGCCTTTGTGGCCCCAGGCATCGCCGATGTAGTAGCGCATCTTCCAGTCCATCTGCTGGTCGAACAGCGTGCGGCTGGCCTGGCGCAGTCCGGCCACCAGCTCCGGGGCGATGCCGTGGCCGACAATGTAGAAAAAGCCCACCTCACGGGCGGCTTGGCCCAGGGCATCGGCCACCGTCTGGCGCTGCGCCAGCGCGTCGCTGTACAGGCCGCGGATGTTGATGACGGGCAAGGCCGTGAAGTTACGGGTTCCGGGTTGCATGCTCAGGCTCCTGCTGAAAAGGAAGTTAACTGGGACCAGCGCTCAAAATGCCGCCGCTCTTCTTGCGCCATCCAGCGGTTGACCTGCCAGAGGTCGGCCACCGGGCTTTGGGTGTAGGGCAGTTGGTGCATGTAGCCGTCGGCACCGAACTCGGGGGTCAGGGTGCTGGTGACATAGCCTTGGGCGCGCTGCGCCGCCCAGATGGATTCCCACACGCGCTGGTGGAAAGCCAGCTCTGGCGCGTATTCGGGGGCCGCCGGGTGCGGCACTTGCGGGCCCTGGGCATAGCCCACGCGGGCCTGCACGTGGTGCACGCGGTCGATGAAGGCGCTGAGGTCGTCCAGCGGGTCGTCCAGCAAGCGCTCGCATACGACCACCCAGTGGCTGATGTCGGCGGTGTAGCGCAGCTGCGGCAACTGGCGAACGATGTCCAGCGTGACCCAGGGGCTGTAGAGCGAGCTGGCGCGGTGGGTCTCGAAGGTGCAGGCCATGCCCACGGCATCGGCAAGCGCCTGGGCCCGGCCCAGAAAGTCCACCTGCTGGGCCAGCGGCCAGCGGTCGTTACCGGCCAGCAGGTTCACAAAGCGCGGCGACAGCCCGGCCGCCGCGTCGAAGGCCCGCGCCAGGTGCTGCAAGTGCACCTCGGGGCCGTCTTGCTGGCGCGGGATCACGTCGCCACCAGTGAACACGGTGGCGATGTAACCCAGGGCTTCGGCCTGCAAGCTATTGCGCAAGGCCAGCCGCCCTGGCGCGTCCAGGGGCACGCGGGCTTCTACGCCCACGCATCCGGCTTCGCGCAGTTGGGCGGCACATTGCGCCCAGTCGCCGTGCCAGCCCCAGAGGGATCTGAATATGTCGAGTTGCATGGTGGAGCTATCAGGGCTATGGGTTAGCGGTACGCCACGCCGGGCAGCACACACAGCATTTCATAAAGCAAGTTCGCGGCCAGTTGCGAGGTGTTGCCGCTCAGGTCGTAGGGCGGCGACACCTCAACCAAGTCGCAGCCCACGATGTTCAGCCCGCGGCAGCCGCGCACGATTTCCAGTGCCTGGATGGAGGTGAGGCCGCCCACTTCGGGGGTGCCGGTGCCGGGGGCCCAGGCGGGGTCGATGCCGTCGATGTCGAAGGTCAGGTACACGGGGGTGTCGCCAATCTGGGCCCGCACCTCGGCCATCAGCGGGGCCAGCGACTGGTACCAGCACTGCTCGGCCTGCACCAGGCGAAAGCCCTGGTCCACGCCCCACTGGAAGTCGCCGCTCGCATAGCCCTGGGCGCGCTGGCCGATCTGCACCACTTTTTTGCAGTCCAGCAAGCCCTCTTCCACCGCGCGGCGGAAGGTGGTGCCGTGGGCGATTTTTTCGCCAAACATGTCTTCGTTGGTGTCGGTGTGGGCATCTACGTGCACCAGCGCCACCGGGCCGTGCTTGCGCGCCACGGCCCGCAGGATGGGCAGGGTGATGGTGTGGTCGCCGCCCAGGGTCATGGGCACCACCGGGTAGGCCATCAGCCGGGTGTAACTTTCTTCGATGATGCGCACCGACTCCAGCAGGTTGTAGGTGTTGATGGCCACATCGCCCATATCGGCAACGCTGAGCGAGTCGAACGGGGCCGCGCCGGTGGCCATGTTGTAGGGGCGGATCATCACGGATTCGGCGCGGATCTGGCGCGGGCCAAACCGGGTGCCTGCGCGCAGCGAGGTGCCGATGTCCAGCGGCACACCGATGAAGGCGGCATCCAGGCCCTCGGCGCTGTCCATGGCGGGCAGCCGCATCATGGTGGAGCGACCGGCAAACCGGGGCATTTCGTTGCCGCTTTGGGGTTGGTGCAAAACTTTGGACACGATGTAGAGCCTTTCCAGTGGGCAACACGGCTGTGTGCTGCGATGCACCGCACTTTAGCCATTCTGGGTTGTGGAAAAATAGCAGTAAACAAATAATCAGTTCCCCTTTTCCATAACTAATACCCAGGGTAAACCCATGGCACAAGGTGCTGATCTCAAGCTATTGCGTATCTTTGCGGCGGTGGCCCGCCACCAGGGCTTTGCCAAGGCGCAGCAGGAGCTGAACCTGACCACCTCGGCCATCAGCACCTACATGACGCAGCTGGAGACCGATGTGGGCTTCTCGCTGTGCCGACGCGGGCGCGGCGGCTTTGCGCTGACGGCCAAGGGCGAGTTGCTGCTATCGGAAACCCTGCGGTTGCTGGGCGAGCTGGACAGCTTTGCGCTGTACACCCGGTCGCTGAAAGGCGAGCTGGGCGGCACGCTGAAGATGGGCGTGCTCGACACCACGGTGACCGATGCGTCGCTGCCGCTGGCCCAGGCCATCGGGGTGTTTTCCAGCCGCTTCCCCGGCATGCACCTGAGCCTGCTGATCCGCAGCCCCTACGAGCTGCAAAAGGGCGTGCTCGACAACGAGCTGGACATCGCCGTGGGCTTTTTCCCCGCCAAGGCCAATGGCCTGGTCTACCACCCGCTGTACCGCGAGCAGCAGTGGCTGTACTGCAGCGACCGCCACCCCTGCTTTGCGCAAAGGCACATCCTGCCCGCAGTGGTGTCGGAGCTGAACGTGGTGGGCCGCAGCTACTGGAGCCAGACCGAGCTGGGCCGCCACGGCTTCAAGCGCAGCGTGGCCACGGTGGAGAGTATGGAAGCGCAGCTGATCCTGATTTTGTCGGGCGGCTACGTGGGCTACCTGCCCGAGCACTACGCCCAGTCGTGGGTGGACCAGGGGCGTTTGAAGGTGCTGCTGCCCGCCGAGTTTGGCTACCAGTCGCAGTTCTCGCTGGCCCTGCGCCGGGGCCGCAGCCGCGAGCTGCCGCTGCAGGCCATGCGCGAGCTGCTGCAGCCCGCCAAGGCCAGCGCCAAACGCGCGGCCACCGCGACCAGCTCTAAATAAGAAAAAAATGGGGTTATTTTCAGTATCTAATTGGCAGCTACCGCCCATTCCGTGGGTGCAAGCAGCTATCAATTTATTAGTCAAAAAGTAGAGCATTCGACAAGCCCCGGCGGCTGCGGGCTTGCAGGCAGGCCGCACTGCCCGCCTCGAATTCCCGGCAGGGCGAGGGCCGCCATTCGTAGATGCCGCAGGCCACGCGCTCACCCAGCGTGCCCATCAAGGCGGCGCAGCGCGGCGGGCTGTGGTCGGTGCCGCGCATGCGGCGCAGCCGGGCGTTGACCTCGACCACCAGGCCCTCGGGCACGCTGCCGCCCTCTTCTTGCGACTCTTCCACCGCAAAGTCCACGCGGAAGCTGGCGCAGCAGATGCCGCAGCTTTGGCAGACGGCGGACATCTAGTTACTCCAGCTTGCCCAGCATCAAATATTCCATCAGCGCCTTTTGCACGTGCATGCGGTTTTCGGCCTCGTCCCACACCACGGATTGCGGGCCGTCGATCACATCGGCATCCACCTCTTCGCCGCGGTGGGCGGGCAGGCAGTGCATGAAGAGCGCGTCGGGCTTGGCGATGGCCATCATCTCCAGATCCACGCGCCAGTCGGCGAAGGCGGTTTTGCGGACTTCGTTTTCGGCCTCATAGCCCATGCTGGTCCAGACATCGGTGGTGACCAGGTCGGCACCGGCGCAGGCCTGCATCGGGTCTTTGAAGACCTTGTAGCTCTCGGCCGAGCGGATGCCCGCCACCGACTGGTCCACCTCGTAGCCGCTGGGTGTGCTGACGTGCACGGTAAAGCCCAGTACCTCGCTGGCCTGCAGCCAGGTGTTGGCCATGTTGTTACCGTCGCCCACCCAGGCTACCGTCTTGCCCGCGATGGAGCCACGGTGCTCGATGTAGGTGAAGATGTCGGCCAGAATCTGGCAGGGGTGGAATTCGTTGGTCAGGCCGTTGATGACGGGCACGCGCGAATGGGCGGCAAAGCGCTCGATCTTGGTCTGCTCGAAGGTGCGGATCATCACCAGGTCGACCATGCGGCTGATGACCTTGGCGCTGTCTTCGATGGGCTCGGCGCGGCCCAGCTGGCTGTCGCCGGTGGTCAGGTGCACCACGCTGCCGCCCAGCTGGTACATGCCCGCCTCAAAGCTCACACGGGTGCGGGTGGAGGCCTTCTCGAAGATCATGGCCATGGTGC
Source organism: Comamonadaceae bacterium OS-1 (assembly GCA_027923965.1). Lineage (NCBI taxonomy): Bacteria > Pseudomonadati > Pseudomonadota > Betaproteobacteria > Burkholderiales > Comamonadaceae > Comamonadaceae bacterium OS-1. Next base: position 3,340,528 of record AP026969.1, read on the forward strand.
GGTCCACCAGGGGGTGGTGCTTCTCGTAGGCTTTGAACTTCTTTTTGATCAGCGCGGCGCGGCCAAAAATGTAGGTGTATTCGTCGGCGCTGAGGTCACTGAACTGCAGGTAGTGCTTTAACGGGTTCTTCAACGAATGGTTCATACCGGTTCTGCCAAAAATTGCTTGATCAAGGGGCACAGAATGGCCACCAGCTCATCCGCCTCGGCGGTGGTCATGATCAGCGGCGGCACCAGGCGGATGACGCTGTCGGCGGTCACGCTGATGAGCAGCCCGGCATCCACCGCGCGCTGGGCCAGCACGCCGCAGGGGCGGTCCAGCTGCACGCCAATCATCAGGCCCTGGCCGCGCACTTCCTTGAAGCCCGCCACGCCTTCCAGTGCATTACGCAGTGCAGCTTGCAGGTGCGCCCCCACCTTGGCTGCGTTCTCCAGCAGGCCGTCTTCTTCCATGATGCGGATGGTTTCCACCCCGGCGCGCATGGCCAGCGGGTTGCCGCCAAAGGTGGTGCCGTGGTTGCCCGGCTGGAAGATATGCGCGGCCTTGGGGCCTGCCACCACCGCGCCCACCGGCACGCCCGAGCCCAGGCCCTTGGCCAGCGGCATCACGTCGGGCTTTATGCCCGCCCACTGGTGGGCAAACCATTTGCCGGTACGGCCCATGCCGCACTGCACTTCGTCGATCATCAGCAGCCAGTCGCGCTCGTCGCAGAGCTTGCGCACCTGCTGCAGGTACTCCACGCGCATGGGGTTCACGCCGCCTTCGCCCTGGATGGTCTCGAAAAACACGGCGGTGACGTTGGGGTTGTTGGCGGTGGCGGCCTTGAGCGCCTCGATGTCGTTCAGCGGCACGCGGATGAAGCCTTCGACCATGGGGCCAAAACCCTTCTGGATCTTGGTGTTGCCGGTGGCGCTGAGGGTGGCGATGCTGCGGCCATGGAAGGCTTTTTCATAGACCACGATTTCGGGGCGCTCGATGCCCTTGTCGTGGCCGAATTTGCGCGCCAGCTTCAGCGCGGCCTCGTTGGCCTCCAGCCCGGTGGAACAAAAGAACACATTGGTCAGGCCCGACAGCTCCACCAGCTTGGCGGCCAGCGCCTCCTGGAGGGGGATGTGGTAGTAGTTACAGCTGTGGATGATCTTGCCAATCTGGTCTTGCAGAGCAGGCACCAATTTGGGGTGGTTGTGCCCCAGGGTGTTGACTGCGATGCCGCCCAGACCATCCAGATACGACTTGCCATTCACGTCCCACACGCGGCAGCCCTGGCCGTGCGACAGCGCAATCGGCAGGCGGCCATAGGTGTTCATGGTGTGGGGCGAGGAAGCCTCTTGCGTAGCGGTCATGCAGTTTCTCCAAAGTAATCAAATTCACGTTCAGAGCCACATAAAGCGCTGAAACACAATTCTAGGCGCAGAGTTTGCTTAGTTTTTTGACAATCCCGCATCACTGCGATGCGTTACCGCCCGTCACAAGTCCCCCCAATGGGCCCAAGTCTTATATAAGATACAATTATTGTGCACTGCAGCAAGTTCACCCCCGATGTGCCATTGGCGCTATCATTCCAGCACAGAGTGCTAGCCAAACCGGCCTCTGGGCCCGGTTTGCAATACGCACCCAACCCCCTCTGAAAAGCCCCCACCGATGGTTTCCACCTCCGCCAAAGAAGTCTTTATCCAGGGTGTCACTGAGAACGGGCGCGCCTTCCGTCCCAGTGACTGGGCGGAGCGCTTGGCAGGGGTTTTGAGCCAGTTTCGCCCGGGCGGCGCGCAGCCCGGCAGCCACCTGAGCTATTCGCCCTGGTGCGTACCCACCACCATCAATGGCATCAAAGTAGTGATTTTGCACAGCGACCTGCGCGAGTACGACGTGATGGCCTGGGACTTTGCCATCAACTTCGCGCGCGACAACGGTTTGCAGGTCGTCGAGGCCTGCCTGATTCCCGAGTAGCTCGGGCGTTTACGCCAACCGGAACGCCGCCACCGTCTCCACCAGTTGCTGCGCCTGCTGCGTCAGGCTGGCCGCCGCGGCAGCACTTTCTTCCACCAGGGCCGCATTCTGCTGGGTCGCCTGGTCCATCTGCGACACCGCCTGCCCTACCTCGTTGACACCGGCGCTTTGCTCGGCACTGGCGGCACTGATTTCGGTAACGATGGCCGCCACGCGCCGGATAGCCCCCACGATCTCGTCCATGGTCTGCCCGGCCTGCCCCACCTGCAGCGTGCCCTGGTCGACCCGCTCCACGCTGGTGGAGATCAGCACCTTGATCTCGCGCGCGGCCTCGGCGCTGCGCTGGGCCAGGTTGCGCACCTCGCTGGCCACCACCGCGAAGCCCCGGCCCTGCTCCCCGGCCCGTGCCGCCTCCACCGCAGCGTTGAGGGCCAATATATTCGTCTGGAAGGCAATGCCGTCGATCACACCGATGATGTCGGCAATCTTCTTGGCGCTGTCGTTGATGCCGGTCATGGTCTGCACCACCTGGCCCATCATTTCGCCGCCCTTGACGGCCACGGTGGTCGCGCCCAGCGCCAGTTGGTTGGCCTGCTGGGCGTTGTCGGCGTTGTTGCGCACATTGCTGCCCAGTTGCTCCATGGTGGCCGCCGTTTGCTGCAAGGCGCTGGCCTGTTGCTCGGTGCGGTTCGACAAATCCTGGTTGCCCTGGGAAATCTGGGCGCTGGCCATGGCCACCTCATCGGCATTGGCCTTGACATCCCGCACGATGCCCGAAAAGCTGTTTTGCATCTGGGCCATGGACTGCAGCAGCTGCGCCGTCTCAAAATTACCCGCAGGCTGGATGGCGGTGGCCAGATTGCCCTGCGCCAGCCGGTCGGCCACCCCCATCGCGTAGGCCATGGGCTGGGTCATGCTGCGGGCCAGCCACAGGGCGCAGGCCATCATCACCGCGCAGGCCAGCAGCAGCGATGCACCGATGGCCAGCCGGGTGTTCTCCACATGGCCTTTGGCCTGGGCATTCAGTTTCGCCCCGTTGTCCTGGATGGTGTCGGACAAGGCCTCCATTTCCTTTTCCAGCTCGGAAAACGCGGCCTGCAGGGCTGGTACGCCCGCCTGGGCCGCGGGCAGATCGGTGCTGGACGCGTTCACCACCAGGGCCGCCGAGGCAATGTACTTCTTCACCAGCGGCTGCACCTTGGTCAGGGCGGCAATGCTCTCCGCCGTCAAAGGCATGGCCTGCAGCTCGGCCAAGGCCTTGTTGAAGGTGTCGGCGTGCTCCTTCAGGCCCTTGTCGGCCTCGGAGATCTGGGCCGGGTTTTTCTCCATCGCCCCCAGGATTGCCAACTGCGCATCGCCGCGCACCGCGTCGTGCATCATGTCGGCGGCCTGGCTGGTCTGCAGCGCCACGCTGGCCTGGATGGCATCTTCCAATGCCCCGCCCAGGCGGGACGAGGCAAACAGACCGATGCCGCCCGCCAGGCCCGCCAGCAAGGTGCCGACTAGGCCAAAGCCGATGATCTGGGTGCGTAATTTCATGGTGCTCCTCCATCCAGGTGTCCAACAAAAGACCGCGAACCGCGCCGCCTCTGCAATTGCCCCTGTTTATTGAAGCATTTTGATACACGCAAGCCGGTCTAGGTACCTTTGCAGAGGCTCTGTAACAAAAAAATACCCTATGCTGTATACACCCCATGCGTGCACCAAAAGGGGTTTTCCCGCTAGTACGCATGTCAGCTATGGGACAAAATTTCATGGCTCTGTCACCTTTCTCCCCTAGCATCCCTGCTTTTCTCTTCCGTTAGGAATCCGCATGCATATTTCCCGTTTGGCATTGGCTGTGGCCACCACCGCCCTCACACTGTCCACGGCCCAGGCCCAGACCGAGATCCAGTGGTGGCATTCGATGAACTCGGTCAATGGCGAGTGGGTCAACGACCTGGCCAAAGACTTCAATGCCAGCCAGAAAGACTACAAAATCGTACCCACCTACAAAGGCCAGTACGACGAGTCCATGACGGCCGCCATCGCCGCCTTCCGCGCAGGCAATGCGCCGCACATCCTGCAGGTGTTTGAAGTCGGCACGGCCACCATGATGGCCAGCAAAAAGGCCATCATGCCGGTGGGCCAGCTGATGAAAGACGCAGGCGAAAAGTTCGATCCCGGTGCGTACATTCCCGCCGTGGCCAGCTACTACACCACCGCCAATGGCCAGATGATGAGCTTCCCGTTCAACAGCTCGACCACGGTTTTCTACTACAACAAGGATGCGTTCAAGGCGGCCGGACTGCCGGTAGACAAGGCCCCCAGCACCTGGCCCGAAGTCACCCTGGCTGCCGCCAAGCTCAAGGCCAGCGGCCACAAATGCCCGCTGTCCATCGCCTGGCAGGGCTGGACCCAGCTGGAGAGCTTCTCCACCTGGCACAACGTCGAGTTCGCCACCAAGGCCAACGGCCTGGGCGGCATGGATGCGCGCATGAAGATCAATTCGCCGCTGCACGTCCGCCACATCGAAAACCTGGGCAATATGGCCAAGCAGGGCCTGTTCGTCTACAAGGGCCGGCAGAACGTGCCCGAGGCCAGCTTCATCTCGGGCGAGTGCGCCATGATGACCACCTCCAGCGGCTTCTACGGCAACGTCAAGAAGAATGCCAAGTTTGCCTACGGCGTAGCCCCCCTGCCCTACTACCCCGATGTGCCGGGCGCACCGCAAAACACCGTCATTGGCGGTGCCAGCCTGTGGGTCATGGCCGGTAAAAAGCCCGAAGAATACAAGGGCATTGCCAAGTTCTTCAGCTTCATCTCCAGTCCCGAAGTGCAATCGGCCAGCCACAAGCGCACCGGCTACCTGCCGGTGACCAATGCCGCCTTTGCCCTCACCGAGAAATCCGGTTTCTACAAGGAAAACCCCGGCACCGACGTAGCCCCCAACCAGATGATCCGCAAGACCACCACCAACTCGCGCGGCATCCGCCTGGGCAACTACCTGCAGGTGCGGGCCATTGAGGACGAAGAACTGGAACAGGTCTGGGCCGGTAAAAAGACCGCCAAGGAAGCCCTGGACACCATCGTGCAACGCGGCAACGAGCAGCTCGAACGCTTCGAAAAAGCCAACAAGGGTAGCTAACCGCTGGTATGGAAAAACGCGTCGTATTCAAATCCAGCTGGCTGCCCTGGGCACTCATCACGCCGCAGGTCATCGTCATCACGGTGTTCTTTTTCTGGCCTGCGGGCCAGGCGATGCTGCAGTCGCTGCAGCAGTCCGACGCGTTTGGCACCTCGGTGGACTGGGTGGGGTTAGAGAACTTTCGCAACCTGTGGAACGACGCGAGCTACCTGGCCTCGTTCAAAACCACCGCCGTCTTCTCCATCCTGGTGGCGGTGCTGGGCATTGGCCTGTCGCTGATGCTGGCGGTGTTTGCCGACAAGGTGGTGCGGGGCAGCAGCATCTACAAAACCCTGTTGATCTGGCCGTATGCGGTGGCACCGGCAGTGGCCGGTGTGCTCTGGCTGTTCATGTTCTCGCCCAGCATCGGCATCGTGGCCTACTGGCTGGGCCTGCTGGGCGTGGACTGGAACCACCTGCTCAACAGCAACCACGCCATGACCCTGGTGGTGGGCGCGGCGGTGTGGAAGCAGCTGTCGTACAACTTCCTGTTTTTTCTGGCGGGGCTGCAAAGCATTCCCAAATCGCTGATCGAAGCCGCCGCCATGGACGGTGCGCGGCCCTGGCGGCGCTTCTGGACCATCCAGTTCCCGCTGCTCACGCCCACCAGCTTCTTTTTGCTGGTGATCAACATCGTCTACGCGTTTTTTGACACCTTCGCCATCATCGACTCCACCACCAAGGGCGGCCCCGGCAAGGACACGGCCATCCTGGTCTACAAGGTCTACTACGACGGCTTCAAGGCCATGGACCTGGGCGGCTCGGCGGCGCAGTCGGTGGTGCTGATGGTGATCGTGGTGGCGCTGACCGTGGTGCAGTTCAAGTTTGTCGAGAAGAAAGTGAATTACTGATGGCCTATGTGTATGGTTGAGCGCCGTAGCTTCTCGGGCATCCTGGCCCATATCGTGTTGGTTCTGGGCGTGCTGATCGTGGCCTTTCCGGTGTACATCACCTTTGTGGCCTCTACCCACACCGCCGCCGAGATGGTGCAGATGCCCATCCCCATGCTGCCGGGCTCGCACCTGATCGACAACTACACCACCGCGTTGCAAGGCGGCTCGACCGGTGGTGGCTCCAGCGCGTCGGTGGGCCGCATGATGGTGGTCAGCCTGGTGACCGCGCTGACCATCGCCATTGGCAAGATCGCCATCTCGCTGCTGTCGGCGTTTGCGCTGGTGTACTTCCGGTTTCCGTTCAAGCAGTTTTTCTTCTGGGCCATCTTCGTCACGCTGATGCTGCCGGTCGAGGTGCGCATCGGCCCCACCTACAAAGTGGTGGCCGATCTGGGCATGCTCGACAGCTACGCCGGCCTGACCATCCCGCTGATTGCCTCGGCCACCGCCACCTTCTTGTTCCGGCAGTTCTTCATGAGCGTGCCCGATGAACTGGTGGAAGCTGCGCGCATGGACGGCGCGGGCCCGATGCGCTTTTTCTGGGACATCCTGCTGCCCCTGTCGCGCACCAGCATGGCCGCGCTGTTCGTCATCCAGTTCATTTACGGCTGGAACCAGTACCTCTGGCCGCTGCTGGTCACCACCAATGAGAACATGTACCCGGTGGTCATCGGCATCAAACGCATGATCTCCGGCGGCGATGGCCAGACCGAATGGAACCTGGTGATGGCTACCGCCATCCTGGCCATGCTGCCGCCCGCGCTGGTGGTGATGCTGATGCAGAAGTGGTTCGTCAAAGGCCTGGTCGATACCGAGAAGTAATTTATAAAAAATAAGCCCCTAGCGCTTATTCAATCAGCACGAGCAGCTACTAATTCAATAGCAAACACCTTATGGCCGCCATTTCTCTCAAAAACGTCATCAAGCGCTACGGCAAAGGGCCCAGCGCCAACCAGGTCATCCACGGGGTGAATGCCGACATTACCGACGGCGAATTCATCGTCATCGTCGGCCCCTCGGGCTGCGGCAAATCCACGCTTTTGCGCATGGTGGCCGGGCTGGAAGAAGTCAGCGACGGCAGCATCAGCATCGGCGGGCGCGTGGTCAACAACCTGGAGCCGTCTGAGCGCGACATCGCCATGGTGTTCCAGAACTACGCGCTCTACCCGCACATGACGGTGTTCGACAACATGGCCTACGGCCTGAAGATCGCCAAGGTGTCCGAGGCCGACATCCGCACCCGCGTGGACAAGGCCGCCAAGATTCTGGAGCTGGAGAAGTTCCTCACCCGCAAGCCGCGCGAGCTCTCCGGTGGCCAGCGCCAGCGCGTGGCCATGGGACGCGCCATCGTGCGCCAGCCGCAGGTGTTCTTGTTCGACGAGCCGCTGTCCAACCTGGATGCGAAGCTGCGCGCCCAGACCCGGCTGGAAATCCAGAAGCTGCACCGCGAACTCGGCATCACCAGCCTGTTCGTCACCCACGACCAGGTCGAGGCCATGACGCTGGCGCAGCGCATGCTGGTGATGAACGGCGGCGTGGTCGAGCAGTACGGCACGCCCGAACAGGTCTACACCCAGCCCGCCAGCACCTTTGTGGCCAGCTTCATCGGCAGCCCGCCCATGAACCTGCTGAAAAACGCCCCCAATGCCGCGCACGGCGGCCCGGCCAAGGCCATCCTGGGTATCCGCCCCGAGCACCTGCACCTGAGCGAAACGGGTTGGAGCCTGGTGGTCGAAACCACCGAAATGCTGGGTGCCGAGCGCCTGGTCTACGCCCGGCTGGACAGCGAGCTGCTGATCATCCGTACCGACGAGAGCACGCCTTCCCCCGCCATCGGCAGCACCATCCACGCCACGCCGCGGGCGGACCGGCTGCACTGGTTTAATAGCGAAACAGGAAAACGAATCTAACCATGCACGTCACTGCGAAGAATTGGCCCTATCCCCGCTGGATCGCCCACCGGGGCGCAGGCAAACTGGCCCCCGAAAACACCCTCGCCGCCTTCCGCCTGGGCGCACAGCACGGCTACCGCATGTTCGAATGCGACGTAAAACTCAGCGCCGACGGCGTGCCCTTTTTGCTGCACGACGACACCCTGGACCGCACCAGCACCGGTAAAGGCATCGCTGGCGACCAGCCCTGGAGCGCGCTGGCGCAGCTCGATGCCGGCAGCTGGCATTCGCGCAGCCAGGCCGGCGAGCCCATTCCCACGCTGGACAACATCGCCGCGTTTTGCCAGCGCAACAGCCTGTTTTTGAACATCGAGATCAAACCCTCGCCCGACACCGACCGCCTGACCGGCGAAAAAGTAGCCGATGCCGCCGCCCGCCTGTGGCAGGGCCAGGCCGTGCCGCCGCTGCTGACCTCCTTCAGCGTGGCCTCGCTGGAAGGCGCCCAGGCCGCCCAACCCGGCCTGCCACGGGGCCTGTTGCTCGACACATTGTGGGACGGCTGGCTGGAAGCCGCGCAGCGCCTGGGCTGCATCGCCATCGTCTGCGACCATGCACTGTGGACGGCTGACACCGTGGGCCAGGTGAAAGCCGCCGGGCTGCGCAGCGCCAGCTACACCGTCAACGACGCGGTCGCGGTACAGCGCCTGACCGCGCTGGGCACCGATGCCATCATCACCGACCGGATCGACCTGTTCGCCCCGGCGGATTGATGGCGGGCACGGCCTCGCGCGCCTCTTTCGCACACTTTTTGCTAGCATCGGCAACACATGTCCAGCCGATCCATCCCCCGCCCCGTTGACGCAGAACTGACCCCGCTGCGCCAGCGCTGTTCACGGGCGGTGGCGCGTTGGGGCGTGTGGCGCACCACGCTGGCGATGAGCGCGGTGGTGTCGCTGCTGTCGCTGGTGCTGACCTACGGCTACATCCGCGCGCTGGGCTACGACACCATGGGCGAGGCGTTTTTCATCTCGCTGCTGGTGCCGCTGCCCATGACCGTGCTGACCGGTTGGGCGATTTTTTCGCTGATCGTGGCGCTGGAGCAGGCCCGGCATGTGGCCCATGTGCAGTCCATCACCGACAGCCTGACCGGTCTGGCCAACCGCCGCCACTTCGTCCACACGGCCCAGCGCGAGCTCGACCTGGCCCTGCGCCACCGCCTGCCCCTGGCCTTGCTGATCCTGGACATCGACCACTTCAAGCGCGTCAACGACACCCACGGCCACGACGCGGGCGACAAGGTGCTGGTGGAGGTGGCCCGCCGCTGCGCCCAGGGCCTGCGCACCACCGACCTGCTGGCGCGATGGGGTGGCGAAGAATTTGTGGTGCTGCTGCCCAACACGCCGCTGGAACACGCCCGCCAACTGGCCGAGCGCATGCGCGAAGCCGTGGCCTTTTCGGCCCAGCTCCACGCACCCAAGGATGCGGTACGCGTCACCATCAGCATGGGTGCGGCGGGCATGGCCGAAGGCGAACCCATGACCCTGGATGCCCTGGTACAGGCCGCCGACAACGCCCTGTATGACGCCAAGCGCGCGGGCCGCAACCAGGTGTCGTTGGCCACCGGCCACAGTGGCCTGTCGCGCTTTGGGCCCTTGCTAGCGACTTAGCCGCCACTGGCTGGTGGCACAGGCCAGCACCAGGGCGGCGTAGGTCGCCATCTTGCCGTCGTGGCCAAAGAACCACAGTCCGCCCAGCAGCACCAACAGGCACACTACAGAATTAATAGCTGCTTGTGCATACCAGCTGAGCACGAGCGGCTTATTTTTTATAAATGCCTTGGCGGCCAGCGCCGTCAGCACGCCCACCGCCAGCGCCGGTGCGGCGAAATTCAGCAGGTGAAAAATTGAATCTATAGGTCCCATAGCGGCAATTTTGAGGCTTTGGCGACGCGCTGGGGATTTGGCCCCTTACAAATTTTATAATCTGACGATGGCAGTTTGGGCATTAGGCATTAACCACACCACCGCACCTCTGGATTTGCGCGGTCGGTTTGCGTTCGCCTTGGACCAGATCGCGCCCACCCTGCACGGCCTGCGCGCCGCGCTGCAAGGCCCCGAGGCCGCCATCATCTCCACCTGCAACCGCACCGAAGTCTATTGCGCGGGCGACCGGCAGGCGCTGGAGCACACGGTGGATTGGCTGGCCCACACCGGCGGCGTATCGCCCGCACTTTTGCGCTCCCACTCCTACACCCTGCAAGATGGCCCGGTGGCGCGGCACGCCTTCCGCGTGGCCAGCGGGTTGGACTCGATGGTGCTGGGCGAGCCGCAGATTCTGGGCCAGATGAAGGACGCGATCCGCGCAGCCGAGCAGGCCGGGGCGCTGGGCAGCACGCTGAACCAGTTGTTCCAGCGCTCGTTCGCTGTAGCCAAAGAGGTACGCACCTCCACCGAGATCGGCGCGCATTCCATCAGCATGGCCGCCGCCGCCGTGCGCCTGGCGGGCCAGTTGTTTGAAGACCTCACCAAAGTACGCGTGCTGTTTGTCGGCGCGGGCGAGATGATCGAGCTGGCAGCCACCCACTTTGCCGCCAAGAATCCCAAGTCCATCGCCATTGCCAACCGCACCCTGGAGCGCGGTGAAAAGCTCGCTGTCCGTTTCGGCGGCGAGGTGATGCGCCTGGCCGACCTGCCCAGCCGCCTGCACGAATTCGACGCGGTGGTCAGCTGCACGGCCAGCACCCTGCCCATCATCGGCCTGGGCGCGGTGGAACGGGCCCTGAAGCTGCGCAAGCACCGCCCGATCTTCATGGTCGATCTGGCCGTGCCGCGCGACATCGAGCCTGAAGTCAAGGCGCTGGAAGACGTGTACCTGTACACCGTGGACGACCTGGCCCACGTGGTGCAAAGCGGCCAGGCAAACCGCCAGGCCGCAGTGGCGCAGGCCGAGGTCATCATCGACGCGGGCGTGCAAAGCTTTTTGCACTGGATGGACCAGCGCGACCCGGTGCACGGCGTGGTGCCGCTGATCCAGCAGCTCAATGCCCAGGCCGACGAATGGCGCGCCACCGAGCTGGCCCGCGCCCGCCGTCTGCTGGCCAAGGGCGACGACATCGAAGCCGTGCTGGACATGCTGAGCAAGGGTCTGACGCAAAAAATGCTGCACGGGGCCATGGCCGAACTGCGCGCAGGCGATGCCGGCAGCCGTGAACACACGGTGCAGGCCATCCACAAGCTGTTTTTACGCAAAGAGCGTTAGCGACGCTGCTCGCCTCCTGCGCCAGGCCCCCCCATGGGCCGTCATCCCGCCTTGGGACTGTTATTGATCTGAATTGCCTCCCTATGAAACCTTTCTTACGCCAACAGCTTGAGCGCTACGTCTTTCGCCTTGCAGAACTCGACTTTTTGCTGTCCCGCGAGGACATCATGGGTGACATGAAGCAATTTTTGCTACTGTCCCGCGAGCACACCGAAGTGGGCCAGGTGGCGGCGCGCTTCACCCGCTACACCCAGCGCGAGTCCGACCTGGCCGCCGCCCAGGCCATGCAAAGTGACCCGGAAATGGCCGAGATGGCCGAGGAAGAAATTGCTTCTGCCGAGGCCGAGCTGCAAAAGTTGGAGGCCGAACTGCAACGCATGCTGTTGCCCAAGGACCCGGACGACGCACGCAACGCCTTCATGGAAATCCGCGCAGGCACCGGCGGCGACGAATCCGCCCTGTTTGCCGCCGACCTGCTGCGCATGTACACCCGCTACGCCGAACGCCAGGGCTGGAAGACCGAAATCATGAGCGAGTCGCAGAGCGAACTGGGCGGCTACAAGGAAGTGGTGCTGCGCCTGGAAGGCGATGGCGTGTACGGCCAGCTCAAGTTCGAGTCTGGTGGTCACCGGGTGCAGCGCGTGCCCGCCACCGAAACCCAGGGCCGCATCCACACCAGCGCCTGCACGGTCGCGGTGCTGGCCGAGCCCGACGAGCAGCAAGCCATCAAGATCAACCCGGCCGACCTGCGCATCGACACCTACCGCGCCAGCGGTGCCGGTGGCCAGCACATCAACAAAACCGACTCTGCGGTGCGTATCACCCACATTCCCACCGGCATCGTCGCCGAGTGCCAGGATGGCCGCAGCCAGCACAGCAACAAGGCCCAGGCGCTCAAGGTGCTGACAGCCCGCATCCACGAAAAGGACCGCGCCGAGCGCGCTGCCAAGGATGCCGCCGAACGCAAGGGCCTGATCGGCAGCGGCGACCGCAGCGACCGCATCCGTACCTACAACTTCCCACAGGGCCGCTGGACCGACCACCGCATCAACCTGACGCTGTACAAGCTGCTGTTCATCATGGAAGGTGACCTGACCGAAGTGCTGGATGCCCTGCGCGCGGCGCAAGAGGCAGAGCAACTGGCCGAACTCGAAACCGTCGCCTAAGAAGCCACAGAACAACTGACCAAGGAACCCATGGCACGCTCCATCAACAAAGGCCCCAAGCCACAAGGCGGCTACGCCAAAGTGTCCAGCAAGTCCCTGAAAGACGCGAAGGAAAAAAGCGCCAAGCGCATGGCCCCGCGCCCCGAGCGCCCCGGCCTGGGCAAAGCGGCGTGGGCGGCGGCCCGTCCGGTGTCGGTCTACAGCGACGAGGCCAGCACCTTGCAGGTGGCCCTGCTGGGCGCGCAAAAGCACGGCATAGCCAAGCTCGATGCCCGCATGCTGCTGCTGCACGCCCTGGGCAAAAGCCCGCTGGATGCCGCCTGGCTGCTGGCCCACGGCCAGGATGCACTGAACCCCGTGCAGGCAGCGGCCTTTGGCACCGCCTGCACCCGCCGTCGCGCCGGTGAGCCCGTGGCCTACATCACCGGCCAGCGCGAGTTCTACGGGCTGGACCTGCGGGTCGATGCCCGCGTGCTCGACCCCCGACCCGATACCGAGACCCTGGTGGACTGGGCACTGGAACTGTTGGCTGGCAAGACGGCCCCGCAGGTGATCGACCTGGGCACCGGCAGCGGAGCCATCGCCCTGGCCCTGCAGAAAGCCCGGCCCGATGCGCAGGTCACCGCGGTCGACAACAGCGCCGATGCGCTCGCCGTGGCCAAGGCCAATGCGACCCGGCTGGCGCTGCCCGTGGCATTCGTCCACAGTACCTGGCTGGCCCAGGTGGCGGGAACGTTCGACATGGTGGTGTCCAACCCGCCCTACATCACCGATGTCGACCCGCACCTGCCCGCACTGGCGTTCGAGCCGCGCAGCGCGCTGACGGCAGGCCCCGACGGGCTGGACGACATCCGCCAAATCATCGCCCAGGCCCCGGCCCATCTGCGGCCCCAAGGCTGGTTGCTGCTGGAGCACGGCTACGACCAGGCCCCGGCCGTGGCGGCGCTGCTGGCGCAGGCAGGCTTTGCACAAGTGCAATCCCGGCCCGACCTGGCCGGTATCGCGCGCTGCACGGGCGGCCAATGGAAATAAGCGTTTTTTAGGCCTTTTGTGCTGATTGGATCAGCACGAGAAGCTATACAAACCATAGCAAGGTAGAAAATGGTGCATCCTTGGTCTGAACGAGGGCACCCCACCGCACGCCTCCTGCCACGGCGCGCTAAGTGAAATAATAGCGGCTATATTTTCAAGGAGTCTCCCGATGAGCGACACACAACAACGCATTGATGCACTGGTCAAATCCAACGACGTGGTGCTGTTTATGAAGGGCAACGCCAGCTTTCCCCAGTGCGGCTTCTCTGGACGTGCCATTCAATTGCTCAAGGCCTGCGGCGTGGACACCAAGACGGTCAAGACCGTGAACGTGCTGGAAGACGACGAAGTCCGCCAGGGCATCAAGGAATACAGCCAGTGGCCCACCATTCCACAGCTCTACATCAAGGGCGAGTTCGTAGGCGGCTCGGACATCATGATGGAAATGTACGAATCCGGCGAATTGCACCAGATGCTGGGCTCCGCGCCCGCCTGATTCCCCACCGGCAACGCACGCTTTTGTGCGTCGCGCGCGTGGTGGCAAGCCCACAACGCGCAAATAGGCGGAACAAGCGGCACTATTGCGCAGCTTGGCCTCTGGTACGCTGGCACGGCTTATGCTGAAATGAAACTGTGTCTGTAACCAGGAGTAATCGATGGAATCCCGCAGCCTCGTTCCTCATGCGTCCTCATTCCAACTGCCCGTGGCCAACGTGCGCAGCGTCTTCCAGCCGCACGATGTCGAGCGCAAGCTCGCCAAACTGCCCAGCCGGGAGCATGAAAACCTGCGCAGCACCTATGAGCGCATGCTGGAGCGCGGCCCTGACCGCTTCCAGGTCAAGCCCTCGGGCATCCCCGAAATGTCGGCTCTCTACCAGGCCCTGCCCAATTTCACCGAGGTGCTGGACGACGTGAAACGCCACGTCGCCCTGAGCCAGGACAGCCGCGACGGCCTGGAGGTCACCCCCATCCTGCTGCTGGGCCTGCCCGGCATCGGCAAAACCCATTTCGCCAAAAAACTCGCCGACCTGCTGGGCACGGGTATGAACCTGGTGCCCATGAGCTCCATGACTGCAGGCTGGCTGCTGTCGGGCTCATCGTCGCAATGGAAAGGCGCCAAGCCCGGCAAGGTGTTTGAAGCGCTGATCGACGGCGAATACGCCAACCCGGTCATCGTGGTGGACGAAATCGACAAAGCCAGCGCCGATGCCCAGTACGACCCTCTGGGCGCGCTCTACAGCCTGCTGGAGCACGATACGGCGCAGAACTTCATAGACGAATTTGCCGAAATCGCCATCGATGCCAGCCAAGTGATCTGGATCACCACGGCCAACGACCCACGGGGCATTCCCGAGCCGATTCTGAACCGCATGAACGTGTTTGAAATCGAGCCGCCCTCCCCCGAGGCCGCGCGCCAGATTGCCCGCAACCTCTACCACTCCATCCGCGCCGAGCATGGCTGGGGCGAGCGTTTCGCGCCCGATCCGCACAGCGATCTGCAAGATGCCTTGGCCGAGCTCGCCCCACGGGAAATGCGCAGGGCGCTCATGACCGGATTTGGCAATGCCCGGCTGGATGGCCGCGATACCGTGCGGGTGGAAGATCTGCCCAAAGCCAGCCAGCACAAGGGCCGCATGGGCTTCATGCAGTAACAAAGGAAGAGGGGAAGAGGCCTCAGTTGGCCTTTTGCCGCTGCACCAGTTGCTGGATGTAATTGGAGGGAATGGCGTAAGAGATGCCGGAGGGTGCACTGATGGCCGACTCTTTGGTGCCCTTCACGAACACCATGTTCACAATGCCCACCACTTCGCCCGACTCGGCATCAAACAACGGCCCGCCGCTATTGCCCGGATAGGCCGTGCCATCAAGCTGAAAAATATCGAAACTACCATCCCGGATACTGCGAATCGACTTTTCGGTCAGCAACTGACCTGAGGCCGCAGGCAGAACGATCGGCGTGATGGACGAGACCATGGCGCGGTGCGTCACCGGCGAAAACCCCAGCGCACCACCAATCGGAAAACCCATCAGCGCAACCGACTGCCCTTCACGCACGGTATTAGAGTCACGCAAGGCCAAAAAGGGCACAGGCTCACCCGCAAACCTCAGCAGCACCAGGTCGTGCAAGCGGTCTTGCTCCAGCATCACAGCCTGCCGCATCTGCAATTCGCCCTTGGGGCCGCGTACCTGTACCACCAAATCGTAACCAGAACTATCCTCCGACGGGCCGAACAAAACATGGGAATTGGTGATTGCCAAATTACCACCAAGCGCCACAAAACCCGTACCGCGCAAGTTAAACCGAGGGCTATTGGTGCTTTTGTAATAACCCACGATGAGAATCGAGGGTTTTACCTTTGCAATCGTATCTACCAACTCAGCCTGCGCAAAATGAAAGGGGGAGCAGAAAATACCCCATACAAGAATCCATCGGATAGAAAATTTACCAGTCACATTCATCTCCAATAGATTTTTTAAGGTATTTAAAGCTACAAACTCTTCAATGCTGCATCGACTTCCGCACGGGCCGTGAACTTGTCACCCAATTTAGCCAAATCGTCCAACAAAGCTTTGGCTTGCTTTTTGTCACCTGATTTTATGAAAATCTTCGCCAAGTTCAGCTTAAATACAGGATTATCCGGCTGCAAGGCAACAACCTTATTCTGCAGCTCAATAGCTTTTGCATAGTCACCCTTTTCGGATAGAAGCGTAGCCAAAGTATCCATGAACGCAGGTTGATCCGGTGCCAACTTATTGGCTTTCTCGGAGTAGGCAATCGCACTATCTTTTTTGAGCTGTCCCTCAATCCATGCCAAGTTATTGAACGCCACAGCATTGTCAGGCTGCGCCTGGACAACAGCCATGTAAAGTTTTTCAGCACTGGAAAAATCTTTTTTTACCAGCGCAGTATCTGCCAAATAGGTAACAAACTGAATATCCTTGGGGTGGTCTTTCATCCAGGAGGCAGCGAATTTATCCGCCTCGGCCTTCCTATCCGACGTACTCAAAACTGCATGAATTTTGGTAGCAGGCTCCAACGCAGTGGATTGTTTTAATCCTGCGCGATAAGCCGCTAAAGCATCATCCCATTTTTTCTGCGCAACATTCACATCGCCTTCCAGGATATAACCAACAATTTCTTTTGGTCTTTGTTTCTGTATGGAGCGTGCAATTTCAATTGCTTTTGGATAGCGTTCCGCAGAAATATTCAGCATAATCAAGTTAGATTGTGCCTCTACCAAATCCGGCTTCAACTCTAATACCTTGTTGAGAGTTTGCTCTGCCGCCGCTGAATTTTTGGCAGCTATGTTCGCGCCAGCCAATCGCATCAAGGCCTGTACAGACTGTGGCTGCAAGCTCACAAGCTTGGTATACGAAGATATCGCCTGATTGGTATCACCAGAGGCGAGCTGTGCGCGACCCAAAGCGTCTAGCACCTCCAGACTGTCTGGCAATACTGTTGCGGCACTCTGTGCCGCAGTAAATGCAGCCTTGCTATCCTTATTACGCAAATAGAAATCGACCAACAAAATTCGGGGTCCTATTTCCGAGGGGTTGGCTGCGATAGCTTTGTTAATGGCCTCTGCAATCTCGTCCTTCGTCCCGCCAGAACGTGCCCGCAACTCGGCCAAACCAAGCAAAGCTTGGTTGTTCTTGGGTTCCTTAGCCAGCAGATTTTCTAATCTCTTTTTTGCATCGTCTGGTTTTTTCTCGAAAACATCCAAACCAGCCAGGCTGGCAATAGCGGGAAAGTAGGTAGGATTGATTGCAACGGCCTTTTCGAAATTCTTTCGGGCATTCGCATAATCGTTTTGCGAAATTTGAATTTTTCCACGCAAATTAAAAACCAAAGGATTATTAGGCTGCTTTTTTTCCATCCCATCGATGGCCTTGAGTGCCTTATCGAAATCTTGTCGCCGCAAATGTGCGCTAATCAATGCAAGATTTGCAGATATTCCCTGATCCGACGAGGCGATATCGTCCAATTCATTGAAAGCGGCTGCCGTATCGCCGCCCATCATATGAACCAAGGCCACCGATGTCCGCTTTCTGGGATCTTTGGGATCCAGTTTAGAAGCCTTGGAAAAGTACTCACCGGCTTTTTTAATATCGCCATTTTGTAAAAAAACCTCACCCGCAATGGAATACAAAGCTGGATCTGTGGGTTCTTGCGTCAAGCCAGGAGTCAAGGCAGCAAGGGCCTTGCCAGGTTGCCCCATGCGCAAATAGGTTGTCACCAAGAGTCTACGAGCTACCGTAAGGGTGGAATTGGTGGCAATCGCCTTGCTCAAGTAAACTTCAGCCTGCAAAAAAGAATTTAATTGAAACTCAATTAATCCCGCCGATTGCAAGGCAACTGGGTTATCTGGAGATACTTTCAAAAGCTGCTGAGCCAAATTTCTCGCAGCCAGAAAATCTTTCTTCTGGTATGCCAGCTGCACTTCAAAGTATTTGGTTTGAGGACTTTTTTCAGCAAATTTCTTTAAACTATCAAGCTCTTTTTGGGCCTCATCCAGCTTATCCTGCTGAAACAAAATGGTTAAAATTCCAGCATACCCAGGAACGTAACCATTTTTGACTTCAGTAGATTTTTTATACGCCAATAAGGCTCCATTCGGATCATTTTTTCCCAAAAGGAGAATATCTCCCTTCATCTTTAGTGCTTCAGGATTTTCAGGATGTTTTACAATGACGGCATCAATTTGTGACAAGGCCGCCGAATAGTCATTTTTTGCAGCAAAGTCGCGAGACTTCATGATTAATGCATCTACATTATCTGGCTCATAAGAAAGCGCAGAATTTAATGCACTTTGCGACAAGTCAGTTAATCCTTGAGCGGCGTAGGCCTTGCTCAACGACATCTTTAAGTCAGCTTTCGCAGCAA
Source organism: Comamonadaceae bacterium OS-1 (assembly GCA_027923965.1). Lineage (NCBI taxonomy): Bacteria > Pseudomonadati > Pseudomonadota > Betaproteobacteria > Burkholderiales > Comamonadaceae > Comamonadaceae bacterium OS-1. The sequence goes on from AP026969.1 coordinate 3,358,768, forward strand.
TTGACTCCAACTCGATTTTGGAAAAATCATCCGTTATCTTTTTAAACTTCCCCTGCAGCAGTAATGACTGCACAATTTTCGGCACTACCAAATCATCCGAGTATTTCAAGCGGAGAGATTTATCAAATTCAATCTCCGCAGCAGCAGGCTCACCATTTTTTAAAAGAGCAGTGCCCAGTAAAAATCTGGCCTCAGGCAAATTCGGACTTGCTTGCAGCGCATTTTTTATCTGAATAATGGCTGTTTTTTGATCGTTTTTCTCAAGGCTTGTTTTTGCAGAAGCAATCAACACCTCCGGTTTTTCATCACCACACGCAGACAAAAATCCAGCCGCAATTAATACAGGCAGAATTTTATATATAAAAATAGATTTTTTCATTTTTTATCTCAAAATTAAATACTAATTACTTCAAGCCAAGTCGATGCATTAAATCATAAAGCGTCGGTCGACTTACGCCCAACAATTCAGCGGCCTTGACAATATTCCCATTGACACGACCTAGGGCTGCAATCACTGCATTTTTTTCTGCAATATCGCGCACAGCCCTTAGATCCAATGATTTATCTGACATTTCAGACGACTGCGATTCCATACCCACATCTTCGGGAAGAATCTGGTTGCTGTCGGACATAATCACCGCCCGCTTGATACAATTTTCGAGTTCCCGAATGTTCCCAGGCCAATTATGCTGTTCAATAAGACGTACACTTTCTTCGCTCAGGTTTAAAGAACCTCTATTTTGTTCTCGGGCAAAGCGTCGCACAAATGCAAATGCCAATAACGCGGCATCCCCCTTGCGGGCGCGCAAAGGCGGGATATTGATGACAATTTCGGCCAAGCGATAGTACAAGTCTTCGCGAAAGCGGCTCTCTTTACTGAGCGCTTTTAAATCTTGGTGGGTGGCGCAGACGATCCGTACATCTACCGGAATTTCCTGGCGACCGCCCACGCGCTCGATGGTGCGTTCCTGGATGAACCGCAGTAACTTGGCCTGTAACGAAAAAGGCAAATCCCCAATTTCGTCCAGCATCAAGGTCCCACCATTGGCCAGTTCAATCTTTCCGAGCGTGGTTTTGGCAGCACCGGTGAATGCGCCCTTTTCGTAACCAAAGAGCTCACTTTCCAACAGGTTTTCAGGAATAGCAGCACAGTTGATAGCTACGAATTTCTCATTTTTACGCGGCGATGCCTGGTGCAGGCCCCGTGCCAAAACCTCTTTACCGGTACCGCTCTCACCCAAGAGCATGACGGTGGCGGTGGTATTAGCGACTTTTTCAATCGTGCGGCAGACGCGCAGCATCTCTGGATCGCGGGTAATCAAACCCGTTAGTGCATCCGGCTGGTACATGGACTGCAAGCGCCGGTTTTCCTTCTGCAACTCGAACATCCTGAAGGCACGTTCGATGGTCAGATTCAGCAATTCGGGCTCGAAAGGCTTTGCAAAAAAATCATAGGCCCCCAATGCCACGGCGCGCAATGCATTCGTCTGGTCGTTTTGGCCCGTCAACACAATCACCTTGGTATCCGGCTCCACCGCCAGGATTTGCTCCAACAGGCGGAAACCCTCGGCAACGCCGTCAGCGTCCGGCGGCAGGCCCAAGTCCATAGTGACGACCGCCGGGCTATGCCTGCGCAGTTGCACCATGGCGCTGTCGCGGTCATGGGCGGTTACAGAGTCAAACTTATCGACAGACCATTTGATTTGCTTTTGGAGCGCCAAATCATCTTCCACGATCAAAAGTGAACGTGCCACATCTGCGCTCATGACGTCCCCAATACGTGGAGATCTGACCCCTGATGGACCTCAAACAAAGGCAATAAAAGTGTCACCAGCGTTCCTTTATTTAGCGCACTATTCACGAGAATTTTGCCTCCTAATTCCTGTACGTACTGAAAGCTTTCATAAGCACCGATACCCATCCCCGCTTGCTTGGTGGTTTGAAACGGCTTGAAAAGACGTTCCTGGACGAATTCCTCGCTCATGCCTTGCCCGGTGTCGCCAATCTCTATGCGGGCCTGCCCGTTGTGACGGTCCAGTGTCAGCCATACCCGCCCGGAGGGGTCTGTGGCATCAAAGGCATTTTGCACAATGTGTCCGATGATCCGCTCCAGGCGCTCTTCGTGGCCCCGGGTCACAATTCTGTCAGCCTGCGTTACCTCAAGGTGGCGATCACGTTTGGACGCTACCAAGGAAATACGCTGCACGATAGCACCCAAATCCACGCCCACTGCCGTTCCCGGAGGCGTAGCCCCCTCTCTTAACTGAAGCATCAGTTGGCGCATTCTGTCCAAGGAGTTTTCGACGGTCATCAGCATGTCTTGCTGAAACTCCGGATTGGCATGCAGACGTTTGGCATTTTTCAGCATAAGCGATAGCTGGGTCACAATATTTTTAAGGTCGTGCACCACAAAGGCCGACATGCGGTTGAACGCATCAAACTTGCGAACCTCCAGTAAGGCTTCAGTGGCCCGCATCTGGGCCAGATAGCTTGCCGCCTGGCGACCTGCGGTTTTAAGCAGATCGTTTACCTCCCAATTCACCTCGATATTGGTACGGGCGCGGGCCAGAACGACAAAACCGATCAGCTCTCCACCGGCCGTCAAAGGCACGATCAGCCAAGCCTGTATGACATCTTGCAGCCACACCGGCAGCACAAGGTCTCCATAGCGCTTGGAAAAAGAACGGTACTCCTCCAGATTGATCACCCAACCACTGCGCACCAGAAACTGGCAGAACGACGATTCCGCATCCTCTTTAACCGACGTTGCCGCCAGGTTCCAGTGGGCCGTCTGGCGAAATGAGGCTTCACCGGTACTTTTCATCCACAGCCCCCCGCCAGGACTGTCCAGCATGTCGGCCAGCGCACGGACCACCTGCTGCCCCATGTCCTGCGGGGCGTTGTTGCTGGACAGCGTTTGGGTGAACTTCAGCCACTCTTCCCGGTAGTCGTAGCGGTAGCGAAAAAAGTGTTTGCCAACCAACACCCTGAGCTTGGCCCGGAAAGACCCCGACAACGCCAACACCATCAGCGCAATCAGGGCCGAAAACACCACCCCCACCTGCAGTGCACGCCCCCATTCACCACCGAAGTAGCGCACGTAATAACCCACGGCAGAAATGAAGATCAGGTAGGCACCGGCCACCAACAAGGTCGCCGAATGGAAAGCCGCCTTTTGGGATATCCGGATACTCGAAATCCAGTCGCGGCGGCGGGTGGTAGAGAGCAACAACAGCAGCACCATCAGGGCATGCACCGCCCCGCGCACGCTCAGTGCATCGCCATCCAGGTGTTTAAACAAAACCGCTTGCGAGTACAGATACAGGTCAAACAGGAACAAGCCTGCCAGCCCCAAACTCAAAGGTTTGACGTTCCAGCGTGAATCCTCGGTCACATTGCGGTAGATCTGCTCCAACAAAACCAAGGCCAACACCGGCAGGGCCATGGCACACATCAGCGCCATCGCCCGTATATCCCCCAAAGCGCTAAAACCAAACGGTGCCAGGGTCTGCGTGAGCAGGCTCAAAACCACCAGACCCCCCGCCATCACGGGCAGCCAGACCATGCCAGGGGGCAACTTGCCGTCCCGGCTGGAACGGCACAGCGCCAGCATGAACCCAAACCAGCAACCGTAGCGCAGTACATCGGCAAGGTTGCCCAGCAACAGCCACCACAGATTGATGATGGACAAAAGCTGGCACACGCCCCAGACGGCAGAGAACACCACCGCAAACAGCAGATACAAGGCGGATTTGTTTCTGGGTGGGCTGGCAACCCCCATGGCCAACAAGCGCAGCGCAAAACCTACGTACGCCAAGCCCACCAGGGCGTAACCTACGAAGGTCAAAGTCACAGTTTCTTTGTCCATGGATTCACCTGGCGTGCGGCAACAACCGCATGCTGCCCTTCAGCGTGCGCCCTTGGCCATCAGCACCACGCCAACGGTTTCAAACAAGATGATGATGTCCAAAAAGAGCGAATGGTTTTTGACGTAATACAGGTCGTATTGCAGCTTTTCTGCAGAATCTTCCAGGGTGGCACCGTAGTGGTAACGGACCTGGGCCCAGCCCGTCACCCCAGGCTTGACGCTCTGGCGCACCGCATAGTAGGGTATTTGGCGTGTCAACTGATCGACAAAATAAGGCCGCTCGGGCCGTGGCCCGACCATGCTCATGTCGCCATTGAGCACGCAAAACAACTGCGGCAACTCGTCGATACGCACCTTGCGGATGAACTTGCCGACCTTGGTGACACGGTCGTCCTTGGCGGCGGCCCAACGGGGGGTTCCATCTTTCTCGGCATCGGCGCGCATGCTGCGAAACTTCACCACATTGAACAATCGGCCATTGAAGCCCACCCGTTCCTGGCGGTAAAAGATCGGACCTGGGCTTTCCAGTACCACTAGCAACATGGTGATGAGCATGATGGGCAGGCTGAGCAGAATCAGCACCAAGGCGCTGAAAATATCGAACAGGCGCTTCACTGCGGTACGCACGCCGCCCTGGCTGAAACCGTCGCCAAAAATCAACCACCCGGCATTCACCGAATCCAGGCGGATCTGGCCTTTGGTTTTTTCGAAATGCGTGGCTACATCCACCACCCGCACACCATGCAGCTTGCAGTCCAGCAGCTCGCGTAAGGGCATGCTGCCCCCCCGGCGCTCCACCAGCGCCACCACAATTTCATCCACTTCCAGTTCCAGCGCGGTGTCGGTCAAAGACTTGTGCTTGGACAATATTCCCCACGCCGACACCTCGGACTCGGCCTCGTTCGGGCTGGCGTAGTAACCCACCACATCCACATGCGGATCTTCATTCTTGAGCGTTTTTCCTACCAGGGCCGCGCGGGGCCCGGTGCCAAATACCAGCACCCGGTGGCGCATCATGGACTGCGGCATCGAATGGACCACGTACACCCGGTGCAATATCACCACCACGAAGCCCACCATCGCAGCCATGGCCAGGGTCTCCCGGCTGGTAGAGCTCTGAGGGAAAAGGGAAAAGACGCCGTAGGTCAGCGGCAATGCCAGCACCAGGGACAACACCGCACGCGCACGCGACTGGTTCAGCGAACGGTTATGGATGCGCTGGTAAAAGCCCAAAGCCGAATTGATCACCAGCATGCCCAGCGACAGCAAACTGGCATGCCCCAGTAGAGACACCACCGAGGTGAAATCTTCACCTTTCCAAATGGCTACAGCCAAAACGGCCAGAACAACCAGCGCCAGATCGAAAAAAACCTGCTGGAGCGTGCGCCTATGCAGATAGTGGTTAAATATTTTGATCACACCTGCCGCCCATCTGCTGCAATAACTCTACGACCCGGTCAATTAACCGCAGTTCAGTGTCTAGATTTTTTAGAAAACGCATCGAATATCGGTTGGTCCAATGGAATATGGTTTGAATATAAAGCGCATTTGACAGGATTTTTAGGTGCTTTGGCCCAATGCGGTGATCTGTAAATTTGGCTGCTGCATTATGGGCTTTTTTTGAGTCAGTCATGGGGCGCCGGGGCAAGCGCTCTGTTCACTTTTTAGATGCATACAAGGCATTGGTCACACCTTGGCCCGGTACATTGCAGGCTTATACCTGCTGCTGCGTGCTCGTGCACCGGGCGGTGCAAAGACGGCACCCGCAGGCACGGCAAAATCGCTCCATGGTTCAACATTTACTGATCTCGGGCGCCGGCATTGGCGGCATGGCAGCCGCCGTGGCAGGTGCCCGGGCCGGGTGGAGCGTGCGCATGTTTGAGCGCGCGCCTGTCTTGAGCGAAGTGGGCGCGGGCATCCAGATCGGCCCCAACGTGACCCGGCTGCTGCACGGCTGGGGTCTGCAGGACGCTTTGGCCGCCGTGGCCGCCTTTCCCCCGCATCTGCAGGTGCGTGACGCTTTGACCGCCCACGGACTGGGCCGTCTGACCCTGGGCACGGATATGCAGCAGCGCTACGGCGCGCCCTACGCCACACTGCATCGGGCCGACCTGTTGGCGCTATTGCACACCGCCGTACAACAAACCAACACCCAACTGCATCTCGACCACCCGCTACAGCATTTCAGCCAGACCCCCATTGGCGTGTCGGTACGCGGCAGCACAACCGAAGAAGTCCACGGCGATGCCCTGGTGGGTGCCGACGGCCTGTGGAGCCCCGTACGCCAATGGCTGCTGCACGACGGCCCACCCCGCAGCACCGGCCACCTGGCTTACCGCACCCTGGTACGCCAGGCGGACCTGCCACCGGGCCTGCGCTCGCAGCACGTCACGGCGTGGCTCGGCCCGGCGTTGCATGTGGTGCAGTACCCCGTATGCGGCGGCGATTGGCTCAACGTCGTGGCCATCGTGCACGGCCAATTGCCGCCACAACACACCAGCCTGGAACACTGGGACCACAGCGCCAACGCCGCCGACCTGCGCGCCAGCCTGGCGGGCGTGTGCCGCCCGCTGCAGGACCTGTTGCAGGCCATCCCCGCCTGGCGCTTGTGGGTGCTGTGCGACCGCCCGCCCATGGCCGGAGCCCACCAGCAGGCGCAGGGCCATGTCGCGTTGCTGGGCGATGCAGCCCATCCGATGCGGCCCTACCTGGCCCAGGGCGCGGGCATGGCGATAGAAGATGCCGCCGCACTGGCCAACGTGCTGCAACCTGGTACTGATATCCCTGCCGCGCTGGCCGAATACGCCCGCCAACGCTGGCAACGCAACGCACGGGTGCAGGCCCGCGCCATCCGCAATGGCCGCATCTTCCACGCCACGGGCCTGGTGCGCTGGGGCCGGGACCGGGCCATGCAGCTGGGCGGCGAACGCCTGCTGGATCTGCCCTGGCTGTACGCTGCGGGCCAATAGCTATTAAATATATAGCTGCTTATGCTGATGGAATCAGCACAGGCGGTCTATTTTCTTTAAATCCGGGATTCCAAAGTACGCCCGCCCGCACAGCATTTCTGGCATCTGCCCTTGAAACGTCACAACTTGCCCTTATCATTAGCACTCGTAGGGGTTGAGTGCTAGCACCCACCCCACGCCCCTTTTTTACCGTTCCATTTTTAGGAGACTCTATGAACCTACGTCCTCTCGGCGACCGCGTGATCGTCAAGCGTATCGACAGCGAAACCAAGACCGCTTCCGGCATCGTGATCCCTGACTCGGCTGCTGAAAAGCCAGACCAAGGCGAAATCCTGGCTGTCGGCCCCGGCAAAAAGAACGACAAGGGTGAAATTTCCGCCCTGACCGTCAAGGTTGGCGACCGCGTCTTGTTCGGCAAGTACAGCGGCCAGACCGTCAAGGTCGAAGGCGACGAACTGCTGGTGATGAAGGAAGACGACCTGTTTGCAGTCGTAGAGAAGTAATTTCTCGCCTCACACCCTCCCCTTTTTAATTCATTGATACCGGAGAAATTCTCATGGCAGCAAAAGACGTAGTTTTCGGCGGCGAAGCCCGCGCACGCATGGTTGAAGGCGTGAACATTTTGGCTAACGCAGTCAAGGTGACCCTGGGCCCTAAAGGCCGTAACGTGGTTCTGGAGCGCTCGTTTGGCGCGCCTACCGTGACCAAGGACGGTGTGTCCGTGGCCAAGGAAATCGAACTCAAAGACAAGCTGCAAAACATGGGTGCGCAGATGGTCAAGGAAGTGGCTTCCAAGACCTCCGACCTGGCTGGTGACGGCACCACCACCGCGACCGTGCTGGCCCAGGCCATCATCCGCGAAGGCATGAAGTACGTGGCCGCCGGCATGAACCCCATGGATCTGAAGCGCGGCATCGACAAGGCAGTGACTGCTTTGGTCGCCGAGCTGAAGAAGGCTTCCAAGGCCACCACCACCTCCAAGGAAATCGCCCAGGTCGGTTCGATCTCCGCCAACTCCGATGAATCCATCGGCAAGATCATCGCTGACGCGATGGACAAGGTTGGTAAAGAAGGCGTGATCACCGTGGAAGACGGCAAGTCGCTGGAATCCGAACTGGATGTCGTCGAAGGCATGCAATTCGACCGTGGCTACCTGTCGCCTTACTTCATCAACAACCCAGAAAAGCAAGCCGCTTTGCTGGACAACCCGTTTGTTCTGTTGTTCGACAAGAAGATCAGCAACATCCGCGAACTCCTGCCTACCCTGGAACAAGTTGCCAAGTCCGGCCGTCCTCTGCTGATCATCGCTGAAGAAGTCGATGGCGAAGCCCTGGCGACCCTGGTGGTCAACACCATCCGCGGCATCCTGAAGGTTGTGGCTGTCAAGGCTCCTGGCTTCGGCGACCGCCGCAAGGCCATGCTGGAAGACATCGCCATCCTGACCGGCGGCAAGGTTATCGCTGAAGAAGTCGGCCTGACCCTGGAAAAGGTTACCCTGGCCGATCTGGGCCAAGCCAAGCGCATCGAAGTGGGCAAAGAAAACACCACCATCATTGATGGCGCTGGTGCTGCTGCCGACATCGAAGCCCGCGTCAAGCAAGTTCGCGTGCAAATCGAAGAAGCTTCCAGCGACTACGACCGCGAAAAGCTGCAAGAGCGCGTGGCCAAGCTGGCTGGCGGCGTGGCCGTGATCAAGGTGGGCGCTACCACCGAGATCGAAATGAAGGAAAAGAAGGCCCGCGTGGAAGATGCCCTGCACGCTACCCGCGCTGCCGTGGAAGAAGGCATTGTGGCTGGCGGCGGCGTGGCTCTGCTGCGCGCCAAGCAAGCTGCTGGCAAGATCGAAGGCGCTAACGCCGACCAAGACGCCGGCATCAAGCTGGTGTTGAAGGCCATCGAAGCCCCTCTGCGCGAAATCGTCTACAACGCAGGCGAAGAAGCGTCTGTGGTGGTGGCTGCTGTGTTGGCCGGTTCGGGCAACTACGGCTACAACGCTGCCAACGGCACCTACGGCGACATGATCGAAATGGGTATTCTGGACCCAACGAAAGTGACCCGTACGGCTCTGCAGAACGCTGCTTCCGTGGCATCCTTGATGCTGACGACCGAAGCCATGATTGCCGAGTCCCCCAAGGACGAAGCAGCTGGCGGCATGCCAGGCGGCATGGGTGGTGGCATGGGCGGCATGGGCGACATGGGCATGTAATAGGGGGTCGCCGCGAAACGGATCGCTGGCGGCGTTGCAGCGCCTAGTCCTCCGATAACGCTGTAAGCGTTATCGGACACAGCGTTGCTACTGCCTTCGTTGCTGCGCCTTGCCATCGAACCGTTGCGCGACGAGGTTGGCATCCCTGTTGTAAGACGGGGACCACAACTTCCTCCAAACCCCGCAGAGTGCGAACTCTGCGGGGTTTTTTCATTTTGGGTCCAATTCATGGCTCAAAATGATCGAAACTGGGCTGATCGTGGATGGCCTGTGGGCCGCTCGTGCTGAAGAATAGAGTACAACCAATCACCACTGCCAAAGGCCATACACCATGCAAACCTGTCTGATTTTGATCGATGCCCAGGAATCCTTTCGGCAACGGCCCTACTTCAACCCGGCCACGCTGCCCGGCTACCTGGCGAAACAAAACGCGCTGATCGACGGCTGCGTGGCGCGGGGGATTCCTGTCGTGCGCATCTTCCATGTGGATGGGCCCAAGACGGCCGACAACGCGTTTGCGGTCGAGTCCGGCCACATCCAACCCATCGCAGGGCTGGCTGCGTTCGAGCCTGCCGCCACCTTCACCAAAAGCCGCCACAGCGCGCTGGTCGGCACCGGGCTGGACGTGTGGCTGACATCGCACGGCATCCGCCGCCTGATCGTCAGCGGCATCCGCACCGAGCAATGCTGCGAAACCACCACCCGCCACGCGTCCGACCTGGGCTGGACGGTGGACTACTGCCTGGAGGCCACGCTGACCTGGGATATGCAGCACCTGGACGGCACGGTGCTGCCCGCCGCCGACATCATGGCCCGCACCGCCGCCGTGCTCACCGAGCGCTTCGCCCGCATCTGCACGGTGGAACAGGCCCTGGCCGGAGCCGCGGCATGACGCACCGTGTTGCCATCCTGGTATTCGACGACGTGGAAGCCCTGGACTTTGCCGGACCCTACGAAGTCTTCACCACCGCCAGCCGCGTGCATGGCCGCAGCCATCCACACGACCCACCGCTGTTTGCTACACAATGCGTAGCACGTCATGCTGATCCAGTGAGCGCAAGGGCCGGATTACGCATACTTCCCGACAGCACGTTTACCGCGTGCACCACAACCGACGTACTGATCGTCCCCGGCGGTGTGGTGGATGCCGCGATGGCTTGCGAACAGACCATCGCCTGGATTGCCGCCACCGCTGCCACGGTCACCACCGTGGCCTCGGTCTGCACGGGGGCATTTCTGCTGGCGCGCAGCGGCGTGCTCACCCACGGCCCGGTCACCACGCACTGGGAAGACCTGGAGGACCTGCAGCGCATGTTCCCGGCCCTGCAGGTACAAGCCGGCAAGCGTTGGGTTAGCCAAGGCCACATCACCACCTCGGCGGGCATCAGCGCGGGCATCGACATGTGCTTGCACCTGGTGGCCAGGCTGGCGGGCCAGGATCTGGCGGTCCGCACCGCCCGGCAAATGGACTACGCATGGCAGCTCCAGCCCTGATCCAAGTTCTTTTCGTCCTGCTGCCCAACAGCCTGATCCTCGACTGGGCAGGCCCGGCGGAAGCCCTGCGCATCGCCAACCAATGCCTGCTGGCGCAGGGCCAGCCAGAGCGCTTTGCCCTGCAGTTTGTCGGGCCGGATGGCAGTACCGCCACCTCCGTCGGCGCCCAGCTCACCGGGCTGCAGCCCTTGCCCAACGCACTGACCGCCCACCCGGCCACGCCCCACTGGGTGGTGCTGGTCGGCCTGCCTGGCAGCACCATCGCAGTCGACAACACCCCAGCCCGCACCGTGCTGCACTGGCTGCGCGGCCTGCGCCTGGCCACCCACCAGCTGGAGCTGGTGACGGTGTGCGCAGGCACCCTGCTGGCGGCGCACGCCGGGCTGCTCAAAGGCCGCCGGGTCACTACCCACCACCAGCACCTGGACGAGCTGCGCACCGCGGAGCCGCAGTGCGAGGTGGTGGCCAACCGGGTGTTTGTGGAAGACGCGCCGGTCTACAGCAGCGCGGGCGTGACCACCGGCATCGACCTGGTGCTGCAACGCATAGCAGACACCTGCGGCGAGCCCATCGCAGCGCAGGTCGCCCAGACCATGGTGGTAGCGCTGCGCCGCGGCCCGCACGACCCCGAGCTGTCGCCATTTTTAAGCTACCGCAACCACCTGCACCCCGCCCTGCACCGGGTGCAGGATGCCGTCAGCCAGGACCCGCGCGCAGGCTGGACGGTGCCGCGCATGGCCGACATGGCCCACACCTCGCCGCGCCACCTGACCCGTTTATTCATGGAGTACGCGCAGATTGCACCGCTGCAGTACCTGCGCCGCATCCGCCTGGCGGTGGCGCAGACGGCGCTGCAGTCGGGCCACAACGTCAACCATGCCGCCGAGCTGGCGGGTTTCAGCTCAGATACCCAATTGCGCCGCGCCTGGCACCAATTGGGCTTGCCCGGGGCACCGTCGCAGGCCCGGCAACGCTAACGGGGCGGCCTGGCCGGAGTCACGCAGGCGACAAATCGGCCCGCGCAGGCCAGATTAGTCGGCGAAACCCCAAATATGTCGCGAACCCAAAATACACAGATTGTTACGTCTGGAACAAAATTACCCGGCCAGTAAAGCCGCTGGTATTTTTTGGACCTACCGAGTGAACCACCCGACGACTCCCGCACGCCCTGCCACCGCCCTGGCCCCTCTAAAAGAGGCAAACTCAAGCGGCATTCTGGCAAAACTGCGCCTGGACGCCACCACTTCGGAACCCTACTACCAGCAGCTCAAACGCCAGATCCAGGGCATGGTCCACAGCGGCGACATTCCCACCGGCAGCAACCTGCCGTCCGAACGGGTGCTGGCCGAAGCCCTAGGTGTCAGCCGCACCACCATCAAGCGCTGCTACAACGACCTGCGCCACGCCCGCCTGCTCAGCACCCATGGCCGGGGCGGCACGCAGGTACAGGCCGTGCAAACGTCCCCCCACCCGGTGGGCAAACTCAAAGGCTTTGCCGAAGACATGCGCGAGCGGGGCATGGCCGCCAGCACCCAGTTGGTGGCCCACGACGTGGTGCAGGACCGCATGATTGCATCCATCTTCGGCCGGCCTTCGGTGAACAGTTTTGCCAAGCTGGTACGCATCCGCCTGGCCGACGGCCAGCCCCTGGCCCGCGAAGTCGCCTGGTACGACCTGGCCCTGGCTCCGCCCATGGCCGACTGGGACACCCGCGGCTCGGTTTACACCTTTTTGCAAGAGCATTGCGGCCTGGCCCTGACCAGCGCCGAGCAAACCATTGAAGCCGTGATGAGCAGCGAAGCCGAAGCCAAGGCCTTCCACTACACCGCGCCCGCGCCCTGCCTGCTGCTCAAGCGCAAGTCTTTCAGCAGCGACAACAAACTGGTCGAGTACATCGAAAGCACCTACCGGGGCGAGGCCTACGCCTACCACCTGAACCTGGCGGGCTAGCGCGCACTAACGCGTGCGGCTGTTGGGCGTGAGGTGGGCAAACGCCCCATCGCCGTACGAGCGCACCACTTCCGATATAACGATGTGAAAGCCCTTGTACCAGCGGCTGTACTGGCGCTGGGCTTCCAGGTGGTCGGGGTGGCGCGAGAAGGCCTTCAACGTATCCAGGCTGTCCCAGTAATAGGTGGCGTTGCGGCGCTTGCCGTCTTCGCTCACCCATAACTCCACCCCCAAAAATCCCGGCATGGCCCGGGCGGCGGCCTCGATCAGGCCGTCCAGCCGCAGGAACTCGGCGTCGTACTGGCCTGGCTCGAAGATGAAAGCAGCGCTGAACACCTAGCGCAGCTTGGCCAGCAAGCCCGCCGTGGAGCCGTCCAGCCCGGACACATCGCCCGACTGCAGGCGCGGCTCGATGTCCTTGGCCAGCACCTTGCCCAGCTCCACGCCCCACTGGTCAAAGCTGTTGATGCCCCACAGCGCGCCGCTCACAAACACCCGGTGCTCTTGCAGCGCAATCAGTGCGCCCAAACTGGCGGGGGTCAGGTCGTCCAGCAGCAGGAAGGTGCTGGGGCGGTTACCGGGGAAGTTGCGGTGGCCGCCCGCGTCCACTTTGCCGACCATCAGCGCCTGGGCCTGGGCGACTACGTTGGACAGCAGGGTGTTGTGGTGGCCGGGCAGGCTGTGGCGGGCCTTCTTGACGGCGATGAACTCCACCGGTACCACGTCCGTACCCTGGTGCAGCATCTGGAAGTAGGCGTGCTGGCCGTTGGTGCCGGGCTCGCCCCAGAGCACGCACGAGGTGCCAAACGGCAGCTTCTGGCCCTGCATGTCCACCTGCTTACCGTTGCTCTCCATATCCAGCTGCTGCAGGTAGGCGGGCAGGCGGCGCAGGGCGCTGTGGTACGGGGCGATGCTGCGGCTGGTGAAGCCGTGGAAGTTGCGGTACCACACGTCCAGCAGGCCCAGGCGCATGGGCAGGTTGTGCTCCAGCGGGGCGGTACGGAAATGCTCGTCCATGGCTTCGGCACCGGCCAGAAACTCACGGAAGTGCGCCGCGCCGATGGCAATCGCCACCGGCAGGCCAATCGCCGACCACACCGAATAGCGCCCGCCCACCCAGTCCCAGAAACCAAAGGTGGTGCTGATGCCAAACGCATTGGCTGCCGCCACATTGGTGGTGAGTGCCGCAAAGTGGCGCGCGGTGTTAGTGCCGCCCTGCGCCTCGAACCAGGCCTTGGCCGAGCGGGCGTTGGTCATGGTCTCGGTGGTGGTGAAGGTCTTGGAGGCGATCAAAAACAGCGTGCTGTCGGCCTTCAGGCGCGGCAACAACGCGGCCAGCTCGTGGCCGTCCACGTTGGACACAAAGTGCATGCGTTTGGTGGGCGTGGCAAACGCGTCGAGCGCCAGCGTAGCCATCAGCGGGCCCAAATCAGAGCCGCCAATGCCGATGTTGACCACGTCGGTGATGGCCGCATCGGCCCGCGTGGCTTCGGCAAAGGCCAGCATCGCGTCCAGCGTGGCGTGCACCTCGGCCAAATCATTTTTGATAGCTGCTGGTGCTGGATTGGCGGGCGTGGGAGCACTTTTTCTTAACAAGAAATGCATCACCGCCCGGTCTTCGGTGGTGTTGATCTTGGCACCGGCAAACATCGCGTCGCGCAGCACTTCCACGCCGGTCTGGCGGGCCAGGTCGAACAGCAGGCTTTGGGTGGCCGCGTCGAGCAGATTCTTCGACATATCGGCAAACACGTGGGGCGCGTCCTGGCTGAAGGCGGCAAAGCGGCCGGGGTCGGCGGCAAAGGCCGCGCGCAAATCCAGCGCCGCACCGCTGGACGCGTGCTGGGCTTGCAATTGCGCCCAGGCGGGCACGGTGTCACAACGGGGGCGGTGGAGTGCGTCCATTTTCAAGTTCCTTCTTAGGCGGCGAGTAACAGCTTGTCCAGTTTGATGGCATCGGTGACGAAGCCGCGGATGCCTTCGGCCAGCTTCTCGGTGGCCATGGCATCCTGGTTCAGGGCGAAGCGGAAACCGGCTTCGTCCAACTTCACCTCTTCCAGGTCCATGGCCTGGGCGGCCTTCGCATCCAGGGCTCGGGTCAGTGGGGCATCGCTGGCGGCCAGCAGGGCCAGCAGGTCGGGGCTGATGGTCAGCAGGTCGCAGCCCGCCAGCGCGGTGATCTGGCCCACGTTGCGAAAGCTCGCGCCCATGACTTCGGTTTTGATGCCAAAGCGCTTGTAGTAGTTGTAGATCTGCGTGACCGACACCACGCCGGGGTCCTTGGCTTCGGCCATGTCGGCCTCGACCCAGGCGGCACCGGCGGTCTTTTTGTACCAGTCGTAGATGCGGCCCACAAACGGCGAGATCAGTTGCACCTTGGCCTGGCCGCAGGCCACGGCCTGGGCAAAGCTGAACAGCAGCGTGAGGTTGGTGCGGATGCCTGCGCGCTCCAGCTCGGCCGCGGCCTGGATGCCTTCCCAGGTGGAGGCCACCTTGATAAGGATGCGCTCCTTGGCGATGCCTTCGCTGGCGTACATCTCGATCAGGCGCTTGCCGCGGGCCACGGTAGCGGCGGTGTCAAAGCTCAGGCGCGCATCGACTTCGGTGGACACGCGGCCCGGCACGATGGACAAGATCTCGCAGCCAAAGCGCACGATCAGGCGGTCGCACACCTCATCCAGCGGGCGGCCCTTGTACTTGGCCACGGCCTCGGCCAGCAGCGGCGCGTAGTCGGGCTTTTGCACCGCCTTGAGGATCAGCGACGGGTTTGTGGTGGCATCGGTGGGCAGAAACACGCCCAACTGTTTGAAGTCGCCGGTATCGGCCACCACGGTGGTGAACTGCTTGAGGGAGTCGAGTTGGGTCATGGTGTGCTTTCGGTAACTTGGTTACAGAACCCTAGGGAAAAAGAACGCGGGGTTCCATCGCTGGAAAGGGATGCGCCATCGGTGACGCAGCCTTCGATGGTACAAACAAAAATTGCCCAAAGTGTGAGTAAGTACCCGTGCGCAGCATCATTCGGGTTACGAAACCCCCACCACCGACACCCCGTGGTCGGCCAGGCGCAGCACCACCTCGGTGCCCAGGGGCAGCACATCGGCCAGGTCGGGCGACACCACGAAGATGCTGCCCAACTCGGTGTCAAAGGTGTATTCGAAAAAGCTGCCCAGGTAGGAGGACTTGCGCAGCGTGGCCAGCATGCCTGGGCCGCCGTGGGTGATCAGCCAGGCCTCGGGGCGCACAGCCACCTTCACCGGGCCGGAAGTAACTCCGGGGCGTGGTGCCAGGCGCAGGGGCCCGAGCTGCACGCTGCCGTCTGCGGCGGCCTCGCCGGGGAACAGCATGGCCTCGCCCATGAAACCGGCCACAAATTCGGTCTGCGGGCGCTCGTACATGTCTTGCGGGGTGCCGCTCTGGGCGATCAGGCCCTGGTGCATGACGATGATCTGGTCGCTCACCGCCAGCGCCTCGCTCTGGTCGTGCGTCACATAGGCCACGGTGAGCTGCAGGCGCTGCTGCAGGGCGCGGATTTCTTCGCGCATTTCGCGGCGCAGCCGGGCATCCAGGTTGCTCAGCGGCTCGTCGAACAGCAGCACCGCGGGCTCCAGCACCAGCGCACGGGCCAGGGCCACCCGCTGCTGCTGGCCGCCGGACAGTTCGCTGGGCAGGCGCTCGTCAAAACCCACCAGGCCCACGCTGGTGAGCATGGCCTGGGCACGGCGCAGGATCTCGGGCTTGCTGACACCGCCCATCTTCAACCCATAACCCACGTTGGCCAGCACGTCCATGTGCGGAAACAGCGCGTAACTTTGGAACATCATGCTGACGTTGCGCTGCGCCGGGCCCAGCGTGGTCACGTCCTGGCCGTCCATGAAGATCTGGCCGCCCGTGGGCGACTCCAGCCCGGCGATCATGCGCAGCGTGGTGGTCTTGCCGCAGCCCGAGGGGCCGAGGATGGTGGTCAGCGTGCCCTTGGGTACCGCGAAGCTGATGCCCTTGACCGCCAGCGGAGCCGATGCGTCGCTGCCGTAGCGCTTGGTGACGTTTTTGAATTCAATACCGTGCTGCATGCGAAAAACCTGTTTGCTATTTAATTAGTAGCTACTCACGCTTATGGAATAAGCATGAGAGCCTTATTTTTTATAAATTCAATGCGCTGCAGCCAACGCCGCTCCCTTGCGCCGCCCCAGCTTGCGTTCGCCCACCAGCAGCTGGATCAGCCCCATGGCCGCCGACATCAGGATGATCAGCACCGTGCAATAGGCCAGCGCCACGCCGTAGTCGCCCTGCCCCACCCGGCCAATGATGTAGGTGGTGGCCAGCTCGTTTTCGGCAGTGACCAGAAACACCACCGCCGACACCGTGGTCATGGCCCGCACAAAGCTGTAGACCAGCGCGGCAATCAGCGCCGGTTTCAGCAGCGGCAGCACCACGTGGATGAGGGTTTGCAGCGTAGAGGCGCGCAGCATCAGCGAGACCTCGTCCAGCGACTTGTCGAGCTGCTTGAAGGCTGCCGTACCCGCCCGCACGCCCACCGGCAGGTTGCGGAACATGAAGCACAGCACGATCACCAGCCCGGTGCCGGTGAGCTCCAGCGGCGGCACGTTGAAGGCCAGGATGTAGCTCACGCCCAGCACCGTGCCGGGAATGGCAAAGGCCAGCAGCGCCATGAACTCGAACAGGCCCTGGCCCTTGAACTCGGTGCGCGCCAGCAGGTAGGCAATCAGCAGGCCCAGCAGCGCCGTGATGGGGGCCGAGGCACCCGCCAGCTGCAAGGTGGTGAACAGCGAACTCCAGGCCGTACCCACCCACTGCAGGCCAAACTGGCCCCACTCCAGCGCAAACGCGGTCTTGAAGTGGCCCAGGGTCAGCGTGTAGTCGCGGCCCCAGGTTTGCACAAAGCCGCCCGCAAACGCAAACAGGTAGACGATGACGGTAAACGCCATCCACGGCAGCGCCACCGCGTAAATACTGCGGCGCACCCCGTCGGGCAGCGGCATGGGCAGGCCGGAGTCGCCCTTGCCGCTGACGGTGGTAAAGCTGCTCTTGCCCAGCAAAGCCCGCTGCGCCACAAACACCGCCAGCGCAAACAGCGTCAAGATCCAGGCCAGCGAAGCCGCCTTGCCCTGGTCGTACTGCGCGCCCACGATGGCAAAAAAGATCTCGGTAGACAGCACGGCAAATTGCCCGCCCACCACCACCGGGTTGCCGAAGTCGGCCATGCTCTCGATGAAGCCCACCAGGAAGGCATTCGCCAGCCCCGGCTTGAGCAGGGGCAAGGTGACGGTCCAGAAGGTGCTGCTGCGGTCGGCGCGCAGGGTGAGCGCGGCCTCTTCCAGGCTGGGGGCCACGCCCTGCACCACACCGCGCATGATCATGAAGGCGATGGGCGTGAAGGCAAACAGCTGCGCAATCCACACCCCGAACATGCCGTAAAACCAGCGCGTGGGCTGGATGCCAAAGGCCGACTCCAGCAGCTGGTTGACCACGCCCGCGCGGCCAAACAGCAAGATCAGGCCCAGCCCCACCACAAACGGCGGGGTGATGATGGGCAGCATGGCCAGCAGTTTCAGCGGGCCTTGCAGGCGCGCCGCACCCCGCTCGGCCATCAGCGCCATCATGGTGCCCAGCACCACCGTGCCGCTGGCCGTCAACAAGCCCAGGGCCAATGTGTTCCAGGCCACACCGCAGCGCAATCCCCCGGCCACGCAGCCCAGGCCCCAGATGCGCTCATTGCCCACCCGCTCGGCCAGTGCCGCCAGCGACCACTGCCCGTCTTCGTTCAGAAACGCGCCATACAGCGCCTTGGTGACCGGGTAGGCAATAAACAGCAACAGCAGCGCGCCGCAGCCCACCACACTGGCCGCCACAAACAGGTCGCCCTTGAAGTAGCCACAGCGCGCCAGCCCAAACGCTGCCAGTACCAGCAAGGCCACGATCGCCAGGCTGCCGCCGATGCCGATGCCAAACTGGTGGGTGGCCAGCTCACCAAACTGCCCGTTCAGCGCCTCGAACGCCCAGCCCTTGGCGCGGATCAGAAAGCCACTGACCACCAGCCCCAGCGCGCCCAGGCCGCCGCCCAGCACCAGCCAGCCGCCCTGCTGCTTGCCCGCCGGCATGCCCAGCCCCACCGTGGCCAGCAGCAAACCCGCCAGACCCAGCAGCAGCCACTTGCGCCCATGCACCAGGGTCTGCACCAGCCCGTTGCCCGTCTCCGGCCCGGCAAACACCTGGCCCCACACCGATACCCAGCTGCTGTCCTGCTGCGCATACCACGGCAGCCCCACGTAGGCCAGCAGCCCGATAACGACCCACACCCGGATCGCAAAATTGGAATTTGGATTCAAAAAATCACCTTACGCAAATGGAATAAACCGCCCTTCCCAAGGCAAGCGCAGCGAAGCCCGTTGGTGAACAGCGCGGATCTGGCTCCGCCAGTCCACTGCTGTTGCCCCCTGCGTGTCGCCTCGGTTTTTCAAACCGATCCGAGGGGGGTTGGCGAAAACATGCGTTATCGCCCCTTTGGGCCGATTCCGGGGAAGTGTGTAGCCTGGGGGTGTGCCAATCACCGGGGTAAAGAGTTGACTTCTTTTTCCCAGCGCGCAATCAGGCGGCGGCGCTCGGCGCTGGCACCGTATTTGGCGTAGTCGTAGTTGATGAATTTGATCTTCTTGAAGTCGGGCATGCGCTCGTCGAGCTTGGTGGACTTGTTGCTGGGCAGCTGGAACTGCTTGGCGGCCACGGCCAGCTCTTGCGCGGCGGGGGTCAACGCCCAGTCGTAGAACTTCTTGGCGGCTTCTAGGTTGCGCGCGCCTTTGACCAGGCTCATGGAGCCGATTTCAGCGCCGGTGCCTTCGGTGGGAGTCATGGTTTCCACCGGAAAGCCCTGCATCTTCTCGCCCGGCGCGTCGTGCACAAAGCTGATGGACACGGCGGTTTCACCCCGCGCCACGGCCTTGATGGGGCCGACACCGCTGCGGGTGTACTGGCTGATGTTCTTGTGCAGGCCCTTGAGGTATTCAAACGCCTTGTCTTCGCCCATGAGCTGCACCAGGGTGGCGATCATGGTGTAGGCCGTGCCGCTGGACGCCGGGTTGGCCACCTGGATATCACCCTTGTATTCGGGCTTGAGCAGGTCGGCCCAGGCCTTGGGGATGGGCAGCTTCTTCTTGGCGACCAGCTCGGTGTTGTAGCCAAAACCCAACGGGCCGGAATAGATACCGACCGTTTTGTAGCCTGCCTGCTGGGCCTGCTGCTGCGCCCAGGGGTAGAGCTGGGGCAGCAAGGGGGATTTGTACTCGGTGCTCAGGCCCAGTTCGGCGGCCTGCATGTGCGGGTCGCCGGTGCCGCCGTACCAAAGGTCGGTTTTGGGGTTTTCCTTTTCGGCGATCAACTGCGCCAGTGCTTCGCCCGAACCCTTGAGCGACATGTTCACCTTGACCCCGGTGATGCGCGTGTAGACCGTGCCCATCATGTTGCAACCTTCAGCCTGGGCCGAGCAAATGATGTTGATCTGGCCCTGAGCCAGAGCGGGCGCCGCCGCGGTAGCCGTTAGAAATGCCAGGCTTGCGCTGTATACAATTTTGTTCATTGAAAATATTTGAGTAACAAGATTACCAACCCAGCTTAGACCGCAGTTTGAAAGAGCTGCAATCGGGAAAACACTGAGAAAAACCCATAAAAAAACTATTTTCCACGCCCATATTTTCAGAATCCTGAAACTAAGTTACATTGGCGACCACCCTTGGGACCCGTGCACCGCACAGGTCGTGACCCCCACGGGACTGGCGCAATCCCCTGTATGCAGCCCCATGGGCGCACACCGGGACTTGCGCAAGTCTTGCCCCTTTTGGATGAAAACTATGAGCTTTGATCTCGTCTTGTTTGGCGGCACCGGCGACCTCGCCTGGCGCAAGTTGATGCCCGCCCTGTTCCAATCTTTCCGCCACGGCACGCTGCCCGAGGGTGGTCGCATCATCGGCGTGGGCCGCGACGACCTCAGCCACGAACAGTACCGTGAGCAGATCCAGTCGCGCTTCAACAGCGTCGAAGAATCCAAGCGTCCCAATGCCGAAGAATTCGCGCGCTTTGCCGCGCTGCTGGAATTCCAGCGCATGGACCTTTCCAAGCCCGACGACTACGCCGCGCTGAAATCCATGTTGGAAGCCCGCAACGCCGACTCGGTGGTGATGTACGTGGCCACTGCGCCCGGCCTGTTCACCACCGTCTGCGAGCAGCTGGCCGCCGCCGGTTTGAACAGCCCGCACACCCGCATCGTGCTGGAGAAGCCGCTGGGCCACGACCTGGCCTCCAACCGCGCCATCAACGACACCGTGCGCCGCTGTTTCACGGAAAAACAGGTTTTCCGCATCGACCACTATCTGGGCAAGCCCTCGGTACAAAACCTGTTTGCGTTGCGCTTTGGCAACGCCTTGTTCGAACCGCTGTGGAAGCGCGAACACATCGCCAACATCCAGATCACCATCGCCGAAGACCTGGGCGTGGAAAAGCGCGGTGCCTTTTACGAAAACACCGGTGCCCTGCGCGACATGGTGCAAAACCATGCGCTGCAACTGCTGTGCGCCATCGGCATGGAGCCGCCCATCAATGCGCACGCCGATGCCATCCGCGACGAAAAACTCAAGGTGCTGCGCTCGCTCAAGCCCTGGACGGCCGAAACCCTGTCGCAGCACGTGATCCGCGGCCAGTACAGCGCAGGCAAGTCCAGCGGCGTGGCCGTGCCCGGCTACCGTGAAGAGCTGGGCGTGAGCCCCGACAGCCAGACCGAAACCTTTGTCGCCCTGCGCACCGAAATTGCCAACTGGCGCTGGGCCGGTGTGCCCTTCTACATCCGTACCGGCAAGCGCCTGGCCGGACGCGATGCGCACATCGTGGTCAACTTCCACCAGACCCCGCACCCGATCTTCAACGCCCCGGTGGGCGCGGCGAATCGCCTGGTCATCAACCTGCAACCCAAGGACGGCCTGGAGCTGCACCTGCTGGCGCAAGCCCAGGGCAACCGCAGCCGCGCCGCCAGCCAGTCGCTGGCCCCGGTGCAGCTGGACCTGGACTTCGACAAACGCTTCGGCACCGAACGCGTGGGTGCCTACGAGCGCCTGCTGCTCGACGTGCTGGACGGCCGCCTGAACCTGTTTGTGCGCAGCGACGAGCAAGAAGAAGCCTGGCGCTGGGTCGAACCCATCATCGAACACTGGAAGAACGACGCCGCGGGCCCGCGCCCCTACGTGGCAGGCACCTGGGGCCCCAGCGCTTCCAGCGCCATGATTGCCCGCGACGGCTACTGCTGGAGCGAAGAGTCGTAATCCATGCTGGACCGCATCAAAGCTTCCCTCTCGTCGCTGGCCCCGGCGGAGCAGCGGGTGGGCAAGCTGGTGCTGGCCGACCCGCGCGCCTTTGCCAACCTGCCGGTCAGCGAGCTCTCTGACCGGGCCCACGTCAGCAAGCCCACCGTGGTGCGGTTTTGCCGCAGCATGGGCTACGACGGCCTGAGCGACTTCAAACTCAAGCTGGCCGGCAGTGTGAGCGAGGGCGTGCCCTTCATCCACCGCAGCGTCGATCTGGACGACAAAACCAGCGACGTGATGGTCAAGGTGATCGACAACACCGTCGCCGCCTTCCTCAAATACCGCAACGATGCCAGCACCACGGCGCTGGAGAAGGCCGCCGAAATCCTGGCCGAGACCTACAAGACCGGCAAGCGCATCGAGTTCTACGGCGCGGGCAATTCAGGCATCGTGGCGCAGGACGCGCAGCACAAGTTCTTCCGCCTGGGCGTGCACGCCATCGCCTACAGCGACGGCCACATGCAGGTGATGGGCGCGTCCATGCTCGGCCCGGGCGACTGTGTGGTGGTGATATCCAACTCTGGTCGAACCCGCGACCTGATGGATGCCTGCGACATCGCCCGCAAAAACGGCGCCACCACCATCGTCATCACCACCAGTGGCTCACCGCTGGCCGCTGCCGGGCATGTGCACCTCGCCGCCAACCACCCCGAAGGCTACGAGCGCTACAGCCCCATGGTGTCGCGCCTGCTGCACCTGTTGATCATCGACATCCTGGCCACCTGCGTAGCCCTGCGCATCGGCGGCTCGACCCTGCAGCCCAAGTTGCAAGAGATCAAGAACAACCTGCGCAGCAAACGTTACACCTGATTTATAAGAAATAAGCCTCTCGCGCTTATTCCATAAGCATTAGCAGCTACCAAATTAGTAGCACCCATGGCGGGCGATACACTCCCCTTTTTTTCACCAGGGGAGTTGCCATGAACCAAGAACTTTTCGACAAAGGCCTGCAAACCCGCCGCGAGGTGCTGGGGGCCGCGTATGTGGACGCGGCCATCCAGAACGCCGACGCGTTCAGCATGGACATCCAGGAACTGGTCACCCAGTACGCCTGGGGCGACGTGTGGAACCGCCCCGGCCTGGACCGCAAAACCCGCAGCCTGCTGAACCTGGCCATGCTGACCGCCCTGAACCGCCCGCACGAACTCAAGCTACACCTGCGCGGCGCGCTGACCAACGGCGTGAGCCAGGACGAGATCAAAGAGGTGTTTTTGCAAACCGCCATCTACTGCGGGGCACCGGCGGCCATCGACAGCTTCCGCACCGCCAAAGAGGTGTTCAAAGAGTTGGGGGTGTAGCGCCCGCATCGCAGGCGCGCAGGTAGGCCAAAAAAGCCTCCAGCGCCATGGGCTTGGCAAAGTAGTAGCCCTGGCCAAAGGGCACGCCCAAGGCGCGTAACTGGCCGGCCTGGGCGGCGTTTTCTATGCCTTCGGCGACCACCTGGCTGTTCACCGCCTTGGCGATGGCGATGATCTCCGGGATCAGGCTGGAGCGCAGGCTGGCATCTTCCATCTCGAACACAAACGACTTGTCGATCTTCAAGAAGTCGGGCGCGACGCGTTTGACCATGCCCAGGTTCGAATACCCGGTGCCGAAGTCGTCGATGGAGATGTAGTAGCCGTCAGCCTTGAGGCGCTGCAGCTCGGGCACGATCTCGGGCGAAAAGTTGTATTCGGTGACTTCCAGCTCCACCTGCAGGTCGCTGCGGCCCAGCGCCTGCAGGCTGGCGCGCAGGTGCGGCTCGATGGCATCGCGCCGCAAGTTTTGCGGAAAGAAGTTCAGCGCCACCTTGAAGGGCCCGCGCGCAGGCAAGGCCGCCCCCAGCTCCTGCAGCGCCCGGGTGCTGACCGCCGCGTCAAACGCCCAGGTGCGGTTCTCGGCAATCAGGGCCGGGATGAAATGGTCGGGATAGACCAGTTGGCCCGCATCCATCAGCCGGGCCAGCACCTCGCAGCCTATCGGTTGGCCCGTGGCCAGGTCGATGATGGGCTGGTAGTGGCAGACCACATTGGCCGGTTGGCACAAAAAGCGGATGCGGTAGGCCATGGACTGG
The DNA here is from genome assembly GCA_027923965.1 of Comamonadaceae bacterium OS-1. Taxonomy (NCBI): domain Bacteria; kingdom Pseudomonadati; phylum Pseudomonadota; class Betaproteobacteria; order Burkholderiales; family Comamonadaceae; species Comamonadaceae bacterium OS-1. The sequence continues at coordinate 3,382,670 of AP026969.1, forward strand.
AAATGCTGGCAGCGCTGCGTCACTGCACCCTGCACCAGCAGCCCCAGCAGCAGGCACACCAGGGCCGCCCCGGCCAGCACCTCGAAATGGTTGCGGTACAGGTCTTGTGGCAGCAGCACCGACTGCACCGAGATCGGGCTGACGCCCGGCAGCGTGGTGGTCACCAGCAAGGCGATGCGGTCTGGATGCCGACGCAGATGGGGGGTGGCCGGGGTGACCAGGCGGTCGGTCCACACGCCCCGGGCACTCTGGAACACCCGCGTGCGCTGGCTGGCGCGACCGGCCCATACGGCGTCGGCATAGCGCACGCGGATGTCCTGGGTGGCGTTGGGCTGCATCACCACCTGGAAGCGCCCCCGCTCGACCAGGGCGGCGCGCACCGTGCCCTGCGACAAAGGCAGGGGGGCGTTCAGGTAGTAATGGCCGATGGAGCCTTCAATACCGCCTTGGGCGGCGGCGCTGGGGGTGTCCAGCAGGCCGATGTTAGTGGTGCAGAACAACTGGCGCTGCGGGTTCAGCAGGCCGATGTCGCGTGCGTAGCGGTGGGTGAACATCAGGCTGCGCAGCCGGTTCAGGTTGTCGGGCGTGCACACCGGAGCAAAAGACGCATTGACTTCGTCCAGCAGCAGGCCGATATCGGCCTGCAGTTCCTGCATGCTGGCAATCACCTGTGCGTGGCCACTGTCGATGGCCTGCAGCCGCAGGTGCAGGGCGGCCAGCAGCACGGCCAGCGCCATCAACAGACCCGCCGCGTAGCCGCAGAGGGTGCCCACGGTTCGGGGGTAGCGCCCCATGAAGCGGCTCAGCCCAAACAGGCCGGTGCCGGGTGCTGGAGAAGTCGCTGTCAGGCGCGGCATACCCGCCGGGTGCACTGGCCGCGTGGGAGATCTGATCCGAACCGCAAGCCCTGCATGTGTTTTCCTTCAAACAAGCCGTGTCGGGAAATTATGGATTAATTACAGTTGCAATTTGTTGCAGTATGGAATCGGTACCAAATTTAATTGTGCGCCCGCCACCGCATTCACCCGGCATGCACCACCACCAGCCAGGCGGTGGCCTCGACCTGGCCCGGGTTGCGGATGGCGTGGGGCCGGTCGGCGGCGTAGCGGGCGGTCTCGCCCGGAGCCAGGTGCTGGTGTGTATCGCCCGACACCACATCCAGCGCGCCGGTCAGCAGCGTCAGGTGTTCGCGGGTACCGGCCTCGTGCGGTTGCGATTCCAGCGCACCGCCGGGCTGTACGGTCAGTGCATACCACTCAAACTGGCCTGCCAGGTCGATGGGGCCCAGGATGCGCAGCTCGCAGGCACCGTCCGGGTGGCGGAGCGACGGCGTGGCGTGGGCGGGCACCACGGTGATGGCGGGCTCGGCAGGCGCGGGCGCAGACCCCAGCAGATCGCCCAGCGGCACCCCCAGCGCATTCGCCAGCCGCCAGACCACCGCCACCGTGGGATTGGCCTGGGCGCGCTCGATCTGCGACAGCATGGATTTGGACACCCCGGCCTTGCGCGACAAGGCATCCAGCGACAAGGCCTGGGCCTGGCGCAGCGCGGCCAGGGTGTCGCCCACGCGGGGCGGCTCGGCGGGTGGGAGGGAAGATTTACGCATGCGGGATTTCCAATATATTGACTTATCGTTCGATATAAAGAACAATTTCGATTTACTGCAACTGCATTGTGCCTGCCATGACCACCACCACCTCAGACTTTTACACCCACCTCCAGCAAGAACTGCAAGCCATCCGCGATGCCGGCCTGTACAAGGCCGAGCGGGTGATCTCCAGCGCCCAGGGGCCGCGCATCCAGACGGTGGCCGCCGATGGCAGCACCCGCGAGGTGCTCAACCTGTGCGCCAACAACTACCTGGGCCTGTCCAGCCACCCCGCCGTGGTGGCCGCGGCGGCGGAGGCTTTGCACACCCACGGCTACGGCCTGAGCTCGGTGCGCTTCATCTGCGGCACGCAAGACATCCACAAAACCCTGGAAGCGCGCCTGTCGAAGTTCCTGGGCACCGAGGACACCATCCTCTACGCCGCGGCCTTCGATGCCAACGGCGGCCTGTTCGAACCCCTGCTGGGCGAGGACGATGCCATCATCAGCGACGCGCTGAACCACGCCAGCATCATCGACGGCATCCGCCTGTGCAAAGCCAAGCGCTTGCGCTACGCCCACAACGACATGGCCGACCTGGAGCGCCAGCTGCAGCAGGCTAAAGCCGATGGCGCACGCCACACCCTGGTGTTTACCGACGGGGTGTTTTCCATGGACGGCACCATCGCCCAGCTCGATGTGATGCGCCGCCTGTGCGACCAGTACGGCGCACTGCTGGGGGTGGACGAATGCCATGCCAGCGGCTTTATGGGGGCCACCGGGCGCGGCACGCACGAGCACCGGGGCGTGTTTGGCAAGGTGGACATCATCACCGGCACGCTGGGCAAGGCCCTGGGCGGCGCGTCGGGCGGCTTCACCAGTGCCCGGCGCGAAGTGGTGGAGCTGCTGCGCCAGCGCTCGCGGCCCTACCTGTTCAGCAACACCGTGGCCCCCAGCATCGTGGGCGCTTCCATTGCCGTGCTCGACCTGCTGGAGGCCTCTACCGCCCTGCGCGACACCCTGGCCGACAACACCGTCTACTTCCGCAGCGCCCTGGTGCAGGCCGGGTTCGACATCAAGCCCGGCGAACACCCCATCGTGCCCATCATGGTGTTTGATGCGGTGGTGGCGCAAAAGTTGGCGGCGCGCATGCTGGAGCTGGGGGTGTACGTGGTGGGCTTCTTCTTCCCGGTGGTGCCCAAGGGCCAGGCGCGCATCCGCGTGCAGATGAGCGCGGCCCACACCCGGCCGGATCTGGAACGTGCCGTGGAGGCCTTCATCCAGGCCGGGCGCGAACTCGGGTTGATAGCCGCATGAACCCGCGTATTTTGATCATTGGTGCCAACGGCCAGATCGGCACCGAACTCACCCATGCCCTGGTGCAGCGCCATGGCCCGGAGGCTGTCATCACCAGCGACATGGTGCCCAAGGGCCGGGTGCAAGGCCTGCGCCACGAAATGCTGGACGTGACCGAGACACAAGCCCTGACCGAAGTGGTCGAACGCCACCACGTCACCCAGATCTACCTGCTGGCGGCGGCCCTGTCGGCGCGCGGCGAGCAGCACCCCAAATGGGCCTGGGACCTGAACATGAAAAGCCTGCTCAACGTGCTGGAGCTGGCCCGCACCCACACGCTGGACAAGGTGTTCTGGCCCAGCTCCATCGCCGCCTTCGGCCCGAACACCCCGCGCGACCACACGCCGCAGCACACGGTGATGGACCCCACCACGGTCTACGGCGTGTCCAAGCTGGCAGGCGAAGGCTGGTGCAACTGGTACCACCGCAACCACGGCGTGGACGTGCGCAGCCTGCGCTACCCCGGCCTGGTGAGCTGGAAAACCGCGCCCGGCGGCGGCACCACCGACTACGCGGTCGAGATCTTCCACGCCGCGCTCAAGGTGGGCCGCTACACCAGCTTCCTGGCGAGCGACACGGCCCTGCCGATGATGTACATGCCCGATGCCATCCGCGCCACGCTGGAGTTGATGGAAGCGCCCAGCGACCAGGTGCGCGAACGCGGCTCGTACAACCTGGGCGGCATCAGCTTCACCCCCGCACAGATCGCCGAGGCGATTGCACGCTACGTGCCGGGCTTCAGCCTGGACTGCGTGCCCGATTTTCGGCAGGCCATTGCCAACAGCTGGCCCCGCTCCATCGATGACACGGCGGCCCAGCAAGACTGGGGGTGGAAGGCGGAATACGACCTGGACGCAATGGTCCAGGACATGCTGAAAAATTTAAAGAATCAACAGGCCTAACGACCCAGCCTCCTCCAAAGCCAAAACGCGCGCCTTCCAGAAACACCGCAGAACTGGCTTTGCCAGGCTGCTGGTGTTGCCCCCTGCAAGGGGGTTGGCGAAAGACGCGAAGCGCTGCAGCCTGGGGGTGTGCCTATTCCCTGCCGTAGTCGTCCTGCAGGCGGACGATGTCGTCTTCGCCCAGGTAGTCGCCAAACTGCACTTCCATGATTTCCACCGGGCCGGTGGTCTTGTTGGCCAGGCGGTGGACCGCACCCAGGGCGATGTCGATGTGCTGGCCGGGGGCCATCTCCAGCACCTGGTCGCCCACGGTGACGATGGCGGTGCCGACCACCACCACCCAATGTTCGGCGCGCCGGTGGTGCAGTTGCAGGCTGAGCTGCTGGCCGGGGTGCACGCCGATGCGCTTGATCTTGTGGCCAGGGGCTTCAAACATGGTTTCATACCAGCCCCAGGGGCGTTCGGTACGTTCGATGGCGACGGTGCGGGTAGAGGTTTGCATGGCGTGCAGATTCCTATAAACAAAAAGCCAGTTTGTCCAGCCATGATAACCCGTGAAATTGCGGTAAAGCCACCCTGTATTTTTTAAGAAAAAATTACCTCCTGCGCTTATTCCATCAGCACAAGCAGCTATTTATTTGATAGCAACTTCAAAGTACCCACAAATACAAGGGTTAACGCGTAAATTGCAAATGCAACACGGGCGGGCCGCATCCGTCACAGACACAGCTGCTGCGGGCGAGAAGATCGGCCCATCGCAACACTGTGGTTGCGCACTTCGCAAGGAACCCGCCATGACAGTCTCTTTCCAACGTATCGCTGCCATCGCCCTGGTCGCTCTGGCCACCGGCCCCCTGTTCACCGCCTCCAGCATGGCAGCGACCGACGCGGTGGTGGTGGCCAGCGCCGCCAGCACCAGCGCCTCCGCCAATGGCGACAAGGCCCTGGCTTCTGCGGTGGCCAACGCCATCAGCCAGTCCATGGGCAGCCAGGTGAAGAACGTGGCAGTCTCCAGCAACGACGGCACCGTCACCCTCAGCGGCTGGATCACCGGCCCCGACCAGGAATCCCAGGTCCGCCACATCGCGGCCAACGTGCCCGGCACCACCCGGGTCTACAGCCGCCTGCGCACCTGGTCCAGCGAAACCATTCACTGATAGCCTACAGACTGCTTGCCCCCGGCGGGCAGATTGCCTAAGCTGTTTTTATTTCTACCCCCAGGAGCCGCCATGCACAGCCCTCTCAGCCGCCCATTGACCCGACTTGCCGCCAGCGCCGTGCTGGCCTTGGCCGCAGGCCCCCTGATGGTGGTGCCCAGCATTGCCTCCACCAGCGACGAGGCTTTGCAGAGCGCAGCCCTGCAGGCCGTGCAGCAATCGCTGGGCTACCAGGGCAAAAACATCACGGTCACGGCAGAAAACGGCACGCTGGTGCTGCACGGCTGGGTCCATGGCGCGCGCCAGGTATCCCAGGCCCGCACCGTGGCCAGTACGGTTCCCGGTGCCACCGACGTGTACAGCCACCTGCGCGTTTGGTCGACGTTTGCCGAATAGTCACAGGACTTACGCAAGTTCCCCCCTGTAAGCCCGAAGGGCAATACAGGGGCGCTGCGTAAGTCCTAAGTCAATACAAGGTTTCCACCTCGCTGGCCAGCAGGTAGCCCGCGCCGCGCTCGGTGACGATCAGCACCGGGTTGGCCGAATCCACCTCCACCTTGAGGCGCAGGCGGCGAATTTGCACGTCGATGGTGCGGTCATAGACCTCGGCCTCGTGCAGGCGCGACATCGACAGCAGCTGGTCGCGCGACAGCACCCGCTGCGGGGCCCGGCACATGGCCCCCAGCAGGCTGAATTCGCCGTTCGACAGCTCCACCGACACGCCTGCGGGCGACACCAGGCGGCGGGTGCGCAGGTTCAGCTCCCAGCCCGAGAAGCGGAAGGCGCGGCGGCTGTTGTCGCGCTCGGGCAGCGTGGCCTGCACCTGGTAGCGGCGCAGCACGGCGCGCACCCGGGCCAGCAGCTCGCGCGGGCTGAAGGGCTTGGTGACGTAGTCGTCGGCCCCCAGCTCCAGGCCCATCACCCGGTCGGCCTCTTCGTTGCGGCCGGTCAGGAAGATGATGGGTACGCTGGCGCGTTCGCGCAGGGTGCGGGCCAGTTGCATGCCGTCTTCGCCAGGCAGCTTCAGGTCCAGCAGCACCAGGTCGATGGCTTCGCGGTCGATGACTTCGAACATTTCGCGGCCCGAAGCGGCGGCGCTGACGCGCAGGTCGTTGTCGCCCAGGTATTCGACCACCAGCTCGCGGATGGTCGGGTCGTCGTCGATTACTAGAATGTGCGGAGCGGTAGGGGTGGTCATGGTGTCGTCATGATGGGTGATTCGCAAACAGGAACCAGGATGAGTATGCAACGTATTTGGCACGCCGGGCGCTCCTGCCTGCTGTGGCGCTGGGCGCTACCCACCGCCTTGGGGCTGGGGTTGCTGCTGGCCGCGGTGGGCGTGGTCAGCCACCTGCGCGGCGAGGCCATCCGTAGCCAGTCGCGCGAGCTGGGCCTGCTGTCGCTGGCGCTGAGCGACGAGATCCACCGCGAGCTGCGCGGCATGAACGCCGGGCTGCGCGCCATGCAGGTCGAGCTGGCCGAGGGCACCCTGCCCACCCGCGGCACGGCCGCCTCCCGCGCCCTGCAAACCCGCACCGAGTTGATGGCCATCGTGGACACCCTGGCCTTGACCGACCGCCAGGGCCAGTTGCTGGCGTCCTCCGGCCCCAGCGCCATGGCCGACCTGGCCAGCTTCTACCCCGGCCTGAACCAGCTGGAGCACGACGCGGTGGCCGTCAGCCGCCCGTTTGCCGATCCGCGCACCCAGGCCCCGCTGGTGACCCTGGCCGTGCCTTTTTCCGACGCCACCGGCCAGCACGGCGGCTGGATTCTGGCCACCCTGCGCTCGCATGCGCTGCTCGGGGCCTTCACCGTGGCCCAGCCCGGTACCGATGCCCGCATGGCCGTGTTCCGGCGCGACGGCGTGCTGTTGGCGGGCACGCTGGACATCCAGCCCATGCTGGACGAAGCCAGCATCGCCCGCCGCCTGGCCGACCAGAAAGGCACCGAACTGCGCCGCTTGCCCGACGGCAGCGAGCGCCTGATTGCCCTGCGCAGCCTGGAGCGCTACGGCCTGGAAGTGGTCTTTACCCGCGACCTGCCGGTGGTATTGCAGGCCTGGACCGACACCGCCCGCCTGGTGGCCGTGGCCGTGCTGCTGCTGCTGGGCGGGCTGGCCGCATCGGCCACCCTGGTGCAGCGCGCCAACCAGCGCCGCGCCGCCGCCCAGGCGGCCCTCACCACCCAAAGCACCCGGGCCAACAAGCTGGAGTCGCTGGGCGAACTGGCGGGCGGCGTGGCGCACGACTTCAACAACGTGCTGGCGGCCATCGTCGGCTTTGGCGAAATGGCGCAAGATGCCGCCCCCCCCGGTAGTGCCCAGGCCCGCCACCTGGACAAAGTGCTGGGCGCGGCCCTGCGCGGCAAGGCGCTGGTGGAGCGCATCCTGTCGTTTGGCCGGGGCGGTGGCTGCGCCTCCACGGTGTTCGAGCTGGAGCCCATCGTGGCCGAAGTACTGGCCCTGCTGGCCGCCACCCTGCGCCCCGGTGTGGTACTGGAGAGTGGCCTGGAAGCCCCTGGCGCGCTGCTACGTGGCGATCCCACCCAGGCCTTTGAAGCGGTGATGAACCTGTGCACCAACGCCATGCAGGCCATGCCCAACGGTGGCATGGTGCAGGTGCAAGTGGTGCGCCAGCAGGTGGCGCAGCGCCGGGTGCTGTCACACACCCAGCTGTCCGCCGGGTCCTATGTGGTGCTGACCGTGACCGACCAGGGCAGCGGCATCACCCCCGAGGTCATGGAGCGGCTGTTTGAGCCCTTCTTCACCACCCGCAGTGCCACCTCGGGCACCGGCCTGGGCCTGGCCGTGGTGCACGGCGTGGTGGCCGAGTTTGGCGGTGCCATCGATGTACAAAGCCAGCCCGGCCAGGGGGCCCGCTTCACCCTGTACTTCCCCGAGTGCACCGACGCGCCCAGCCCGCGCCGCGCCACCGCCCTGCCCAATTCCAACGGCACCGGACAAGCCCTGCTGGTGGTGGACGACGAACCCACCCTGGTGGCCCTGGCCGAAGAAATGTTCACCAGCCTGGGCTACCAGCCCGTGGGTTTCACCGACCCGGTGGCCGCCCTGCAGGCCTTGCGCGCCGACCCGCAGCGCTTTGCCGCTGTGGTCACCGACGAAGTCATGCCGAGCCTCACCGGCATCGAACTCACCCAAGCCATCCGCCGGTTTGCCCCCGCCCTGCCCATTCTGATGGTCAGCGGCTACGGTGGTGCCGCGCTGGCCGAGCGGGCCGCCGCCGCCGGGGTGTCGCGCCTGCTGACCAAGCCGCTGCAGCGCGAGGAGCTGGCCCGCGCCATGGCGCTCTTGCTCAAGCCCCTGCTGCAGCCTGTATGACAAATGCAATAAAGCCGTTGTAGTGGCGACACAGGGAAACGGGCCTGCCGCGTGCAAGATAGGCGTATGTCCAACGTGCCCCGTTCCACCCCCCTGCCCGATGCCAGCCTGGTGATCCACGCCGCCGCCGACCCGGCCGAGCGCGGGACGCTGTTTGCCGCGCCGCTGGAGTGGTGGTACTGGCTGCGCAGCCTGTACACCCCCAGCCCCAACCCGGCCACCAAACCCGAGGGGCCGCTGCGCCTGCACATCGACAACCTGCAAGGCCAGCGGGTGTTTACCGCCGACGACGCGGGGCCGCTGGTCGAGCTGGCCCTGCCCGTAGGCACCTACCACGTGACCGCCGTGCTGGGCACCTTGTGCCGGGGCTACACCCTGACGCTGGTGGAAGGCGCACCCAACGACCTCTATCTGTGCCCTACCCTGTGCAACAGCAAGTAGGCAGCTCTTTTGGATTTACAAAGAAAATCGGCACTCCACGCTTATCCCATAAGCGCAAGCAGCTATTCATCTGATAGCGGCATGAACTGCTCGGCCAGGCTGGCGTGCATGGCGGCCCCCAGCGGCAAAATGGCATCGTTGAAGTCGTAGCGGTTGTTGTGCAGCGCGCAGCTGCCCACGCCGTTCTCGGTGCCCTGGCCGATGCGCATGTAGGCACCGGGCTTGACCTGCAGCATGAAAGAAAAGTCTTCCGAGCCCATGCTCGGGTCCAGATCGCGCACCAGCTGCGACGAACCCACCAGGCCCTCGGCCACCCGCATCATGAACAGCGCCTCGGCGGTGCTGTTGATGGTGGGCGGGTACAGGCGCTCGTACTTCACCGAGGCGGTGGCCCCAAAGCCCAGGGCCACAGCGCTGCACAGCTCGGTGATACGCCGCTCGATCAGCTCTTGCACCGCAGGGTTGAAAGTGCGCACCGTGCCCACCAGCGTGGCCTTGCTGGGCACCACGCTCATGGCGTTCAGGTCGCCCGTCTGCACCGCGCAGATGCTGACCACCCCACTGTCAATGGCGCGGATGTTGCGCGACACCACGCTTTGCAGCGCAGTGATGGTGTGGGCCGCGACCAGCACCGGATCGATGTTCTGGTAGGGGTGCGCGCCGTGGCCGCCCCGGCCGGTGATCTCGATGGTGACGCGGTCCGACGCGGCCATCATCGCGCCGGCATTGAGGCCGATGGTGCCGGGCCGCATGTGGGGCCAGTTGTGCATGGCAAATACGGCCTGCACCGGAAAGCGCTCGAACAGGCCGTCGTCGATCATCGCCTTGGCCCCGGCGTAGCCTTCTTCGCCGGGCTGGAAGATCAGCGCCACCGTGCCGTCGAAGTTGCGCGTTTCGGCCAGGTAGCGGGCCGCGCCCACCAGCATGGCCACATGGCCGTCGTGGCCGCAGCCGTGCATCAGGCCGCCCTTGGCCGACTTCCAGGCGAAGTCGTTTTGCTCGGTCATGGGCAGCGCATCCATGTCGGCGCGCAGGCCGACCATCTTGCCGCTGGTGTTGCCCTTGGAATGGTTGCGCCCATGGATGATGCCGACCACGCCGGTCTTGCCGATGCCGGTATGCACCTCGTCCACGCCGCACAGCCTGAGCGCCTGGGTCACGCGCTCTGCCGTGTACACCTCTTCATAGCCCAGCTCAGGGTGGGCGTGCAGGTCGCGGCGCAGCGCCGTCAACTCCGGGTGGAACTGGGCAATGTGCGCAAATGCGCGCCCGTTGGCTTGGAGCAAAGGTGTGGACATGGGGGCCTTTAACTTTCATGGACTCGGACGCAGAGCGCCCCGAGCCATGAAAGTTGGTTACGTTAAAGCAGAAGTGCCGAAACTGTACAAGCTTCGGCACCTGGCCCCACCCTGCAGCGCTAAAAGCCCCGCAAATCGTCCACCGGTTGAAGCAGCTTGCCGCCCAGCACCACCTGCAGCGTGCGGGTGATGGCATCGATGTTGTTGTCGAAGCTGCCGTGGTCGGCGGGGATCATCACGTTGCTGGGGTCGTCGCGGCGCGGGTCGGCCAGGGCGGTGCAGACTTTGTCGGTGGTGACTTCCACCAGTCGGCCCGCGCTCTTGAGCTTGGCGTCTTGCACCGCGCGCCGCCAGACGTTCAGGCTCTCGTTGGTACTGGAGCTACCGTCCCAGCCGCCATCGCCCGTGCCATAGACCTTGGCCATGCCCGCGATGGGGGTGCGCAGGTCGGTTTCCAGCGCGCCCGACACCAAGTACAGCAGCGATTTGCGGTAGATGCCCGCCACGCTATCGGCACGCTCCCGGGCATCGGACAGCATCGACAGGTACAGCCGCTCCATGACCTGCTTGTTGCTGGCGTAGCACTGGTTGGCAAAGGCCACACTGCAAGCGGGTGCGTACAGGTGGATGGAGTTGATCTTTTCGATCGGCACTTTGCGGTAGGCCAGGCCGTTCAGCATGTGGCCCAGAATGATCGAGCCCGCCGAGTGGCCCACCAGGTGGATTTCCAGCTGGTCGCCCCAGGTGTCCATGAGCTGCTGCAGGGCGCGGATGATTTGCTCGCCGCCACGCCGGGTTTCAAATGCCAGCGCGGCCACGTCTTTCATCTGCGTCCAGACCGGGCGCACCAGGCTGCGGCCAATGCTGGACTCGACGGCCAGGTCGGTTTTTTCGGTCACCGCCTCGGCCAGCTCGTCAAACCAGCCGCCCGCCATGCCCGGCGCCTCGCGGCTTTGCTTGTGCAGAATGCCGCTGATGGATTCCAGCAGGCCGGTCTTCCAGACCAGAAACAACGGGTAGCAGCCATTGGCCTCGAAATGCCGCCCCATGGCGCGGGCCCGCTTGATGGCATCGGCCTCGCTGTTGAGGCCGCCGTGGGCGTAGATGACGATGCGCTTCTTGCCGTCCAGCGGGCCGTGGGCCGGGTCGCGGAACCAGGCATTGGGCAGCTCGCACACCTGGTGGGCCAAGGTGCGGCTAAGCCCGTCTTCGGTCAGATAGTGGCCCACGCGGCCATCGTCGCCCAGCACCACGCTGTGCTGGTAGGCCTGGTCGGCACTCCACCACAGGCCGGTGTTGACCGCCCCGGCCCGGGCGTGCGCGCCGTCGGAGGCGGTGACGCTGATGCGCCCTTCCACCACGCCGGGCACGCCTAGCGCCACCACCCAGGCATCCATGCCATTGGCCAGCCAGTCGGCATAGCCCAGCACGGCAAAACCGCCCATGCCGAACTGGGTGCCCCAGGAGTTCTGCACGATGAAGCCCTGGGCATTGAAGCCCACCAGCGCAAACGCATGGCCTCCGCCTTCGGCCGGGCGGCCATCGAAGGCGATCAGCGGAAGATCCTTGTGCCCGCTGGGGACCGATGGGATGGTCGGTAGGTTGTGCCAACCGTCATGGGTCAGGGCCGACACATACACCGCGCCCACGGCCTGGATGGCGGCCTGCAGGTCGGTGATGGATTGCAGGGCGATGCGGTAGTACACGCCCAGGGTCTGGTCGGTGGCGTTCTTGGCGAAGCCGTAGCGGGGTTGCGGCGCATCTTTGCGCCAGTAGTCGTCCAGGCACACGCCATGGTTGAACCAGCCTTTGAGCGCGCCCCGGCAGCTGGAGCCGCTGTAGTCTTCGCCCGCATATTCGTCGTAGCGGCGGGCGTAGCTGTAGAGCATGCGCGGGCTGACGGAATCGATCTTGCTTTTGTCGGCGGCCTTGTACCAGCGCAGGTAGTTGACCACGCAGGCCAGGCCGTAGCCGGTGCAGGCGCCTTCATTGCCCTGGTCCAGGATCAGCCCGGCGGCGGTGTAGGCGGCCAGGTATTTTTTGATGTCGGCATCGCTGGGGTAGGCCCCCTGCAGGCCCAGCGGCGGCGGCAGGTAGGCGCGGTCGTTCAGGTCGATGGGGTCTTTGCGCACCTTGAGCTGGCGCTCGGCTCCGAGCCTGGGGGGCACGGCGGCCGGGGTCGCCTTGCCCCCCTTGGCCGACTTGGAGGCACCTGCACCCACATTCCGGGCCGGAGCCGCTTTGCCCACCAGCGGCTCGGCCCGCGCAAAAACATCCTTGAATCGGTCCAGCCCGTGTGCGCCGCCGTTGACCAGCTTGCGCGCCGCCGCCAGGTTGCCGGTGGCCAGCGCGGCCCGGATAGGCTCGGCCTTGTCGGCCAGAAACCGGGCCAGCAACAGGGCGGCGATCTCCGGGGCGTTGGCCAGATCGGCATTGGCGGCCTGCGCCACGCCCAGGTCGATGCCCAGGGCATTGCCATAGCGGCTGTAGTTGTCGCGCCCGGTCAGTTGCACAAAGCCACGCCCTTTGAAACGGGCTCCATCGCCCGCCTGGGTATTGCCCACGCGCCTGCCCGGCCCGGTGCCCGGTTCGTACAGGCCAAACGGCATGCCGCCGGGCGCGGTATTGAACTGCGACTGGAATTCAGAAATCGGCAAAAAACCCTCGGTCTCGGCGCGGATGCTGCCCAGAGCGGCGCAGACCATGGGCCAGTCGGTCAGGTCCAGCGCATCCAGCGCGGCGGCCACGTAGGGCAGGTAGCGGGCGATGTTGGCGGGCTTGGTGGCCGGGAACAACTGCCGCACCAGCTCCAGGGTCAGCGGTACTTTGAAACGGGGCGCCGGGCGCAGCGCCAGCAGTTGCAGGCAATACGGCCCCACCACCCCATCGGCCACCAGCCCCACACCCGACTGCCAGCGCCGGGCGGCGGCCTCTACATCCACCGTCATCTCGTCGCCCAGATCCAGACCCGGAAAGGCCTGGGCATCCGCGCCCAGTTCATTGAACAAGGCGGTACGCAGTTTTTGCACTGCCGGGCCTTGGCTGCCCCGCACCAAAAGTGTGTCCATGGTTGTCTCCTCGCAAAGGAATACTTCCATTGTGGACACCCGGGGCTTTGGGGGCATCCCTCTTTTGGGGGAAGGATTAGGGCCTTGCCACCTCCAGCTCGGTCACGCCCGCGGCGTGGTTGCCCCAGGAGGTGCGGATAAAGCTCAGCACGGCGGCGATGTCGGCATCGTTCAGCACCAGCACATACGGCGGCATGCCAAACGGGCGCGGGTTGCCGGCGGTGGCCGGGGCAAAGCCGCCATTGCGCACCGCATGCACCAGGTTCGCGGTGCTGGCCATGGTGATGGCACGGTTGCCCGCCAGCGGCGGGTAGGCCCCCACCACGCCCTGGCCCTGGGCGCCATGGCATTGGGTGCAATGCTGCTCGTACAGCTTGGCACCGCGTTGGACATCACCTGCCGTGGTGGGCACGGCGCGCGCAGGCGGTGCCGCGGTCTGCGGCAAGGCTTTCAGGTAGGTGGCCATGGCGGTCAGGTCCTGGGTGCTCAGGTACTGGGTGCTCTGCTGCACCACCTCGGCCATGGGGCCCAGCACCGTGCCCTGCGGGGCCTGGCCGGTTTGCAGCAGACGCACGGCATCTTGCAGCGGCCAATCGTGCAGGCTGGCTTCCTGGGGGGCGGTGAGCGAGGGGGCGTACCAGTTTTGCACCGGAATCAGCCCGCCTGCCAGGTCCAGCCGGGTATCGGTTGCGCCCAGGGCGTTGCGGGCGGTGTGGCAGGCACCGCAGTGGCCCAGGCCGCGCACCAGGTAGGCACCGCGGTTCCACTCGGCCGACTGGGCCGGTTCCGGCTGGAAAGTGGCGGGGCTGAAGTACAGCGCACGCCACACGGCCAGCGCCGCCTGTTGGTTGAACGGCCAGCGCAGCGCGTGCGGTGGGGCGGGCTGGGCGGTGGCGGGCAGGCTGTGCAGGTAGGCGTAGAGCGCGTCCGAGTCGGGCCGGGTCACCGTGGTGTAGCTGGGATAGGGAAAGGCCGGGTACAGCAGCCGCCCGTCTTTGGAGCGGCCGTTGTGCAGGGCCCGCCAGAACTCTGCCGCCGACCAGCTGCCGATACCGGTGCGCACATCGGGCGTGAGGTTGCTGCTGTAGACCGTGCCAAACGGCGTATCGATGCCGCGCCCTCCCGCATACGGCGTGCCGCCGCGCACCGTGTGGCAGGCCGCGCAGTTGCCCGCCCGGGCCAGGTAGGCACCGCGCGCCAGCAGCTCGGGCGTGGCGTTGATGGCAGTGGCGGACAACTCCGGCTCGTCGCGGGTGTTCAGGTGCCACACCAGGGCGGCCAGGGCCAGGATGACGACGCACAGGCCCAGCGCAATTTTCTTCATGGCGCGCTCCCGCAGGCAATGGCCTGGGCACCGGGCAGCAAGGCGGGCAGCGCGGTAGCTGGGTGGGTACTGGCAGGCAAGGGCTGGGCGGCCAGCCAGCTGGCGGCGGCGTTCACCTCGTCGGGGCTGAGCTGGCGCGCTACCGTGCCCATGCAGTCGGGCGCGTGGGCCCGGCGCTGGCCGGTGCGCCAGGCCCCGAGCTGGGCGTTCAGGTAGTCGCGCGGCAGTCCCAGCAGGCCGGGGATGTGGGGGGCCACGCCGGTGAGCGCCGTACCGTGGCATTGCACGCAGGCGGGGATCTGCCGGGTGGCATCGCCCTGCTGTACCAGTACCTGGCCACGGCGCAGTACCTCGTTGGTGGCGTTGGTGGGCTGGGGTGCGGGGTACGGCAGGTCCAGCTGCGAGAAATACTGGGCGATCTCCAGCAGGTAGGCATCGCTGAGCGGATCGACCATCTGCACCATCAACCCGTAGTGGCGGCGGCCCTCGCGGAAGTTGAGCAACTGGTTGTACAAATAGCCCGCCGGTTTGCCCGCGATGCGCGGGTAGTAGCCGTCGCTGGCGGCGCGGCCCTCTTTGCCGTGGCAGGCAGTGCAGGCCTGGGTGCGCTGGGCGATGGTGTCTTCAAACGGAGGCGGGGCGGCCTGGCTGGCGGTGGCCGCAAGCAGGAGCAGGGCAGTACAAATTTTTTTCACGATAGGGAATCATGCCCCAGCCCGGCCCGCAGGGACAGCACCAGTGGCCAACTTAAAAACCATACCAGATGCCAAAAATGTAAAAATCTACAGCTCAGATGAAACGCTACGCATGAAACTTTACGAGCAAATGGCCGACCTGCTGGCCGCCGACATCCGCTCGGGCCAGCGCGCGCCGGGCAGCCGCATGCCGTCCATCCGGACGCTGACCGCGCAGCACGGTATCAGCCCGTCCACGGCCTTCCAGGCCTACTACCGGCTGGAGGAAAAGGGCCTGGTGCGGGCCCGCGAACGCTCGGGCTATTTCGTCACAGGGGCTGTCGCCCTGCCCGCTCCGGCACCTCGGGTGGTGGCCGCGCCCGCGCAGGTGGCGGCCAAGGTGGACATCAGCGGCCTGGTGTTTGCGGTGCTGGACGCGGCCCAGCAGCGCGACATTGCGCCGCTGGGTTCGGCCTTTCCCTCGCCCGCGCTGTTTCCGCTGCAGCGCCTGGCCCAGTCGCTGGGGCGCAGCATGCGCCGCAGCTCGCCCTGGGAATCGGTGCAGCACCTGCCGCAGGGCCATGCCGGGCTGCGCCAGCAGATTGCGCTGCGCTACCTGGCCATGGGCATGGCCCAGCCGCCGGAGGACCTGGTGGTGACCAGCGGTGCGCTTGAAGCGCTGAACCTGTGCCTGGCCGCCGTGGCCCAACCCGGCGATCTGGTGGCAGTGGAGTCGCCCGGCTTTTACGCCAGCCTGCAGACGCTGGAGCGGCTGAAGATGCGGGCGCTGGAAATCCCCGTGCACCCGCAGCACGGCCTGGACCTGGACGCGCTGGAGCAGGCGTTGGGCCGCCACCCGGTCAAGGCCTGCTGGTTCATGACCAGCTTCCAGAACCCCACCGGCATCAGCATGTCGGCAGCCCATAAAGAGCGGCTGGTGGCCCTGCTGGCGGCCCACCAGATCCCGCTGATCGAAGACGACGTGTACGGCGAGCTGTACTTCGGCAACCAGGCCCCACTGCCCGCCAAGGCCTACGACCGACAGGGCCTGGTGATGCATTGCAGTTCCTTCAGCAAAACCCTGGCCCCCGGCTACCGGGTGGGCTGGGTCGCGCCCGGGCGCTTTGGCCCGCGGATTGCGCAGCTCAAGCTGATGACCACCCTGGGCGCCAGCCTGCCCGCCCAGGCCGCCCTGGCCGACTACCTGCAGCACGGCGGCTACGACAAACACCTGCGCCGCCTGCGCCACGTGCTGGAGTCGCAGCACGCCAGCCTGGTGGCGGCCATCGCCCGCTACTTTCCCGCCGATGTGCAGGTCTCGCAGCCCGGTGGTGGCTATTTTGTGTGGGTGGCTTTTGCGCCCGCCTTCGACAGCCTGGCGCTGCACCAGCAGGCGCTGGCCCAGGGCATCAGCATCGCGCCGGGCCCGATGTTCTCAGCCCGGCAGGGTCTGCGCCACTGCATCCGCCTGAACTTTGGCCACCCCTGGCATGCCCGCATGGAAGCCGCCATGGCTACGCTGGGAGCGCTGGTACAAAATTTATAAGAAATTGGCAGTCTGTGCTTATGGAATAAGCGTAAGAAGCTATCAAAATAATAGTATGGGCAGGGATGTGTGCGCCGCCGCACAGACGGCTAAACCACAAAAGCGCATATTGGTGTTTTGCCCACCCAGGATTCCAACATGTCCATTCGCACCGCCTTACTTGTGACCGCACTGCTGTGCACCGCTGCCGCACAGGCCGCCGACCCCGCGGCATCACCGGCTGCCCAAGCCCGCTTCAAGCAAGACATGGCGCTGTGCAATAGCGGAAAGTCCAACCAGAACGCCGCCACCTGCAAGATCGAAGCCGAGCGCGCCCTGGCCGAGGCCCGCCGCGGCGGCCTGACGGCAGCCGCACCGTCGGAGTACCAGCAAAACGCCTTGCGCCGCTGCGCGGTGTTCCAGGGTGATGAACGCACCGCCTGCGAAGTGCGCATGCAAAAACCCGAGGGCGTGGAGGGCAGCGCGCAAAGCGGCGGCGTGTTGCGCGAGAGCGTCACCATCGTGCCGGTGCCCGCCCCACAATAAAAAAACCCGCCGAAGCGGGTTTTTGGGAGCTGCGCCTGGGCGATCAGCCCATGTGCAAACCACCGTTGACCGAGAAGTCCGCGCCGGTAGCGTAGCCACCTTCTTCGGACGCCAGCCAGGCGATGATGGAGGCGATTTCGCTGGGCTTGCCCAGGCGCTTGACGGGCACGGTGGCCACGATCTTGGCCAGCACGTCTTCGCGGATGGCGTTGACCATGTCGGTGCCGATGTAGCCGGGGCTGACGGTGTTGACCGTCACGCCCTTGGTGGCCAGCTCTTGCGCCAGGGCCATCGAGAAACCGTGCATACCGGCCTTGGCAGCCGAATAGTTGGTCTGGCCCGCCTGGCCTTTTTCGCCGTTGACCGAAGAGATGTTGATGATGCGGCCCCAGCCCTTTTCCACCATGTCGGCCACCACTTGCTTGGTGACATTGAACATGCTGTTCAGGTTGGTTTCGATCACCGAATCCCAGTCTTCGCGGCTCATCTTCAGGAACATGCGGTCCTTGGTGATACCGGCGTTGTTCACCAAAATATCGATCGTGCCGTGCTCGGCCTTGGTCTTGGCGAAGGCTTCGACGGTGGAATCCCACGCACCCACATTGCCCGCCGAGGCGTAAAAGGTAAAGCCCAGTGCCGCCTGCTCGGCGATCCACTTGGCGTGGTCGCGGGTAGGGCCGCAACCGGCGATGACCTTGAAGCCGTCGGCATGCAGACGCTGGCAGATGGCGGTCCCGATGCCACCCATACCACCGGTCACGTAAGCTACTTTTTGAGTCATGTTGTTCTCCTGTTTGTTGTAAAAAATCTAAAAAATCGGATCAGCGTTCGATGGTGAGCGCAACGCCCATGCCGCCGCCAATGCACAGCGAGGCAATGCCCTTCTTGGCATCGCGGCGCTGCATTTCGTGCAGCAGCGTGACCAAAATACGGCAGCCGGACGCACCGATGGGGTGGCCAATGGCAATCGCGCCGCCGTTGACGTTGACCTTGCTGGTGTCCCAACCCATTTCGTTGTTCACGGCACACGCTTGGGCGGCAAAGGCTTCGTTGATTTCCAGCAGATCCAGGTCTTGTGCCTTCCAGCCCGCGCGGGCCAGGGCTTTGGTGGACGCAGGCACGGGGCCCATGCCCATGATGGCGGGGTCCAGGCCGGTGGTGGCAAAGCTGGCAATGCGGCCCAGCGGGGTCAGGCCCAGGGCGGCGGCTTTCTTGGCGGTCATCACCATCACGGCGGCAGCACCGTCGTTCAGGCCGGAGGCATTGCCCGCGGTCACGCCACCAGCTTTGTCGAACGCGGGGCGCAGGCCGGCCAGGGCTTCGGCGGTGGTCTTCTTGTTGATGAACTCGTCGGACGAGAAGATGATCGGGTCGCCCTTGCGCTGGGCAATGCTGAACGGGGCGATTTCGGCCACGAACTTGCCTGCTTCCTGTGCAGCAGCGGCTTTTTGCTGGCTGGCCAGGGCCAGAGCGTCTTGCATGTCGCGGGTGATGCCGTATTTCTTGGCCACGTTTTCGGCGGTGATGCCCATGTGGTACTGGTTGTACACGTCCCACAGGCCGTCCACGATCATGGTGTCGGTCATCTTCCAGTCGCCCATACGCTGGCCGTCGCGGCTGCCCAGCAGCACGTGGGGCGAAGCGCTCATGTTTTCCTGGCCACCGGCGATGACGATTTCACTGTCGCCATAAGCCACGGCCTGGGCCGCCAGCATCACGGCTTTCAGGCCGGAGCCGCACACGGCGTTGATGGTCAGGCCAGGCGTGCCTTGCTGCAGGCCACCTTTGAGCACCGACTGGCGGGCCGGGTTCTGGCCCGCGCCTGCAGCCAGCACCTGGCCCATGATGACTTCACCGATTTGCTCGGCGCTCAGGCCGCTGCGGGCCAGCACTTCCTTGATGACGTGGGCACCCAGCTCGGTGGCGGGGGTCTTGGCGAGGCTGCCGCCAAATTTGCCTACGGCAGTACGGGCAGCTGCAACGATGACGATATCTTCCATTTTTTGCTCCTGGGTCTAGTTGGTAATAAAAGGTCTGTCGAAGGAATCGGGTGCTAGCCCCACATTTGTACGAAATGGTTAATTCGCATTGCAGTGTGGGGCAAGTCGTGCACTTTTTGTATACGGATTTCTACTGTGCCCGGGCTTTTACGTAGCGGCCTGGGGCGGGTTCAATCGCCTTGTAATCGGCGCTGCCGTACTCGGTGGGCGCAGCAATTTGCTTGCCAGCGTGGCCTTTGAGCCAGGTGGACCAGTCGGTCCACCAGCTACCGGCGTGCTCGGTGGACGTGGCGATCCAGTCCTCGGCCTTGGCCGGGAAGGTGGTGGCATCGCTGATCCAGTGGCTGCGCTTCTTTTTGGCCGGGGGGTTGATGACTCCGGCGATGTGGCCGGATGCACCCATCACAAAACGCTTGTTGCCCGGCAGGTGCTGGGTGGAAGCGTAGGCACCGCCAATCGGCACGATGTGGTCTTCGCGCGAGCCGTAGATGTAGGCCGGGATGTCGATCTTGCGCAGGTCGATCTTTTCGCCGCAAACGGTGAGTTGGCCCGGCTGCACCAGCTTGTTTTCCAGGTAGGTATTGCGCAGGTACCAGGTGTAGAAAGGGCCGGGCAGATTGGTGGAATCACTGTTCCAGTACAGCAGGTCGAACGGTGGCGGGGTTTCACCCTTGAGGTAGTTGCCCACCACGTAGTTCCACACCAGGTCGTTGGGCCGCAAAAAGCTGAAGGTGCTGGACAGGTCGCCGCCGGGCAGCATGCCGCCTTTGCCCATTTGCTGCTCACGGTATTTCACCATCGCCTCATCCACAAAGATGTCGATGATGCCGGTGTCGGTGAAGTCCAGCAGCGTGGTCAGCAGGGTCAAGCTGGAAACCGGCTTTTCGCCGCGTGCGGCCAGCACGGCCAGTGCGGTGCTCAGGATGGTGCCCCCCACGCAAAAGCCCAAGGCATTGAGGGTCTTGGCACCGGTGATCTCCTGGGTCACGGCGATGGCCTTGATGACCGCGTCTTCGATGTAGTTGTCCCAGGTCTTGTTGCCCATGGACTTGTCGGGGTTGCGCCAACTGACTACAAAGGTGCGGTGGCCCTGCTCCACCGCATAGCGGATCAGCGAGTTTTCGGGCTGCAGGTCGAGGATGTAGTACTTGTTGATGCAGGGCGGCACCAGCAAAAACGGCTTGGCGTACACCTTGGCCGTGAGCGGCTTGTACTCGATGAGCTGGAACAGGTCGTTTTCAAACACCACCGCGCCTTCGGTGGTGGCCACGTTGCGGCCCACCTCGAACAGGCTTTCGTCGGTCATGGACATATGGCCCTGCTGCATGTCGTGCATCAGGTTCTTCAGTCCCTTGGCCAGGCTTTCGCCTTGCGTTTCGATGAGCTTCTTTTGCGCTTCGGCGTTCATCGCCAGGTAGTTGCTGGGCGCAGACGCGGCCATCCACTGCTCGACCGCAAACTGGATGCGGGCACGGGTTTTGTCGTCGGCCTCGACCGCATCGGCCAGCCCCATCAGGGTGCGGCTGGTGAGCAGGTAAGAGGCAGCGGTGTAAGCGGTGAGGGGGTTTTCGGCCCATGCCTTGGCAGAAAAACGCCGGTCCTTGGCCAGGCTACCGGCATCCATGCTCTGGTTCCACAGCGCGGCGGACTCTTCCAGGTACTGCTTTTGCAAGGCCTGCAGCTTGGTGGCGGAGAAATTGATCTGGGGTGCAGCGGGCATGCCGCCTGCCGGTACGCCCAAATCCAGCCCCTGTATCGGCTTGATGGCATCGGCCCAAGCCCGCGACCAACTGTCGCCCAAGGTTTGCTGGAATTGCTGGGCAGTTTTGGCCCAGTCTGGATCAGAATGCATGGAAGCTCCTCGCAAAGCGGAATTTTTTGGGCCTGTGCAGGACACGGGCCGTTTTTAGGTTGTAGACGGTAACTGACAGCAGGGCATAAAACCCTGCGGGTACTGCGTAGACCTCCCCGAATTTGAAACAATTTGTATGTATATCGTTCCGATTGGATGGCTGTACGTGGCCCTCATGATGGCTGTCGCCGAGGCGACCAATACTAACGGTACTGTACTGGGCGGCATCTTCACGTTTCTACTGTACGGGCTGGGCCCGGTGGCGCTGGTGGTCTACCTGATGGGCGCACCCGCGCGGCGCAAGGCGATCAAGCGGCGTGAAGCAGCGGAACAAGCCTTAGCCCTGCAGCCAGATACAGGCGGCCATGCGCCCGCAGACCCCGCTGCGCCGGTACGAGAAGAAGCGTGAGGGCTGGCTGACGGTGCACCAGTCCAGGCTGCCGTCGTTGCCATAGATGCCCTGTAGACCCAGCGCCTGCAAACGCAGTCGGGCCAGGCCGGGCAGGTTGGCCAGCCATTTGCCGGGGCCGTGGCGCACAAACAACGCGGCGGCCTCGGGCTGCTGGGCGATGAAGGCGGCGGGCACCTCCGGCCCCACCTCGAAGGCCGTCGGCCCGATGCACGGACCCAGCCACGCTATTATTTCAGTAGCTGCTTGTGCTGGTCCAGCAAGCGCAAGAGCCTTTATTTCCTTGTAAGTGGCTTCCAGCACACCCTGCCCGTCCACCCCCAGCAGGCCGCGCCAGCCCGCGTGTGCGGCGGCCACCACCGTGCCCTGCATGTCGGTAAACAGCACCGGCAGGCAGTCGGCCACCATGGCGGTGCAGGCCACGCCGGGCTGGGTGGTGAGGCTGGCATCGGCCACCCGGGTATCAAGGGTCGGCCCGGTCAGGTGGGCCACCACGCGGCCATGCACCTGTTGCAGGAACACCGGCTGGGCGGCTATTGCGGTGGCCAGCCAGGCGCGGTTGGCCTGCACGTCGGCCAGCGCATCGCCCACGTGGTCGCCCAAATTCAGCGCGTCATACGGCGCGGCAGATATGCCCCCGGCGCGGGTGGTGAACACGGCGCGCACCCGCTCGGGCGCAGGCCAGTCGGGCACGATCCAGTCGGTCATTCAAACGACGAGGTCGGCGCAACGCCCACCTCCAGCGTGTCCACCGCGAACTGGCCGCGCTCGAACACCAGGCCCTTGCCGGGGCGGCTGCCGCAGGCATCGATCTGGCCGATCAAAATGTCGTGGTCCCCGGCGGTCATGGTTTGCTGCAGCGTGCAGTCGAACCAGGCCAGCGCGTCCACCAGTTGCAGGCGCTGGTTTGCCAGCCGCACAAACTGCCCCGCCGCAAAGCGCTCGGCCTGGGTGCCCCGGGCAAAGGCCTGGGCCAGTTCCTTGTGCTCGATGCCCAGCACGCTGACCGTGTAGCCGCCGCCGCGCACAAAAGCCTCATGGCTGGCGCTGCTGTGGCGGATGTTCCACAGCACCAGGGCCGGGTCCAGCGACACGGCATTGAACGAGCTGCAGGTCATGCCCCAGTCCTGCCCGTTCCAGTGGGTGGTGACCAGCGTCACCCCGGTGGCAAAGCAGCCAAACGCATCACGCAGTGCACGGCTCATGGGGTCGGTGTCCTGGAGATGGAAAAGCCCGAGGGCTTCTGTAAATGGATGTACATGGAACCAGTTTACCTACATACGATGACCCAGAAGCCGCCAGGTATAAACCGACTAAAGTACGCTCATTCCATGCCACCCCCCATGCAACTTGTCCCCCACGCCATCCTCTGCGAAGGCTGCGACGCGGTCTATCCCAAGACGCGGCTGCAGCCAGGCGAAACCGCGCGCTGCACACGCTGCGGCACGGAACTGGAGCGCTACCAGGGCGATGCCCACAAACGCATGCTGCCGCTGGTACTGGCGGGCCTGCTGATGTTTGCGGTGGCCAACCTGTTCCCCATTGTGTCCATCGTGATTGGCGGCCAGGCCAGCGACACCACCCTGGTGGGCGCGGTGGCGGCACTCACCGACGAAGGCCTGGGCGAGGTGGCGGCCCTGGTGCTGGCCACCACGCTGCTGTTTCCGCTGCTGCAGTTGCTGGTGCTGCTGTACTTGCTGCTGCCCCAGCCGCGCCTGCTGCGCCAGAACCGCCAGAGCCAGCCACTGGGCTTTGCCGCGCTGGTGAAACTGCTGCAAATGCTGCAGCCCTGGGGCATGGTGGAGGTATTTTTGCTGGGCGTGCTGGTGGCCATCGTCAAGCTGACCAGCTCGGCCGAGGTGATTGCCGGCCCGGCGCTGGGCGCGTTTGTGGCGCTGACGGTGCTGCTCACGGCCATTTTGTCCTTCCCGCCGCGCAATTTCTGGCATCTGGCCTTTGACAAGGTGTCTGATGCGCCAAACCCATGAGTGAACTGCAAACCGCCCAGTCGCTAGGTTTGATCGCCTGCCACCCCTGCGGCGCGGTCTGGCGGGGGGCCACCGAGGGCGCAGCCTGCGCCCGCTGCGGCAGCAAACTGCACCGCCGCAAACCCGATAGCCTGAACCGCACCTGGGCGCTGCTGGTCGCGGCCTACCTGATGTACCTGCCCGCCAACCTGCTGCCGGTGATGGTCACCAGCAACCTGCTCAACACCAAGCAAGACACCATCTTGAGCGGGGTGATCTACTTCTGGGTCACCGGGGCCTGGGGCCTGGCCGCAGTGGTGTTTGTGGCCAGCTTTCTGGTGCCGCTGTTCAAGCTGGGCGCGCTGACCACCCTGGCCTGGATGGCCCAGCGGCACAGCGCCCACAACCGGGCCGACCGGGCGCGGCTGTACCGCATCGTCGAGGTGATTGGCCGCTGGTCGATGCTGGACGTGTTTGTGGTGGCGCTGCTGGCCGGGCTGGTGCGCATCCAGGGGCTGGCCGAAGTCACCGCCGGGCTGGGCATTGCCGCCTTTGCCACGGTGGTGGTGCTGACCATGCTGGCCTCGCTGAGCTTTGACCCGCGCCTGACCTGGGACGATGCCCCGCCGCTTTCTACCGAAAACCTTTTGGATCCTCCACCGCATGAGCCCGCCTGAACCTTTGCCCCCCGATCTTCCCGCCGACCTGCCCGCCCCCACCGTCACCCGCACGCGCCGCTGGCTGCCGTCGCTGGTCTGGATCGTCCCCATCGTGGCCGCGCTGGTGGGCATCACCCTGGTGGTCAAAACCCTGCGCGACCGCGGGCCGGTGATTGACATCAGCTTCAACACCGCCGAAGGGCTGGTGGCAGGCAAGACCAAGGTCAAATACAAAGACGTGGAGATCGGCGCGGTCACCGCCATCACCCTGGCCGAGGACCGCTCCCGCATCATCGCCACCGTGCAGCTGCAAAAAGAGGCCAAAAGCTTTGTGGCCAGCGACACCCGTTTCTGGGTCATCCGGCCCCGGCTGGAAGCCGCCGGGGTCAGCGGCCTGGGCACCTTGCTGTCAGGCGCCTATATCCGCGCCGACGCGGGTACGTCGGATGAGACCCGCAGCACCTTTACCGGGCTGGAAGTGGCCCCCATCGTCACCCGCGATGCCTCGGGGCGGCAGTTTGTGCTGCGCGCCAGCAATATCGGCTCGCTCGACATCGGCAGCCCGCTGTACTTTCGCCGCATCAAGGTCGGCCAGGTGGCGGCCTTTGCGCTGGACGAAGACGGCAAGGGCGTGACCCTGCGCGTCTTCGTCAACACCCCGTATGAGAAGTTCGTGGGGGCCAACACCCGCTTCTGGCACGCCAGCGGGGTGGATGTGGAGGTGAACGCCAGCGGCTTCAAGCTGCGCACCCAGTCGCTGGCCACCGTGGCGCTGGGCGGCATCGCCCTGCAAGCCCCCCTGGATGCGACCGGCCCGCAGGCCACCGAGAACACCAGCTTCACCCTGGCCGACGACGAAACCACCGCCCTCAAGGCCCCCGACGGCCCGGCCCAGACCCTGCTGCTCAACTTCAACCAGTCGCTGCGCGGCCTGAGCCCGGGCGCGGCGGTGGACTTCCGCGGCGTGGTGCTGGGCAAGGTGGTGTCCATCGGCGTGGAATTCGACCGCAGCAAACGCCAGTTGCGCATGCCCGTGCTGGTGGAAATCTACCCCGACCGCCTGGGTTCCGCGTCCGGTGCCCTGCCGTCCGAGACCCCCGCGGTGCAGCAGCAACGCCTGCAGCAGATGGTGGCCCGGGGCCTGCGCGCCCAGCTGCGCACCGGCAGCCTGCTGACCGGCCAGCTGTACGTGGCGCTGGACTTCTTCCCCAAAGCCCCCGCGGTGGAGCTGGCCAGCCGCAAGGGCAACGACCCCGTGGAGATACCCACCCTGCCCAACGGCCTGGATGAGCTGCAAACCCAGGTGTCCGAGATCGTCACCAAGATCAACAAAGTGCCGTTCGAGCAGCTCAGCAGCGACCTGCGCAAAACCCTGGCCACGCTGGACAAGACCCTGGCCGGTGCCGAGCAGCTGGTGCAAAAGCTCAACAACGACGTA
Source organism: Comamonadaceae bacterium OS-1 (assembly GCA_027923965.1). Classification (NCBI taxonomy): domain Bacteria; kingdom Pseudomonadati; phylum Pseudomonadota; class Betaproteobacteria; order Burkholderiales; family Comamonadaceae; species Comamonadaceae bacterium OS-1. The sequence goes on from AP026969.1 coordinate 3,408,210, forward strand.
GCCCCCGCGCTCACCGCCGCCATGCAAGACGCGCGCACTACCCTGAGCGCCGCCAACCGCACGCTGGGTTCGGCCGAGCGCACCCTGGCCGACGACGCGCCGCTGCAACAAGACCTGCGCCAGACCCTGCGCGAAGTCAACCGCGCCGCCGCCTCCATCAAAGTGCTGACCGACACCCTGGAGCAGCACCCCGAGTCGCTGCTGCGCGGCAAATCCGAGGAGAAGAAATGAAGTGGACCGTTCCCGTCTTGGCCGTAGTGGCCCTGGTGCTGGCAGGCTGCGCCACCCCGCCCGCCACCCGCTACTACAGCCTGGCCACCGCCCTGCCACCGGCCCCGGCCAGCGCGCTGCAAATCGAGGTGCCGCCCATCGCCCTGCCCGAGCGCCTGGTGCGCCCCCAGCTGGTGGTGCGCAGCGCGACCAATCCGTTCGAGGTGCTGGACCAGCACCGCTGGGCCGCCCCGTTTCCCAGCGAGCTGCACGACGCGCTGGCCAGCGGCATCGCCCAGCAGCTCGGCGCCATCGACGTGAGCACCGGCGGCCGCCTGGCCGGGCAGCCGGTCTACCGCATCGCCGTGCAGTTGCGCCAGTGGGATGCCGCCGTGGACCAGCAGGTGCAGGCCAGCTTCAGCTGGACCATCCGCCGCAGCGACGGTGCGCGCAACCTGGCCTGCCAGTGGAGCCAGTCCGAGCCCGCAGGTTCTGGCATCGCCGCCCTGGCCCAGGGTGCCCAGCGCCTGACCCAGCGTGCTGCGCAGAGCATGGCGGCATCGGTCAAGGCCCTGGAAGCAGACGCTGCCGCCACCTGCCCTGGCTAATGCCTTGCTATCGTTAAAGTAGCTGCTTGTGCTTATCTGATCAGCACAGGCGGCCTATTTCGTTGACAGCTTAGAGGCGGGCGGGGCGAAGTGCACGATCTTCCACACCACCGCAGTAAACCCCAGCACCACCAGCAGCATGCAGCCATAGGCCCAGCGCAGCCCCACCCAGTCCGACAGGCTGCCCACCACCACCCCGGCCAACTGCGAGCCCAGGCTGAAGCCCAGCATCAGCAGGGCCGACAGCCGTGAGGCCTGGCCCGGAGCCGCGTCGATCATGGTGGCCAGCAGCACCGGAAACACCACCCCCACGCCCAGGCCAAACAGCAGATTGCCCGCCGCCGGCAGCCCCCAGCCACCCACGCCCGGCAGCAGCACATTCAGCGCCATGCCCGCCAGCGCCAGCAGGTTCAGCCGCCACAGCTTTTGCCGAATCGACCAACTGCTGTGAAAAAACGCCTGCCACAGCCGTGCCGCCACCATGCCCGCCACAAAAAACTGCAAACCCACCCGCGCGCTGTTGGGGCTGAGGTGCTGGGCACTGATGCCGTAGCTCACGTACCAAAAGTTCTGGCCCCACTCCAAGAAGCCCGCCAGCACCCCACCGCCCACCGTCCAGGCGATCACCGGGCGGCGCAAGAGCTGCACATAGCTCAGCCCACCGCCCGCTTCCTCGGCCGCGTGGTGTGGCGCGGCCAGCTGGGCAAAATACCGGCGCGGCCAGAACAGCAGCAGCACCGCCAGCAACGGCAGCAGATACAGCGCATAGGGCGCACGCCAGTTGGTGTTGACCGTCTGCACGCCAATCACCAGCAAGGGCGACAGCAGATTGCCCAGGCTGAAGGCCACGTCCACCATGCTCAGCAGCCGGGCGCGCAGCTCGGGCTGCGGGCTGACATCGGCCAGGATGCCGTGCGCCAGCGTGAACAGCGCCGTCTCCACCAGCGCCACCACAAAAAACCCCAGCAGCAGCGTGCCGAAGTTGGGCGACAGCACGATCAGCGCAATCGAGGCCAACGCCACAGCGGTGTAGCCCAAAAACAAAGGCCGGGGCGGGTAGCGCTGCGCCATGCGCCCGCCCTGCAAAGCCCCCAGCACCGACCCACTGGACCAGACCATCATCAGGATGCCGAGCTGCTGGTAGTTGTCCAGCTCCTCGCGCAGCTCGGGCGTGACAGCCCCCAGAATGGCTGCAAAAATGCCCGCGCAGAACGCGGTGTAGATCACCACCCAGGCGAGGTAGGGGATGGTGCGGATGAAGTCTTTGAATTTCACGGTAGGCAATACAGGGCCCGCGCCGCCACGGTGGGCGGGTTGGCAGGCAAAAGCGACAAGGGGATTTGCAGGGCGATTCCGTCGCGGAGCCCTGCGCTAGGCAGTGTGCGATTGTCGCCGCATGCACCCGGTTCACGCTGGCGGCGGAACCCATACCGGGGATGCCCTGTCAACCATCCACCATGTGGCGCGTCATAGGAAGCACGGCTTCGCAAGCTCTCACTTACTCCAGGAACACCTCCCCATGCGCTTTACCACCACCGTCCTCACCGCCACCCTGCTCGCCTCCGGCCTCAGCGCTTGCGTGGTCGCACCGCCCCACCAGCAGACGTCATACCCACAACCCGGCTACCAGCAGCCCGGCTACCCGCAACCGACTTACCAACAGGCTCCCCAGCCCATGCAGCAAGTGCAGCGGGTGGACACTGGCCGCGTGGCGCAAATGGAACTCGTCCGCACCCAAGAGCGGGCCCAGCCCACCGGCGGCGGTGCCGTGATTGGCGGTATCCTCGGCGCGGTGATCGGCCACCAGATCGGTGGCGGCATGGGCAAAAGCGCAGCCACGGTGCTGGGCGGCGTAGGTGGCGCCTTGGCCGGCAATGCGATTGAAGGCCAGCAGCAGGGCGGCCAGCTGAACGAGTCCTACCGCGTAGGCGTGCAGGGCGACGACGGCAGCTACCGCTATTTCAGCGTGCCCGTGCAGTCCGACCTGCGCATCGGCGACCGCGTGCGCATGGGCAATGGCCAACTTTTTCGGTATTGATCGATTCAAGCCTTTTAGGGCGCTAGCGCTTATTCCATAAGCGTTAGAAGCTACTCTTTAGATAGCAACTGCCACACAGGCGCATAGCCGAGTTGCCGCAGGGTGTGCACTGCACGCTGGCTGCGCTGGCCGCTGCGGCACACGAAGACCAGCGGTTGGGGAGTGGCATCCAGCCAGTCGGCCAAATGGTCCTCCAGACTCCCCAACGGCACGTTCAGCGCCGGGCGGCCACAGCCCAGAGGCTGGGGGTCGGCGGCATGCTCCTGGGGTTCGCGCACATCCACCAATACCGCACTGGGGTGTTGCTGGAAAAAGTCGTCCAGTTGGGCGGGCACCAGGTGCATGGCCGGGTCCAGGTCCAGCGGCGGGCCACGGCGCAGTACCTCAGTGGCTGCGGCGCGGGCTTGCAATGCGCTGCCGCACTGGGCGATGCGGGCGCAGGCGGCAGCGATAAAGTCCGCATCGGCCATCGCCCCAAACGACATGCGCACCGCCGATGCCGCCTGCCACTCGGGCACGCCCATGGCCTGCAGCACGTAGCTGGGCGCCGCCTTCTTGGCCGAACACGCGCTGCCCGCGCTGACCTGCACGCCCACGGCACCCAGGGCATCCACCACCGCGCTGCCGGGCAGGCCGGGCACCGAGAAGTTCAGGGTGGTGGGCAGGCTGTCGTCCAAACTGGCGTTAAAGACAATTTCAGGCCATACCGCCCGCAGGCTAAGCGTGAGAAGCTCTCGAAACTGTAGCATTTGGGTGGGGCTGCTGAAGCTGCCGCCGTCCTCCAGCGCCTGCAGCACCGCGCCCAGGGCCGCGATGCCCACCATGTTTTCGGTCCCCGAGCGCAAGCCGTCCTCTTGCCCACCCCCGGCCATCAGCGGGGTGAACGGCGCGCCGGGGCGCACATACAGCAGGCCAATGCCCTTGGGCGCGTACAGCTTGTGGCCGGAAAACGGCGCGTAATCGATGCGCGTCTGCGCCAGGTGCAAGGGCAGCTTGCCCAGCGCCTGCACGCAGTCCACCAGCCAGTAGGCTTGCGGGGCCACGTCCTGCAGCACGGCCTCGATGGCCGCCAGGTCCGACACCACACCGGTCTCGTTGTTGGCAGCCATGGTGCAGACCAGCGCCGCCTGCGGGGCCAGAGCGCGCAAGGCGGCCAGGTCGTGCCGCCCGCTGCGCTCCACCGGCAAGGCGCACAACTCCAGGTGCAAACCCAGTACCCGGTTCCAGTGCGCCAGGCTTTCGGGCACGGCCTTGTGCTCGGTGGCGCCATACAGCAGCAGCTTGCCCACCGCCTCGCCGCGCGCCAGCCGATCCCGCACGGCACACAGGGCGGATAGCACCGCCGTCTGGATACCTTCGGTCGCGCCGCTGGTGAACAGCACGTCGCCCTCCCCCGCACCCAGTACCCGCGCCGCTCGGGCACGCACGGCATCCACTAACTGGCGGGCCTGCACACCGGTGGCATGCGTGCTGCTGGGGTTGCCAAACACAGCCCCCATGGCCTGCTGCGCAGCGGCCAGGGCGGCGGGCAGTACGGGGGTGGTGGCGTTGCAGTCGAGGTAGATGGCGGAGTTCATGGCGGTGAATCCTACCTATTTGGCCTGAAATATAGATTCCGAAAATATTACAATATGGCTTAATAAAAGAATAAATAAACCATTAATCCTTAAAATGCAGCATGAATGAACTTGACCGCCTGGATTACGCCATTTTGGGCGCGCTGCAGATCGACGGCAGCCTGTCGGTGGCCGCGCTGGCCGAGCGGGTGGGCTTGTCCAGCACGCCCTGCTGGAAGCGCCTGAAGCGCCTGGAAGACGACGGTTACCTCACCGGCCGCGTGGCGCTGGTAGACCGGCACAAGGTGGGCCTGCCCATCACCGTGTTCGTCAGCATCCGCACGGCCCAGCACGACGAGAAATGGCTGGCCCAATTCGCCGCCGCCGCATCCGCCCTGCCCGAGATCCAGGAGCTGCACCGCATGAGCGGTGACGTGGACTATCTGCTCAAGGTGGTGACCACCGACATCGGCGGTTACGATCGGTTCTACAAAAAGCTCATCCAGGCCGTGCCTTTGAGCGGCGTGTCATCCGCCTTCTCCATGGAGCAAATCAAGTCCACCACGGCCCTGCCGCTGGATTTGGTGGCCTTCGGCACCACAAAGTTATAGAAAACGACTTGCGCAGCAGCGCAAATCTCATAGAAAGAATTCCCATGGCCATCCAATGGTTCCCCGGTCACATGCACCTGACCAAAAAAGCCATCACCGAGCGCCTCAAAGAGACCGACGTGGTGATCGAGCTGCTGGACGCACGCATGCCCGGCTCCAGCGCCAACCCCATGCTGGCCGAGCTGATCGGCAGCACGCCCACCCTGAAAATCCTGAACAAGCAGGACATTGCCGACCCGGCCCGCACCGCCCTGTGGCTGGCGCACTACAACGGCCTGCCCGGCACCCGCGCCATCGCCCTGGATGCAAGTGAGACCGCGCCCGCCCAGCGCCTCATCCCTGCCTGCCGCCTGCTGGCCCCGCTGCGCGGCGGCATGGTCAAGCCGATGCGGGTGCTGATTTGCGGCGTGCCCAATGTGGGCAAGTCCACGCTGATCAACACCTTGAAGGGCAAGCGCGCCGCCAAAACCGGCGACGAGGCGGGCATCACCAAGCTGGAGCAGCGCATCGTGCTGGCCGACGACTTCTACGCCTACGACACACCCGGCATGCTGTGGCCGCGCATCATCGTCGAGCAAAGCGGCTACCACCTGGCCGCCTGCGGCTCGATTGGCCGCAATGCGTTTGACGAGGAAGAAGTGGCGCTGGAGCTGCTGCTGATTCTGCAAAAGCACTACGCCGGGCAGGTGGAAGAGCGCTACAAGCTGGACCCCATCCTGGGCCTCACCGACATAGCCGTGCTCACCGAGATCGCCCGCAAACGTGGCGGCCTGCTGGGCGGTGGCAAGGTCAACCTGCAAAAAGCCGCCGAGATCGTGCTCACCGAGTTCCGCTCCGCCACCCTGGGCCGCGTGACGCTGGAAACCCCGGAAGAATTCGCCCAGTGGCTGGCCGTAGGCCAGGCCGCCGATGCCGCCCGCCAGGCCAAAAAAGACAACCGCAAAAACAAGAAGCCCGCCGCACCCGAGTCCGCCGAGTAAGGCTGCAAACGTCAAAAAGCCGCTGGGTTTGCACCCAGCGGCTTTTCTAGTTATTTGCCTTTGTAGCCAACCCGATCAGGCTGGCGTTGCATCAGAATGCGTGACGCAGGCCGGTACCGACCACAGTAGCCTTGGTGGTGGTGGTGTGGTTAGCGGTTTCATACTTGACGCTGGTCAGGCCGGCGTACAAGGTGGTGCGCTTGGACAGTTCGTAGGTACCAGCCAGGCTGAAACCGTCGCCCTTGTTGGTAGCTGCAACAGCGGTCTGGCTGGTGCTCTTCGAGTGGGTGTAACCCACAGCCACTGCAGCCGCGCCAAATGGAACGCTCACGCCCAGTTGGTACTCTTTGTCTTTCAGCGTGTCGTTCTTGGCTTCGTTGTAGCCGCCAACCAGCTTGGCTACGCCGAAATCATACGAAGCTGCGACCAGGTTGTACTTACGGGTATCAGCCTTTGTCGCGCCCGTGGAAGTTGCAGCCACGGTAGCGTAGTTGAACAGGCTCGCACCAGCAGCGTTTTCTTTTTCACGCTGGAAAGCGTAACCAACCACCAGAGGGCCGTTAGCGTACTTGATGTGCAAGCTGACGCCGTTCGAAGCAGCGACTTCAGGAGTCGTAGCCGTAGCAGCAACCTTGTCTTCACCCATGCCGTACACAATAGCGCCGCTCACACCGCCGAAGTCAGGCGAAACGTAAGAAATCGCATTGTTGATGCGGTTGCTGTAGTCGGCAATGCCGGTCTTGTTCCACAGATTGCTGGTGGTAGCAAAAGTGTTGGAATCCCAGGTGTTGTTGGTAGCGGCACGCAGAGAGTCGTATGCGGTGTACAGACGGCCCAGGCGAACTTCACCGAAACCACCGCTCAGGCCTACGGAAGCCTGGCGACCAAACAAGATGTTGGTAGCGTTGGAACCGGCGGTGCCGCCGTTGTTGGCGTTGGCACCGGAATCAATGCTGAAGCCGCTTTCCAAGGTGAACACGGCAGCCAAGCCGCCACCCAGGTCTTCTTTACCCTTCAGGCCCCAACGCGAGCTGCTCAGGCCGCTACCGTTGACAACGGTCTGGCTCAGCTTGGCTTTCACGTTTGCAGGGATGCTGCTGTCCGTTTTCGAGGACGTTTGGCCCACGTAAGAGTCAACCACACCGTACAGGGTCACGGACGACTGAGCCATGGCAGCGCCGGAAGCGGCGATAACAGCCAAGGCGATCAGGGATTTTTTCATTCAAGTATCTCCAAAGATTGAAAAATGTCGGGTTCGCAGTCTGGCTGCCACCTCGACGTTACTTCTAATTCAGAAGCTGCCGCGATTACACCAGACGGCTTATAAACATTAGGTGAATAGCTTGTCACAAATCCAAATATGTTGAATTTAAACAACGGTTTCCACCCCATTTTTGTGCTGGTCGCGGCAAGTCCGCCCACAAAGTAACTAATTCGTAACTTCGGCGAATTTTGTTACAGACTCAACCTACAGGTGTTGTAACTTTGCCAACGGGAAACACAATGGACACCTGAAACAAACAGTGCCGCCCTTGGAGAAGCACGGACACACAGGGTTTTTACCTGTAAAAAAAGTCGCCCAAGCGACCTGCATCCGCCTGTAATTTGGCAACATGCAGGCTCACGCAGCTTGGTGCAAGCCTCAAGTTTGCTATGAAAAAAGCAGCATGTCTGCGCTATTTTGAGAATAACTTTGGAGCACGTATGAAGAAGATGACTTTGGTTTCCGCAGCCGCACTGGGCTGCCTGGCCACGTCCGCCATGGCACAAGATTCCACCGCCACCAGCGTCACGCTGTACGGTATTGCCGATGCGGGCATCAACCACGTGACCGGACTGAAGCAGGGCTCCGTCACCCAGTTGGCCAGCGGCATCATGGAGGGTTCGCGCTGGGGCCTCAAGGGCAATGAAGACCTGGGCGGCGGCTACAAGGCCATCTTCACACTGGAAAGCCGGGTTGAACTGGACACGGGTTCGGTGAGCAACACCACGGCATCGGGCTCGCAGTTGCCGGACCGGGTGTCGTTCGCCACCCAAATGGGCTTGGTATCGGCGAACCCCATCCTCCAGGCCACCTACCAAAACCTGGTATCGGCTGCAGGTGCCGGGATTGGTGCCAAGCTGGGTGTCAACCACATCGAGAAAAATCTGTTTGACCGCCAAGCGTATGTGGGTCTGATCACACCCGTGGGTGCCATCACGGCGGGTCGCCAGTACACGCCGGGCTACCTGGCAGCGGCGACATTTGATTCCATGCACACCGAGTCCAGCCTGGCATTGGGCCAGTTGGTAGCCGTACCCGCCTCGTTCAACATCCGCGTCAGCAATTCGCTGCAGTACGGCATCAAGGCCGGCGGATTTACCGCCACGGCCATGTACGCCGCCGCCGAAGGCAGTGCGATTACAGGCCGCTTGCTGGGGGCGATGGCCACCTTCAAAGGCGACGGCTACAGCGTGGGCGGCGGGTACAACACCCAAAAGAACGAGCTAGGCCAGAAGTCACTGACCAACGGCATCCTGGGCGCTTCGGTGGATATTGGTCCCGGCATTTTGGGTCTGATGGCGGCCACCATCAAGGATGACCATCCGTCGGGTCTATCGGCAATTGCACCCGCGCTGGTGGCCGGAGGTGCACCTGCATCGCTGGCGGGTCAAGTGCAAAACGCTTTCATCAACGGCTTCAAGCAGGACTCCACCCTGTTCCACATCGGCTACCGCGTGACCATGGGAGCCAACACCGTCACCGTGGCGTACAACACCATGAACGACAAAACGGCGGCCAATGCAGACCGCGACTCGTACGGCGTGGCGTATAGCTACGCGCTGTCCAAGCGCACCGATCTGAATGCCGTGATGACCCGTTTCAACAACAAAAACACCTCGCAACTGGCCCCTGGCGGCAATGGCTTTCTGGGCGGCGTGACCCGCGCAGCAGGTGTGGACTCGACCAACGTGGCTTTTGGCATCCGCCATCGCTTCTGATACACCGGCCTGAACGGCCTCTGCTAAAAAGTCCTCCCCCGTGGAGGACTTTTTTTTGGGCAACTGCGGGCGTGCGGGCTTGCTTTACAGTGGCGGGATGTCTTCATCCAGCCCCCGCATGTCCTTGCCCCGCCTTCCCACCCTCGACCAGCTCTGCCGTGCCGCCGATACCGCACTGCGCACGGTATTCACCCAGCCGCATGCCAGCCGCAGCTGCCCTACGGTGCCGGAACGCGCCACCGAACTCAGCCCTGCCGACAAGGCCCATGCCGGTGCCTTGATGCGCATCAACCATGTGGGCGAGGTGTGTGCCCAGGCGCTGTACACCGCGCAGGCGCTGGTCACGAAAAGCCCCGCGCTGCGCAGCCACTTCCTGGAGGCGGCAGACGAAGAAACCGACCACCTGGCCTGGACGCGCCAGCGGCTGGACGAGTTGGGCAGCCACCCCAGCGTGTTGAATCCCCTGTGGTACGCCGGGGCTTTTGGCCTGGGCCTGGCCGCCGGTCAATTCGGCGGCGACCGCTGGAGCCTGGGCTTTGTGGTCGAAACCGAAAACCAGGTGGCCGCGCACCTGCAAAGCCATCTGGAGCACCTGCCCGCCAACGACCACGCCTCACGGGCCATCGTGGTACAGATGAAAGACGACGAAGAGCGCCACGCGGAACAAGCCCTGCAGGCCGGTGCGCTGGACCTGCCCGCCCCCGTCAAAACCCTGATGACCCTGGCCGCCAAGGTGATGACCACCGTGGCCTACAAAATTTGAAAGAATTCAGTGGCTGAGTAATTTGGCCAGGACAGCTAGCACGCCGCCCATGACAAAACCCAGCATCCACTTGATTTGTGTGACCTCGGTGCGCAACACGGCAAGGTCGATACGCAATGGGGACAAGGCCCCGTCCAGGTCTTTACGGGTCACCAGTTCGTCTTGCGCTTCGGCAATCACCCGCACAACCGTCTCAGCCTGCTCGGCGGTGAAGCCGGAAGCCTTGAGTTTGTCAGACAGCTTGAGCGAATCGAAGGTGATCGTCGTCATGCGTGGAGTCTAACTTAGACCTCGACCAATGTGAAACTGGTGGTAATTTCCGCAGTCTTGCCCAGCATGATGGTGGCTGAGCAGTATTTGTCGTGGCTCATGGCGATGGCGCGCTCTACGGCCACGGCGGGAATGCCTTTGCCGGTCACGGTGAAATGCATGTTGATCTTGGTGAACACCTTGGGATCGACCTCGGCGCGCTCGGATACCAGCTTGACCGAGCAGCCGCGCACATCGTGGCGGCCACGCTTCAAGATCAGCACCACGTCATAGGCCGTGCAGCCGCCGGTGCCTGCCAACAGGGTTTCCATGGGGCGCGGGGCCAGGTTCTGGCCGCCGTTCTCGGGCTTGGCCGCGTCGGGCGCGCCGTCCATGGCCAAGGTGTGGCCGCTGCCGGTTTCGGCAATAAAACCCATGCCCGAACGGGTGCCCGCTGCGCCGGTCCAACTGACTGTGCATTCCATGCTGCTGACTTTCTTTAACAAAATTACAGAAGAAAAGGCCCGATTCTGCCCGCGATGCCAACTTGTTCACGCTTTTCGCCACACCGAACGTGCTGCATCGCAACATCACTAAGGGAAAACGATTACAATCAAGCCATCGTAGCAAAGTTACTTTGTTACCCCGGTTGTCTCCTCCACCCTCTGAAAAGGTGGATTTAAGCCCCGAGTCGCAAGACCCGGGGCTTTTTTTATGCCTGGCGGGCCGCGCCTTATCATCCAAGGCCCAGGAGGATTAATGACAACCGCACCCGCCAAAGCTGTAAAAGCCCCCAAGCCGCTCACCCCCGCCGACTATCTGAAGAAGATTCTGACCGCCCGCGTCTACGACGTGGCGATTGAAACCGCGCTGGAACCCGCCCGCAATTTGAGCCTGCGGCTGAACAACACGGTGCTGCTCAAGCGCGAGGACACGCAGCCGGTGTTCAGCTTCAAGTTGCGCGGCGCGTACAACAAGATGGCGCACCTGACCCCGGCGCAGCTCAAGAAAGGCGTGATTTGCGCCTCGGCCGGCAACCACGCCCAGGGCGTGGCCATGAGCGCCCGCAAGCTGGGGGCCCGTGCGGTCATCGTGATGCCCACCACCACGCCCCAGCTCAAGGTGGACGCGGTAGCGGCACTGGGCGGAGAAGTGGTGCTGTTTGGCGATAGCTTCACCGATGCCTACAACCATTCCCTGCAGCTGCAGAAAAAGCAGAACCTGACGTTTGTCCACCCGTTTGACGACCCGGACGTGATCGCCGGCCAGGGCACGATTGCCATGGAAATCCTGCGCCAGCTGCAAAGCCTGGGCTCGCAAAAGCTGGACGCGGTGTTTGTAGCCATCGGCGGCGGCGGCTTGATCTCCGGCGTGGCCAATTACATCAAGGCAGTGCGGCCCGAGATCAAGGTGATTGGCGTGCAAACCGAAGATTCGGATGCGATGCTGCAGTCCGTCAAGGCCAAGAAGCGCGTCACCCTGGCCGACGTAGGCCTGTTTGCCGACGGCACCGCCGTGAAGCTGGTGGGCGAAGAGACCTTCCGCGTGGCGCGCGGCCTGGTGGACGACTACATCACGGTGGATACCGACGCGGTGTGCGCCGCCATCAAGGACGTGTTTGTCGACACCCGCAGCATCGTCGAGCCCTCGGGCGCGATGGCGGTGGCGGCCATGAAGCAGTACGTGGCCACCCACAAAACCAAGGGCGAAACCTACGCCGCCATTTTGTGCGGTGCGAACATGAACTTCGACCGTCTGCGCTTTGTGGCCGAGCGGGCCGAGGTGGGTGAGGAACGCGAAGCCCTGTTTGCCGTCACCGTGCCCGAAGAGCGCGGCAGCTTCAAAAAGTTTTGCGGCGTGATTGCCGAGCTGCCCGGCGGCCCGCGCAATGTGACCGAGTTCAGCTACCGCATCAACGACGCGGCCAAGGCGCATGTGTTTGTGGGCCTGACCACCCAGGCCAAGGGCGAGTCGGCCAAGATCGCCGCCAACTTCAGCAAGCAGGGCTTCCAGGCGCTGGACCTGACCCACGACGAGCTGGCCAAAGAGCACATCCGCCACATGGTGGGCGGCCACTCCACCCTGGCCAAGGACGAGCGCCTGCTGCGCTTCATCTTTCCCGAGCGGCCCGGTGCGCTGCTGAAGTTCCTGACCCTGCTGCGTCCGGGCTGGAACATCAGCCTTTTCCACTACCGCAACCAGGGCGCGGACTATGGCCGCATCCTGGTCGGCATCCAGGTACCCAAAGCGGACGACAAGGCCTTTGCCAAGTTCCTGGACGCGCTGGACTACCCCTGCATCGAAGAAACCCTGAACCCGGTGTACCGGTTGTTCCTGCAAAGCTAAGCCTCCACCCATGGACGGCATCCGCCACTACCTGCTGGCCGTCCAGTTCTTCACCCGCATCCCGGTGACCGGGCGGCTGGCGGCCTGGGTGGGCTACAGCCCGGCCATGCTGCGGGCCAGCGCGGCGCACTTCCCCGGCGTGGGCTGGCTGGTGGCGCTGGTGGCCTGCACGGTGGCTGCCCTCAGCGGCACGCTGCTGCACGGCCGTGTGGGCAGCGCCCTGGTGACGGCGGTGCTGTGCACCATTGCCACCGTGCTGCTCACCGGCGGCTTCCACGAAGACGGACTGGCCGACGTGGCCGATGGCCTGGGCGGCCATGTAGAGCGCGAACGGGCGCTGGACATCATGAAAGACTCGCGCGTCGGCGCATATGGGGCCATGGCCCTGGTGCTGGCGCTGGGCGCCAAGATCGCCCTGTTGGCGCTGCTGGATGCCAGCAGCGGCACGGCCCTGCTGGCGGCGCTGGTGGGCGGACACGTGTGGTCGCGCTTTTGCCCGCTGGTGCTGGTGCGCCTGCTGCCGCACGTGGGCGACACCGCCACGTCCAAAAGCAAACCGCTGGCCGACCAGATCAGCGGCCGTGCGCTGGGCGTGGCATTTCTATGGTGTTTTATGCCGCTTGTGCTGGTGTGGCAAGCACAAGCAGCTTCTTTTTTAATAGCAGGCATGCTGGCCAGCGCAGCGGCACTGGCCTGGATGGGCCGGATGTTCCAGCGGCGGCTGCAGGGCTTTACCGGCGACTGCCTGGGTGCTACGCAGCAGGTCTGCGAGATTGCGTTCTACCTGGGCGCAGCAGTCGCCCTATGACGCTCTGGCTGGCCCGGCATGCCCAGCCACTGGTGGAGCCCGGCGTGTGCTATGGCGCACTGGATGTGGCGGCGGATGCGCAGGCCACGCAGGTAGCGGCCCAAAAGCTGGCAGAAGCACTGCCGTCGGGTACCTCCGTGGTCAGCTCTACGCTACAAAGATGTGAGCTGCTCACGCTTACCCTATCAGCGCTGAGGCCCGATTTAACCCTTATTTTTGACCCCCGCCTACGCGAAATGGACTTTGGCCGTTGGGAAGGCCAGCGCTGGGATGCCATCGGCCAGCGCGCGCTGGAGGCCTGGACGGATGATTTCGCCCGGCACCGGCCCGGCGGCGGTGAATCGGTGCAGATGTTCATGCAGCGGGTAGCGGCGGCCTGGGATGCGGTGGGCACCCGGCCCACGCTGTGGGTCACCCACGCCGGGGTGGCGCGGGCCTGCAGCTTGCTGGCGGCGGGAATCCGCAGCGTTGGGCGAGCCGACCAGTGGCCGCACGCGGCCCCTGGCTACGGCGAGTGGCTTACTTTCGAACCGGCAACTCCAGCGCAAATGCCGCCGGACCGTCCACGCGGGTAGCCAACTCGGCCCGGCGTGGGCCGACGGATTGCAACAGCAGATTACCGTCCACCACATGGCCCACCCGGAACGGCTTGGGTGGCCTGCCGTCCACCGAGATGAGGGCTGCGCCGCCATGCCCCTGGCCAGCGATCACACCGGACAGCACAAACCGGGTCGAGGGGTTGACCTGGGGCTCGGCGGCCATGTCCTGCGGCACAGCGCCCAGCACCCGGGCCACGGCTGCCGTGTCGATGGGTGCCAGCGTCTGCGTGGACACCGCCGTCTGCGGACCGGCGGCATCGGCGGTGGACTTCAGCCCCCAGTACGCCGCACTGGCCAGCGCCAAAGCCCAGAGCACCAAAGTCACCAGCCGGGGGGCCCAGCGCGATGTAACGGAATCGGATGTGTTGAGTAACATGGATTGATTATCATCGCTGCCCATGACACACCACCGACTCTCTCCCCGCCGTTTTCTGCACCGCGGCTTCACCCTGATCGAACTGATGGTGGTGCTGGTCATCATCGGCGTGCTGGCCGCGCTGATCGTGCCCAATGTGCTGGAACGTGCCGACGACGCGCGCGCCACCGCCGCCAAGACCGACGTGAACAACCTCATGCAGGCCCTGAAGCTGTACAAGCTGGACAACCAGCGCTACCCCAGCGCCGAGCAAGGCCTGCAGGCCCTGGTGGCCAAGCCCAGCACCAATCCCATCCCCCCCAACTGGAAGCCCTACGTGGAGAAGCTGCCCAATGACCCCTGGAGCCGCCCCTACCAGTACCTGAACCCCGGCGTGCAAGGCGAGATCGACGTGATGTCCTTCGGTGCCGACGGCCAGCCCGGCGGCGAAGGCAAGAATGCCGACATCGGCAGTTGGCAGTGATGTGGCCCCCACGCTTGGCACTTCGTGTCCCGCGCTGCCCCCCGTGGGTGCCGTGCCTTGCTTGGGGCGGCCCAGCGCTGCGGCATTGAAAGCCCGTACAAGGGGCTTCACCCTTTTAGAACTCTTGGTCGTCGTGGCCATCATCGCCATCGCCAGTGCCGGAGTCGCCTTTGCCCTGCGCGACAACAGCCAGACCCTGCTGGAGCGCGATGCGGCGCGGCTGGCCGCGCTGTTCGAATCGGCCCGGGCCCAGTCGCGGGCCACGGGCGTGCCGGTGCGCTGGCGGCCCACGCCCGAGGGCTTTGTATTTGACGGCATGCCTGCAAAAACCCTGCCTAACCGCTGGCTGGGCAATGACACCGTGGCGCGCGAAACCGCCCCCGTGCTGCTCGGCCCCGAGCCGGTGATTGGCCGCCAGGCCATCGTGCTGCAGTCCATCAGCCAACCCAGCCAGGCCTTGCGCATCGCCACCGACGGCGCACGGCCCTTTTCCGTGCAAGCCGTAGCCACCCCATGAAGGCACGCGGCTTTACCCTGATCGAAGTGCTGGTGGCCCTGGCCATCGTGTCGATCGCGCTGATCGCCGGGCTGCAGGCCACCCAGGCGCTGACCACCAATGCCACGCGCCAGACCGATGTGCTGCTGGCCCACCTGTGCGCCGAAAACCAGCTCATCGCCATGCGCCTGTCGGCCCAGATGCCCGGCGTGGGCGACAGCACCCAGCAGTGCGAACAGGCGAGCCGCGTGTACGAGGTGCGCCTGAACGTGCGGCCCACGGCCAACCCCAGCTTTCGAATCGTGGATGCGCAGGTGTTTGACGGCACCTCGCCCATCCTGCGCCTGTCCACCGTTGTGGGTCGCTTCTAGTGACGAATAAAGCCACCCGGCTTGACGCTACGCGTTCTACGCCACCCCCCAGGGGGGAGGCGTGGCTCGCCTTGGGGCGGCCCGGCGGCGGCCACCAACGCGGCTTCACCCTGGTCGAGCTGCTGGTCGCGCTGATGGTGATGGCGCTGCTGGCGGTGCTGAGCTGGCGCGGGCTGGACGGCATGACCCGCGCGCAAAGCCAGACCCAGCAGCGCGCCGACGAGGTGCTGACCCTGCAGGCCGGGCTGGGCCAGTGGACGGCCGACCTGGATGCCCTGCTGGAACTGCCCAACACGACCGCACTCGACTGGGACGGGCGCGGCCTGCGGCTCACCCGGCGCAGCAGCGACCCATTGGTCACGGGGCCCCTGGTGGTGGCCTGGACGCGGCGCAGCGTGGACGGCACCGACCAGTGGCTGCGCTGGCAGTCGCCCCCGGTGCACAACCGCACCGAGCTGGAAAAGGCCTGGAGCAACGCGGCCGTATGGGCACAAAACCCCGGCGAGGAGGCCAAACGCGCCGAAGTCGCCCTCACCCCGCTGGCCGACTGGCGCATCTTCTACTACCGCGATGGGGCCTGGAGCAACCCACTGTCCAGCGCGGCCCCCACCGCCGCCACGGTGGGCGTGGCCACCGACACCAGCATCCCCGACGGCGTGCGCCTGGTGCTGACCCTGCCGCCCGGCCAGGCCCTGGCCGGGGTCATCACCCATGACTGGAACAAATCCACGCTGGGCGGCGGTAAATCATGAAGTCTGGTCGCTTTTATAAAAAATCGGCACTTCACGCTTATTCCATAAGCGCAAGCAGCTCTTATTTGCATAGCAAACACCCCCAGCGCGGTGCCGCCCTGCTGATGGCCATGCTGACCGTCACCCTGGTCGCCACCCTGGCCGCGGCCTCGCTGTGGCAACAGTGGCGCAGCGTGGAGATCGAGGCGGCAGAGCGCCAGCGCGTGCAGTCCCACTGGATCTTGACTGGCGCGCTCGACTGGGCGCGGCTGATCCTGCGCGAAGACGCGCGCTCTGGCGGAGCCGACCACCTGGCCGAACCCTGGGCCGTGCCCCTGCAGGAATCCCGCCTGTCCACCTTTTTGGCCGCCGACCGCAACAACACTGGCGGCATGGACAGCGACGAGCAACTGGACGCGTTTTTGTCCGGCCAGATCACCGACATGCAGTCGCGCCTGAACCTGAACAACCTGGTGCAAGACAGCAAAATCTCCGAAGTCTCGCTGGCCGCCTTTGGCCGCCTGTTTGAGCTGCTGAACCTGCCGCCGCTGGAGCTCACCCTGCTCAGCACCCAGCTGCAGTTGGCCAAAGACACCCGCAATGCCCGCAACACCGAGGCCATCGTGCCCCTGATGCCGCGCAGCACGGCGCAACTGGGCTGGCTGGGCCTGTCGCCCGCCACCGTGGCGGCGCTGCAGCCCTACGTCACCATCCTGCCGGTGGCCACCCCCGTCAACCTGAACACCGCCAGCGCCGAGGTGCTGGTGGCCAGCGTGCCCAAGCTGAGCATGGCCGATGCCCAGAAGCTGGTGGCGGCACGCGCCAGCAAATACTTTCGCAGTACCGCCGACGCCAACGCCGTGCTGAACCAGCCCACCATCGTCTTCACCGAAAGCGAACACAGCGTATCGACCCGCTACTTCGAAGTGCTGGGTCGCCTGCGCCTGGGCCCCGCCACCGTATTGGAACGCTCGCTGGTGGTGCGCGACGGCATCAATGTGCGCACCCTGTGGCGGGAGCGGGCAGTGGCCGATCCTGCGGGCCAGGCGCAGCCCTGAGAACACGTTCTGAGCCCGCACGCAGCTACCTACAATGCCTGACCCTTTACGCCATCCATGAGCACCCTGATCGTCCTCCTTCCCCCAGAGCCTGCCACCGGCATGTTCGACTACGTGCTCACCCTTGACGGCCGCAGCGCAGGCGGCCACGACCGCGCGCCTGCTGCCCTGCTGCCGCGCAGCACCGAGCTGGTGGCCGTGGTGCCTGCGCAGGCCCTGTCCTGGCACCAGGTCACCCTGCCCAAAGGCAGCCTGAAACAGGGCAGCCTGGGCGGGGCCATCGACTCGCCCCGGCTGCGCGCCGTGCTCGACGGCCTGCTGGAAGACCGCCTGCTGGAAGAACCTGCCGAGCTGCACTTTGCCCTGCAGCCCGATGCACCCGCCGACGGCCCGGTGTGGGTGGCGGCCTGCAACCGCACCTGGCTGCGCGCCGCGCTGGCCGTGCTGGAGGCGGCCAAGCGCCCGGTAGCCCGCATCGTGCCCGAATGCGCCCCCGACGGCCTGCGCCTGCAGGTGCTGGGCACGCCCGAGCAGCCGCAACTTTTAAGCACCAGCGCCCAGGGCGTGAGCCTGCTGCCGCTGAGCGCCGCCACCCTGGCCATGGCCCAGGCCCTGCACACGGAGCCGGTGGAGCTGGTGGCCGAGCCCGCCGTGGCCGCGCTGGCCGAGCAACTGTCGCAGCGCCCGGTGACCCTGCAGCAAACCTCGGAACGCTGGCTGGCCTCGGCCCGCGGGCGCTGGGACCTGGCCCAGTTCGACCTGAGCAACTCCACCCGCAGCCGCGCCTGGAAAGGCCTGGCCGCGCAGGCCACCGTGTGGCTGCAGGCTCCGCAATGGCGGGCCGCCCGCTGGGGCCTGGGCCTGCTGCTGCTGGCCCAGATCGTCGGCCTGAACGCCTGGGCCTGGAAAGAAAGCAGCAGCCTGCAAGCCAAGCGCGACGCGCTGCGCACCACCCTGACACAGACCTTTCCGGGCGTGAAAGTGGTGGTTGATGCGCCGGTGCAAATGGCCCGTGAAGTGGCACTCTTGCGCCAGACCGCCGGAGCCACCTCGGCCCGCGACCTGGAAGCCATGCTCAGCACGCTGGGCAGCAGCCTGCCGCCGCAAGTGACCGCCACCGCCCTCGAATATGCCCCCGGTGAAGCGCGGCTCAAAGGCCTGCCCACCGGCGGTGACCCGGCCATCACCCAGAACCTGCGCGCCAACGGCTATAGCCTGCGCACCGAGGGCAACCTGACCATCCTGCAACCCGCCCCGCCATCGGCCCCCGGAGCCGCCCCATGAAGCTGCCTGCATCCATCCGCCCGCATTGGGAAACCCTGGCCCCGCGCGAGCGCCGTGGCATACAGGCCGCACTGGCCCTGGTGGCCCTGGCCCTGCTGTGGTGGGTCGGCATCGGCCCGGCCCTGCACACCCTGCGCGCCGCCGAGGCCCAGCACCGCAGTCTGGACGCGCAATTGCAAAGCTTGCGCAGCCTGCAGGCCGAAGCCCAGGCGCTGCAAGCCCAGCCCAAGCTCAGCTTTGACGATGCCCTGAAGGCGGTGGAGCTGGCCGTGAAGTCCGAGCTGGGCGGCAGCGGCCAGATCAACGTGACCGGTGAGCGCATCACCGTCAGCCTGAAGAACACCCCGGCCGACGCGCTGGCCCGCTGGCTGGCCCAGGTGCGCATCAACGCCCACGCCCTGCCCACCGAGGCCCGCCTGGTGCGTGGCCCGGCCCCCACCAGCGGCGTACCCTCCGCCACCTGGGACGGCTCGCTGGTGCTGACCCTGCCCAGCAACCGCTGATGCGCCGCCCGTCCACCCCATCTGTCACCACCGTGGCCCGCACCCCCTGGCGCTGGGCCTGGGCGGGCGGCCTGCTGGGCCTGGGCCTGGCGGTGCTGCTGTGCGCCCCGGCGCGCTGGCTGGCCGCTGCGGTGGCCCAGGCCAGCCAGGGCCAGGTGCAACTGGCCGACCCGCGCGGCACGGTCTGGGACGGCTCGGCCCAGCTGGTGTTGGCCGGGGGCGAAGGCAGCACCGGCAGCACCGCCCTGCCCGAGCGCCTGCGCTGGCAGATCCGCCCGGCCTTGAGCGGACTGCGCGCCGCCCTGCAAGCCGACTGCTGCATGGCCCAGCCCCTGCAGGTGCACGCCCAACCGCACTGGGGCGGCGCCCAACTGACACTGACCGACAGCCAATCGCACTGGCCCGCGCCCCTGCTGGCGGGCTTGGGTGCACCCTGGAACACATTGCAGCCCGAAGGCACACTAGCCCTGAGCACCCAGGCCCTGGTGCTGGACTGGAACGCGGGCCGCATGGTGCTGGCGGGCCAGGCGCGTTTGGAGGCCATCGACATGGCATCGCGCCTGTCCACCCTGAAACCCATGGGCAGCTACCGGCTGACGCTGACCGGCGGCAACCCCACCACCGTGCAACTCGAAACCCTGGGCGGCAGCCTGCAGCTCGTTGGCAGCGGCCAGTGGGTGGGTGCACGGCTGCACTTTGAAGGCACGGCCACCGCCGCCCCCGACCGGGTGGATGCCTTGTCCAATCTTCTCAATATCATCGGGCGGCGCGACGGCGCGCGCGCCACCATCAAAGTAGGTTGATTCCATGCCCATGCACTCCCCCTCCCGCGTTCCATACGCTATCAATACCATAGCTGCTTGTGTCCTATTGATTGGCGCAGGGGCCCTATTTCCCTTGGATTTGCAGGCCCAGCCGCAAGCCAACACGCCCGCTGCTGCCCCCAAGCGCGGCGAGCCGGTGACGCTGAACTTCGCCAACGCCGAGATCGAGTCCGTGGCCCGCACCATGGCCGTGATCACCGGGCGCAACGTGGTGGTGGACCCGCGCGTCAAGGGCACCATGACGCTGAGCACCGACAACGCGGTGTCGCCCGCTGTGGCCTACAACCAGTTTTTGTCGGCATTGCGCCTGCAGGGCTTTACCGTGGTGGAGTCTGCCGGGCTGGACAAGGTGGTGCCCGAGGCCGATGCCAAGCTGCAGCCCGGCCCGGTGACGCTGGGCGGTAACAACGCCGCCGTGGGCAGCCAGATCGTCACCCAGATCTTCAAGCTCAACTACGAGAACGCCGCCAACCTGGTGCCGGTGCTGCGCCCGCTGATCAGCCCCAACAACACCATCAACCTGAATCCCGGCAACAATTCGCTGGTCATCACCGACTACGCCGACAACCTGCGCCGCATCGGCCGCATCATCGCGGCGATGGACGTGTCCAACGCCACCGACGTGGAGATCATTCCCCTGCGCTTCGCGATTGCGGGCGACCTGGTGCCGCTGCTGACCAAACTGGTCGAATCCGGCAGCTCCAGCGGCATAGCCGCCCCGGGGCAGACCGACAGCTCGTTCAAAACCACCATGCTGGCCGAGCCGCGCAGCAACGCCGTCATCTTGCGTGCCGCCAACCCGGCCCGGGTCTCGCTGGTCAGGTCGCTGATCGCCAAGCTCGACCAGCCCACCATGAGCGGTGCCAACGGCGACGCGGGCAACATCTACGTGGTGTATTTGAAGAACGCCGATGCCACCAAGCTGGCCACCACCCTGCGCGCGGCCATGAGCGGCGAGGCCCGGAGCAGCACCGGCAGTACCGGTGGCAGCAGTTCGGGCAGCACCTCCAATCCCCTCAGCAGTCTGAGCCCGACCAGCAACTCGGCGTCCAGCGGCAGCTCTGCCAGCAGCGCCAGCACCGGGGCCCTCAGCGGCACCACCAGCAACCAGCCGTCCACCGGCGGCCAGATCCAGGCGGATCCGTCCACCAATTCGCTGATCATCACCGCGCCCGAGCCGCAGTACCGCCAGCTGCGCGCCGTCATCGACAAGCTCGATGGCCGCCGCGCCCAGGTGCTGGTGGAAAGCCTGATCGTCGAGGTGAGCAGCGACAAATCGGCCGAGTTCGGCATCCAGTGGCAGGGCGTGCTGGGCAAGGTGGGCCTGGGCACCAACTTCGGCACCGGCAGCAGCAACCTGGCCACCCTGGCCACCAGCATTGCCACCGGCAGCACCAGCACCGTGCTCAGCAGCGGCCTGAACCTGGGCGTAGCCACCAAGATCGGCGGCACCTACGTGCTGGGCGCGCTGGCCCGGCTGATGGACGAAACCGGCACCGGCAACGTGCTGTCCACCCCCAATCTGCTGACCCTGGACAACGAAGAGGCCAAGATCGTCATCGGCCAGAACGTGCCCTTTGTCACCGGCACCTACACCAGCACCAGCTCCACCACCACCGCCAACCCGTTCCAGACCATCGAGCGCAAGGACGTGGGCCTGACACTGCGCGTGCGCCCGCAGATTAATGAGAACGGCACGGTGAAGATGGCCATCTACCAGGAAGTCTCCAGCGTGGACGCGTCCACCAAGAGCAACAGCAACGGCCCCACCACCAACAAGCGCTCCATCGAGTCCAATGTGCTGGTGGACGACGGCTCCATCGTGGTGCTGGGCGGCCTGCTGCAGGACGACTACTCGGGCAGCATCGAAAAAGTGCCGCTGCTGGGCGACGTGCCCTACCTGGGCAACTTCTTCAAGAGCGAGAGCCGCAGCCGCAAGAAGACCAATCTGATGGTCTTCTTGCGCCCTATCGTGGTCCGCGACAGCGGCACCAGCGACGCGCTGGCACTGGACCGCTACGACATGATGCGCGTACAGCAGCAAGGCGTGACCCCGTCGGCGCACCCCATGCTGTCGGCCGTGCCCTCGGCCAGCGAGCTCCCCGCCCTGCCGACCAGCAACAACCCGGTGGTGGTGGTGCCCAGGCCCCTGAGCACGTTGCCGCTGACGGCACCCGCCCAGCCCTCCACCATCACCACCATGCCCTGAGCCCGCACAAGCCCATGCGCCACCCCCTGCCCTACGCCTTCGCCCGCACCCAGCAAATGCTGCTGGAGGACAACCTGGGCGACTACACCCTGTGGCTGCACCCGGCCAGCGCTCCCTCAGCGTTGAGCGAGGTGATGCGCAAATACCCCGTGCGCCAGATCGAAACCCTGGCCCTGGATGCCCTGCTGCAGCGCATCAGCGCCGCCTACGCCCAGGGCGAATCCAGCGCCGCGTCGGTGGTCAGCGAGGTGGAGAGCGATGCCGACCTGTCGCGCATGATGCAGGAGCTGCCCGCGGTCGAGGATTTGCTGGAGATGAGCGACGACGCACCCATCATCCGCATGCTCAACGCCCTGCTGACCCAGGCTGCCCGCGACGGTGCCAGCGACATCCACATCGAACCCTACGAGCGCCATTCCAGCGTGCGCTTCCGGGTGGACGGCACGCTGCGCGAGGTGGTGCAGCCGAATCGCGCCCTGCACGCCGCGCTGATCTCGCGCCTGAAGATCATGGCGGATCTGGATATTTCTGAAAAGCGCCTACCGCAGGATGGCCGCATCTCCTTGCGCATCGGCACCCGGGCCGTGGACGTGCGCGTCAGCACCCTGCCCAGCGCCCATGGCGAGCGCGCCGTGCTGCGCCTGCTGGACAAAAGCGGGGCCAAGCTCACGCTGGAGGCCGTGGGCATGCAGGGCGAGGTGCTGGGCCAGCTGCAGAACCTGATCAACCAGCCGCACGGCATCATTTTGGTGACCGGCCCCACCGGCTCGGGCAAAACCACCACCCTGTACGCCGCCCTGAGCCGCCTGGATGCCAGCAGCAGCAACATCATGACGGTCGAAGACCCGATCGAATACGAGCTGCCCGGCGTGGGCCAGACCCAGGTGAATGCCAAGATCGACCTGACCTTCGCCAAGGCCTTGCGCGCCATCCTGCGGCAAGACCCGGACGTGATCATGATCGGCGAAATCCGCGACTTCGAGACCGCCCAGATCGCCATCCAGGCATCCCTCACCGGCCATCTGGTGCTGGCCACCCTGCACACCAACGATGCCGCCAGCGCGGTGAACCGGCTGATCGACATGGGCGTGGAGCCGTTTTTGCTCAGCTCCACCCTGCTCGGCGTGCTGGCCCAGCGCCTGGTGCGCAAGCTGTGCCCGGTGTGCCAAGGCAAAAACTGCGAAGCCTGCAACCACACCGGCTACCAGGGCCGCACCGGCATCTTCGAGCTGCTGGTCACCAACGACGCCATCCAGGCGCAAATCCACAACCGCGCCTCCGAAGCCGACATCCGCACCGCCGCCCGCACGGCCGGCATGGCCCTGATGCGCGAAGACGGCGAACGGCTGGTGCAGACCGGCATCACCTCGCGTGAAGAGCTGCTGCGTGTGACGCGGGACTGAACCCCATGCCCGCCTATTCCTTCGAAGCCCTCGACAGCCAGGGCCAGACCCGCAAAGGCGTGATGGAGGCCGACACGGCCAAGGCCGCGCGCGGTCTGCTGCGCGCGCAGGCGCTGGTGCCACTGGCGGTGGAGCCGGTGAACGCCGGCGGCACCCAGGGCGGCAAGGGCGGCATGGGCCTGCGCACCAAGCTGTCTGAAAGCCGCGTGTTCAATTCCACCGGGCTGGCGATCTGGACCCGGCAGGTGGCGGGGCTGGTGTCGTCGGGCCTGCCGCTGGAGCGGGCCCTTACCGCACTGACCGACGAGGCCGAAGACGAGCGCCAGCGCAACCTGCTGGCCTCGCTGCGCGCCGAGGTGAACGCGGGTGCCAGCTTTGCCAAGGCGCTGGGCCAGCATCCGCGTGAGTTCTCGGGCATTTACGTGGCGGTGATCGGCGCGGGCGAGCAAAGCGGCAGCCTGGGCCTGGTGCTGGAGCGCCTGGCCGACGACCTGGAGGAGCGCCAGGCGCTGCAGTCCAAGCTGATCGGTGCGGCCCTGTACCCGGCCATCGTCACCCTGGTGGCGATTGCCATCGTGCTGTTTCTGGTGGGCTATGTGGTGCCGCAGGTGGCAAATGTATTTGCCGGGAGCAAGCGCGCCCTGCCCTTCCTCACGGTGGCCATGCTGGCCATCAGTGGCGTGGTGCGCAACTACGGCTGGGCCATGCTGATTGCTATTGTTATTGCAGCTATTGGTGCGCGTGCAGCCTACGCCAACACCCTGATTCGCCAAAAAATCGATGCAGGCTTTCTGAAGCTGCCGCTGCTGGGCCCGCTGGCCCGGGGCTACAACGCGGCGCGGTTTTCCGGCACGCTGGCGATGCTGGCCTCGGCGGGCGTGCCGATCCTGAAAGCCCTGCAGGCCGCAGCCGAAACCCTAAACAACACCGCCATGCGCGCCGATGCGCTGGATGCCCTGGTGCTGGTGCGCGAAGGCGCGCCGCTGGCCTCGGCCCTGGCGCAAAAGAAGCGCTTCCCCGGCCTGCTGGCCATGTTTGCCCGGCTGGGCGAGCAGACCGGCCAGTTGCCGGTGATGCTGCAGCGCGCCGCGGTGCAGCTCAGCACCGAGGTGCAGCGCCGCGCCATGGCCCTGGCCACCATCCTGGAGCCGCTACTGATCGTGGCCATGGGCTTGGTGGTGATGCTGATCGTGCTCGCAGTGCTCATGCCGATTATTCAATTGAACCAATTCGCAAAGTAAGCATGCCCATCTCTCTCGACGACAAACTGGTGGTGGCGATCTCCTCGCGCGCCCTGTTCAACCTCGAAGAAGAAAACCGCCTCTTCGACGCGGGCGACGACAAGGCCTACATGCAGCTGCAGTTCGACCGGCTGGACGTGCCCGCCCAGCCCGGCGTGGCGTTTTCGCTGGTCAAGAAGCTACTGGCCTTCAACACACCCGACACCCAGCGGGTCGAGGTGGTGATGCTGTCGCGCAACGACCCGGTCAGCGGCATGCGCATCTTCCGCTCTGGCCAGGCGAATGACATCCACCTGGAGCGCGGCGTGTTCACCCAGGGCCGCCCACCCTTTGGCTACCTGCGGCCCTTGGGCGCGCATCTGTTTTTGTCGGCCAACGAAAAGGATGTGCGCGAGGCGCTGGCGCTGGGCTTCCCGGCGGCGCGGGTGTTGACCGAATCGACCCAGGCGGGCAACGCCTTCCCGAACGAAGTGCGCATCGCCTTCGACGGCGACGCGGTACTGTTCAGCGACGAGGCCGAGCGCGTCTACCAGAGCGAGGGGCTGGATGCCTTTCAGCGCCACGAGATCGACAAGGCCGCCGTGCCCCTGCCCGACGGCCCGTTCAAGCCCCTGCTGGCCGCGCTGCACCGCCTGCAAAAGGCCGGTACGCCGCACATGCGCATCCGCACCGCCCTGGTCACCGCCCGCAGCGCCCCGGCACACGAGCGCGCCATCCGCACGCTGATGGACTGGCACATCGAGGTGGACGAGGCCATGTTCCTCGGCGGCCTGCCCAAGGGCGAGTTTCTACGCGAATTCGAACCCGACTTCTTCTTCGACGACCAGACCGGCCACGTCAACTCCGCCGCCCGCCACGTGCCTGCCGGGCATGTGAGCAGCGGCGTGTCCAACCCGGCGAACTAAATCGCTATCCACGGGTCCATGCGGGTCCACCTGCCTGCTTCTCCACCGAAAAAGACCCTATGCGCCTTGCCAACCTGAAAGCCCAGACCGCCCAAGTCTGGAAGCTGTCGATCCCGTACTTCCAGTCCGAAGACAAATGGAAAGCCCGCGCCATGTTGGCGGCCATCGTGGCGCTGAACCTGCTGGGGGTGTACCTGCTGGTGCTGCTCAACGAATGGAACCAGGTGTTCTACGACGCGCTGCAGAACAAGAACGCCGCGGTGTTCTGGCAGCAGCTGGGGCGCTTCACCTACATCGCCTTCGCGCTGATCATTCTGGCGGTGTACAAGTTCTACATCACCCAGCTGCTGGAAATGCGCTGGCGCGCCTGGATGACCACGCACTACCTGGCGCGCTGGCTGTCCAACCAGGCGTTCTACCAAATGGAGCTGGCCCGCTTCGCCAAGAACAACCCGGAGGCCGGGCCGGACAACCCCGACCAGCGTATCCAGGAAGACCTGAACCAGTTCACCAGCTTGACCATCGGCCTGTGCATGGGCGTGCTGAATTCGGTGGTCACCCTGGTCAGCTTTGTCGGCATCTTGTGGAAGCTGTCGGGCGAGTTCTCGTTCCACCTGGGCGGCAGCGAATACTTTGTGCCCGGCTTCATGGTGTGGATGGCCCTGCTCTACTGCGCGGCTGGCAGCATCATCACCTTCTACATCGGCCGCCCGCAGATCAAGCTGAACTTCCAACAGCAGCGCGTCGAGGCCGACTTTCGCCACCACATGGTGCGGGTGCGCGAATACAGCGAGTCGATCGCGCTGGACCACGGTGAAAAGGTCGAGCGCGCCCACCTGGACACGCGCTTCGAGGCGGTGCTGGCCAACTACCTCCGGTTGCTGAAGGCGCAAAAGCGCCTGATCTGGTTCAACAGCTTTTTTGGCCAGGCGGCGGTGGTGTTTCCGTTCATCGTGGCCGCGCCGCGGTTTTTCAGCGGGGCCATCCAGCTCGGCACGCTGATGCAAATTGCGTCGGCCTTTGGCCGGGTGCAGGACTCGCTGAGCTGGTTTGTCGACAACTACAGCAGCCTGGCGACCTGGCGCGCCACCACCGACCGCCTGACCTCGTTTGAAGAACAAATTCAGGCCCTGGCGCTTATTCCATCAGCACAAGCAGCTACAAAAACCGCAGCAGACAACACCCTGCAAGCCCACAACCTGACGCTGCGCCTGCCCGACGGCAGCGTGTTGCTGGACGGTGTCAACCTGCAGGCCCACCCCGGTGACCACATTTTGCTCAGTGGCCCCTCGGGCAGCGGCAAATCCACGCTGTTTCGGGCATTTGCCGCCATCTGGCCGTTCAGCAGCGGGCAAATTGCACTGCCTGCGGATGCCATGTTCATCCCCCAGCGCCCCTATTTTCCCGACGGCAGCCTGCGCAGCGCACTGGCCTACCCCACCGCTGCCAGCGGCTACAGCGACGATGCCCTGCGCCAGGCCCTGGTGGACGCGCTGCTGCCCGATCTGGCCGACCAGCTGGACCAGGAGGCCGCCTGGGGCCAGAAGCTGTCGGGCGGCGAACAGCAGCGGCTGGCCATTGCCCGGGTGCTGCTGAAAAAGCCACGCTGGATTTTTGCCGACGAAGCCACCAGCGCGTTGGATGCGACCGCCGAAAATTTGATCTACAAACGGCTGCTAGCGCTTGTGGAATCAGCACAGGGAGCTATTATTTCAATAGCACACCGGCCTGGCGTGGCGGCTTTCCACTCCAAACGCTGGACGCTGGAGCCACTGCCCGCAGGGGGCGTGGCGCGCTTCCAGATCGCGCAAACCGCCTTATAGAAAAAGCCGCTCAATGAGCGGCTTTTTTTGGATCAAACCCCCGTGGTTTTCTTCACGGCGGAGGGGTCTTCGTAGGTGAGCGGCCCCTCGGCCAGCTTGTCGGGGTTGAGGGTCTGGTTGGCCACCTGCGCCACGTCGATGGCATTGCCACCGGCCCGCCACAGCAACTGCAAAAAGTCCAGCAGCTTCTTGGAGATCGGCTCGGGAGGCGGGTTCTCGGGTTTCTTTTCCACCGCCTTGGGCGTGGTGGTCCAGTCGGTGGACGGGTCTTTTTCGGTGCTCAGCGGCTGGTTCGGGCCAGGTTCTTTACCGGCTTCCAGCAGCTTGGCGGCTTTGGCGGCGGTTTCGGGGGATTCGTTTTGCAGGCCGTTGTCGGCCTTGGCATTGGTGTCGGTGGCTGCCACCTTTTGGCTCACCGCCTGGGCGGCTGGGGTGGGCGCGCTGGATTCCACGCCGCCCACGGCTTTTACCGCCTTGGTCTCTGCCGCCTCGCCCTTGGGCACGGCCCGCACGGCGGCACGGGCCTGGGCTGCGGCTTCCAGCTTGGCGATGTCTTCCTGGGTGGTTGTAATGATGAGCTTGACCGACGGGGTAGGCTTGCTGGCCGCCTCCAACTTGGTGGTTTCTTCCTGGATGGCCGCCGTGACCGACTGGGTATCTGGCCCCTGGGTCGCCGCCGACCCCGCGCCAGAACGCGTGCCAGCCGCAGCGGGCGGCCAGTTCACGGTACGTTCGACAGGAGGAATTTGCATTGTGTTCACCAGGTAAGTCGGTCCGGACATACTTTTTTCAGACCTCGTACTTTGGTTAACGGCAGAAATGCAGGGTTATTTAGGGCTATTTCTAAAAATATTTAAAAAACTTTACGTCCGGCCAGCGCGCTTACAAAAACCGCTCCAGCAGCTTGCGCGAGCCCCGGTCCAGCGCCGTCATGTCGCGCACGCTGAACTGCACGCCCGCGCCTCCAGCGATCAGCAGGCCGGTGCGGCCCAGGCGGCGGATGTCTTCTTCGGTCTTGAGCACAAAGTCAGTGTCGCCGCGGTCGGTTTCCACTGTCCAGACGCTGGGCGTGGAAAAGGTGGACACGGCCTTGACGCGGCGGATCTCGGGCACAAACTCCCGGGCGGCCAGTTCTTCCACCAACAGGCTGTGCACGGCAGGCGGCGTGGCGGCCAGGCTGTCGATCCACACCAGTTCATGGCCTTCGGTGCCCACCAGGGACACACCCTCGTCGGGCGCGGCAATCGGGAAGGCACGCACCGGCAGCACGCCCTCATGGCGCTCGCCGCTAGCAAAAACCAGCACCAGACGGCCAAACGCATCGCGCTCCAGCAGGAAATCAGGGGTGGGGGTCATACTCAATTTCCTGCAGGGTGGGCAGAGTGTTCGGTGGGGCGCGACAGGCTCAGGCCTTCGTCTTCGCTCTCGGTGCGGCGCAGTTGCGCCTGGTAGAGCCGCCAGTACGCGCCCTCGCGGGCCATCAACTCGTCGTGCGGGCCGACCTCGACCACGCGGCCCCGGTCCATCACCACCAGGCGGTCGGCCTTGCGCAGGGTGGACAGGCGGTGGGCGATGGCGATGGTGGTGCGGCCCTGTACCAGGTTGTCCAGCGCCTTCTGGATTTCGTTTTCGGTCTCGGTGTCCACCGACGACGTGGCTTCGTCCAAAATCAAAATGCGCGGGTCGATCAGCAGCGCCCGGGCAATCGAGATGCGCTGGCGTTCACCGCCCGACAGGCCCTGGCCGCGCTCGCCCACCAGCGAGTCGTAGCCCTGCGGCAGGCGCAGGATGAACTCGTGCGCGTGGGCGGCACGGGCCGCAGCCACAATTTCGCGCCGCGTGGCACCGGGCTTGCCGTAGGCAATGTTCTCGGCGATGGTGCCAAAGAACAAAAACGGCTCTTGCAACACCAGGCCGATGTTGCGCCGGTAGTCGGCCACGGCGTAGCGGCGGATGTCGGTACCGTCCACCTGGATGGAGCCGTCGGTCACGTCGTAGAAGCGGCAGATCAAATTGACCAGCGTGCTCTTGCCCGAGCCGCTGTGGCCTACCAGGCCAATCATTTCGCCGGGGCGGATCACCAGGTCCAGGTCGCGGATCACGGCGCGGTTGCCGTAGCGGAATCCAATACCCTTCATCTCGATCTGGCCGCGCACGCCGCCGGTGCTGGCGCTGACCGGCACCGGCACGGGTTGTGCGGGCTCCGGCACATTGGACACGTGGTCCAGGATGTCAAAAATGCGCTTGGCCCCGGCGGCGGCCTTTTGCGTGACCGAAACGATGCGGCTCATCGAGTCCAGCCGGGTGTAGAAGCGGCCGATGTAGGCCACAAAGGCGGTCAACACACCCACGGTGATCTGCTGCTTGGATACCAACCAGATACCAAACGCCCAGACCACCAGCAAACCGATTTCGGTCAGCAGCGACACCGTGGGCGAAAACAGCGACCAGATTTTGTTGAGCCGGTCGTTGGCCTCCAGGTTGTGCCGGTTGGCGGTGCGAAAGCGCTCGGCCTCGCGCTTTTCCTGCGCAAAAGCCTTCACCACCCGGATGCCGGGGATGGTGTCGGCCAGCACATTGGTGACTTCGGACCAGACCCGGTCGATCTTCTCGAAGCCGGTGCGCAGGCGGTCGCGCACCGTGTGGATCATCCAGGCAATGAAAGGCAGCGGAATCAGCGTGACCAGCGCCAGCAGCGGGTTTTGGTAGAACAGGATCACCGCCGTCATGGAGATCATCAGCACGTCGGTGGCAAAGTCCAGCGCGTGCAGCGACAAAAACACGCAGATGCGGTCGGTTTCCGAGCCGATGCGCGACATCAGGTCGCCGGTGCGCTTGCCGCCAAAGTAGTCCAGCGACAGCTCCAGCAGGTGGTCGAAGGTGGTGGTGCGCAGGTCGGCCCCGATGCGCTCGGACACCAGCGACAGGATGTAGGTGCGCGCCCAGTTCAGCCCCCAGCCCAGCACCGCAGCACCCAGCAGGCCGCCGAGGTAAACCACCACCTTTTGCGGCTCGATGGTCTGCCCGTTCTGGAACGGGATCAGGATTTCGTCCATCAGCGGGATCGCCAAATAGGGCGGGATCATGGACGCGGCGGTCGAGGCCATGGTCAGCGCAAAACCGGCCGCCAGCTGCTTGCGGTACGGTTTGGCAAAGCGCCACAGGCGCAGCAGCACCCAGGTGGACGGCGGGGTGTGCAGCTCGCGCTGGCAGACCGGGCATTCTTCGCTGTCGGGCGGCAAGGGCGCGTGGCAGGTGGGGCATTGGCCGGGCTCGTCCAGGCTCAGCTCCAGGGGGGTCGCGCGCTGCTCAAACAGCTTGACCAGGCGCAGCGCCTGCGGATCGGCCGCCAGGGTGTAGCGCCAGCGGGCCAGCCGGGTCTGCGCGTTGTGCAGCTCCAGGGTGCCCACACCGGCGTGGTCGAAGTGGCGCAGCACCAGATCGGGCGTGAGCGGCCAGGATTGCCAGGTGCCATCCTGGTGGCTCAGCAGGCGCTGGTCGGTCAGGGCCAGCAGCCCGGGCGCAAAGCGCAGCTGGGCATCCAGGTCAACGGACAGGCTGACTAGGGCGTTCTCGTGGGGAAGGAGCTGCGATGGCAAGCCACTGCTAAGTTCAACGGGATGATGGTGTTGCATTTAATTGAAGACCCTCGAATTTCTGGCCCAGCGCCGGTGCTTCGTCGGGGACTGAGATTCTCGCCGATGCCAAGTCCATTTCTAATTACCATATGCACCTGCGCACATTAGCCACCAGCAGCCGGGCCGCCCGGACACTACTTACGCCAAAAACATGAGCCTCAAGGACGATATCCAACTGCTGCGCATCAATTATTTGCGCGGCCCCAACATCTGGACCTACCGGCCCGCCCTCGAAGTCTGGCTCGACCTGGGGGAGCTGGAAGAATACCCCTCCAACCTGCTGCCCGGCTTTACCGACCGCCTGGTCGCCCTGCTGCCCGCTTTGGTGGAGCACCACTGCGGTGTCGGCGAGCGCGGCGGCTTTCTGCAGCGGCTGGTAGAAGGCACCTGGGCCGGCCACACGCTGGAGCACATCGTCATCGAGCTGCTGAACCTGGCGGGCATGCCCACCGGCTTTGGCCAGACCCGCAGTACCTCGCAACGCGGCGTGTACCGCATGGTGTTCCGGGCCCGCGACGAGCAGGTGGCCCGCTGCGCCCTGGCCCAGGGCCACCGCCTGATCATGGCGGCCATCAACGACCAGCCGTTTGACGTGGCCGCTGCCGTGGCCGCCGTGCGCGCCGAGGTGGACGATTGCTACCTCGGCCCCAGCACCGCCTGCATCGTGGCCGCCGCCACCGACCGCAGCATCCCGCACATCCGCCTGAACGATGGCAACCTGGTGCAACTGGGCCACGGTGCCCGCCAGCGCCGCATCTGGACGGCCGAGACCGAATTCACCAGCGCGATTGCCGAGGGCATCGCCCACGACAAGGACCTGACCAAGACCCTGCTGCAGTCCTGCGGCGTGCCAGTGCCCGAGGGCGTGGTGGTCGACAGCCCGCAAGCCGCCTGGGAAGCCGCGCAAGACGTGGGCCTGCCGGTGGTGGTGAAGCCCTCCGACGGCAACCATGGCCGGGGCGTGGCGCTGGATCTGAGCACCCAGGCCGACGTGGAAGCCGCCTACCTGGTGGCCGAGCAGCACGGCAGCGAAGTGCTGGTGGAGCGCTTTGTGCGCGGCAATGAGCACCGCCTGCTGGTAGTGGGAGGCCGCGTGGTCGCCGCCGCCCGGGGTTCGGTAGCCTGGGTCACCGGCAACGGCCAGTCCACCGTGTCCGAACTGGTGGACGCCCATATCAACACCGACCCGCGCCGTGGCACCCACGAAGACGCGCCGCTGGGCCTGATCGATGTCTACAGAGACGAAGCCGTCTTGCTGGATTTGCAACGCCAGGGCCTTACGCCTGACTCGGTGCCCGCCGCGGGCAAGCAAGTGCTGATCCAGCGCAACGGCAACGTCGCCATAGACTGCACCGACCTGATGCACCCCGAAGTCGACCACATCGTGTCGCTGGCCGCACGCATCGTGGGGCTGGACATTGCCGGGGTGGACGTGGTGTGCGAAGACATCTCCAAGCCCCTGGGCCCCCAGGGCGGCGCGATTGTGGAGGTCAACGCCGGCCCCGGCCTGCTGATGCACCTGAAACCCGCCGAGGGCTCGCCCCGCCCGGTGGGCCGCGCCATCGTGGACCACCTGTTTGACGAAGACGCCACCGGTCGCATCCCCATCGTGGGCGTGGCCGGCACGCAAGGCACGCACACCATAGCCCGGCTGGTGGCCTGGCTGCTGCACCTGAGCGGCAAGCGCGTCGGCCTGGCCTGCCGCGATGGCCTGTTTCTGGACACCCGGCGCATCGAAACCAAGGACTGCGCCCACTGGGAACCGGCCCACCGCCTGCTGATCAACCGCTCGATGGAAGCCGCGGTCATTGAAAACGGTGCCGCCAGCATCCTGCGCGACGGCCTGGCCTATGACCGCTGCACCGTCGGCATCGTCACCGACCTGGGGGGTTCTGAGGCCCTGGCCCACTTCGACATCACCGAAGAAGACCAACTGGTGAAAGTGCTGCGCACCCAGGTGGACGTGGTACTGGCCGAGGGCGTGGCCGTGCTGAATGCCGTGGACGAGCGCGTGGCGGCCATGGCCGAGCTCTGCGACGGCTCCGCCATTCTGTATGGCATTGACCCGCTACTGCCCGCCACCATTGCACACCGCGCTACAGAAGGCAGAGCAGTCATCATCCACAAGGGCCACATCATGCTGGCCACCGGCAGCGCCGAAGTGCCCCTGGTCAACCTGGAGCGCCTCACCGCCAACTGGACCACCCCGGCGCAGCTGGAGCCCATCCTGGCCTCGATTGCCGCTGCCTGGGCGATGGATATTTCGCCCGACCTGATCGTGGCCGGGCTCAAGACGTTTGAGTTGGAG
This sequence comes from Comamonadaceae bacterium OS-1, assembly GCA_027923965.1. Taxonomy (NCBI): domain Bacteria; kingdom Pseudomonadati; phylum Pseudomonadota; class Betaproteobacteria; order Burkholderiales; family Comamonadaceae; species Comamonadaceae bacterium OS-1. The sequence continues at coordinate 3,441,593 of AP026969.1, forward strand.
CTCCCTGCCGACCGCCCTGCGCCTGCCGTTCGCCCCACCCAGCCCCCGGCCGCCCCCCGTACCGAACAAGAAGATAGAAAGACCGACTGATGGAAGTCTCACGCATCCGGGCCCTGCGCGGCCCCAATCTCTGGAGCCGCCATACCGCGGTCGAAGCCGTGGTGGCCTGCGCGGAAACTGAGCAAGCCATCGCCCAGATTCCCGGGTTCGAGGTCGCCGTGCGCGCCCTGTTCCCGGCTATCGGACCGCTGCGCCCCAACCGCGAACACGGCTCGGTGTCGCTGGCCCATGTGCTGGAAGCCGCCACGCTGGCGCTGCAGGCCCAGGCGGGCTGCCCGGTCACCTTCAGCCGCACCTCGGCCACCGAACAAACCGGCATTTACCAGGTGGTGGTGGAGTACAGCGAAGAAGCCGTAGGCCGCCAGGCGCTGGAACTGGCCCAGGCCTTGATACAGGCCGCACTGGACCACACCGCATTCGACAAAGATGCCGCTATCCATCAACTGCGTGAAACCGACGAAGACGAGCGCATGGGCCCCAGCACCGGGGCCATCGTGGATGCCGCCGTGGCCCGGGGCATCCCCTACCGCCGCCTGACCAAGGGCAGCATGGTGCAGTTTGGCTGGGGTTCGCGCCAGCGCCGCATCCAGGCCGCAGAATTTGACCTGACCAGCGCCGTGTCCGAAGCCATCGCCCAGGACAAAGACCTGACCAAAAAGCTGCTGCACGCCGCCGGTGTACCCGTGCCGCTGGGCCGCCCGGTGGAAACGCTGGAAGAAGCCTGGCAAGTGGCGCTGGAAATCGGCCTGCCCGTGGTGGTGAAGCCGCAAGACGGCAACCAGGGCAAGGGCGTGACGGTCAACATCGTGGACCGTGCGCACCTGGAAGTCGCCTTTGCGGCTGCCGCCGAAATCGGCGAAGTCATGGTGGAAAAGTTCTTGCCCGGCAGCGACTTCCGCCTGCTGGTGGTGGGCAACAAGCTGGTGGCTGCGGCCCGCCGCGACCCGCCCCAGGTGCTGGGCGACGGCGTGCACACCGTGCGCGAGCTGGTGGACATCGTCAACTCCGACCCCAAGCGCGGCGAAGGCCATGCCACCTCGCTGACCAAGATCCGCTTTGACGACATCGCCATCGCCCGGCTGGCATTGCAAGACCTGGTACCTGAATCGGTGCCCGACAAAGGCCGCCGCGTCATTCTGCGCAACAACGCCAACCTGAGCACCGGCGGCACCGCCACCGACGTCACCGATGACGTGCACCCCGCCGTGGCCGCCCAGGCCGTGGCTGCGGCGCAGATGATTGGCCTGCACATCTGCGGCGTGGACGTGGTCTGCGAAAGCATGCTCAAGCCGCTGGAAGACCAGCATGGCGGCATTGTGGAAGTGAACGCCGCGCCCGGCCTGCGCATGCACATCTCGCCCTCGTTCGGCAAGGGCCGCAATGTGGGCGAGGCCATGGTCAGCAACTTGTACGCCGCGGGCGACGATGGCCGCATCCCCGTAGTGGCCGTTACCGGCACCAACGGCAAAACCACCACCGCCCGCCTGATCGCCCACCTGTTCACCAGCAGCGGCCTGCGCGTCGGCATGACCAACACCGATGGCGTGTATGTGAATGGCCGCCAGATCGACAGCGGCGATTGCAGCGGCCCCAAGAGCGCCCGCAATGTGCTGATGCACCCCGATGTAGATGCGGCGGTGTTTGAAACCGCGCGCGGCGGCATGCTGCGCGAAGGCCTGGGCTTTGACCGCTGCCAGGTGGCGGTGGTCACCAACATCGGCGCAGGCGACCACCTGGGCCTGAACTACATCACCACGGTGGAAGACCTGGCGGTGCTCAAGCGCGTGATCGTGCAGAACGTGCCCGCCACCGGCTACGCGGTGCTCAACGCCGCCGACCCCATCGTCGCCGCCATGGCCACCGCCTGCCCCGGCAACGTCATCTACTTCACCGCCGACCGCCACCACCCGGTGATGGCCACCCACCGCGCCCAGGGGCGGCGCACGGTATACGTGGATGGCGACCACATCGTGGCCGCCGTGGGCTCCTGGCGCGAACAAATCGCCCTGCGCGATGTGCCGCTGACCCGTGCAGGCACCATTTCCTTCCAGGTGGACAACGCCATGGCCGCCGTGGCCGCCGCCTGGGGCGTGGGCATGAACTGGGACACCATCCGCCGCGGCCTGTCCAGCTTCTCCAACGATGCCGACAACGCACCAGGCCGTTTCAACGTAATGGACTACAAGGGTGCTACGGTGATTGCCGACTACGGCCACAACCCGGATGCCATGCGTGCCCTGGTGTCCGCCGTGGAGGCCATGCCCGCCAAGCGCCGCTCGGTGGTCATCAGCGGCGCGGGCGACCGGCGCGACGAAGACATCCGCGAACAGACCGTGATTCTGGGCGACGCGTTTGACGACGTGATCCTGTTCGAAGATGCCTGCCAGCGCGGCCGGGCCGACGGCGAAGTGGTCAAGCTGCTGCGCGAAGGCCTGGCCAACGCCCAGCGCACCCGCACGGTGGACGAGATCTACGGCGAATTCATCGCCATCGACCACGCCCTGGCCCGCCTGCAGCCCGGCGACCTGTGTTTGATCTTGGTGGACCAGGTGGAAGAAGCCCTGGCACACCTGGCGCAACGGGTGGCTGCGGCCTAGAAAAGCAGTTTTGCTGCACTGCAACAGGGCAGGATGGTGAGAGCCATCCTGCCCTGTTGCGTTGGGATGGTGCACCCCGGCAGGGTTACAAGCTTTTTGGGCCACCTGCGCTTATGGAATGGGCGTGAGCAGCTATAAATTTTGAAAAATATGTAAATATTTGTTGGCATGGTGTTTGCACTGTGGAAGTGGACATTCAGTTCACTTAACCACCAGGGATACACCATGAAAACCATACGTACAGGCGCGGTTCTTTTGGCAAGCGCAGCAGCTTTGGCCACCGGTACAGGGGCGCAAGCCGCCGACTGGAGCGACACCTCCATCGGCTACCGCTACGGCACCAGCTTTCGCGAGCCCTTTATCAGCAAAGACCTGTCCAAAAACATCATCAACATCACCCACGTCAGTGGCTACAAATACGGCACCAACTTCCTAAACCTGGACCTGCTGCAGTCCGACGCCGACGACAGCAGCGCCCAGGAGGCCTATCTGGTCTACCGCCACACGCTGGACCTGGGCAAGGTCAGCGGCAAAAGCTTTGCCTTTGGCCCGGTGCGCGGCCTGGGCCTGACCGCCGGGTTTGACTGGAACACCAAGAACGACACCGGCTACGCATCCAAAAAACGCATGTGGGTAGTGGGCCCCACGCTGATGATGGACGTGCCGGGGTACTTGAACGTCAGCCTGCTGCTGCTCAAGGAAAGCAATATGCCCAAGTCCATCACCAGCCGCTATACCTACGACACCCACCCCATGCTGAACCTGGCCTGGGGCATACCCATCGGTAGCACGGGCCTGGCGTTCGAGGGCTTCATGAACTACATCGCCTCCAAGGGCAAGAACGAATTTGGCGGCCCCACATCGCCCGAAACCAATATCGATGGCACGGTGTTTTACGACCTGAGCCCCGCTCTGGGTGCCAGCCCCAAGACCCTGCGCGTGGGCGTGGGCTACCAGTACTGGCGCAACAAGTTCGGTAACCCCGGCACCATCACCGGTACCACGGCCAAAACGCCGATGGTCCGCGCCGACTACCATTTCTAGTTGCAAATACTGCCCTGCCGGTCCTCCCACCAGCAGGGCCTGGCCGCAGCGGGGGCCGGGGGCACGGGCAGCGGTAAAATCGCGCCTTTGTCGCCCTTTCCCCCTCCTACCCCATCCATGTCGTCTGTAACCGCCGGGTCCACCCGGGCCTGCTTTGACCTGAAAAGTGCCACGCTGCCCCTGATTGCGGTGGTGCTGAAAACCGCCGACCTGGCCGCCCTGGCCCAGGAGATGGAAACCCGCTTTGGTGACACCCCCGATTTTTTCGACCAGGACCCGGTAGTCATCAACCTGGTGCCCGTGGCCGATAGCACCGACTCCATCCATTTCCAGCTACTGATCGAGCTGTTGCGCAGCTACCGCATGCAGCCGATTGCCGTGCACGGCGGCAACGCAGCCCAACGGCAGGCGGCTGTGCAGGCCGGGCTGGTGGATGCACCCGACATCACCAACGCCGCGCCCCTGCCCCCCGCTGCGCCCCCCGTGGCCGCGCCTGCGCCCGAACCCGCCGTGGCAGTGCCCAGCGGTGCGCTGGTCATCGACAAGCCCTTGCGCTCAGGCCAGCAGGTGTACGCCCGCGGCAGCGACCTGGTGGTGTTGGCCATGGTCAGCAACGGGGCCGAGGTGCTTGCCGATGGCAGCATCCACGTCTATGCCCCGCTGCGGGGCCGCGCCATTGCCGGGGCCAAGGGCAATGAAGACGCACGCATTTTCAGCACCTGCCTGGAGGCCGAGCTGGTCTCCATCGCCGGTGTCTACCGCACCTCCGAAATCCCCCTGCCCGCCGAGGTGCTGGGTAAGCCAGCCCAGGTGCGGCTGCTCAGCGAAAAGCTGGTCATGGAAGCCCTGTAATGGCCACACGCCGCAAGCAAAACCCGGTTCGCCGCCCTCCGCCGTCGGCATCCATCACCCCATTCAAACCCAGAAATCTGAAAGACCCGCAACCCATGACCAAGATCATTGTGGTGACATCCGGCAAAGGTGGCGTTGGCAAAACCACCACCAGCGCCAGTTTTGCCTCCGGCCTCGCGCTGCGCGGCTTCAAGACAGCCGTGATCGACTTTGACGTCGGCCTGCGCAACCTCGACCTGATCATGGGCTGCGAACGCCGCGTGGTGTACGACCTGATCAACGTCATCCACAACGAAGCCAACCTGAACCAGGCCCTGATCAAAGACAAGCAGTGCGACAACCTGTTCGTGCTGGCCGCCTCGCAAACCCGCGACAAGGATGCGCTGACGCAAGACGGCGTGGAGCGCGTGCTCAAAGACCTGGGCGACATGGGCTTTGAATACATCGTCTGCGACTCGCCTGCGGGCATCGAGACCGGCGCACTCATGGCCATGCACTTTGCCGACGAGGCCCTGGTGGTGACCAACCCCGAAGTGTCTTCGGTACGCGACTCGGACCGCATCCTGGGCATGCTGGGCTCCAAGACCAAGCGTGCCATCGAAGGCAAAGAGCCCGTCAAGGAGCACCTGGTCATCACCCGCTACAACCCGGTGCGGGTGGAAGACGGCCAGATGCTGTCGCTGGAAGACATCCAGGACATCCTGCGCATCCCGCTGATGGGCGTGATCCCCGAGTCGGAAACCGTGCTGCAGGCCTCCAACCAGGGCCTGCCCGCCATCCACCTGACCGAAACCGATGTCTCGGAAGCCTACAAGGACGTGGTGGCGCGGTTTTTGGGCGAGGACAAGCCCATGCGTTTTGTCGAAGCCGTGAAGCCCGGATTTTTCAAGCGCCTTTTCGGAGGGAAATAAGCCATGTCTTTCCTGTCGTTCTTCTTGGGCGAGAAGAAAAAAACCGCTACGGTGGCCAAAGAGCGGCTGCAAATCATCCTGGCGCATGAGCGCAGTGGCCGGGGCGCCAGCCGCCCCGACTACCTGCCCGCCCTGCAGCGCGAACTGCTGGCGGTGATCTCCAAGTACGTGTCGATCAACGCCGAAGACATCAAGGTCCACCTGGAGCGCCAGGACAACCTGGAAGTGCTGGAAGTGAAGATCGAACTACCCGAAGCATTGCGCTGATACTGGAGACCTGGATGAAGCTGTGGACTGTTACCCTGGCACTGGCTGCCACCTGCGTGGCTGCCCAGGCCGAGCAAATCGGCTCGGTGGACACGGCTTTCCAGTGGATCGGGCCCGACCACAAAATCGTCGTCGATGCATTTGACGACCCGCTGGTGCAGGGCGTGACCTGCTTTGTGTCGCGGGCCAAGACCGGCGGGCTCAAGGGTGCCTTCGGCCTGGCCGAAGACAAGGCCGAGGCCTCTATCGCCTGCCGCCAGGTCGGCCCCATCAGCTTCACCAAGCCGCTGCCGCAAAGCGACGAGGTGTTCAACGAGCGCCTGTCCATCCTGTTCAAAAAGCTGCGCATCGTGCGCATGGTGGACAAAAAGCGCAACGCCCTGGTCTACCTGACCTACTCCGACAAGCTGATCGACGGCTCGCCAGAAAACGCCGTCACCGCCGTGGCGGTGGACCACGCCACCCCCATTCCGCTCAAGTAACTCAGGCCCAGTCGCTGGAGCTATCGCCGCCGCTATCGCCGCCAATATCCAGCCCGTCGTCGTTGCCAAACGCATCGGTGTTGGTGTCCGCGACGGACTGCGGCGCTTCGGGTGCAGACGCTTTCGGCTCGCTCAGGCCAAACGCCGAAGCCGGTGTGCCCGCCAGCGCATTGCTGCCGTGGTGGCCCATCAGGCTCTCAATCCCCTGGAACAAGAACGCACCTGCCGCCACGCCTGCAGCGGTGGTCGCCATGCTGGTCAGGAAGCTGGGGGCCTGGAAGCGCGAGGGCGCTGGCGCGGCCTGCGGGTAAGGCGGTGCCGGGGCGTAGGCCATGGCAGGTGCCGCCGGGGCCACAGTGGGTGCCACCGGGGCCCGGCCCCAGCCGTTGGCATCCAGAAAGTTGGCCGCAGGTTTGGCCTGCTGCAATTCGGCTTGCAGGCTGGCGATCTGGGCCTGGGCGGTCTGCAAGGCATTGTCTTGCAGCAGACAGCGTTGCACCAGCAGATAGGCCGCGTCGGGCTGGCGCGCCACGGCCTCGGCAATCAAGGCCTGGGCCTCCGGGTCCTTGGCCCCGGCCTGGGCTTGCGCCAACTGCTGCAAGAACCGGCTGAGTTGTTCGCGTTCTAGGATGTTCATAAAAACCTGGTGGTAGTGGATGGCCCTTAGTTGCCGCCGCTCCGCGCCAATTCAACACCCCGGGGATGTCAATCCTGGGTAAAGCCCAAAAAGCGCTCACTATAATATTTATAGCTTTTCACGCTTATGGTGTAAGCACGAAGGGCCAATTTGGCACCAAGTTTTTATTCCAACCCTGGCCCTTGGTGGAACACCAGTTCGTCCACCGCCTGCCCGCCCACCAGATGCTGGTCGATGATGCGGTCCATGTTGGCGGGGGTGACGTTGTAGTACCAGGTTCCGTCGGGCTGCACGCACAGCACCGGCCCACCTTTGCAGGCGGCGAAGCAGCTGACCCGGCTGCGTTTGACGCGCAGCGCGCCCTCGTGCAGCCCGGCGGCCTTGAACTTATCGCCCAGGCTGTCAAACAAGGCCTGCGACTGGCCATCCTGCGTGCAGCGGCTGCCGGTACAAACGAGGATGTGGCGCTTGTAGTCGCCAATCTTGGGTTTGGTGACCTCGCTCATGCCTGCACCTCTTCGACCGGAGCAGGGACCTCTTCGATCGGCGCGTTCAACACCATGTCGATGTAGTCCGCAGGCAGCCGGTGCTGACGGGCCAGGGCTTCCACGCTGGTGCCGTCGGCGAAGTCGGCGCGCAGGTTGTCCATCCAGCCCAGCAGGCCGGTGGACAGCGAACGCCCGGCTTTTTCGCCCGCGCGGGTGCTGCCGCCGTCGTCCAGGTCGTACTTGTTGGCGTAGCCGCGGGGCGTGACCATCAGGCCATGCTGGATGAAAGTGTGGCTGTTGCCGATCAGCACCGTGGTCAGCATGCCGATGTCGCAATCGCTCATTTTGTCCAGCGTGGTGAACTCGATGCGCTCGCGGCGGCGGTAGGCCGACTTGACCACCGCCACCGGCGTGTCCGGCCTGCGGTGGCGCAGAAACAGCGCCTGCGCCTGCACGATCTGCTGGGTGCGACGGCCACTCTTGGGGTTGTACAGCGCCACCACGAAGTCGGCGGCGGCCACCGCATCCAGACGGCGCGCAATCACCGGCCAGGGGGTCAGCAGATCGCTCAGGGAGATGGAGCAAAAGTCATGCGTCAAGGGTGCCCCCACCAGCGCGGCGCAGGCGTTGATGGCCGACGCGCCAGGCACCACCTCCACCGCGATGTCCGACTCCGGGGTCCAGCCCGCCTGGAACAGCACCTCGTAGGTGGGCCCGGCCATGCCGTAGACACCGGCATCGCCACTGGAGATCAGCGCCACCTTCTTGCCCTCGCGGGCCCGGTCCAGGGCGTTAACGGCGCGGTCGAGCTCTTCGGTCATGCCTTTGCGGATGACTTCCTTGCCTTCGAGCAGGTCGGCCACCAGCTTGATGTAGGTGGAGTAGCCCACCACCACATCGGCCTCGGCAATCGCCTCGCGGGCGCGCTGGGTCATGTGCGCATGGCTGCCGGGGCCAATACCGACCAGGGAAATCTTGCCGCTCATGGCTGGAACTCCGGTACAGGGATGGCGCGGGTGAAAGTCGCCGCCAGGCTGGGCCGCAGCCAGCGCTGAAATGCCAGGCCACAGGCCACGGCCATGCAGGCCCAGAACGACAGCGACACCCAGGTCGTCGCCCAGATGAATTGCGTGCCCAGGTCGCGCAAGGCCGTCTGCGCCTCGCCACTGAAACCGGCCAACGGATCGGCGCTGATCTGCGGTGCCCCCACCATGAACGGCACGGCCAGCCAGGCCACTGCGGCTGCCCAACGCAAGGGACTGCGCAAGCCCGCAGCCGAAGCGCAAGCCAGTGCCGCACTTAGCGCCGCCAGCAACCACCAGCCCTGGCGGGAACCCAGGCGGGCGGCATCCATGCCCGGAATCTCGGCATGCAGCCCCAGGGACGGCCAGAAATGGAACACCAGCCAGCCCGCTGCCGCCGTCCACAGCGCCAACGGCACCGAGCGCAGCACCGTGCCGCGCCACAGGCAGACCCCCATCACCGCCAACACCAGCAGCGCCATGCTGAAGGCGTGCAGCACATTGGCCACCCAGGTCCAGACGGTGCGCTCGGCCCCATCGGCAGGCACCCAGGCCTCGGCTGTATGCGCATGTTCGTGCGCTGCGGCTTCGGCATGCACATGGAGGCTGGCGGGGGCTTCCAGCTTCTGGTCCTCATATTGTTCAGCGGCCAGAATGATGGGTACGGCCTGCCACTGTTGCACACCCGACTGCACGCTGCCAACCAGCAGCGCCGCGGCCAGGGCTGAAAAAATCAAGCGTTGAAAGATCATGCGGTGCTCCGGGCTCAGTGGCAGGGTTTGACGGTCACGTGGCGCACGTCATGCGCCGCGTTGTGCAGCAGCGGGCTTTCGGCAAACGCCACGCCGTAGAGCACGACCATGCCCAGGGCGGCCCCGGCGGCGAGTTGCAGCAACAGGCTGCGGGTGGCGCTGCTGGCAGCGGCAGGCGTAGTGACGGTGGTGGTAGTGGAAGTGGTGTGCATCAAGGACTCCAAAGTTAAAAAATGCGGGCTAGGGAAACCGTGGCGTTGTGCCCATCGGCACCACGGTGTTTGAGTTTTTCGACCACCAGGGCGGTCATGGGCAGGTTGCCCCCTACCAGCAGGGCCGCAGCCTCGCTGACCGACGGGGTACCGGTGTGCTTGCGAACCACCTCCGACGGGTGGGGCACGGCGACGGTGGCGAGTTCGTCCGGGCGGAAGAAGCGAACCGCCCAGCCGTGCTCCAACGCCAGGGCCAGCAGCCCGGGTTCGTCCGCTTTGAGGTCGATGCTGGCCACCGCCCGGATCTGCGACACCTGCGCACCTACCCGCTGCAAGGCCTGCTGTAGCGCCTGGTGCAAGGTGGCCAACGAGGTGCCCCGGTCGCAGCCCAGGCCCAGGGTGAATTGGGGGGTCATGGGGTACCACCTCGGGGTCCCACCCGCAGGGCATTTATTTCAAAAATCATAGCTACAAACCTATGCCACATAAGCACAGGGTGGTCGGTAGACCACTAAGCGTTCGTGCAGCTCGGTCCAGCGCTCCGGCGGCACCTCGGCATCGGTGATCCACAGCACGGCCTTGAATTGGGCCAAGTCCACGTCGGCAAAGCGTGCGAACGTGTGGATGCTGGCGGGCAAAGGTGTGGGCCGGGTCCACCAGTGCGGGCTGCCAGCTTCCTGCACCACCGCAATCGGCTCGCCATTCACCACATGCGCCGACACGCGGGTGATGTTGATCTTGGGTGCTTCCACCTTCCAGCCCAACTCACGGCCCAGGATGTCTACCGGAATCGTCTTGCCCACGTCGGACGCGGTGGTCAGCACCGCAGTGGCACCCAGCAGCGCTGCGACTTGCTCGGCCATGGCATTGGCCCCGCCCACGTGACCCGACAGCACCGGAATGACAAACTGCGCCGCGTCGTCCACCACCAGCACGCCGGGGTCCTCGTCCTTGCTTTTCAGGTGCGGGGCAATCAGCCGTACCACCGCCCCCAGCGACACGAAAAACACCACCTGGTCAAAGTCGGCAAACAGCGCGGCTATCTCGTCGCGGAACGGGCCGCTGTAGGCCCGCACCGGGTTGGATAGACCGGCCATCAGCGGCGCGAACTTGTCGGCCACACAGACGCTGGCCTCGGGCATCTGGCGGGCCAGATCGGCGGTTTGCTGGGCTCCGTGCTTGGTGATGGCCACCAGGACGATGCGGACGGGGGTGTTCATGCGGGGGTTTCCTCTTCTTCGATGTCGGTGGATGTTTTTTTGCGGCAGCCGCGCTGCAGCTCGCCGCGCACGCGCTCGGGGTTCTTCACCAGCAGCAGCGACAGGTAGTTGACCGTGGTGCCCTTCAGCGTGGCCACGTCGGTCACGATGCGCTCCAGGGGTGATCCGGCTTTTTCGATGAAACGGCTGTGCTGCAGCAGGCCACGCCGCGCCAGCAGCGCGATCAGGTCGTCCAGCAGGGGCTTGACCTTCATCAGCACCAGGGTGTCAAAGTCGTCCAGCATCTTCTCCACCGCCGCGATGCCGTAGGCCGCGGGCACGATGGCAATGGTGTCGTCCTGCTCGGACAGCGGCATCTGCAGCTGGGCGCAGGCGGCGTTGAACGAGGTGACACCGGGCACGGTCTCGATGCGGGCCTGTGCGTCCAGCCCGCGCAGCACGCGGGCCAGGTAACCAAAGCTGGCGTAGGTGGAGGCATCGCCTTCGACCAGAAACAACACGTCCTGCCCAGTGGCCAGCAGCGCCTGCACCGTCTCGGCGGCCTTGAGCCAGTGGCGGGCCAGCTTCTCCACATCGTGCGTCATGGGAAACAGCAGCGGCTGGTGCCGGGACGGCAGCGGCAAACCGGCGCGGACCACGATGTCCAGTGCATAGCTTTCCTTGCGCAGGCTGCGCACCGGGTAGGTCCACACCGTGCCGGGTCGCTCCAGCAGGGCCCAGGCGCGGCGGGTGATGAGGCCGGGGTCGCCGGGGCCCAGGGATACGCCGTACAACATGCCGGGCTGTGTCATGGTGCATTCCCCGCTTGCGCGCAGACGATCCACACCGGGTTTTCGGCGGCCATGCGGTGCATGTGCAAAATGGGTTTGCTGCGCGAGGCCTGCAGTTGCAGCACGTCCCAGGTGGCGCCCTGCGCTTTCAGGGTGGCCACGGCCACACCCAGGTTTTCAATCGTCACGAAGTTCATCACCAGCCAGCCTTGGGGTTTCAAACGTTCCAAAATCAGCGCGATCAGCTCGGCCAGTTCACCGCCCGAGCCGCCAATGAACACGGCATCGGGGTCGGCCCAAGCCTGCAGGCCCTCGGGGGCTTTGCCGTGCACCAGGCTGTGGTTGCTGATGCCCAGGGCCAGCCGGTTGCGCTGCACGATGGCCGCGTCGTCCACATTCTTTTCGATCGCGTAGACATGGCCGTTGCGGCACAGGCGGGCGGCTTCCAGGCCCACCGAGCCGGAGCCCGCGCCGATGTCCCACACCACGCTGCCCGCGGTCAATTGCATGCGCGCCAGCGACACGGCGCGCACCTCGTTTTTGGTGATCAGGCCCTTCTCGGGGTGGCGCTGCTCAAAGCGGGCATCCGGCAGGCCGAACAGCACCTGCGGCGCACGCAGCGAGGTACGCCACAGCAGCAGCACGTTCGGGTCGGCAAACGGCATCTGCGCCGCAGCGCTGACGGCCATGCCGCTGACGATGCGCTCCTGGGGCTGGCACAGGCGCTCCGCCACGGCCATCTCGAAGTCGCCGCCCAAGCCCTCGGTGACCAGCATGCGGGCGATGCGGTCGGGCGTGTTGTGCGGGCTGGTGAGGATGGCCAGGCGGTCGTGCTGGCGGATGTCGCGCAGCAAGGCGTACAGGCCGTGGCTGGGCGGTGAGCCGGCCACCCAGTCGCCCGCGTCCTGGCTGTGCACCGAGGCAAACTTCATCTCCTGCCACGGCAGGCCCAGGCGGGCGCAGGCGAGTTGCAGGGTGGAGACGTTGGGCAGCACCTCGATGGCCTCGATGCACAGGCGCGAGGCCAGGTAGGCCGCGATGCCGTGGCACAGCGGGTCGCCAGTGGCCAGCACCACCACGCGCAAGGCGTCGGCCTGGGCGGCACGGATCCACTCCGGCACCTGCGACAGCGCGCCGGTCAGGTCGCGCTGCTGCGCACCGGGGGCGATCTGGTCGGCCAACAGCTGCAGCGTGCGCGTGCCGCCAATCACCAGTTGCGCCGCTTGCAGGTGCTGCAAGGCCGTGGCACCCAGGCTGGCCACGCCGTCGTCCAGCACGCCGACGATGCGGCATTTGTCGATTACGGGTTCAAATCTCAAGAAGCCTCCGCTATTTTTTTGCCGTCAAAATCGCAGACGAGCACCTGCAGTTCAAATTGGTCGGGGTAGCGCGTGCGCAGGGTCTCGATGACCTTGTGCGCCAGCGCGGTGTGGAAGGCGGTGCCCAGGCCCAGTGCGTCCATGCGCTCCCCGGCGTAGCGGGCGGTCTCGTTGCCGCGGATGGCCTCGCACACCTCGGCAGGCGCGCCAATGCGGGCGGCAATGTCGGCCAGCAGGCCGGTATCCACCTCGGCCCGGCCCGCGTGGGTGATGGTTTCGCCCTGGGCGATCTTGGTCAGCTTGCCGACCATGCCGCCAATGACCACCTTTTTCAGCCCGGCCTTCACCGCCGCGCCCATGGCGTAGCGCAGGAAGTCGCCCATCTGCACAAACGCGGGTTCGGGTAGCTCGGGCATTTCTTCCATCACAAACTTTTCCGTGCGCCCGCCGGTGGTCAGCACCACCACGCCATGGCCCAGGGTGCCCGCCACCTGCACGCCCTGCACCACGCTGGCACGGTAGGCCGCGGTGGAGTACGGCTTGACGATGCCGGTGGTGCCGAGGATGGAGATGCCGCCCAGGATGCCTAAGCGCGCGTTCAGGGTCTTCTTCGCCATCTCTTCGCCCTGGGGCACGGAGAGGGTGACTTCCAGCCCCACCTCGTCCAGCAGCGCCGCCCCCACCAGCCGCACATTGGCTTCGATGTTGCGGCGCGGCACCGGGTTGATGGCCGGGCCGCCCACCGCCAGGCCCAGCCCCGGCATGGTCACCGTACCCACGCCAAATCCGCCCGCCAACACCACCTGGCCCGCGTGGTCTGGCAGTACGCGCACGTCGGCGGTGAGGTGGGCCTTGTCGGTGCAGTCGGGGTCGTCGCCCGCGTCTTTGATGACCATGGCGTGGGCCGTGTGGCCGTCCACGCGGCCATCCATTACGGCGAAGTTCACCAGGTCGCCATTGGGCAGCAGGCACTCCACATCGCCCGGCACCACGCCCGTGACCAGGCCGATGACGGCGGCACGCGCCGCCGCGGCAGAGCACGCACCGGTGGTGAAGCCAGTGCGGGTGCCACGGGGGGGGTCTTTTTTCAACATGGCGTTGGTGCCTTTTTGCATCCCTGGCCGGGATGTGCCCCCGGCAGGGCAGTAACTTTCTTTTGCTTGGCCAAAAGAAAGTCACCATCGAGGCGGCCACCCCCACTACCAGCGCCCTCCGCTATCGCTGCGGGAACCTGCGGTGCTCGCTTTGGGCGGGGTCTGGCTAAACTCGCTGCGCTCAAACAGACGCCAGCCCTGATCCGCCCAAAGCTGCGCTCCTCGGCGCTGGCAGAGGGGGACCCCGGATGCGGGATCGGCGGCGCAAAGCGCCGCATCGCGCCTAGGGCACGAAATGAAAACAGTGCGCCGACCGCGAGCCGTTCCGACGTAACCACCCTTACCACCCCCCCCTGCTCGCGCCCTAGGCGCGATGCCCGGCTGCGCCGGGCCGATCCCGCTCCCAGGGGTCCCCATCTGCATGCGCCGAGGAGCGCAGTGGAATGCGGATCAGGGCTGGCGTTGTTTGAGCGCAGCGAGTTTAGCCAGACCCCGCATGCCGCGAGCACCGCAGGTTCCCCGGCGCGAAAGCGACGGGGCGCAGGCAGTTGGGGCGCCTTTCTTTTGCGCAAAAGAAAAGTTACTGCGCCGCCGGGCGCAACTACCGGCCGGGGATCTCCGTTAACGCCAACCCGCCAATAGGGGTCGGAGCCCAAATGCGAGGTACGCCGTGCACGCCCCGCCAGCAACGCGCACGCAATGGGGATCCGACCCCTATTGGCTAAAACACCCGTCACGCAGCCAACTCCCGCGCCTCGGCCAACCCCAGCAGCGCATGGATCGCCGCCACCACCAGAGTCGACCCGCCCTTGCGCCCCCGGATCACGATCCATGGCACATCCACTTCCAGCGCCACAAGATCCTTGGACTCTGCCGCCGACACAAACCCCACCGGCATGCCGACCACCAACGCAGGCCGGGCCCCCTCCTCGTGGATGAGGCGCACGATCTCGATCAAGGCCGTGGGCGCATTGCCGATGCCCACAATCGCACCATCCACCAAGCCCAGCCGGTTGGCTTTGCGCATGGCCTGCACCGCGCGGGTCGTGCCTTCGGCCTTGGCGCGTTCGATCACATCCGGGTCGCTGATGAACTGGTGCGTGCGCATGCCAAAGTGGCCCAGGCGCGGCGCGGACAGGCCCACGCAAATCATCTCCACGTCGGCCACCACACGCGTGGCCCGCGACAGGATGGCGGCCAGCCCCTGCTCCACCGCAGTGGGGTGGAAATCGGTCAGGCCATTGAAATCAAAGTCGGCATTCGCGTGGATCATGCGGCGCACCACGGGCCACTGGGCAGGCGTGTAGCCGTGCGACAGCACCTCGCGGTCGATCACGGCAAACGAATCGTGCTCGATGGCGCGCCCGGCCGCGGTGAGCTGCTCGGTGACGACGTTAGCGGCCTTAGATACGGGCGTGGTCATGGTCGTGCGCGTGGGGATGGCCGTGGTCGTGGCTGTGCGGCACCGCGCCATCGTGGTGGTGGCCGCCCATGCCGTGCTCCTCGGCAAAGCTGCGGAACTTGCAGCCATCGCAGGGCATCAGCGCCACCGGGGCGTTGCGCTTCAAATCCAGAACCCGCTGCTCCAGCAGTTCGAAAATCTCCTTCTCGAAGCCGAAGTATTTCGTGGCGATAAAGCGCAGCGTGGGGTACTGGGCCTGCAGGTGCGCCACCTGGCGGGTGATGCGCTCCACCAGCGTGCCGTTGAACAGGTAGTACGGCAGCACCACCACCTGTCTCATGCCCAGCAGGCTTTGGCGCTGCACGGCTTTTTCCAGGCGCGGGTAGGTGATGCCGGTGAAAGCCAGGTCCACCAGCTCGTGGTCGGTCTCCTCCATCAGCCAGCGCGCCATCTTGGCCATGTCGCCATTGGCCTGGCGGTCGGACGAGCCCCGGCCCAGGATGACCACGCCGGTGGTGCTGGGGTCGGGCATGTCCAGCGCCTGCATCGCGCCCTTGAGGCGGCGGCGCAGGATCTGCAGAATCGGGTCGCAGGCGGTGAGGTGCGGCGCGTACAAAAACTGCACCAGCGGGAACTGGAGCCGTGCACCGTCTATGGCCTGCGGGATATCCATCTTCACGTGGCCCGCCGCGTTCAAAATCAGCGGCACCACCACCACGCGGTGGGCACCCACCGCCGCGCGGCGCAGGCCCTCGCCCATGGTGATGTCGGAAAACTCGATGAAGCAGACCTCGATACGCCAGCCGGGTTGGCGCTGCCGCCACTGTGCGGCAAAGGCTTCGATCTCGTCGTTGCCCGACTGCTCGCGCGAGCCGTGGCCGATCAGCAAAATGGTGTCTAGGGTCATGGGGATTCCAAAGTAAGGTTTTCTACAGCGACGCTGGCGCGGCGAAACCGGTGGGTGAAACTGGCGTCATAAAGCTTGGACTTGGCCAGGGTGGTCCATTGGCGCGCACCCAGGGTGGGGCTGGCGATGACCATGGACTGGGTGGCGATGCGGGCCTCGCGGCACAGGGTCTGGATGGTGGCCACGGTGCCGCGCACGATCTTTTCCTCGCCCGGCCAGCTGGCTTTGTGCACCACCACCACAGGCGCATCGGGCGACCAGCCTGCGGCCAGCAGCTCAGAGGCCACCTTGCCCAGCAGCGTGATGCTCAAGAAAATGCACAGAGTGCAGTGGTGCGCCGCCAGGGCCGCCAGCGACTCGCCTGCGGGCATGGGCGTGCGGCCTTCCACACGGGTGAAAATCACGGTCTGCGTCACCTCGGGCAGGGTCAAGCTTTCCACCGCCGCCGCCGCGCTGGCCATGGCCGACGACACGCCCGGCACCACCTGCAGCGGCACGCCCGCCGCATCCAGCGGCTGCACCAGCTCGATCAAGGCGCCGTACAGGCCGGGGTCGCCGGTTTGCAGGCGCACCACCGTCTGGCAGCGCCCGGCCTGGTGGATGAGCCAGGCCGACATCTGCTCCAGCGTCATCTCCTTGCTGTCGGCCACCACGCAGTGGGCGGAGGCCCAGCGCATCGCGGCTGCGCTTACCAGGGAGCCCGCAAACAAAATGGCCCCGGCGCGCTCGACCAGGCCGCGGCCTTTGACGGTGATGAGTTCCGGGTCGCCCGGGCCCGCGCCGACGAACCAGACGGTCCCCATTTCAGTGGACATGGCATTCCTTGGGCGCAAACAGCTGCGCTGTGGCATGGGGGTTGGAGGGGAAGTACAGGTGCAGGAACGAGGCATGCAGCCGCCCGGTGCGGTATACCGGCTCGCCGTGGCCACTCTGGCGCTGCGGCTGGGTCGTAGCGATGGGGGCCAAGGTGCTGTGCATGCGCGCGTGGTGGAAGCTGTGGCCGCGCAGCCGCCCCTCGGGCAGGTCGACGGCGTGCATGCCGAGGTTGACAAAGCGCTTTTGCAGCGCCGCCGTGCCTGGTAGCAGGCCCCACATGGGCACCGGCGTGCCATCGTGCGCGGCCAGGCTGTCCAGCAGCGCCAGCATGCCGCCGCATTCGGCCACCGTGGGTTTGCCCGCCGCGTGGTGGGCCTGGATGGCGGCGCGCATGGGCTGGTTGGCGTGGAGCTGCGCCAGGTGCAGCTCGGGGTAGCCGCCGGGCAGGTACAGGCTGTGTGCGTCGGGCAAAGTGGCATCGGCCAGGGGCGAAAAGAAGCACAGCTCCGCCCCCAGCGCGCGCAGCGTGTCCAGGTTGGCGGCGTACAGGAATGAGAAAGCGGCATCGCGCGCCACGGCGATGCGCACACCGGCCAGCAGCGGGGGTGCAGGTTCTGCCGGGCTGGGTTCAAACCGCACCGGGCTGGCCATACCCTCGGCGCTGGGGCCGATGGCCTGGGCGGCGCAGGCGATGCGCTCGTCCAGTTGCGCCACCTCGGCGGCCTGCACTAAACCCAGGTGCCGCTCGGGCAACGCGTAGTCGGCAGAGCGCGGCAGCGCGCCCCACCAGCGCAGACCGGCGGGAAGACTCTCCTGCAGCATCTGCGCGTGCGTCGCACTGCCCACGCGGTTGGCCAGCACACCGGCAAACCGCAAGCCGGGGCGGTAGGTGGACAGGCCATGGGCCAGCGCGCCAAAGGTCTGCGCCATGGCCGCGCCGTCGATCACCGCCAGCACGGGCAGGCCCAGGGCTTGGGCCAGATCTGCGCTGCTGGGGGTGCCGTCGAACAGGCCCATCACGCCTTCGACCAGGATGAAGTCGGCCTCAGCCGCCGCCGCGTGCAGCAGCGCCCGGCAGTGGGCTTCGCCGCCCATCCAAAGGTCGAGCTGGTGCACGGGGTGGCCGCTAGCGCGCTCCAGCACCATGGGGTCCAGAAAGTCGGGGCCGGTCTTGAACACGCGCACCCGGCGGCCCTGGCCCACATGCCAGGCGGCCAGCGCGGCTGTCACCGTGGTTTTGCCCTGGCCCGAGGCCGGCGCTGCCACCAGCAGCGCATTGCAAATATTAGGCATCAAATAGCCACTCCGTGCTTATGGAATAAGCGTGAGAAGCTATAAATAAAATAGTAAATGGTCTACCCCTGCACGCCCGCCGCGTGGTTGTGGAACGGTGTGGCCAGGGGTGGGAGAAGGGATCAGAAGGCGAGACGCGGTCGAGCCCGTGCCTGGACAAGCCAGGACAGGGGTGCGCGAGGGCCTGCTGAACTTCGCCCACCGCAAAGTCACGCTAAATCAGCAGGCCGGTCTCCGGGCTCACAGGTGCAGAGTGGGGACTCTGCTGCGGGGCCACCTTCCCATGCAATTGCACAGTGGTGAGGACAAAAGTCCCGGGCCTCGCTTTGACCTGTTTACCGTTGCGGGGGCAGCGTGGGCATGGCGCAGTAACACGTACCGCGCTTCACCGACTTCCCGTTTAATCCGCAGCTCGCAAGCTGCAGGACACCTGTTGATGGTTTTGAGTGTAGCAGCAGCCGTTTGCCAAGCCGTTGCCCCGCAACCGTTACACCGCGTTGCTTCATCGCAACAACTTTAAGTAACAAGTGTCGATATTTATTACATGTTCCGTGATAAATGTACGTTTTCTTCATACGAATCAAGGGTCTAGGCAGCTGGTGCAAAGATTGCTTTACAGGTGGAAATAAGGCGTAAACAAAAGTTCATGCAGTGGATATCGCCTTGAACCAGGGGAGATTTTTGAATGAAAATCATCGACCGGGACTGCTCCAGCCCCCTCCTCCACGCTAGCTACCTGGCCTGGTCCTTGCCCGCGCGCCGCACTGCGCCGGTTACGCACGGATACCCCTGTCCGACGCACCCCATTCCCCTGCCTTCGTAAGCCCCCGGCGCTTTGCCTGGCGGCACGCGCACCCCGTTTTCAGCGACTGGATTTGTTCCACACCCTGCTTTTGGCGCGCCATAGGCCGCCGTCTTACCCCTCGGAGATTTCGCGCCATGAGCCTCTATCCTGAATCCACGGTCAACACCTTCAAAGCCAACCAGCAAAGCAACCCCGACACGGCGGTGCTGGCCGACGGCAGCTATGTCACCGTGTGGCAGTCGTACGACCAGGATGCCGACAACACCTGGGGGGTCTATTACCAGCGTTTCAGCGCGTCGGGCGTACCGTTGGGTGGTGAGTTCCGCGCCAATACGGCCACGGCAGGCTCCCAAACCAACGCCCACGTGGCCGCCACGTCGGACGGTGGCTTTGTCATTCTGTGGGACGACGACAGCGGGCTGGATGGCTCCGGCCAGGGCGTATACGGGCAGCGTTTCAACGCAGGCGGCATCCCGCAAGCTGCCAACTTTCTGGTCACCACCACCACCGCCAGCGTCCAGTACCAAAATGCCGTGGCAGGCTACACCGGCGGCTTTGCCACCACCTGGATCTCTTTCACCAGCGGCAGCTACGACGTGTATCTGCAACGCTGGGACAACGCCGGCGCCAAGGTGGGCACCGAGACGCTGATCAGCAAAACCCCCGGTGCCGCTACCGTGCAGGCGGGCACCCAGCAGAACCCCGACATCGCGGCCCGCGCCAATGGCGACCTCGTCATCGTCTGGACCGACCAGAGTAGCAACGACGGCAGCGGTTACGGTGTGTATGGCCGCACCTACACCGCCAGCACCAGCACCTATTCCGACACCTTTTTAATCAACACCACCACCTCCAGCAACCAGTCCGACCCCAGCGTGGCGCTGCTGACCGGCGGTGGCTATGTGGTGGTGTGGACTTCTGCCGGCCAGGATGGCAGCGGCGACGGTGTGTATGGCCAGCGCTACACAGCAGCAGGTGCCAAGGCGGGGGGCGAATTCCTGGTCAACCAGTCCACCAGCGGTGGCCAGTACCAGCCCAGCGTGAGCGCCTTGTCCACCGGCGGCTTTGTGGTCAGCTTCTACAACGACAACTACGACGTGGGCAACACCAGCAGCTACCAGGACGTGTACGTGCGCGAGTACGACGCCGCAGGCAGCGCCCTGGGCAACCAGACCAAGCTGGCCTCGGGCTATGGCTACGACCAGGAAAGCACGCCGGTGGTAGCCAGCCTGGGCAACGGCAACTATGTGGTGTCTTACACCAACTACAGCCGCGCCGCAGATGGCGGCAACAACACCACCGAGATCGGCCAGCAAATCTTTGGCAGTGCCGCCACCCTGCCCCGCCAGCAAGATCCGCAACTTGGCAACTTTAGCGGCAGCGTCACGCTGGGCGAAAACCTGGTCAACGCCACCCCGCAAGTCATCCGTGCCACCGTGGGACTGACCGACATCGATTCAGCCAACTTCGACGGTGGCCAGATTGACCTGTTTTACGTGCAGAACGGCGACACCACCGACCAACTGGGTGTGCGCAGCGTGGGCAATGGCAGCAACCAGATCAGCGTGACCGGCAGCACCGTGCGCTACGAGGGCAATGTCATCGGCACCATCAGCGGCGGCAGCAATGGCAGCAACCTGGTGATCACCCTGACTGCAGCCACCACCGTGGATGCGGTGGAAGAGCTGGTGCAAAACCTCACCTACGCCAGTACCTCGTCCAACCCCGCCGCCAGCCGCACCGTGGGCATCCGCGTGTCCGATGGCGACGGCGGTGCCAGCGCATCCAGCACCATGGACATCATCGTCACGCCCGAGCTGGACGGTGCGCCGGTGGTCTACGGCGAGTCGCAGGTCAACACCTACACCGCCAGCACCCAGGGCGAGCCGCAGATTGCCGTGCTCACCGACGGCAGCTACGTCATCGTCTGGCAGTCCTACGGCCAGGATACGATCAACACCTACGGCATCTACGGCCAGCATTTCAGCGCCCAGGGCGTGGCCATCGGGGCCGAGTTCCGCGCGAATACGGCGACCGCTGCATACCAGGACGGCGCCCACGTGGCCGCCCTGAGCAACGGCGGCTTCGTCATCACCTGGGACGATGCCAGCGGTGTGGACGGCAGCGGCCAGGGCGTGGTGGCTCAGCTCTACAGCAGCACCGGCGCCACCGTGGGCGCCAACTTTGTGGCCAACACCACCACCAACAGCACCCAACAGTACAGCGACGTAGCAGGCTACGCCGGTGCCGGTGCGGTGGTGGCGGGCTTCACCACCGTGTGGGCCTCGGCTGGCAACACCGGTGGCAATGGCTACGACATCTACCTGCAGCGCTTTGACAACAGTGGGGCCAAGCTGGGAGCCGAATTGCGTGTCAGCAACACGCCAGGGGCGGCCACGGCGCAAGCCAGCACCCAGCTGTACCCCCGGGTGGCATCGCAGAGCAATGGCGACCTGGTGATTGTGTGGACCGACCAGGGCGGCAACGACAGCAGCGGCCAAGGTGTCTATGCCCAGCGCTACACCGCGGCGACCGGCACGCTGTCGGGCAGCTTCCTGGTCAACACCTTCACCGACGGCACCCAGTACGAGCCCGATGTGGCCACCCTGTCCGACGGCGGCTTTGTGATTGTGTGGCGCTCGGACAGCCAGGACGGCTCCAGTGCCGGGGTTTACGGCCAGCGCTACAACGCGGCGGGCACCAAGGTGGGCGCAGAGTTCAGGGTGAATGAGACCACCACCGGTGGCCAGTACCAGCCCGCCGTGACCGGCCTGTCCACCGGCGGCTTTGTGGTCAGCTTCTACAACGACAACTACGACAGCACCGGGGGGGGCAGCTACAACGATGTGTACATCCGCGAATACGACGCGTCTGGCACCCCCATCGACGGCCAGCGCAAGCTGCCCAGTGCCACCGCCACAGGCAGCGACCAGGAATACCAACCCGCCATTGCCGACCTGGGCAGCGGCAACTTCGTGGTGGCCTACGCCAACTACGTGCCTACCGTGGACGGCGGCAACGCCACCTACGAGATCACCCAGCAAGTCATGGGCTCCGCCGCCACGCTGGCCCGCCAGCAAAACCCGGTGCTCAGCGACTTCACCGGCAGCGTGACTTTTGCCGAGAATCTGGTCAACGCCACACCGCAAGTCATCGATGCCGCCATCAGCCTGAGCGACCTGGACTCGGCCAACTTTGCAGGCGGCGCAGTCAACCTGTTTTATGTGCAGGGCGGTGAACCCAGCGACCAGCTGGGCGTGCGCAATGTGGGCACCGCTGCCGGGCAGATTGGGGTCGGCGGGGCCAATGTCAGCTACGGGGGTGTCAGCATCGGCACCATCAGCGGCGGCAGCAACGGAGCCAATCTGCAAATCAACCTGAATGCCAGTGCCAGCCTCACTGCCGTCGAGGCATTGCTGCAAAACCTCACCTACGGCAGCACCTCCTCCAGCCCGGACAGCGTCCGCACCGTAGGCTTGCGGGTGTCCGATGGCGACGGTGGCAGCAGCAACGCTACCACCGTCGCCATCACCGTCACCCCCGAGCTGGACGGTGCGCCGCTGGTGTATAGCGAGTCGCAGGTCAACACCTACACCGCCAGCACCCAGGGCGAGCCGCAGATTGCCGTGCTCACCGACGGCAGCTACGTCATCGTCTGGCAGTCCTACGGCCAGGATACGATCAACACCTACGGCATCTACGGCCAGCATTTCAGCGCCCAGGGCGTGGCCATCGGGGCCGAGTTCCGCGCGAATACGGCGACCGCTGCATACCAGGACGGCGCCCACGTGGCCGCCCTGAGCAACGGCGGCTTCGTCATCACCTGGGACGATGCCAGCGGTGTGGACGGCAGCGGCCAGGGCGTGGTGGCTCAGCTCTACAGCAGCACCGGCGCCACCGTGGGCGCCAACTTTGTGGCCAACACCACCACCAACAGCACCCAACAGTACAGCGACGTAGCAGGCTACGCCGGTGCCGGTGCGGTGGTGGCGGGCTTCACCACCGTGTGGGCCTCGGCTGGCAACACCGGTGGCAATGGCTACGACATCTACCTGCAGCGCTTTGACAACAGTGGGGCCAAGCTGGGAGCCGAATTGCGTGTCAGCAACACGCCCGGGGTGTCTACCGCCCAGGCGGGGCAGCAGTACTACCCGCGCGTTGCCGCGCAGAGCAACGGCGACCTGGTGATTGTGTGGCGTGACGATAACGCCAATGACGGTGGCGCTTCCTACGGGGTCTTCGCCCAGCGCTACACCGCTGCCACCGGCACGCTGTCGGGCACTTTCCTGGTCAACAGCACGGTGGTGGGCAACCAGTACGAGCCCGATGTGGCCACCCTGTCCGATGGCGGCTTTGTGATTGTGTGGCGCTCGGACAGCCAGGACGGCTCCAGTGCCGGGGTTTACGGCCAGCGCTACAACGCAGCGGGCACAGCAGTGGGGGGCGAGTTCCGGGTGAATGAGAGTACCGAAGGCGGCCAGTACCAGCCCAGCGTCACCGGCCTGTCTACCGGCGGCTTTGTGGTCAGCTTCTACAACGACAACTACGACATCACCGGTGCGGGCAGCTACAGCGATGTGTACATCCGCGAGTACGACGCCTCCGGCACCCCGATCGACGGCCAGCGCAAGCTGCCCAGTGCCACGGCCACTCCCAGCAACCAGGAATACCAGCCTGCCATTGCCGACCTGGGCAGCGGCAACTTCGTGGTGGCTTACGCCGACTACGTGCCTACCGTGGACGGCGGCAACGCCACCTACGAGATTACCCAACAGATCTTTGGCTCCGCCGCCACGCTGGCGCGCCAGCAAAACCCCGAGCTGGGCGACTTCACTGGCACGGTCACCTTCGCCGAGAACCTGGTCAACGCCACGCCGCAAATCATCGATGCCGCGGTCAGTCTGACCGACCTGGATTCGGCCAACTTCGCAGGCGGCAAGCTGGACCTGTTTTACGTGCAAGGCGGCGACTCTACCGACCAACTGGGCGTGCGCAACACCGGCAGCGCCGCCGGGCAAATCGGCACCAGCGGAGCCAACATCACCTATGGCGGGGCCATCATTGGCACCCTGGGCGGCGGCAGCAACGGAGCCGCACTGCAAATCACCCTGACCAGCCTGGCGACAGTGGAAGCGGTGGAGGCCCTGATCCAGAACCTCACCTACGCCAGCACCTCGTCCAGCCCCGCCGCCAGCCGCACCGTGGGCATCCGCGTCTCCGACGGCGACGGTGGCAGCAGCAACGCCACCACGGTGGACATCACCGTCACCCCTAGCCTGGACGGCGCACCGCTGGTGTATGGCGAGTCGCAGGTCAACACCTTCACCACCAACACCCAGGGCGAGCCGCAGATTGCCGTGCTCACCGACGGCAGCTACGTCATCGTCTGGCAGTCGTACGACCAGGACAGCAACAACACCTACGGCATCTACGGCCAGCATTTCAGCGCCCAGGGCGTGGCCATCGGGGCCGAGTTCCGCGCCAACACCGCCACGGCCTCCACCCAGGACGGTGCCCACGTGGCCGCCCTGAGCAACGGCGGCTTTGTCATCACCTGGGACGATGCCAGCGGTGTGGACGGCAGCGGCCAGGGCGTGGTGGCTCAGCTCTACAACAGCACCGGGGCCACGGTGGGCGCCAACTTTGTGGCCAACACCACCACCAGCAGCACCCAACAGTACAGCGATGTGGCGGGCTACGCCGGTGCGGGTGCGGTGGTGGCGGGCTTCACCACCGTGTGGGCATCTGCCGGCAATACCGGTGGAAGCAGTTACGACATCTACCTGCAACGCTTCGACAACAGCGGGGCCAAGCTGGGCGGTGAGGTGCGCGTCAGCACAACGCCAGGGGCTGCAACGGCCCAGGTCGGGAACCAGTTCTACCCGCGCGTTGCCGCGCAAAACAATGGCGACCTGGTGATTGTGTGGCGTGACGATAACGCCAATGACGGTGGCGCTTCCTACGGGGTTTTCGCCCAGCGCTACACCGCTGCCACCGGCACGCTGTCGGGCACTTTCCTGGTCAACAGCACGGTGGTGGGCAACCAGTACGAGCCCGATGTGGCCACCCTGTCCGATGGCGGCTTTGTGATTGTGTGGCGCTCGGACAGCCAGGACGGCTCCAGTGCCGGGGTTTACGGCCAGCGCTACAACGCAGCGGGCACAGCAGTGGGGGGCGAGTTCCGGGTGAATGAGAGTACCGAAGGCGGCCAGTACCAGCCCAGCGTCACCGGCCTGTCTACCGGCGGCTTTGTGGTCAGCTTCTACAACGACAACTACGACATCACCGGTGCGGGCAGCTACAGCGATGTGTACATCCGCGAGTACGACGCCTCCGGCACCCCGATCGACGGCCAGCGCAAGCTGCCCAGTGCCACGGCCACTCCCAGCAACCAGGAATACCAGCCTGCCATTGCCGACCTGGGCAGCGGCAACTTCGTGGTGGCTTACGCCGACTACGTGCCTACCGTGGACGGCGGCAACGCCACCTACGAGATTACCCAACAGATCTTTGGCAATGCGGCAACACTGGTGCGCAGCAGTGCCAACCCGGTACTGAGCGACGTGCGCGCCCAGCGCATCCTGACCAACAACGCCGCCGATGCGCTGTTTGCAGGCAATGCGCAGCTGCTGGACACCGATGTGTCGTTGGTGGATACCGACTCCGTCAACCTGGACGGCGGCACGCTGGTGGTCAACATACTATCGGGCGGCAGCGCCACCGACGTGCTGGGCATCCGCAACCAAGGCAGCGGCAACGGCCAGGTCGGAGTATCGGGTAGCAACGTAACCTACAGCGGCGTGGTCATCGGCAGCTTTACTGGCGGTGGTGCGGGCGGGAGCACGCTCACCATTACCTTCAACGCCAACGCGCTGACCGTCGACATGCGCACGGTGGTGCAAAACATCACCTACCAGAACACCGCCCCCCCAGCGGGCACGACCAGCCGCAGCATCGGCTTGCGCCTCACCGATGGCGACGGTGGTGCCAGCGATCCCAGCGATATCGAGGTGGTGATCCAGAACAGCTATACCCCGCCCACCGTACTCCTGGACGACATCGTCACCAACCTGTCCCTGTCGGAAACCCAGGCCCAGGCAGGCGTGCGGCTGGACGACTCGGTGCAGCTCAACTACGCAGGTGCCACCGGCTTTCTCAACGGCCATCTGGTGGTGTCTTATCTCAGCTCGACCAACCGACCAGACGACCAGATTACGGTACGCAACCAGGGCACCGGTGTCAACCAGGTCAGCCGCG
This sequence comes from Comamonadaceae bacterium OS-1, assembly GCA_027923965.1. Classification (NCBI taxonomy): domain Bacteria; kingdom Pseudomonadati; phylum Pseudomonadota; class Betaproteobacteria; order Burkholderiales; family Comamonadaceae; species Comamonadaceae bacterium OS-1. The sequence continues at coordinate 3,467,800 of AP026969.1, forward strand.
TGGGCAGCGATGTGCTGTATGAGAACGTCTCCATCGGCACCATCAGCGCTACGTTGAACGGCATCAACGGGACGAACCTGGACATCACCTTCAAGGCTACCGCCACCGACCAGGCCATCGAGCGTGTCATTGAAAACCTGGTCTACACCAACCCGTCTGCCGGGCCACTGGCCGACCGGTCCATCCGTCTGGTGGTCACCGACGGTGCCGGAGCCTCCAGCACCGCCCGCGACATGGCCATCCATATCGACGCAGTCAATGCGCCCACCGCCGCCGTGCCGCTGCTGGCCGAGCAACAGGTCAACACCTTCGAGGCGGGCCAGCAAACCGAACCCGCCGTAGGTCGGCTGCAAGGCAGCAACAACGGCGGCTACGTGGTCACCTGGACAACGCAAGAAGGCCAGGACGGCGACGGTTACGGCGTATTTGCCCAGCGCTACGCGGCCAACGGCGCGGCCATCGGCCCCGAGTTCCAGGTCAACAGCCAAACCCTGGGCAACCAAACCGATACGGCGGTGGCTGGCCTGGCCAATGGCGGCTATGTGATTGTGTGGCGCGCCGACAACCAGGACGGCAGCGGCTCCTACGGCGTGTACGGCCAGCGCTACGCAGCCACCGGCAGTGCCGTGGGCAGCGAGTTCCGCGCCAACACCACCACCACCGGCAACCAGTACGAGCCCGCCGTGCTGGGCCTGTCGGACGGCAGCTTTGTGGTGGCCTACCGCAGCGACTACTCCAATGCAGCAGCCAATTACACCTACGATGTGCTGGCACAGCGCTTTGATGCCAGTGGGAACGCGGTGGGGGCAGAAATCACCCTCAACACCAGCGGCGGTGCCACCCAGTTTCAGCCCCAGTTGTCGGCCCTCACCGGCGGCGGCTACGTGGCGATCTGGACGGACACCAGCGGCGATGCCAGCGGCTACGGTGTCGTTGCGCAAATTTTCAACAATGACGGCAGCAAGGTAGGCAGCCAGATTGCCGTCAACACCACGGTTGCGGGCACCCAGAGCGGCCCCGACGTGGTGGGCCTGGCGGGCGGCGGCTTTGTGGCGGTATGGGAATCCTCCAACACCGTCTACATGCAGCGGTACACAGCAGCCGGTGCTTTGGTGGGCGGGGAGGTTACCGTCAATACCGTCGACTCCCCTGCTAACCAGAGCGACTACGTGCGGGTGGCCGCCCTGGAGACCGGTGGCTTCATCGTCACCTGGGACGGCTACCCCAGTGCCGCGCTGGGTGGCAGCAGCCAGGACATCATGACCCAGCAGTTCGATGCCAGCGGCAACAGGGTCGATGGCGTGCGCGTGGTCAACAGCACTACCGGCAGCACCCAGTACCTGCCCGATATCGTGGGCCTGACCGGCAACAACGCCGTGGTGGTGTGGGCGGGCTACAACCAGGAGCGCGACACCGCCAGCACCTACGGCGTGTTCCAGCAGATTCTGGGTACGGCGGGCTCGCTGGCCACCTCCAGCGCCCCGGTGCTGGTGGATATGGTGGAGACGTTGACCTTCAACGAAAACCTGGTGAACGCGACACCGCAAATCATCGATGCGGGTGTCAGCCTGACCGATGCCGATTCGACCAACTTCGACGGTGGTCGCCTGTGGGTGAGCACCATCTCGGGCTACGGCACGGTAGAAGCCGCCCAGCTCGCCGAAAGCCTGCCTGCGCAGGACCAGTTCGGCATCCGCAACCAGGGCAATGGCGCAGGCCAGGTGGGCGTGGCGGGCAATGTGGTCAGCTATGGCAATGTGGTGGTCGGCAGCATCGAATCCACGGGCACCAACGGGGCCGATCTGGTGGTGCTGTTCAACGCCAGTGCGTCGGCCCAGGCGGTGGAGGCGGTGATCGAGAACCTGACCTACGCCAACACCTCGTCGGCCCCGGTGGCCAGCCGCACGGTGAGCATCAGCGTAAGCGATGGCGACGGTGGCACCAGCATCCCGCGCACAGTAACCATCAACGTCAACCCCGAAGCCGACGGCGCCCAGGCCCTGTTTGGCAACGAAACCGTCAACACCTACCTGGCCAGTACCAAGTCTGCGCCCGCCACGGCAGCGCTCTCGGATGGTGGCTACATCACCACCTGGGTGTCCACCGGCCAAGACGGCTGGGATGCAGGTGTCTATGCCCAGCGCTACGACAACCACGGCGTGGCCGTGGGGGCCGAGTTCCGCGTCAATAGCACCACCGCATACAACCAGTCCGAACCCAGCGTCATTGGCCTGACAGGCGGTGGCTATGTGGTGGCATGGACCTCGCTCAACCAGGACGGCAGCGACACTGGCATTTACGCACAGCGCTTTGCCAACGACGGCACTTTGCTGGGCGGTGAGTTCCGGGTCAACACCGAAACCTATTCCGGCCAGTCCAATCCCAGTTTGGCCGCAACCGCGGACGGTGGCTTTGTGGTGGGCTGGCAATCGGACTACTACGACCCGACCTTCACCACCTACCGCGACATCTTTCTGCAACGCTACAACGCGACGGGCGTGGCCCAGGGCAGTGAAATCCAGGCCAACCCCACGGGCGAAGGCACGGTTACCCAATCGCAACCCACCCTGGTCGGCCTGGCCGGTGGCGGCTTTGTGGCGCTTTGGACGGATGCCAGCAAGGACGGCAGCAGCAATGGTGTGTACGGCCAGCGCTTCAACGCCAACGGCACCATCGCCGGAGCCTCTTTTCTGGTCAACACATTTACCAGCGGTGCCGAATACGAGCCCGATGTCGCCGCACTTAACGACGGTGGCTTTGTGGTGGTGTGGCGTTCGGACGACCAGGACGGCAACGCCGCAGGCGTATTCGGCCAGCGCTACAGCAGCAGCGGTGCCACGGTGGGCAGTGAATTCCGCATCAACACCAGCACCAGCGGCAACCAGTACCAGCCCTCGGTAGCGGCTCTGTCGCACGGCGGCTTTGTGGTGACCTGGAACTCCAACAGCACCACCATCGCCCAGCAGTTTGATGCCAGCGGTGCGCGCATCGACGGTGAATTGCGGGTGGACACGATTGACAACAACGGCAACGCCGCTACCCCCACCGCCGTGGGCCTGGCCAATGGCGCATTTGTGGTCACCTGGCCCGACTACAACTACAGCGTCAGCCAGTACGAGATCTACCAGCAGGTGTTTGGCAACCCCGCCACCTTTACCCGGCAGGCCAATCCGCAGTTGGTGGATGTAAGCAGCAGCGTGACCTTCCTGGAAAACAGCGTCAACGCGGCTCCGCAGTTGATCGATGCGCAGGTGGGCCTGACCGACGCAGATTCGGCCAACTTTGCGGGCGGCATCCTGGAGGTGAACTACCTTACCGGCTACGACCTGCAAAACCAGCTCGGCCTGCAAGGCCTGTCGGTGCAAGACCAGTTGGGCCTGCGCAACGAGGGCAGCGGTGCGGGCCAGGTGGGCATTGTCGGCAACTCGGTGCGTTACGGCGGGGTCGAGATCGGCACCATCACCAGCAACGGGGTCAATGGCACCAAGCTGACCGTGGTGTTCAACGCCCAGGCCACCCCCGACAAGGTGGAGCAGGTGGTGGAAAGCATCACCTACGCCAACACCTTCTCGGATGCCAGCCTGCAGCGCAGCATCTCCATCCGCGTGTCCGACGGCGACGGCGGCTCCAGCGTGGCCCGCGCCGTCACCATCAACGTGACCCCCGAGTACGACGCAGCCCAGCCGCTGTTCAGCAACGAGCAGGTCAATACCTACGAGCCGGGCACCCAAAACGCGCCCGCCATGGCCCTGCTGTCCGACGGCAGCTACCTCACGGTGTGGACCTCCGAGGCCCAGGACGGCTGGGGCTACGGCGTATACGGCCAGCGCTTTGCGGCCAACGGCGTGCCCATCGGCACCGAATTCCAGGTCAACACCTATACGCCCACCAACCAGGACGAGCCCACCGTAATCGGCCTCAAGGGCGGCGGCTATGTGGTGGCCTGGACCTCGGCCGACCAGGACGGCAGCGCCGCAGGCATCTACGCACAGCGCTTTGCCAACGACGGCAGCCTGTTGGGCGACGAATTCCTGGTCAACGCGCAAACCTACCAAGGCCAGTCCAGCCCCAGCCTCGCCGCTACGGCGGATGGTGGCTTTGTGGTGGGCTGGGAGTCGGACTACTACAACCCCAGCTTCACCGAATACCGGGACATCTTCTTCCAACGCTTCAATGCGGCAGGCGTGGCCCAGGGCAGCGAAATCCAGGCGAACCCCACAGGTGAGGGCACGGTCACCCAATTGCAGCCTAGCTTTGTAGGTCTGGCCGGTGGCGGCTTTGTCGCCCTGTGGACGGATTCCAGCAAGGACGGCAACAGCTACGGGGTCTACGGCCAGCGTTTTGATGCCAGTGGCGCCAAGGTGGGCGCATCGTTCCTGGTCAACACCTACACCGATAACAACCAATCCGAGCCCTCTGTCGCGGCGCTCAACGACGGTGGCTTTGTAGTGGTGTGGACTTCTGTGAGCCAGGACGGCGGCAGCTACGGTGTGTACGGCCAGCGCTACGGCAACACCGGTGCCGCTGTGGGAAGCGAATTCCGGGTGAACAACACCACCTCGGGCAACCAGTACCAGGCGAATGTGGCGTCCCTTTCCACCGGTGGCTTTGTCGTCACCTGGAATTCCGACAGCCACACCATCGCCCAGCAGTTCGATGCCAACGGCGCGCGCCTGGACGGCGAGCTGCGGGTGGACACCATCGACAACAACGCCAATGCTGCCACACCCGTGGTCCTGGGTCTGGCCAATGGTGCGTTTGTGGTCAGCTGGCCCGATTACAACTACACCACCTCCAGCACCAACGTGTACCAGCAGGTCTACGGCAACCCAGCCCAGATCCTGCGCCAGGCCAATCCCGAGCTGGTGGATGTATCGACCAGCGTCACCTTTGCAGAAAACCTGGTCAATGCCGCCCCGCAGCTCATCGATGCCGGTGTGGGCCTGACGGATGTCGATTCAGCCAACTTTGCCGGTGGCATTCTGGAGGTCAACTACCTGACCGATTACGGCGCACAAGACCAGTTGGGCCTGCAAGGGCTGGACAACCAGGACCAGTTGGGCATCCGCAACCAGGGCAGCGCTGCGCACCAGGTGGGCGTGGCGGGCAATGTGGTGAGCTATGGCGGCACGGCCATTGGCACCATCAGCAACAACGGGGCCAACGGCGGCAAGCTGACGGTGCAGTTCAACGCCAGCGCCACAGCCGATGCGGTGGAGCACGTGATCGAGAACCTCACCTACGCCAACACCGTCTCCAACCCCATCGCCAGCCGCACCATCTCCATCCGCGTCACCGACGGCGACGGCGGTGCCAGCGCACCACGGAATGTGGAAATCATCGTCACCCCCGAAACCGACGGCGCGGTGCGCTTTGGCCTGGAAAAAGTGGTCAACACCACGGTGGCAGGTCCGCAGGAAGAGCCATCCATCGCACACCTGAGCGACGGTGGCTACGTCGTGGTGTGGCAAGACGAAAACGGTGCCGACAGCAGCAGCTACGGCGTTTACGGCCAGCGCTATGACGCAAACGACAACGCGGTAGGTGGCCAATTCCGTGCCAACACTTTCACCTCAGGCAACCAGTACGAGGCACAGGTCACCGGCCTCAACGGTGGCGGCTTTGTGGTGGTGTGGCGGTCTGACAACCAGGATGGCAGCGGTGCCGGGGTGTACGGCCAGCGCTACAGCGCAGCAGGCGTGGCGCAGGGCGCAGAGTTCCGGGTCAACACCTCTACCGACCAGAGCCAGTACCAGCCCACCATCACCGCCACCACCGACGGCGGCTTTGTGGTGGGCTGGTATGACGACTACTACACCAACGCCACCAACACCGAGTATGCGGACGTATTCTTCCAACGCTTCAATGCCACCGGGGTGGCCCAGGGCGTGGAAACCCGTGCCAACCCCACCGGCGAAGGCACGGTCGGCCAATCCCAGCCCAGCATTACCGCTTTGGCCGGTGGCGGCTTTGTCACGCTGTGGACGGATGCCAGCAAGGACGGCAGCGGCACCGGTGTTTACGGCCAGCGCTTCAGCGCCCTGGGCGTGGCCACGGGGGCCGTGGTGCAGATCAACTCCTACATCACCTCGACGCAAGACTTGCCTTCTGTAGCGGGCCTGAAAGACGGTGGCTTTATTGCGGTGTGGGAATCGGAAGGCCAAGACCTGTCCACCACCGGTGTGTATGCCCAGCGCTTTGATGCAGCGGGGGCCAAAGTGGGCGCTGAGTTCCGAGTCAACACCCACATTACCAACCAGCAGTACCAGCCCACCGTGACCGCGCTGGAAAACGGCGGCTGGGTCGTGAGCTGGACGGACTACGGTAACGACGCAGGCAGCGGCTACGATGTGTTTGTGCAGCAGTACAACGCTATAGGCCAGGCGGTAGACGGCGAAACCCGGGTCAACAGCTACGCCTACAGCACCCAGTTCCAACCCAGCATCACCAGCATGCCCGACGGCGGCTTTGTGGTGGCCTACACCAGTTACATCACGGCGGGCGACGGCAACGGCGACGGCGCGCCCGACGGCGGCAACGACACCTACGAGATCCGCACCCAGCGCTTCAGCAACACCGCGCCCAATGTGTCCAACGTCAGTGTCAACGGCCAGGAAGAAGCCGTGCTGGTGCTCAGCAACACCTTGTTTGAAGGCGGCTTTGTGGACCCCGATGGCCAATCGCTGCAGGCCATCAAGATCGTCAACCTGTCGGCCGAGGGCACGCTGCGGCTCAACGGCGTGGCCGTCACCACCAACCAGGAAATCAGCCTGGCCGACCTGCAGGCCGGGGCCCTGACCTACCAGGGCCGGGCCGACTACTTCGGGGCCGACCAATTCCGCTGGACCGGCTCCGACGGCATCACCTTTGCCAGCACCCCGGTGTTCACCAACATCCTGCTGTCCAATGTGAACGACGGCCCGCGCCTGGGCACACTCACCAACGCCACCAGCAGCGAGGGCAGCTTCTTCAGCCGCACCCTGGCGATTGGCGACCCCGACCCCGAAGGCCACCTCATCACCGTGAACTGGGGCGACGGCAGCGCCAACTCGGTGTTCAGCACCAGCTCTGCCGCGCCGCAGATCCAGCACGTCTATGCCGACAACGGCAATTACACGGTGAACGTGACGGTGAACGACCAGCAAGGCCAGGCCAACAGCATCGAGAGCACCGGCTTCAGCGTGGCCGTGGCCAATGTAGCCCCCACCATCGCCACCAGCGGCAACACCACGGTGCAGCAAAACGTGGCCTACGCGCTGGACCTGGGCGGCATCAGCGACCCCGGCACGGACACCGTAGACCAGTACACCATCAACTGGGGCGACGGCAGCGCCGCCGAGGTCTACACCCCCGCCACCCTGCCCGCCAATGGCATCCTGACCCACACCTACACCACCACCGGCGACAAGGCCATCACCGTGGGCCTGCGCGACGAAGACGGCACCTACGCCAATGCCGGAGGCCGCACCGTCACCGTCAGCGCCCCCGCCGAAGTCATTACCGTCAACGCGGGCAGCGACATCACGGTCAATGAAGGCAGCACCTTCACCAAGACCATCAACTTCACCGACCCCACCGACCAGGGCCCCGCCGGGCGCACCTACACCGCCGTGTGGGGCGACGGGCAAACCAGTACCGGAGGCATTGCCGCCGGGGCCACCAGCGTCAACATCAGCCACGCCTACGCCGACAACAGCGGCCCCTACACGGTGGACGTGACGGTGCGCGACGACGACGGCGTGGTGCTGCAATCGGGCAGCGACAGCTTTGTGGTCAACGTCAACAACGTCGCCCCCACCGTGGGCCTGGGCGGCGCGGGCTCGGTCAATGAAGGCAGCGTCTACACCTTGACGCTCAACCCGTCCGACCCCGGCACCGACACCATTGCCCAGTACAACGTGCAGTGGGGCGACGGCCAGGACCAGATCGTGCTGGCCGCCAACCTGCCCGCCAACCGCCAGCTCACCCACACCTATGCCGATGGCAGCGTCAGCTACACCATCAAGGTGGATGTGGTGGATGAAGACGGCGTGTTTGTGAACGTGGGCACCGGCGGCAGCCTCACCGTGTTCAACGTCGCCCCCACCGCCCCCGTCACCGGGGCTAGCACCGTGGCCGAGGGCAGCGTCTACACCCTGAACGTAGGCGCGGTCACCGACCCCGGCCAGGACACCCGAACCGGCTACAGCGTCAATTGGGGCGACGGCACGCCCACCGACAACTTCACCCCCGCCCAGTGGGCCGCCGTGCAGACCGCCGGGGGCAACCTCACCCATACCTTTGCCGATGGTGTCGGCGTAGGCACGCCGCGCACCGTGACCGTCAGCGCGTCGGACGAAGACGGCACCTTTGTGCTGGGCACCAAGCTGCTCAACGTGAGCAACGTAGACCCCAACCTCGTCCTGGGTGGCAATGCCGCTACCAACGAAGGGGCCAGCTACGCCCTGGCCATCACCGGCACCGATGCCGCCGGAGCCGCCGACCCGCTGAGCTACACCATCGACTGGAACGACGGCAGTGCCGTGCAAACCCTCACCGCCGCGCAGTTGCTGGCCTTGTCGGGTGTGGTGGCCCATACCTTCGCCGACGATGCCGACGGAGCCGTCAACAGCACCCCGCGCACCATCAGCGTGACGGCCAACGATGGCGACGGCGGCGTGACCACGCAGACCAAGGTGGTCAACGTGAACAACGTCGCCCCTGTGGCCGCCGTCAGCGGAGCCGCCACGGTGAATGAGGCTAGCCTCTACACCCTGAGCGTAGGCCCCGTGACCGAACCCGGTACGGACACCCGTACCGGCTACACCATTGCCTGGGGCGACGGCAACACCAGTAGCTTCACCCCTGCCCAGTGGGCCACCGCCGCGGGCAGCTTCACCCACACCTATGCCGACAACGCCGCTGCCACCATCACGGTGAGCGCTACCGACGAAGACGGCACCTTCGTGCTCGGCACCCAGACCGTTACTATCAATAACGTAGCACCTACTGCCCTACTGACGGGTTCCGGCAGCACAAATGAAGGTGCAAACTACACGCTGAATATTGTGGGCAGCGACGTGGCCGGAGCGGCCGACCCGCTGAACTACAGCATCGACTGGGGCGATGGCAGCGCCTTGCAGACGCTCACGGCGGCCCAACTGACCGCCCTGTCTGGCAACGTGGCCCACACCTTCACCGACGATGCGGACGGCCCGGTCAACAGCACGCCCCGCACCATCAGCGTCACCGCCAACGACGGCGACGGTGGCATCACCACCGCCACCCAGGTGGTCAACGTCAACAACGTCGCCCCCGTGGCCGCCGTCAGCGGTGCCGCCACGGTCGCCGAGGCCAGTGTCTACACCCTGAGCGTAGGTGCCATCACCGAACCCGGCACGGACACCCGCACCGGCTACACCATCGCCTGGGGCGACGGCAACACCAGCAGCTTCACCCCCGCCCAGTGGACGGCAGCCGCAGGCAGCTTCACCCACACCTACGCCGACAACGCCGCCGCCACCATCACGGTCAGCGCCACCGACGAGGATGGCACCTTCGTGCTCGGCACCCAGGCAGTTACTATCAATAACGTAGCACCCACTGCCCAATTGACAGGCGCAAGCAGCACCAATGAAGGTGCGATCTATAGCCTGAACATTGTCGGCAGCGACGTGGCCGGAGCGGCCGACCCGCTGAGCTACAGCGTCGACTGGAACGACGGCAGCGCGGTACAGACGCTCACAGCAGCGCAATTGGCCGCTCTGTCTGGCAACGTCACCCACACCTTCGCTGACGATGCCGATGGCCCGGTGAATAGCACACCCCGCACCATCAGCGTGACGGCCAACGATGGCGACGGTGGCATCACCACCGCCACCAAGGTGGTCAACGTCAACAACGTGGCCCCCACCCTGGCCGCCACGGGTGCGTCCACCATCGAAACCGGGCAGGTCTACACCCTGAACCTGGGGGCCGTCACCGACCCCGGCACCGACACGGTCAGCAGCTACAGCATTGACTGGGGCGACGGCAGCGCCGCCCAGGTGGTGACCACCGGCGGCAACGTGACCCACACCTTTGCCACGGCAGGCGCGCGCACAATCGCGGTGTCCCTCACCGACGAAGACGGCACCTACACCAACGTGGCCTCGGTCGCGGTGACCGTGGGCACGCCGCCCGCCACCGTCAGCATCGAAGCCGGTGCCGACACCACCGTGAACGAGGGCAGCACCTTCACCCGCAGCATCAACTTTGCGGATGGCACCGACAACGGCGCGGCGGGCTGGAGCTATAGCATCGACTACGGCGACGGCAGCGCGGCTGTCACCGGCACCACCCTGGTCAAGAGCATAGATCTGAGCCACCTGTACCCCGACGGCAGCGCCGCCCGCACCGTCAGCGTCACGGTGACCGACATCACCGGCGAAACCGCCACCGACAGCTTCCTGGTCAACGTGAACAACGTTGCCCCGGTGGCGGTGGTCAGTGGTGCCAGCACGGTCGCCGAGGCCAGCGTCTACATGCTGAGCGTAGGCCCCGTGACCGAACCCGGCGCAGACACCCGTACCGGCTACACCATCGCCTGGGGCGACGGCAACACCAGCAGCTTCACCCCCGCCCAGTGGGCCACTGCCGCCGGTAGTTTCACCCATACCTACGCCGACAACGCCGCTGCCACCATCACGGTGAGTGCTACCGACGAAGACGGCACCTTTGTGCTTGGCACCCAGGCCGTTACTATCAATAACGTAGCTCCTACCGCCCTATTGACGGGTGCCGGCAGCACAAATGAAGGTGCAAGCTACACGCTCAACATCGTTGGCAGCGACGTGGCCGGAGCGGCCGACCCGCTGAGCTACAGCATCGACTGGGGCGACGGCAGCGCCGTGCAGGCGCTCACGGCAGCGCAACTGGCCGCCCTGTCCGGCAACGTGGTCCACACGTTTGCCGACGACGCCGATGGAGCCGTCAACAGCACCCCGCGCACCATCAGCGTGACGGCCAACGATGGCGACGGCGGCGTGACCACGCAGACCAAGGTGGTCAACGTGAACAACGTCGCCCCTGTGGCCGCCGTCAGCGGTGCCAGCACGGTGAACGAGGCCAGCGTCTACACCCTGACCGTAGGCCCGGTGACCGAACCCGGCACCGACACCCGTACCGGCTACACCATCGCCTGGGGCGACGGCAACACCAGTAGCTTCACCCCTGCCCAGTGGGCCACCGCCGCGGGCAGCTTCACCCACACCTATGCCGACAACGCCGCCGCCACCATCACGGTGAGCGCTACCGACGAAGATGGCACCTTCGTGCTCGGCACCCAGACCGTTACTATTAATAACGTAGCACCTACTGCCCTACTGACGGGTGCCGGCAGCACAAATGAAGGTGCAAGCTACACGCTCAACATCGTTGGCAGCGACGTGGCCGGAGCGGCCGACCCGCTGAGCTACAGCATCGACTGGGGCGACGGTAGCGCTGTGCAGACGCTCACGGCGGCCCAACTGGCCGCTCTGTCTGGCAACGTCGCCCACACCTTCGCCGACGATGCCGATGGTCCGGTCAACAGCACCCCCCGCACCATCAGCGTCACGGCCAACGACGGCGATGGCGGCATCACCACCGCCACCAAGGTGGTCAACGTGAACAACGTCGCCCCCACCCTGGCCGCCACGGGTGCGTCCACCGTCGAAACCGGGCAGGTCTACACACTGAACTTGGGCGCAGTGACCGACCCCGGCCAGGACACGGTCAGCAGCTACAGCATCGACTGGGGCGACGGCAGTGCGGCGCAAGTCGTCACCACCGGCGGCAACGTCACCCACACCTTTGCCACGGCGGGCGCGCGCACCGTGCAGGTGTCCCTCACCGACGAAGACGGCACCTACGCCAACGTGGCCTCGGTCGCGGTGACGGTGGGCACACCACCGGCGACGGTCAGCGTGGAAGCCGGTGCGGATACGGCGCTCAATGAAGGCAGCACCTTCAGCCGCACCATCGCCTTCACCGACGGCACCGACAACGGCGCGCCAGGCTGGAGCTACAGCATCAACTACGGCGACGGCAGCGCGGCTGTCACCGGCACCACCCTGGTCAAGAGCATAGACCTGAGCCACCTGTACGCCGACGGCAGCGCTACCCGCACGGCCACCGTCACGGTGACCGACATCACTGGCGAAAGTTCGACCGACAGCTTCCAGGTGCTGGTCAACAACGTGGCACCTACCGCCGCGGTCAGCGGGGCCAGCAGCGTCCTGGAGGCCAGTCTCTACACCCTGAGCGTAGGTGCCATCACCGACCCCGGCGCTGACACCCGCACCGGCTACACCATCGCCTGGGGCGACGGCAACACCAGCAGCTTTACCCCCGCCCAGTGGGCCACCGCCGCGGGCAGCTTCACCCACACCTACGCCGACAACGCCGCCGCCACCATCACGGTGAGCGCCACCGACGAAGACGGCACGTTTGTTCTCGGCACCCAGGCAGTTACTATCAATAACGTAGCTCCTACCGCCCTATTGACGGGTGCTGGCAGCACAAATGAAGGTGCAAGCTACACGCTGAACATCGTCGGCAGCGACGTGGCTGGAGCGGCCGACCCACTGAGCTACAGCATCGACTGGAACGACGGCAGCGCGGTACAAACGCTGACGGCAGCGCAGTTGCTGGCCTTGTCCGGCAATGTGGTCCATACCTTCGCCGACGACCAGGATGGCCCCATCAACAGCACGCCGCACACCATCAGCGTCACCGCCAATGACGGCGACGGCGGCCTCACCACCGCCACCCAGGTGGTCAACGTCAACAACGTCGCCCCCGTAGCCGCGGTCAGCGGTGCCGCCACCGCCACCGCGGGCAGCGCCTACACGCTGAGCGTGGGCGCGGTGACCGACCCCGGCACCGATGTGCGCACCGGCTACAGCATCGACTGGGGTGACGGCAGCAGCACCGCGCTCACGCCCACGCAGTGGGCCGCGGCCGCGGGCAGCTTCTCGCACACCTTTGGCAGCAGCGGCACCAACCCGACCATCGTGGTGCACGCCACCGACGAAGACGGCACGTTCACCCTGGGTAGCCAGCAGCTCACGGTGGGCAACCAGGCCACGGAAACCCTGCGCGTCGGCTTTGCCCCGGACCGGCAGGTCGGCGCGGGCGGCCAGTGGGCAGCGGCCTGGGGCAGTGCCGATGTGGACATCAGCCACAAGCTGGACTACACCAGCGCGCTGGAAGCCTGGTCGGCCGTGAAGTTCAACGCCGTGTCGCCCCAGCTCCTGGCGGGTGGCGACATCTACGCGGGCGACCTGGGGGTCAGCGGGCAGTCCATGGCCACCTCTACGGTGCGCCAGGAAATCGACGGCAAGGAAGGCCTGCGGTTTGCGCTGACCGACCCGCACGATGCCGCCACCGGCATGACGCTGTACCTGTCGCGCCTGTTCGCGCAGGACGACGGCGGTGCCTTTGTGGAAAGTGGCCGGGTGCGCATGCTGGATGCTACGGGCACGGTGGTGGGCGAGTCGGTGTTCCATGCCAGCGATGCCACGGGGCAGCTGCAAGTCACCCTGTCGTCGGCCACGGCCTTCACCTCGATCGAGATCAGCTCGGGTGTCTACAACGGTACCAACTTCGTCTACGGCGGCTATGCCCATGCCGATGGCAGTTTTGGCTCCGGCGTAACCACCGATGGCACCGGCCTGCTGCACGGCAGTGACTTCATGGTGGACGCGGTGGAATTCAAGCTACCGGTGCTGGGTGTGCCTCCGGTGACCGTCTAAACACTTGTTTACATTTTGTCGATATTTTTTACATAAAAACCGACCGAATTTCACAAGTTGTTGATTTTTTTGATGATTTTTACCTGGCCTCAATCTTGCGCATAGGGCTGGAATTATCTTGATTGGAGAGCGGTATGGCGTTTTTAAACTCTGTAGGCAGTTGGCTCAATGGGGTGGTTTTGGGAGTGGCACTGGTGTCGTCCCCGGCGCAGGTATCGGCAGTCGTTTTGTCGGGCACGGGACCCAGCTCCGTACTGGCAGGCCAGCAATCCGATGGAGGTACCACGCCGTATGTTGAGAGCATCAACGTGACCGGCCCCGCCGCCATCACAGGCATCACCTGGTGGGGCTACTACCTCACCGGTGAAGATGCGGGCACCGACAGTTTCCTCATCAACGGCTCCAGCCTGGCCGCCTTCCCTGCGGTGGTGCGCACCGATGTCGGCGACCTGGACGACGGCAGTGGTGGTACGGTCAATCTGTACCAGTACTTTCTGAACCTCAGCGGTGTCAATGCCCAATACTTTGCGGGTGGCCCCACGGACCTCGGCATCCTCAACGACAGCCTGGACGTCGAGTGGTTCTGGCAGGGCTCGACAACCGACCTCTATGGTCCACGTGCCTACTTGGTACAGGGCGATCTGTTGCGCCAGGAGGTCCCCGAGCCCAGCTCCATTGCCCTGTTCGGCCTGGCGCTGGCGGCCCTGGGTGTAGCCCGCGCCCGCAAGCTGCACTAAGCTTTTTGGCCCGCTTTCGGAATGGCACAAGCCCCCCCAAAGACAGGCGAACTCAAACAGGCGTTACTGGCGTTCCATAGCGCCTACGTCACCATCGGGGCCTTCAGCTTCATCATCAACCTGCTGATGCTGGCCCCGTCGATCTACATGCTGCAGGTCTACGACCGGGCGCTGGGCAGCCGCAACATGACCACGCTGGCGGCCCTCACCGCCATGGTGCTGGGCATGGTGGCCCTGATGGCGCTGCTGGAGTGGGTGCGCTCCATGGTGCTGGTGCGGGTGGGTGCGCGGCTGGACATGGACATCAACGTGCGCATCTTCAACGCCACCTTCGAGCGCAACCTGCGCCATGCCGGCCAAAACCCCGCACAGGCCATGCACGACCTGGCCACCATCCGGCAAACCCTCACCGGCGCGGGCGTGGTGGCCATGATGGATGCCCCCTGGATGCCGGTCTACATCTTCGTCATCTTTTTGTTCCACCCCTACCTGGGCATCTTTGCCATCGTCGGTGCGCTGATCCTGGTGGCCCTGGCGTTTGCCAACGAACGCGTGTCCAAGCTGCCTTTGGCCGAGGTGCAAAAACTGGCCATGGCCACCAACGCACTGGTCAACAATAACCTGCGCAACGCCGAGGTGATCGAGGCCATGGGCATGCTGCCCGCCATCCGCGGACGCTGGTTTGACCTGCAGCACAAGCTGCTGGTGCAGCAGGCCCAGGCCAGCGACAAAGCGGGCCTGCTGGGCGCGCTGACCAAGTTTGCCCGCGTCGGCATGCAGTCGCTAACCCTGGGCTATGGCGCACTGCTGGCCATCGAGGGGCTGATCACCTCTGGCATGATGAGCGCCGCCTCCATCCTGGTGGGCCGCGCCCTGGCCCCGGTGGAGATGCTGATCGGCAACTGGAAGCAACTGGTCAACGCCCGCGCGGCCTACCTGCGCCTGTCCGAGCTGCTGCGGGTGTTTCCCGCCCGCGAAGGCGGCATGCCCCTGCCCAAGCCCAAGGGCGCGCTGGTGCTGGACAGCGCCAGCACCGCCGCGCCGGGCACCAATGTGATGATCCTGAAAAACGTCAGCCTGAAAATCGGCGCGGGCGAAGTGGTGGCCGTGATCGGCCCCAGCGCCTCTGGCAAGTCCAGCCTGGCGCGCCTGCTGGTGGGTATCTGGCCCGCGGTGTCAGGCTCGGTGCGGCTGGACGGTGCCGACGTGTACCGCTGGAACAAGGACGAGCTCGGCCCGCACGTAGGCTACCTGCCCCAGAACATCGAGCTGTTCGACGGCACCGTGGCCGACAACATTGGTCGCTTCACCACGCCCGACTCCGAGAAAATCATCGCCGCCGCCCAGGCCGCAGGCATGCACGAGCAAATCCTGCTGCTGCCCAAGGGCTACGACACCCCGCTGGGTGACCAGGGCAGCGCACTCTCGGGCGGGCAGCGCCAGCGCATCGGCCTGGCCCGCGCCCTGTACGGCGACCCGGCCCTGGTGGTGCTGGACGAACCCAATTCCAACCTGGACGAACTGGGCGAGCAGGCCCTGGCCACCACCATCCGCGGGCTCAAGGCCAAGGGCTGCACCGTCGTCATCATCACCCACCGCATGACCACCGTGGCCGTGGCCGACAAGCTGCTGGTGATGCAAGACGGCACGCCCAAGATCTTCGGCCCGCGCGACGAGGTGATCGAAGCCCTCAAGCAACCCCAGGCCCCGGCCAAGCCGCACCCCGTTGCACACCCGGCCCTGGCCCGCCCTACTGTCTGACCCCATGGCCACTGAAACGCCCACCGACGCACCTGGCAGCCTGGACATCAACCACGCCAAAAGCTCGCGCCTGGGCTGGGTCATTGCGCTGCTGGGCTTTGGCGGCTTCGTACTGTGGGCCGCGCTGGCCCCGCTGGACCAGGGCGTGTCGGCCTCCGGCCAGGTGGTGGTGTCGGGCAACCGCAAGCTGGTGCAAAACCTGGCCCCCGGCATGGTCGAGGCCATCCTGGTGAAAGACGGCGATGTCGTCCAGAGCGGCGACGTGCTGGTGCGCCTGGACACCACCGCCGCCCGCGCCCAGTACGAAACCGCCCGCGCCCAGTGGATCACCGCCAAGGCCAGCGAGGCCCGTTTCCTGGCCGACACGACCGGGCAAAAAGACATCCGCTTCCCCCCCGAATTCACCAGCCCGGCCAACACCGCCACCGACCAGCGCTGGAACGCCGCCATGGCCGTGCAGACCCAGCTGCTGCGGGCCCGCCGAGGGGCGCTGGAGGCCGACCTGAACGTGCTGCGCAGCAGCATGGTGGGGCTGGAGTCCACCCTCACCGGCATCGAGGCCACCCGCCGCGCCAAGGAAGAGCAGGCCCAGTTGCTGCGCACCGAACTCAGCGGCCTGCGCACCCTGGCGGGCGACGGCTACCTGCCGCGCAACCGCCTCTCCGAACAAGAGCGGCTGCTGGTGCAACTGCAGGGCGCGGCTTCCGAAGATGCTGCCAACCTGTCGCGCACCCGGCAAAACATCGTGGAGGTGCGCATGCGCATGCTGGCCCGCCAGCAGGAGTACCGCAAGGAGAACGAAGTCGGCCTGTCCGATGCCCAGAAGGAAGCCAGCGGCCTGGACAGCCGCATCGAAGGCCTGGCGTTCGAGCTGGCCAACACGGTGGTCAAAGCCCCCAGCGAAGGCGTGGTGGTGGGCCTGAATGTGCACACCGTGGGCGGCGTGATCCCGGCTGCCCACCCGCTGATGGAAATTGTGCCCAAGAACGAACAGCTCAAGGTCGAGGTGCAAATCCCCACCGCCATGATCGACAAGGTGAAGATCGGCCTGCCGGTGCAGATCATGTTCCCGGCGTTCAGCCAGCGCACCACCCCGCAAATCCCCGGCCAGTTTGTGCAGGTGGCCGCCGATGCCACCACCGACCCGCAGGGCAAGGTGCCCCCGTTCTACAAGGGCCAGGTGGTGGTCACGCCCGAAGGCATGGGCAAGCTGGCCACCCACGAGATCAAGGCCGGCATGCCCGCCGACGTGTTTGTCAAAAGCGGTGAACGCACCCTGCTGAACTACCTGTTCAAGCCGCTCAGCGACCACATGCGCGCCGCGCTGACGGAGCCCTGAGCATGCGGAAAATATGGCTCGCCGGCTTTTTGCTGTCTTGCATGGCGGCCCACGCGTCGGGCCTGCTGGAGGCCTACCAACAGGCGCTCGACAATGACCCCACGCTGCGTGCCGCCCGCTACGAGCGCGAAGCCGGGCGACTGAACCCGGCGATTGCCCGGGCCGCGCTGCTGCCCAATGTGTCTTTCAGCTCCAGCCGCTCCAGCAACCAGGGCGACCGCAGCCTGGCCCCCGGTGCGCCTGCCCAAGACCTGAAATACCGCTCCTCCCAGGACGCACTGTCGCTGCGCCAGGCGCTGTACAACGGCGAAGGCAATGCCCGCTACCGGCAAGGCCTGGTGCAGTCCGAGTACAGCGAATTTGTGTTCCTCAAGAAGCAGGACGACCTGGCGGTGCGCGTCGCGGGGGCCTATTTCGACCTGCTGCTGGCCGCCGAAAAGCTGGCCTTTGCCAACGCCGAGGTCAACGCCTTCAGCGCCCAGCAGACATCGGCCGAACGGCGCTACACCGGGGGTGAAGGCACCGTGACCGAGATTGCCGAGGCCAGCGCCCGCGGCGCCATTGCCGAGGCCAACCGGGCCGATGCCACCGACCTGCTGCTGGTGGCCCGCCAGGCCCTGGAGGCCATGACCGGCCAGCCCGCACTGGGCCTGCAGGTGCTGAAACCCGGCTTCTCCCCCACCACGCTGCAGCCCGACACCCTGGAGGCCTGGACGGTCCTGGCACTGGACAAAAACCCCGACATCGCCGCCCAGCGCAAGCTGCTGGAGTCTACCCGCCTGGACATCCAACGCAGCCGCGCCGGACACCTGCCGCGCCTGGACCTGGTGGCCAGCATCAGCAAATCCACCAGCGACAGCCTGACCACCCTGAACCAGCAGTCCACCATACGCTCGGTGGGCGTGCAGTTGACGATTCCGCTGTTTGCGGGCCTGGGTGTGGTGGCACAGACCGACCAGGCCGTAGCCAACCTGCAGCGCGCCGAAGCCGAGCTGGATGCCAGCACCCTCAAGGTGCAACTGGACCTGCGCCGCTGGTTCCTGGCCACGCGCACCGGCATCACCAAGGTGGCGGCCTATGACCGCGCGGTGGAGTCCAGCCGGGTGGCGGTGGAAGGCACGCAGCGCGGCTTGGCCGCAGGCATCCGCACCCAGACCGAGGTGCTGGATGCCGAGCGGCAATACTTCTCTGCCCTGCGGGACCGGGCCCAGGCGCGCTACGAGTTCCTCAACAACCGCCTCAAGCTCAAGGCCACCGCAGGCGTGCTGGAAGCCGCAGATATCGCCGAAGTGGATCTGCTGCTGGAGACCGAGTCCCTTGCATCCAAAAAACCATAAAAATAGGCCTGTAGCGCTTATCTGGTGAGCACAAGAAGCTATAATTAATATAGCAAATTTACTTTTGCTGTTTTTTTAGCGTGGCGGGTGCGCTCGCCAGTTTTGTAACATCGCCATACCAAGAACTCTTTTAACCCCTAGCAGAGGAGCAGAGTGCCACGGTAACATTCTTCCATGCAGCCTTCACCCCGTGCTTCCAGCCGATTTGGCTGGGTCCATACGCTCAAGTTCAAGATCATTGCGGTGGCGGTCGTAACAGGGGTTTTGTCGGCCTTGGTCACCACCCAGCTGGTTCTGGTGACCACCCAGGCCCACATCCAGCGCATGCTGATGCAGGGCGAAAGCAACGATGTGGAACGTATCGCCGCCCTGCTGGGCACCAAGGTAGGCATGCTCAGCGACGCATTGCAGGCCGTGGCACAGCAGGCACCTGCCGAGATATGGCGCGAAACTGCCTCGGTCCAGCAGTTTCTGCAGGGCCAATCGGCATTGAATGAGCTGTTTGAGAACCTGCTGGCCGTGCGTACCGATGGCCAGATGCTGGCGCGCGTAGGCGCCGATACAGGCTCCAACGATATGCCCAATATCGCCGACCGGGCCTATTTTCAGCAGGCACTGGCCCGCAGCCTGCCGGTTATTTCCGATCCGTTGCTGGCCAAAATCGCCCAAACGCCCGTGGTGGTCTTCGCGACCGCGACGCGGGATGCCCAGCTCCAGGCGACCGGGGTGATTGCCGGTGTCGTGCGGCTGCAGTCCACCAGCTTGTTTTCAGAAGTCACCCGCGTAGCCCGCCAGGACGGATCGAGCGTACTCATCATGGACCAGGCCGGGGTACTGCTGGGCCACACCAACCCCGCCCGCTTGATGGCCCAAGCGGTGGATGAGCCGGGCCTGGTAAACGTATTCCAACGCTGGCAGGCCAAAGGTGGCCCCATCAACACCACCGGAACCGCCGTCCTGGAGAAAGGCCACCTGGTGGCCATGGCCGGGATTCCGGGCTCGCGCTGGACCCTGGTGCGCCTGACCCCGCTGGACGTGGCCATGCAGCCCGTCAAAGCGGCCCAGGCCACTGCCTGGAAAGCCGCCGTTGGGGTTGGACTGCTGGTGGCCCTGCTGGCCGGTGCCATGGCCTGGCGGCTCACCCGCCCCATTTCCGAGCTACGCCAACGGGCCGAAAAAATGCTGTCCGAGGAAGCAGACGGCACCGAGGCCTGGCCGAGTGACCGGGGCGAAGTGGGTCAATTGGCCCTGGCGTTCCAGCAGGTCGTCGAGCAGCGCAAGCAAAAACAGAGCGAGACCCAAGCGCTGCTGGCCAAGCTGGCAGCGGTGTTGGACCATGCCGAGGTGGGCATCACCCTGACCCGCAATGGCCACTTTGAGTTGGTCAGCCGCCAGTTCTGCCAGATCTTTCAGCTCGACAAGCACCAACTCGTGGGCCAACCCACCCAGCGCATCCACGCGTCTGCCGAGGCCTACCAGGCCCTGTCGGCACGGGCCCACCCGGCCTTCATGCAAAGCGGGGCTTTCGAAGGCGAGGTGGAGCTGGTGCGCAGTACGGGTGCACTGTTCTGGGCCCATATGCGGGGCCGCGCCGTGGTGCCGGGCGACCGCTCGCAGGGCACCATCTGGACGGTGGAAGACATCACCGCCTCGCGCGAACACCGGGAGCGCCTGGCCTGGACATCCAGCCACGACGCGCTCACCGGCCTGGCCAACCGCCCCGCCTTCGAAGCCCTGCTGGCCCGCGCCACCGACCACGCGGGCATCGTGCCGTTTTGCGCCATGTTCATCGACCTGGACCGCTTCAAACAGGTCAACGACACCGGTGGCCACGCAGCGGGCGACGCCCTGCTGCGCGACGTGGCCCAGACCCTGGCCACCCAGGTGCGCCAGACCGACACCGTGGCCCGCCTGGGCGGTGACGAGTTCGCCATCTTCCTCGGAAGCTGCCCCCTGGCGCAGGCGCTGGAGATCGGCGAAAAGCTGCGCAGCGCGGTAGAGGCCTACCGCCTACCCTGGGACGGCCACAGCTTTAGCGTCACCACCAGCATCGGCCTGGTGGCAGTGGACGGCAGCTACACCACGGTTGCCGACGTACTGCGCGCCGCCGATGCTGCCTGCTACGCCGCCAAGGAGCGGGGGCGGAATGCGGTGGCGGTGTTTGGGGCGTTGGCGGGGAAGGTAGAGGCCGGAGTGGCCTGAACACCGCTCCATCGCCACGCTGCAGGACTGATGCTGGCGCATCCGAGGCGGTGGCCCCAAACCCCACGCAGGCCGTCAAGCGGCTGCGGCACCGCCGAGCCCCGTACTCTGCTACCGTTGCACGGACGTGGCCCGCCCACCTTCCATTTCAATCCGCTTGACGATGAAAACCTACTCTGTTCTTTTTGTCTGCATGGGCAACGTCTGCCGCAGCCCCACCGCCCACGGTGTGTTCCAGCACAAAGTGAACGCGCTCGGCCTGGGCCATCGCATCCGGGTGGATTCCGCAGGCACCCACAACTACCACCCCAACAGCCCACCCGACAGCCGCTCCCAGGCGCATGCGTCCCGGCGCGGCTACGACTTGTCAGGCTTGCGGGCACGGCAGATCCTGGATGCCGACTTTGAAAAGCACGACCTGATCCTGGTGATGGACTGGGACAACCTGGCCCTCGCGCAAAGCGAAAGCCCAACCCGCCACCACCCCAAGATCCGGCGCTTGACCGAGTTCTGTGAAAGCCATGACAGCCCGGTGGTGCCGGACCCGTATTACGGGGGTGAGCGTGGGTTTGAGGAGGTGTTGGATCTGGTGGAGGATGCTTGTGAGGGGCTGCTCAGGCATGTGCTGCGGGAGTTGGGGTGAGATGCAAGCTGGCTTAAACCAACGGACCTCTGCGGAATCCGGGGCGATTCACGGTTCTTTCTCATAGCGGTCGACTGAAGGTCCGCAGCAGTCCAGCGTCGCGGAGCTCTCTGGCACCGTTAGCATCGGTGCTGGCCATACTTTCACAAGGTAACGAAGCGATGACTGAATACTTACCTTACAACGACCAACCAATCGTTAACCCAGGCGAGGATCGCTTCGGCGTTGACCCGTTCGCGCGAGCTCTCGCGGCGAGCGTTCGCAAGATGCAATCACCCCAGGGATCGGTAATCGGCCTCAACGGTCCATGGGGATCCGGCAAAAGCAGCGTGGTCAACCTTTGCAAGCATCACCTGGCCGATGCAGTCGAAGCGAACGAGTTCGTCATCATTGATTTTGCCTGCTGGTGGTTCAGAGGCGAAGATGCCCTGGCGCTCGCATTCTTCCGCGAACTGTACGCCGGCCTGGGCCCAAGCCTCGGCGACAAAGTCAAGAAGAAGCTACCAAAACTGGGAGCACGTCTCCTCCGAGCCGGAGCGCTCGTTGGGAAGGTCGCGGAAGCTGCTGGTGCAGTAATCGCAGGCGGCATCGCAGAAAAGGGCATGGAGTGGCTTGCGGGCCTGATAGAGCAAGAAGAAAGCGTCGAGGCGCTTCACGCAGAGCTGTCGAAGGCCTTGCGAGATCAAAAGAAGCGCTTCCTCATCGTCATCGATGACATCGATCGCCTTTCACCCGATGAAGCCCTGCTGATCTTCCGGCTGGTCAAGTCCGTTGGCCGTCTACCGAACGTCATTTATCTGCTGGTCTATGACCGCCCGCTTGCCGAGAAAATCGTCAGCGAACGCTACCCTTCTGAAGGCCCGCACTATCTGGAAAAGATCGTTCAAGCTGGGTTTGAGCTACCCGACCCTTCGGCGCTCGATATTCAGCAGCATTTGCTATCGTTGATCGAATCGATCTGCGGCGCACCGGTTGAGGCGGACTTGATGCGCTTCATGAACATCTTCTACGAGGGAATTTCGCCGGCAATGCGCACACCAAGGGATGTCACGCGCTTCACCAATTCGCTAAGCGTTTCATGGCCGGCCGTGGCCGGTGAAGTAGATCGTGCAGACTTCCTTGCGCTGGAAATGCTCCGACTATTGCATCCGGTCGTCTATCGTGCCATTCGCCAAAACAAAGAACAAATTAGCGGTAGCGGACGCGTGGAGGGGCGTGAACGCGAAGCAGAAGCCAAGCGGTTCAACGACCTATTTTTCGAAATCACGCCGCCGCCAGACCAGGAAAAAATACGGTGGCTATTGATGCGATTGTTTCCTGCATTGGAGTCGGTCTGCTCCAACATGAGCTACGGTGATGGTTTCGCTCGGCAATGGGCAATGGAGCGGCGTGTCTGCTCGCCTAACCACTTCGACTCCTACTTCCGCTTCACGGTTGGCGACGAGGTGCTCACAAGTTCCGAACTGGACGCATTCCTGGCCCGCGCGGACAACATCGAGTACGTGAAGACCACGCTACGCCACGCCGCAACCGTAACTCGGCGGTCAGGCGGCACCAAAGCTGCGGTGTGGCTCGCAGAGTTGAACACGCATTCGTCGCGCGTGGACAACGGCAAGGTTCAGCCGCTCCTGACGGCGTTATTTGAAGTCGCCGATGAGATCAATGTTGAAGCTGATACCGCAAAAGGTTTCAGCATGGGCAGCAACGAGCTTCGTCTGCACTGGCTGCTGAGGGCTCTGACTAAGGAGCACATGTCGCTCGACGAACGTTCTACCATCCTCCGGCAGGCCTGCGACACGGCCTCCCTTGGCTGGCTTGCCGACTTCACGCGTTCGGCTTGGACCAACTATCACCCTCAAGAAGGCAAAGAACGCGAGCCGCCGGAGAACTGCCTGACTACGGAGGAGGACGCGGAGCAGCTCCGCGATCTTCTTTACACAAAAATCCAATCTGCAGCAGCTGATGGCACCCTACTCGCACACAGAGACCTACCCTTTCTCTTGCACTCGTGGGTGGAGCTGGCCTCCGACGATGGCGCAGAAGTTCGAGCATGGACCTTCGCAGCATTCGCCACCAATGACGGTGTCCGGCGGCTCGCCAAGGCATTCACCTCGTACGGCTGGACGCAGGGAATGGGAGACGCGGTCGCAAAGCGCGTAACGCGGGTGAGCCCCAAAGGCATGGCTCGATTAATGGATCTGAGTGCGTTCCGGCCGCGCGTCGAAGCCGTTGCTGCTGCGGACGAGAACCCAGAAGTCCAGGAATTCTTAGAAGGTTGGCGGCGTGCTGACGGCGGCGACAGAGATTGAAGACTGCACCCGGTCTGAAGCGCCCCGGCTTTTGTGAGGGTCATTTTGAATGAGTCAGACCGACATGGCCTGGATCGATCGAATGACTGCTTAATGCAGAGCAGCTGGCAAATGTGTACCAACAGTAACCCGCAGCAACCGGTGCATAGCCGACAGTAGGAACTGCGAAGCGACTGGTTACGCACATAGAAACAAATCACCATACAAAAAAGGGGCCACCGGCCCCTTTTTTGGATTACAAATTCCCGACGGACTTTATTTGTTCCAGTCAACCAGAGTATCCCGGTTATTCAACCGTGACACTCTTCGCGAGGTTTCTGGGTTTGTCCACATCCGTCCCCCGCGCGCACGCCGTGTGGTAGGCCAGCAATTGCAGCGGCACCACGTGCAAGAGCGGTGACAGCGCGCCGTAGTGTTCGGGCATGCGGATCACGTGCAGGCCTTCGCCGCTGGCGATGTGGGAGTCGGCATCGGCCAGCACATAGAGCACGCCGCCGCGGGCGCGGACTTCTTGCAGGTTGCTCTTGAGTTTTTCGATCAGCGTGTCGTTGGGGGCCACGGCTACCACCGGCATTTCGCTGGTCACCAGGGCCAGGGGACCGTGTTTGAGTTCGCCTGCGGCGTAGGCTTCGGCGTGGATGTAGGTGATTTCCTTGAGCTTGAGCGCGCCTTCCAGGGCGATGGGGTAGTGCAGGCCGCGGCCCAGAAACAAGGCGTTTTCCTTGGGTGCGAAGTCTTCGGCCCAGGCGATGAGCTGGGGCTCCAGCGCCAGCACGGCTTGCAGGGCGGCGGGCAGGTGGCGCATGGCTTTGAGGTGGCTGGCCTCTTCCTCGGCGCTCAGGCGGCCCTTGGTTTTGGCCAGGGCCAGGGTCAGCAGAAACAGGCCTGCCAGCTGGGTGGTGAAGGCCTTGGTAGAGGCCACGCCGATCTCGACCCCGGCACGGGTGATGTAGGCCAGCTCGCACTCGCGCACCATGGCCGAGGTGGAAACGTTGCAGACCGTCAGCGTGTGCTGCATGCCCAGGCCCTGGGCGTGGCGCAGGGCGGCCAGGGTGTCGGCGGTTTCGCCCGACTGGGTGATGGTGACGATCAGGGTCTTGGGGTTGGGCACCGAGTCGCGGTAACGGTATTCGCTGGCAATCTCCACCTGGGTGGGCACCTTGGCGATGGATTCCAACCAGTATTTGGCGGTGCAGCCGCTGTAGTAGCTGGTGCCGCAGGCCAGGATGAGGACCGAGTCGATGTCGGCAAACACCTTGGCGGCATCGCCACCGTTGGGGCCGTCGAACAGGCCGGGCACGATGGAGGTCACGCCTTCCAGCGTGTCGCCGATGGCGCGGGGCTGCTCGAAGATTTCCTTTTGCATGTAGTGGCGGTACGGGCCGAGTTCGGCCGCACCGCTGTGGGCCAGCACGGTTTTGACGCTGCGGATAACGGGCTTGTGGGCCTTGTCCACGATCCAGTACTTGCCCAGTTGCACGTCCACCACGTCGCCCTCTTCCAGGTAGACGATCTGGTCGGTCACGCCGGCCAGCGCCATGGCATCGCTGGCCAGGAAGATTTCGCCCTGGCCCACGCCCAGGATCAGGGGCGAACCGGCGCGCGCGCCGATGATGCGGTGCGGCTCGTCTTTGCTGAACACGGCAATCGCGTAGCCGCCGCGCAGTTGCAGCACGGTGGCCTTGACGGCTTCAAACAGGTCGCCGTTGTACAGGCTATCGACCAGGTGGGCGATGACTTCGGTGTCGGTCTGGCTGGTAAAGACGTAGCCCTTGGCTTGCAGGGCGGCGCGCAGTTCGTCGTGGTTTTCGATGATGCCGTTGTGCACCAGGGCGATGCGGCCTGGGCGGTCGGCTGAATCCTTGCCGGGGCCGTGGCTGAAATGGGGGTGGGCGTTGTGCACCGCCGGCGCGCCGTGGGTGGCCCAGCGGGTGTGGGCGATGCCTGTCCCGCCTTCGATGTGGTCCTCGGCCACCTGGGCCATCAGCTCGGCCACGCGCGAGGTGCTGCGGGCACGGCGCAGGGCACCGGTGTTTTGCGTCATCTGGCCGTTGTCCTGGATGGCCACGCCGCACGAGTCATAGCCCCGGTACTCCAGCCGTTGCAGGCCCTGGACCAGGATAGGGACGATATTGCGGGTAGAGACTGCGCCAACGATGCCACACATAGAAAACTCCGAGTTTGTTGAGTGGGCGGATGTTAAGCTGCACCACCATCCAAAAGGTTTCAATATTTCACGTTATTTGCAGTTTAATTTCTCAATCACAAACACAAGAAATTAAATTACACATACATTTAATTTATGGAACAAATAGACCTAGATAGTACCGACTTGCGCCTGCTGCACCAGTTGCAAGTGGATGCATCGCTGAGCAACCTGGCCCTGGCCGAGTTGGTGCATGTGTCCGCGCCCACCTGCCTGCGCCGGGTCAAGCGGCTGGTGGAGGCGGGGCTGATCGAGCGGCAGGTGGCGATTTTGAGCGCCGACAAGCTTGCGGTGCAACAAGGCCACGGCCTCACCGCCATCGTCGAAATCACGCTGGACCGGCAGGACGAGGAGCGGCTGGCCGCCTTCGAGCTGCGGGTGGCCTTGGATGAGGCGGTGCAGCAGTGCTACCGGGTGTCGCCCGGGCCTGATTTCTGCTTGGTGGTGTTTGCGCACGACATGCCGGGCTACCTGGCGCTGGCGCAGCGCCTGTTCACCGTTGATGCGAATGTGCGCAACGTGAAGGCGTTTTTTAGCCTCAAACGCAGCAAGTTTGCACCGTTTGTGCCCGTGCTTCCTGTGTGACACGCGGCTTTACAGCCTTGGGAGGCAGAGCCGCCCTGTATGCATTTACATTACCCGCACCATGACGCATTACAAAACGATTTACAAATGCAGCCAATGCGGTGCCACCAGCTACCAGCCCGTGATTGGCCGCGATGCCAGCGGCGCTCTCATGCCCACCGGCGTGTACCGCTGCACCGGCTGCCGGGTCACTTTTACCGATCCCAAAGACTGGTGGGGCCACCCCGGTGCCACCGCTGCTGCTCCCGCACCCGCCAACCCGCATGCAGGCACCTCGCCGGGTAGCTGATTGCTATATTTTTAACCTAAAATTTCAGACATAAAAATAGCTGCTACCGCTTATTAATTAAGCGTGAGCAGCTATTTTTTTAGGAGTTAATTTGCACACCCCCAGGCTGCAGTGCTTCGCATCTTCCTCCAACCCCCTTGCAGGAGGCAACACCAGCAGCCTGGCAAAGCCAGTTCTGCGGTGTTCCTGGAAGAGAAGCGTTATGTCTGCACGAGGGAGCTCGATCATTATTTTTCAGGAGTAACAACGTCGGTCAATGCGCGTCGGCCATTTTGGCGGCGGCGATGGCCTCTTCGGCTCCGCCCTTGGCACCGTTGAAATACAGGTTCAGCGCCACCGCGGCGATGGAGGCCAGCAAGATGCCGGATTCGATCAGCGAATGCAGGCTGTGCGGCATCCACTGTTTGAAGTTGGGCGCAATCAGCGGCACCATGCCGATGCCGATGGAAATGGCCACGATCAGCGCGTTGAAGCGGTTGGTTTTGAAGTCCACCCCGCCCAGGATGCGGATGCCGGTGGCGGCCACCATGCCAAACATCACCAGCCCTGCACCGCCCAGCACCACGGTGGGCAGCGACTCCACCAGCGCCGCCATCTTGGGCAGCAGGCCCAGCACGATCAGCAGCAAGCCCCCGGCCACGCAGACAAAACGGCTCTTCACCCCGGTTACCGCCACCAGGCCCACATTTTGCGAAAAACTGGTGTAGGGGAAGGTGTTGAAGATGCCGCCGATCAGCGTGCCCAGGCCGTCGGTGCGCAGGCCCCGGGTCAGCGCCGCCTGGTCCACCCGGCGGCCGGTCATGTCGCCCAGCGCCAAAAACATGCCGGTGGATTCGATCATCACCACCACCATCACCAGCGACATGGTCAGGATCAGCATCGGGTCGAAGATAGGCAGCGCAATCTCGAACGGCAGCACCAGGTCAAACCACGCGGCCTTGCCGACTTTTTCAAACGTCATCAGCCCCAGCGCGGTAGACACCACACCGCCCACCACGATCCCGAGCAGCACCGAGATGTTGGCAAAAAAGCCCTTGGCGTGCTTGGCGATCAGCAAAATCGTCACCAGCACCAGGGCGGCAATGCCCACGCCGGTGAGGTCGGCGTACCTGGGGTTGGGCACGCTGGGCGCAATAGCCAAGCCTGCAGGCACCGGCGGCAGGGGCGAGCCGGGCGCGGTGGCCACGGCGGCGGCGTTGGCCAGCCACTGCGCGTGGTCGGGGTTCACCACGCTGGGCGCGGTGGGGCCAAACGGGTTGCCAAAAATCCAGTTGATGCCCACGCGCATCAGGCTGATGCCAATCACCGCGATGATGGTGCCCGTGACCACCGGCGGAAAAAACCGCAGCAGGCGGCTCACCAGCGGCGCAATCAGGATGGACACCACGCCCGCGCCGATGATGGAGCCAAACACCAGGCCCGCGCCCTCCAGCCCGGGGTGGCTGTTGGCCATGGCCACCATGGGTGCCACCGACGCAAAGGTCACGCCCATCATCACCGGCAACTTGATGCCAAACCACTGCGTAGCCCCCAGCGCCTGGATCAGCGTGACCAGGCCGCAGCAAAACAGATCGGCCGAAATCAACATGCCCACCTGCTCCGGGCTGAGCTTGAGCGCGCGGCCCACAATCAACGGGACGGCCACCGCACCGGCATACATCACCAGCACGTGCTGCAGCCCCAGGGCGGTGAGTTGCGTGGCGGGCAGGCGTTCTTCTACGGGGTCTGGCAGGGCGGGCGGCATGGGCAAACTCTCTGGTAAGTGGAGGAATGCCCGTGTGAAGCATGAAACAGGCCATCCACGCGCACAGATTTCTTCACCGGTTGCCACCAGAAATTTCAGCCCCGCAGACGCCCCTGGCTGCTTATAGTCCAAGATCCGTCGCTCACACACCATGACCACCTCTATCCTCGAAGACCGCCCCCAGGTGCTCAGCCGCCGAGCCGAGGTCGCCAGCGCCCTGGCCGCCGCCCTGCCTCGCCACGCCATCCTGTCGCGCACCGAAGACACCACACCCTACGAGTGCGACGGCCTGACCGCCTACCGCGCCCAGCCGCTGGTGGTGGTGCTGCCCGAAACCGAGGCCCAGGTGGAGGCGGTGCTGCAGATTTGCCACCGTTTGAAAGTGCCCATCGTGGCCCGGGGCGCGGGCACGGGTTTGTCGGGCGGGGCCATGCCGCACACCCTGGGCGTGACGCTGTCGCTGGCCAAGTTCAACCGCATCCTGGATGTGGACCCGCTGGCCTGCACCGCCACCGTGCAGTGCGGCGTGCGCAACCTGGCCATCAGCGAGGCGGCAGCGCCCCACGGCCTGTACTACGCCCCCGACCCCAGCAGCCAGATCGCCTGCACCATCGGCGGCAACGTGGCCGAAAACTCCGGCGGCGTGCACTGCCTGAAATACGGCCTCACCCTGCACAACGTGTTGCGGGTGCGCGGCTTCACCGTGGAGGGCGAGGCGGTAGAGTTTGGATCGGAAGCGCTGGACGTGCCCGGCCTGGACCTGCTGCCGCTCATCATCGGCAGCGAAGGCATGCTGGCCGTGACCACCGAGGTCACCGTCAAGCTCATCCCCAAGCCGCAAATCGCCCGCTGCATCATGGCCAGCTTTGACACGGTAGAGGCTGCGGGCAACGCCGTGGCCAGCGTGATCGCCGCAGGCATCATCCCCGCCGGGCTGGAGCTGATGGACAAGCGCATGACCGCCGCCGTGGAAGACTTTGTGCACGCCGGCTACGACCTGGATGCCGCCGCCATCCTGCTGTGCGAAAGCGACGGCACCCTGGAAGAGGTGGAAGAAGAAATTGCCCATATGCGCAGCGTGCTGGAGGCCAATGGCGCATCGGGCATCGCCATCAGCCGCGACGAAGCCCAGCGCCTGAAGTTCTGGAGCGGCCGCAAAAACGCCTTTCCGGCCTCGGGCCGCATCAGCCCCGACTACATGTGCATGGACTCCACCATTCCGCGCAAAAAGCTGGCCGAAATTTTGCGCGCCATCGAGGCCATGGAACAGCAGTACGGCCTGGCCTGCGCCAATGTGTTCCACGCGGGCGATGGCAATCTGCACCCGCTGATCTTGTTCGATGCCAACGACCCCGACCAGATGCACCGCTGCGAACTGTTTGGCGCCGACATTCTGGAAACCAGCGTGCGCCTGGGCGGCACCGTCACCGGAGAGCACGGCGTGGGCGTGGAAAAGCTCAACTCCATGTGCGTGCAGTTCAGCGCCCCCGAGCGGGAGCAGATGTTTGCCGTCAAACGCGCCTTCGACCCGGTAGAGCTGCTGAATCCCGGCAAGGTCATCCCTACGCTGCAGCGCTGCGCCGAATACGGCAAGCTCACCGTGCTGCGCGGCCTGCTGCCCTTCCCCCATTTGCCAAGGTTCTGATGAACGACCCCATCCTCCAGCGCCTGATCGACCAGGTGCGCAGCGCCCACAAGCCCCTGGACATCCAGGGCGGCAACACCAAGCACTTTTACGGCGAGATCTCCCACGGCGAGGTGCTGGACATGCGCCCCCTGAACGGCATCAGCAGCTACGAGCCCAGTGAGCTGGTGGTCACGGTGCGGGCGGGCACCCCCCTGGCCGAGCTGGAAGCGCGCCTGGCCGAAAAAGGCCAGTGCCTGCCCTTCGAGCCGCCGCGGTTTGGTGACGGTACGGTGGGCGGCATGGTGGCCGCAGGCCTGTCCGGCCCGTCGCGTGCCGCCGTGGGCTGCGTGCGCGACTACGTGCTGGGCACCACGGTGCTCAACGGCCAGGGCGAAGTGCTGAGCTTTGGCGGCCAGGTCATCAAAAACGTGGCCGGTTACGACGTGTCGCGGGTCATGGCCGGGTCGCTGGGCGTGCTGGGGGTCATCTGCGAGGTGTCACTCAAGGTGCTGCCCATCGCTACCGCCACCGCCACGCGGGTGTTCTCCATGGATGAAGCCACCGCACTCACGCAACTCAACACCTGGGCGGGCCAGCCACTGCCCATCAATGCCAGCGCCTGGCACCACGGCCAGTTGCACCTGCGGCTGGCGGGCGCGCAGGCCGCCGTCACTGCCGCCTGCGACAGATTGGGCGGCGCGGTGGTGGAGCCGGAAATAGCGGCCAGTTGGTGGGACAGCGTGCGCGACCACCAGCATGCCTTCTTCCGCCTGGACAGCACCCATCTGGCCAAGGGCGAGCACCTGTGGCGCATCTCGGTGCCCGCCACCACCCCGCCGCTGGACCTGCCGGGTGTGCAGTTCATCGAATGGGGCGGGGCCCAGCGCTGGCTGCGCGGCATTGCCGGGGCCAAGCAGGTGCGGGCCGCAGCGGCCCAGGCGGGCGGCCACGCCTCGCTGTTCCACGCTGCCGCGCCCCGTGCGCAGATATTTACCCCGCTGTCTGCCCCGCTGCAGCGCATCCACAAAGGCCTGAAAACCGCCTTCGACCCCCGGGGGATCTTCAACCCCGGTCGCCTCTATCCAGGCCTGTGAACTATGCAAACCAATCTCTCGCCTGAATTCAAGAACACCGCCGACGGCCTGGCCGCCGAAGCCATACTGCGCAAATGTGTGCACTGCGGCTTCTGCACCGCCACCTGTCCCACCTACCAGCTGCTGGGCGACGAGCTCGACGGCCCACGGGGCCGCATCTACCTGATGAAGCAGGTGCTGGAAGGCGCGGAAGTCACCCGCAGCACCCAGCAGCACCTGGACCGCTGCCTCACCTGCCGCAACTGCGAATCCACCTGCCCCAGCGGCGTGGAATACGGCGCGCTGGTCGACATCGGGCGGCGCATCGTCGATGCCCGGGTAGAGCGCCCCACCCTGGAGAAAGCCGCCCGCTGGCTGCTCAAGGAAGGCCTGACTTCGCCGCTGTTCGCCCCGGCCATGAAAACCGGCCAGGCCCTGCGCCCGCTGCTGCCGCCGGTGCTGAAGAAAAAAGTGCCCGTTGCCCACCCCGCCAGGCCCTGGCCCACCCGCACCCACGCCCGCAAGGTGCTGATGCTCACCGGCTGTGTGCAGCCCGCCATGATGCCCAACATCAACAGCGCCACCGCCCGCGTGCTGGACGCGGCCGGCATCCAGACCCTGGTGGCCGAGAAGGCCGGTTGCTGCGGAGCCCTGCGCAGCCACCTGGGCGACCACACCGGTGGCCTGGAGGACATGCGCCGCAACATCGATGCCTGGTGGCCGCTGCTGCAAGCCCATAAACCCGAGGCCATCGTGATGAACGCCAGCGGCTGCGGCGTGATGGTCAAGGACTACGCCCACGCCCTGACCGCCGACCCGGCCTACGCCCACAAGGCCACCCTCATCAGCGAACTGACGCGCGACCTGAGCGAGCTGCTGCCGGACCTGGTGGAGGCCTTGCGCGGCAAGGTGAAGGTGGGCGCTGTGAGCCAGCTTGCGTTCCACCCGCCCTGCACGCTGCAACACGGCCAGAAGCTGCGCGGCGGGGTGGAGACGCACCTGAACGCACTGGGTTTCAAGGTGCAGATTGCGGGGTCAGAAAGCCATTTGTGCTGCGGCTCTGCGGGCACCTACTCGGTACTGCAGCCCACGCTAGCCTACCAATTGCGCGACCGCAAGCTGCAAAATTTGGAGCCCTTGGGCGCACAGGTCATCGTGTCGGCCAACATAGGCTGCATCCAGCACCTGCAAAGCGGCACGGCCACGCCGGTGCGTCACTGGGTGGAAGTATTGGACGACAGCATCTTATGAACAAAATAGGCCGTTTGTGCTTATGGGAGTAGCGCGAGAAGCTATTTAAAGTATAGCATTCACAAAAGATGCTTCATCCATTTGGATGACAATTGCTTACAGTCCGCAGGCACGCTAGAAGCTAGAACCCTAAGATCGTCGTTGGTACTTTTATGGAGCTCTACCGCGATGACCAACGCCATCTACCGCATCCATCCGGCCCTGGGCGTAGCCCGTGTCGGTAACGCACCCGACTCGTTCTATCTGGAGCCCGGCCAGCAAGGCGGTTTGCCCACCGAGTACACGGCAAACGGTGGGGAGCAGCCGGTGACGCAGTTCAAGGACGCGGGCCAGGTGCGGCGACAGGCGGCGCGGTTTCGTATCTACCAGGAGGTGGCCGGCCAGCCTCCGGTGGAGCTGACCCTGGGCAAGGGCCTGAAGTCGGTGCAATGGACGGTGCACCTGGCCAACAAAAAGGCCGCCTGGTACAACTTTGCCGAGCTGCAGGGCGATGTGATGCTGGGGGCCGACAACACCTACGCGGCCCAGGGCGTGCCGCTGCGCAACGGGGCGGTGACCGACCCGGCGCAGCGCCAGGCGCTGATCATCGACCCCGGCCCGCGCACGGTATCCCAGCCGGGCCAGCAGGCCGAATGCGACGCTGCCTCGGGCAGCGGCTATCCCCACCTGTCGTTTCCGCCGGGCAACCTGCAGCCCTACCCCATTACCACGCTGGGCCGTCTGCTGATGGCCCCGGACGGTGCCTTGCTGGTGCTGGGCGGCTACGGCAACGCGGGCGGTCCCCCGGGCAGCAACATCGCCTCGTTCGCCGGGGCCGACGGCTGGTTCGACGACGTGGCCGACGGCCCGGTGCTGGCCGATATCGAAACCGAGGACGGCACCCGGCTGCAACTGCACGCCTGGGTGGTCAGCGGGGCCCCCAAGCTGGCCCCTGAGCTCAACAACATCACCGCGCTGTCCGACACCTTCATCGACGTGGGCGTACGCGCCATGCAGCTGTGCCCGGCCCTGTACGACCCACAGCGCGGCGGCTACCAGCCCGACTACCTCGCCTGCCTGGAGCGCGATGTGCTGCCGCTGGTGCGCGCCATGAAGGAGTACCGCTGGGTGGCCAATGTGGACGCGATGGTCAGCTTTGCCACGCCGCCGTTCGACCTGGGCGACCTGTCCGAGGCCAACCGGCCCAACCGCCAGCGCTGGTTCTCCATGCTGCGCAACCCCGGCAACGGCAGCACGCCGCCCGAACTGGCTGCCTCGCACCAGCAACTGCGGGCCGACAACGGCTTCCCCATGATGCCGCTCAACTCCGGCGACAACTCCATCAGCAACACGGTGGTGCAAAAGTTCATGGCCCTCACGCCCACGCAGTACTTTTTGCTGCACCAGTGGGCGCAAGGCCGGTGCGTGTCGGTGCGCAACGACCCCTGCGCAGGGCAGGACTGGTCAGCGTGGGTGAACCTCATCGACCACGCCTGCGCAGGCAACGTGGTGGGCGAACCCATGGCCCCGGGCATCGAGGTTACCTGGACCCTGCGCAACCCCGCCATCCTGACCCCCGGCGACCCGTTCCGGGTGGCGCTGTATGGCGGGTACGGCCCGCAGGCACTGAGCCCCAGCCGTGACGAAACCCTGGATACCGCCCACCCCGGCTGCGAGCCCGGCGACCTGACCAAGCGCATGGCCATCCCCTGGCAGGCCGACTTCTACGACTGCTCGGTCCAGCCCATCAACTTCACCGCCGTGGCCAGCAACAAGACCATCAGCAACGCCAACCGGATTCCCCTGGCCCCCACGTTCTACGCCTACTGGTGGCCTGCGCAAAGCCCGTACAACGTCTACGACGGTGCGCAAACCCCAGCCGACCAGGCGCTGGACGGCGGCCAGATGCTGGGCCAGAACGTGCTCTACCACCGGGGGTTGAACAGCTTTGGCGACTCTGTGGTGGGCTGGAAATACCTGGGCTTTGTGCTCAACCAGACCCAGGGCGATCTGCGCAGCATGCTGCCGTTCTATGTCGAGAGTGAACGCAACTACGCTGTGTTCCAGTTCGGCAGCCTCGGCCTGACACCCGACGGCCGGGCCTACCTGACCCAAGCGGCCACCACCACCACCGCGCAGGACGTGGGCAACCAGACCCAAAGTACCTACCCTCCCCTGCAGTGGCTGGTAGGCAACTGAACCCGCTGCAGCGGCACGGCCAGATCGCCATCGTCGGCGGCGGGCCCGCAGGCTGTTGCGCGGCACTCACCCTGCGCCGCTGGCTGCCGGAGCTGTCGGTGCTGCTGGTGACCCGGCCCGTCCCCGTGGGCACTGCGCACGTGGGCGAAACCCTCACCCCCGGGGTGCTGCCGCTGCTGCAGTTCCTGCAATTGCAGACCGCGTTCGAGGCCCAGCAGTACCTGCAGGCGGGCGGCACGGCTTCGGCCTGGGGCCGCGACGAAGCCTTGCACCGGCCCTACCTGTTTACCGGCATGGGGCCAGGCTGGCAGATCGATCGCAGCGGCTTTGACCACTGGCTGCTGGCCCAGGCGCAGGCGGCGGGCACACGCGTGGTGCAGGCCCGGCAGGTCACGCTGGCGGAAAACGGGGCTCCGTTCACCCTGCACCTGGACGGCCAGCCCATCACCGCCGACTTCCTGATCGACACCACGGGCCGCAGCGCACGCATCGCCCGCGCCTGCGGGGCCGAGGTGCACCGGCACGATGCCTTGGTGGCCCAGGCGCGCTGGTTCCAGATACCGGATGCGCCGCAGCACGCGTCCGAGGGTGCGTTGATCGCCTCGGTGCCCGACGGCTGGTGGTACACCGCCGCGCTGCCGCAGGGCCGGGGCATGCTGATGCTGATGACCGACACTGCCGTGTTACCGCCATCCCCCACCGAGCGCGAGGCGCTGTGGCAGCGGTCGCTGGCCGCTGCCCCGTCGGTGGCGCAGCGGGTGCAGTCCTGGCGGGCCACCGGCGAGCAGCAGACCCGGTCTGCCGGTTCGCAGCAACTGGACCGCGTAGCGGGCCCCGGCTGGGTGGCGGCGGGCGATGCCGCCATGGCCTTTGACCCGCTGGCCTCACTGGGCATCGGTTTTGCCATCGGCACCGGCATCGAAGCCGCCCGGGTCGCCGCCGCCGCGCTGGAGGGCGATACCGCACCGGCTGCCGCCTTCGCCCACGCGGTGCAGCAGGTGGGCGTGGACTACCGCGGCCGCCTGTCGAGCTACTACCAGATGGAGCGGCGCTGGGACACGCCGTTCTGGCGGGCGCGCAAAAACCTTAGTCCACCAGCGCAGTCGTGACGCTGATGTCGCCTTCCAGCACCCGGTGGATCGGGCATTTGTTGGCAATCTCCAGCAGCTTGGCGCGGTCATCAACCGTGATGTCGCCTTCGATGTGCAGGCTGCGCTGGAGCTGGTAGCGCACCCGGCCATCCTCGGTTTTGCCCTCCACGTGGCTGATGTCCACCCGCAGGTCGGTCACGGCCAATTTGCGGCGGCGGATGTACAACTCCAGGGTCAGCACGGTGCAGGCGGCCAGGGCCGAGTCCAGCAGGTCGTGCGGGTCGGGGGCCAGGTCGTCGGAGCCCAGGGTTTTGTCCACATCGGCATGCCAGGCGTGGCGGCCATTGGTGAGGGTGGTGAGTGCGCCCTGGGCGCGGTGCAGGCGGGCTTGGATGGGCATGGCGGTCTTCTGTAAGGTGGATCGGTAGGGGCACTGTACAGCCCCAGCATGGAACTTCGTGCCCCTGCGCCACTCCTAGTAATTACCCGTATTGCAAGTGCAATAAAGCGCACTTAGCACTCCAACCCATAGAGTGCTAATATTCGCTCTTAGAGAAAAGGAATCTGGTATGAACCTTCAAACTGGAACGATGTCCTCCGCGCTGGCCGCCCCCAATCCCTGGGCGATGGTGCCGCCGCTAGGCAACCTCGACGCATATATTTCGGCAGTCAACCGCATGCCCATGCTCACGCTGGAGCAGGAGCAGCAGTTTGCCCGCCAACTCAAGAACGACCACGATGTCGAGGCCGCCGGGAAGCTGGTGATGTCCCACCTGCGCCTGGTCGTTTCAGTGGCCCGCCAGTACCTGGGCTACGGCCTGCCGCACGGCGACCTGATCCAGGAAGGCAACGTCGGTCTGATGAAGGCCGTGAAGCGCTTCGACCCCGACCAGGGCGTGCGTCTGGTCAGCTACGCGCTGCACTGGATCAAGGCCGAAATGCACGAGTACATCCTGAAGAACTGCCGCATGGTCAAGGTGGCCACCACCAAGGCGCAACGCAAGCTGTTCTTTAACCTGCGGTCGATGAAGCAGGGTTTCAAGTCCGACTCGGCCGCGGCCGATGCCGGTACCCACCGCGAGACGCTGAGCGAGTCTGAAATCGAGTCGATGGCGACCCAGCTCAAGGTCAAGCGCGAAGACGTAATCGAGATGGAAACCCGCTTGTCGGGCGGCGACGTGATGCTGGACCCCGGCCCGGGCGACGACGGCGAAGACAGCTATGGCCCCATCGCCTACCTGGCCGACACCCACCAGGAGCCCACCGCCCTGCTGGAAGCCCGCGACCGCGATTACCTGGCGGGCGACGGCATCCAGACGGCCCTGGACGGCCTGGACGAGCGCAGCCGCCGGATTGTGGAAGAGCGTTGGTTGAAAGTGGCCGATGACGGCTCGGGCGGCATGACGCTGCACGACCTGGCCGCGGTTTACGGTGTCAGTGCCGAGCGAATTCGCCAGATCGAAACTGCGGCGATGAAGAAGATGAAGAAGTCGCTGGCCGAATACGCCTGATCGCTGGCTCTGCAATCTGAAAAAAAGGACCTTACGGTCCTTTTTTTACGCCTTCTGCTTGAGCAGCAGCTTCAAATCCCCGGCCAGCGCCGCCGCGCCGCCACCGTAACGGACGTACAGGCGCAAGCGGCCCTGCGTGTCGTACACGTAGCTGCCCGCTGAATGGTCCATGGTGTAGCTGGTGGGTGTGGGGCCATCCACTTTCTTGTAGTACGCCTTGTAGTCTTTCGCCACTTGGGCCAGCTGCTCGGGCGTGGGGATCAGCGCCAAAAACGTGGGGTCGAAGTTGGCCATGTAGGCCTTGAGCACTGCGGGTGTATCGCGGGCCGGGTCGACCGTGACGAAGATGCCTTGCAGCTTGTCGCCATCCGCGCCCAGGGATTTTTTGACCTCGGCCAGCTCGGCCATGGTGGTGGGGCACACGTCGGGGCACTGGGTGTAGCCAAAGAACACCACCACCAGCTTGCCCGCGAAGTCTTTGATACTGCGCGGCTGGCCGTTGTGGTCGGTGAGCTGGAAGTCCTTGGCATAGTCGGCCCCGGTCAGGTCGATGGCGGCAAACTTGGCCGCAGGCTCGGAACAAGCAACAAATAGGCCGCTAGCGCTTATGGCAAGGGCGTAGCCAGCTACTTTTTTAATAGCATCACGTTTCAACATATCAGAGCAGGTAGTGGTCCAGCAGCAGCGCGGCAAACAAGGCGCTGAGATGGATAAGGGAGAAACGGAAGGTTTTGCGCGCCAGGGCATCCGAGTAGTTGCGCCACAGCGCAAAGCCATAGCCGCAAAAGCCCAGGCTCAGCAGCACGGCCACGGCCAGGTACAGCCAGGAGCTCATGCCGTAGATGAAAGGCATCAGGCAGCCCGCGAACAGCACCAGGGTGTACAGAAACACCTGCAGCCGGGTGAACTCGTTGCCGTGTGTGACGGGCAGCATGGGCAGGCCGGACTTGCGGTAGTCCTCCACCCGGTACAACGCCAGCGCCCAGAAGTGCGGCGGGGTCCACAAAAAGATGATCAAAAACAAAATCAGCGCCTCGGGACCCACGCTGTCGGTCATGGCGGCCCAGCCCAGCACTGGCGGCATGGCACCGGAGGCCCCGCCGATGACGATGTTTTGTGGGGTCAAGGGCTTCAAAATCAGGGTGTAGACCACGGCGTAGCCCACAAAGGTGGCAAAGGTCAGCCACATGGTCAGCGGGTTGACCCACACATACAGCAGCACCGAACCGCCCAGGCCCAGCAAAGCTGAGAACAGCAGGGTTTGCCAATCTTGCAGCTCGTTGCGCGCCGTGGGCCGCCAGGAAGTGCGCTTCATGCGCGAGTCGATGCCCTTCTCCACCAGGCAATTAAACGCCGCCGCCGCGCCCGCCACCAGCCAGATGCCCAGGCAAGCGATCAGCCCGCGGCGCACTTCACCCCAGGTGGGCACGCCGGGCACGGCCAGCACCATACCGATCAGCGCGCAGAAGACGATGAGCTGGATCACGCGTGGCTTGGTCAGCGCGTTGAACTGCCGCAGACGCGACGGCAGGCTGGTCACGGACGGGGCGGTGGATTCAACAACACTCATGCAGACAATCTCGATTCTTGGGGGGAAACAACCGGTGCGGCCGCCGGGGCAGTGCGCTGGGCACAGACGGCCCAGGTCAGCATTACCACCAGGGCGGCGGCACCACCGGTATGGGCCACGGCGGCCAGCAGCGGCCAGCCCAGCACCACGTTGCTCAGGCCGGTGGCGAACTGTAGCAAGGTCAGTGCGGCCAGCCAGCGGCCCTGGCGGCGGGTGGCCGAAGTGCGGTACAGCCGCCAGGCCGCCCATGCCAGCACCAGCAGCACAAGATAGGCCATCAGGCGGTGGGCGTAGTGGATGGCGGTGAGCCCGGCAAAGCTGAGGTAGCTGCCGTCCTGCATCCGCCCCAGGGGCCGCCAGATTTCAAACGCGTGCTGAAAGTCCATCACGGGCCACCAGCTGCCTTGGCACAGCGGGAAGGTATTGCAGGCCAGCACCGCGTAGTTGGTACTGACCCAGCCGCCCAGCACGATCTGCGCTGCCAGCAGCACGCAGGCCAGGCCCAGCCCCACACGGGCGACCGGCACGGCGCGGGCGCGGGTAAAGCCCATGGCCTGGGCGCACAGCAGGGCCAGCAAGACCAGGCCACCCACCAGGTGCAGGGTGACGATGGCGGGAAACAGCTTCATGGTGACGGTCAGCGCGCCAAAAGCGCCCTGCACGCACACCCATACCAGGGTGAAGGTAGGCCACCAGGGGTTGATGGACGCGTCTTTTCTGCGGGCCCACCAGCTTCCGATAGCCAAAGTCAAAATCAGCACGCCCACCGAGGTGGCCAGGTAGCGGTGGACCATCTCCACCCAGGCTTTGCTATGGGTGACCGGGCCGGTGGGCATGGCCGTTTGCGCCTGAGTGATCTCGGCCACGGCCCCCAGCGGGCTGGCGTTGCCGTAGCAGCCCGGCCAGTCGGGGCAGCCCAGGCCGGAATCGGTCAGGCGGGTGAAGGCACCGAACAGCACCAGATCAAAGGTTAAAAACAGGGTTAGCACCGTGAGTGCCTGCAAGCGCCGGGTGGGAGAGGCATTTTTGTTGCGCAGCCACAGCCACAGCAAGGGGACGCACGCAATCAACAAACCGGTCAGCATCACGCGGACGGCGGGAGACAGGTCGTACAGGGCTTGGGGAGTGTCCATCAGCGCCCCGCGTCGTCCCAGGAGCTGGAGCCGCGCAGCAGGCGGTCCAGATCGCGCTTGGCTTTGGAGGCGCCTTCGATGTCCAGCCCGGCGGGGAAGCGCATCATCCAGTTGCCCATCGGGTCCACCACATACAGGTGGTCTGGCAGCAACTGGCCCACGGCGGGCGACAGCCATTGCGACAACTGCAGCTCGCCCACACGCAGCACGGTGGCGGTTTTGAGGGCTGGGCGCAGGGCTTCGGCAATGGGTGCGTCGTCGGTCACCAGCCAGACCCAATCGACCCGGTCTTTTTCCTTGCCCAGGGTTTCGCGCAGTTGGCGCTGCAGATACAAATGCTTTTGGCACCCTTCGTTGCAGGCCCCGCCTGCCACGCTGACCAGCAGCCATTGGCCCTTGAGGCTGCGCAGGTTGCCGGGCTGGCCGTCCAGGCCCACCACCACCTGGTCGGGCAGCGGGCGCTGCGGGTCGATGAGCTCGCCCAGGTTGGCACGGCCCTGGGGGCGCACCACGTAGTAGGTGAAATAGGAGGCGATCACCGGCGCGGCGCAGGTCAGCAGCACGCCCAGCATCTTCCAGCGGCCCATGACCGTGCGGCGGCGGCGTGCGCCGTCCATCGCCTGCTCCGGCGTGGGCAGGTTGTGGACGGTGAGCCCCAGCGGGTGGTCTTCAGGACGGCCGTTTTGGGGCCGGAAGGATGGTGCGTCGGACAATTTGGAACCAGACATAAAGAATTGCGATCAGGGCGCAGAGCCCAAACCATTGGAATGCGTAGCCATAGTGCTTTTCAACACCCAGATTGGCGGGCGGCCAGTCGCGCTGCATGCGGCCCTCTTGGGGCCCGGATTGCAGCACCGAAAGCGGCAGCAGGGCCAGCCCGGTCTCGACGCTGAAGTCTGCCAAGTCGAGATTTTGCCGGATGGCACCCGCCTCGGCCCCTTTGAAGGCATATAGCTTGGAAGGTGGCGGGGCCATCCGCCCCTGCACTTCCACCTCGCCCGCCGGACTGTCCACCACTGGCAAGGCGGTGCGGTCCAGGAAATTGCGTGCCACCCAGCCGCGCTGCACCAGGATGGCGGTGTTGCTGCCCGCCAGCTTCAGCGGCGTGACGACATAAAAGCCGGTCAGGTCGTGCATCTGGCGGTTATCCAGAAACACGGTGTTTTGGGGCACCCACTGGCCGCGCAGGCGCACCTGGCGGTGCAACAAATTGTCGGCTTTGCCTGGGGCCGCCAGATCGGCAAGACCTACCGCGGGGCGCGTATTTTGTGACTGGATGGCCGCATACAGCGCCTCTTTCTGGGCGGCGCGCGACAGCTGCCAGCGCCCCAGGGAGAAGGTCGCCACCAAGCCGATCAAAGCCCCTGCAGTCAGCAAGGCAAAACGCAGTTTGGGGCTCACGGGATAATACCGGGCATGACTTATCTCGCCCTTGTCGCTTTTGCGGCCATCTTCGCCAGCCTGGGTGCTGCCCTGTACTTCATGCTCAAGGGGGGTGGAAAAACCGAGGACGAACAGGCAGCCAAATCCGGACGCATGGCCAAAGCGCTGGCGTTTCGCATCGGGTTCTCCATCGTGCTGTTCATCTGCATCCTGGTGGGCTGGAAGTTGGGGTATTTGCACCCGACCGGTATCCAGTCGGGTCAATAAAAAAGCGCCGGGTGGCGCTTTTTTGTTTTGGCGAAAGCAGGTCCATCAGGTCCAGTAGACGATGACGTACAGGCCCAGCCACACCAC
The DNA here is from genome assembly GCA_027923965.1 of Comamonadaceae bacterium OS-1. Taxonomy (NCBI): domain Bacteria; kingdom Pseudomonadati; phylum Pseudomonadota; class Betaproteobacteria; order Burkholderiales; family Comamonadaceae; species Comamonadaceae bacterium OS-1. The sequence continues at coordinate 3,509,877 of AP026969.1, forward strand.
GTCCACAAAGTGCCAGTACCAGGCTGCACCTTCAAAGCCGAAGTGCTTGCTGGGGGTGAAGTGACCCTTCATCAGGCGCAGGGTGATGAACAACAGCATCAACATGCCCACAAACACGTGGAAGCCGTGGAAGCCGGTCAGCATGAAGAAGGTGGAGCCGTAGACACCGGAAGTCATCTTCAGGTTCATTTCGCTGTAGGCGTGCATGTATTCGTAGCCCTGCACAAACAGGAACACCGTACCCAGCAACACCGTGGCCCACATGAAGGCAATGGTCTTGCCGCGCTCGCCCTTGACGAGGGCGTGGTGCGCAATGGTCAGGGTGACGCCCGAGGACAGCAGCAAACCGGTATTGATGGTGGGCAGCCAGAACGGGGTCATGGTCTGGAACGGCTCGATGATGTTAGCAGGAGAAGCCGTCACCCCGGCGGCAATGCTGGGCCACACGGCTTTGAAGTCGGGCCAGAGCAAGGCGTTGTCCAGGCTGCCCAGGGCAGGGACCGAATGGCCGCGCGCCCACCACAGGGCGGTAAAGAACGCGCCGAAGAACATCACCTCGGAGAAGATGAACCAGCTCATGCTCCAGCGGTACGAGAGGTCAATCCTGTGGCTGTACAGGCCGCCTTCGCTCTCGTTGATGGCATCGCGGAACCATTGGTACAACACGCCCCACCAGAACAGCATGCCCCCGGCCAGAGCGTACTTGCCCCAATCTTCGCCATTGATCCACTGGCCTGCGCCCAAGATCACAAAGAACAGACCCAGCGCGGCCATGGCGGGATGGCGCGACGGGCCGGGTACAAAGTAGTACGGTGTTGCAGCGTGTGCGGTTGAACTCATGTCAGCTCCTTGCTCTCTCAATTCTTATGAAACACAACTTATGCAGCGCATAGCGCGGCATAAGTATTAGAAAAAACCAGGCAAATTTACTTTGCCACCACCCAATTCACCAAAATAACCAAACCCACCACGATCAACAGCACCGCCACCAAACCCACCGCAATCACATGCAAGGGGCTGATTTTGGCCAGATCATCCTCAAAACCGCTACGCTTGCGGATACCCACAAACGACCACGCAACCGCCTTGACGGTCTGCAGCAAACTGGCTTTGCCTGGCGCACTCATGACCCCTGCCCGGTTTCCACATGCCGGCTAGCATCGACCGTCGACGTGGGCGCTGGCGGTGTTTTACCGCCCACTTCGAAGAAGGTGTACGACAAGGTGATGGTCGTCACGTCTTTCGACAGCTTGGGGTCGATGACAAACGCCACCGGCCATTCTTTCTTTTCACCCGGCTCCAGCGTGTACTGGTTAAAGCAAAAGCACTCCAGCTTGTTGAAATGCGCTGCCGCCTGCTGCGGCGCATAGCTGGGAATGGCCTGCGCCGCCATGCGCCGGTTTTGCACATTCTGGAACTCGTACATCACCGTGGCCAACTCACCGGGGTGCACCTGCAGCGAACGCTTGGCGGGCTTGAATTCCCACGGGCCACGCGCATTGGCATCGAACTCGACGGTGATGGTACGGCTCAGATCCACCTGCGTATTGGCAGGCAGGCTGACACTTTTACCTGCCGTGCCCACGCCGGGCACCTGGCGCTCGGCGATCGACAGGATGTTGATGCCCGTCATCTCGCAAATGGCTTTGTAGAGCGGCACCAGTGCATAGCCAAACGCAAACATGGCAGCAGTGATGACGGCCAGCTTGCCGACCATTTTGAAATTTTCGTGGCGAACCGTCATGCAAGCTTAATGGTGGCTTTGCAGGTACATCTTGGCGAAGAAGCCAAGGAAAAACACCACGGCAATGGACGCAAGAATGAGCCCGGTGCGCAAGTTGCTTTTCTTTTGCTGGGGAGTCAACATGCTCAGCCAATCACGCGGGTTGCGGTAATGTCCAGCTTGGGCGGTGTCTCGAAGGTATGGAACGGTGCGGGCGAAGGCACTTCCCACTCCAGACCTTCAGCGGCTTCCCAGGGCTTGGCCGAAGCCTTTTCGCCCTTGCCCATCATGGCAGGCAGCACGATGAAGAAGAAGAAGTACACCTGGGCAAAACCGAAGAAAAACGCGCCGACCGAAGCCACCGCATTGAAATCGGCAAACTGCATCGGGTAGTCGGCGTAGCGGCGTGGCATACCGGCCAGGCCCAAGAAGTGCATCGGGAAGAAGGTGACGTTGAACGAAATCAGCGACCACCAGAAGTGGATCTTGCCGCGGCGTTCGTTGTACATCACGCCGGTCCACTTGGGGCACCAGTAGTAGAAACCGGCAAACATGGCGTAGAGCGAACCGGCCACCAGCACGTAGTGGAAATGCGCCACCACGTAGTAGGTGTCTTGCAGCTGGATATCGATCGGTGCCACCGCCAGGATCAGGCCAGTAAAGCCGCCCATGGTGAACACGAAGATGAAGCCCACGGCGAACAGCATCGGAGTTTCAAAGGTCATGGAGCCCTGCCACATGGTGGCGATCCAGTTGAATATCTTCACGGCGGTCGGCACGGCGATCAGCATCGTGGCGTACATGAAAAACAGCTGACCCGTCACCGGCATGCCGGTAGTGAACATGTGGTGCGCCCACACGATGAAGCTCAGGATCGCGATCGACGAGGTGGCGTACACCATCGACGCATAGCCAAACAGCTTCTTGCGGGCAAACGCGGGCACGATGTGGCTGATGATGCCAAAGGCCGGCAAGATCATGATGTACACCTCGGGGTGGCCGAAGAACCAGAAAATGTGCTGGTACATCACCGGGTCGCCACCGGCGGCCGGGTTGAAGAAGCTGGTGCCAAAGTGGCGGTCGGTCAGCGTCATGGTGATGGCACCGGCCAGCACAGGCATCACGGCGATCAGCAGGTAGGCGGTGATCAGCCAGGTCCAGCAGAACATCGGCATCTTCATCAGCGTCATGCCAGGGGCGCGCATGTTCAGGATGGTGACGATGATGTTGATCGAACCCATGATCGACGAAGCACCCAGGATGTGCATGGCAAAAATACCCGCGTCCATCGACGGGCCCATTTGCAGCGTCAGCGGTGCGTACAGCGTCCAGCCCGCAGCGGGTGCGCCGCCGGGCATGAAGAACGAGCTGACCAGGGTGGCGGCCGCCGGAATCATCAGCCAGAAGCTGAAGTTGTTCATGCGGGCAAAAGCCATGTCGGACGCACCGATCTGCAGCGGGATCATCCAGTTCGCAAAGCCCACGAAGGCCGGCATGATGGCGCCGAACACCATGATCAGGCCGTGCATGGTGGTGAGCTGGTTGAACAGCTCGGGGTTGACGAACTGCAGGCCGGGCTGGAACAGCTCGGCGCGGATGATCAGCGCCAGAATGCCGCCGACCATCAACATCGTGAAGCTGAACAACAGGTAGAGCGTGCCAATGTCCTTGTGGTTGGTGGCAAACACCCAGCGCCGCCAGCCGGTGGGGGCGTGGTGGTGGTCGTCATGGCCATGGGCATCATGCGCGTGGTCGTGGGGATGGAGAACTGCACTCATCTTGGCTTTCCTTGGGAATCTTGTACGTTAACGAGTGCAGCTTACTTGCCGCGCTGGGCCAGGATGTCGGCGGGCTGCACCAGTTGGCCGGTCTTGTTGGACCAGTTGTTCTTGGTGTAGCTGATGACGGCCGCAATGTCGGTATCACTGAGTTGCTTCCAGGCGGGCATGGCACCGTTGTTCTGGCCATTGAGCAGCACATGGATTTGCACGTTCTTGTCGGCGTCGAGCACCTTGGGCGAGCCATCCAGCGGCTTGATCGGGCCACCGCCCTTGCCGTTGGCCTGGTGGCAGGCTGCGCAGTTGGCGGCGTAGACCTTTTCGCCGCGCTTGGAGATGTCGTCCAGCGTCCAGATCTTGGCAGGATCGTCGGCCTTGGCGGCCATCTTCTTTTTCTCGCCATCGACCCAGGCGGAATAGTCTTCAGCCGACACCACCTTCACGTGGATGGGCATATAGGCGTGCTCTTTGCCGCACAGCTCGGCGCACTGGCCGTAGTAGCTGCCGGTCTTTTCGGCGCGGAACCAGGTGTCGCGCACAAAGCCGGGAATCGCGTCCTGCTTGATACCGAAGGCCGGCACCATGAAGGCGTGGATCACGTCGTCGGCAGTGGTGATGATGCGGATCTTTTTGTTGACCGGCACCACCAGGGCGTTGTCGACCTTGAGCAGGTAGTCATCGACCACTTCGCCGGACTTGGGGCCGCCGTTGTTGGACATGGCGCGCTGGGTGCTGTCGAGTGTGGAGACAAAGCCAATGCCTTCGCCTTCGCCCTTGATGTAGTCGTAGCCCCATTTCCACTGCATGCCGGTGGCCTTGATGGTCAGGTCGGCGTTCGTGGTGTCTTTCATGGCCACCACCACCTTGGTAGCGGGCAAGGCCATGAGGATCACGATGACAAACGGAACAATGGTCCAGATGATTTCCACCGTGACCGACTCGTGGAAGTTAGCGGCCTTGTGGCCCTTGGACTTGCGGTGCTTCCAGATGGAATAGAACATCACGCTGAACACGGCAATAAAAATCACCAGGCAGGTGTAGAGCATGCCCATGTGCAGGAAGTGCTGTTCTTCTGAAATCCTGGTGACACCCGTGGGCAGGTTCAATTGGCGAACGCCGGGACCACCCGGTAGATCATTGACGGCGTGGGCAGCAGCAGCCGTGCAGGCAGCAGCGAATACGCCGATTTTTTGCAGCAATGAGGCCAGCTTGTTAGGAATCATCTTCATCGTTTTCACTTATTCAACACCTCAATTGAACCAATCTTGCTACGCCAGCCATCTGCCCCCAAGGGCTTGTCTCATGCGCTGCGCAACGCCATCCGAATTTCCCGCGCCAGAGCCGACCTGAGCTCCGGACTCACATACCGCCCCACTTCCACCGAACGCCCCTGGCCCGACACCTCGATCAGCGACCGGTCTCCCGTTTTGGGCTCGATCCGGACCCATTCACGGCGAAACTCGGCCCGCTCCAGGCGACCGGCATTCTCCAGCTCGACCACCAGCTGCGTACCTTGCAGCGAAATTTTTTCGCCATCGGTGGCGTGCCGGGAATACACCAAAAATGCCGCCCCGACCGCTGCCAACTCCAGCCATGCAAACGGCAACACCAACTTGGCCCCTTGCAACCAGAAAAACGACGCAATCCCCATGGACACCACACAGATCGATGCGTACATCCAGCCCAACTGGGTCGGTGTCACCGAACAGTTGCGCTTCAGGAACCAGTGGATGTTCTGGCCCGAAACTGTGGCGAAGCGAAATACCAAGTTCGGCACGTTTGGCACTCACAAAAATGAGGCAGATGCCATGGCGGACGTGCCGCCCATAGGCTTGCCTAGGTGCGTGGGAAGATACCCAAATTCATTTTTCTTCACGTGAATTGTAGCCTTGCTTTCCAGGGCCAAGCCCGGTAGGGGCCTTGAAACTCCCCCGGTCAAACCCCATTTGCCTTGCCCTGCTGCAGCATGTCGCGCATGTCGCGCAGGGAAACCGCGCTGTGGGCACTGACGCGCAGCTTCGGGCGGGGCTTCAGGGCGTGGCCGTAAATCAGCTCAAATGTCAGCGGCAAACGGCCGTTTTCTGCCGCATCGGCCAGTTGCAAGGCCAGTTCACGCTCCAATTTGTCGCGCCATTGCCGCCCGCGCAGGCCTTTAAACCGCTGCGGGTGCAGGTTGCGCCCCACCTCGCGCAGCTCTTGCAGCAGGCGCGCCGGGCTCTCGTAGGTCAGGCGGATGCGCTCCATGTCCATCACAGGCTCGGCAAACCCGGCGTGCACCAGCATATCGCCCCAGTCGTGCATGTCGGTGAACTGGTGACCGGGCAGCGGCCAGCCCAGGGCGCTGTAGACACCGCGCAGCTCTTGCACCGTATCCGGCCCCAGGCAGGAAAACATCAAAAACCCGTCCACCGCCAGCGCCCGGTGCCACTGGGCAATCAGCGTCTGCGGGTCGGCGGCCGAGTGCAGCACCATGTTGGCCCACAGCATCTGCACGCTGCCATCGGGCGGCAGCGTGGCCTGCTGCGCGGGGGCCCGCCAGCCGCTGAGTTTCCACCACGGTTTTGCTACCGATTGAATAGCTGCTTGTGCTTGATCTGCATGCGCCTCCACCACAAAACAGGCTGAATTCGGGTACCGCTCGGTCAGCTTGGCATGGGCCTGCAGGCCGCCGCGCGTAGGCTCCCAGTGGGCCCAGGCCTCGGGTTGCAGCTTGATCCACTGCAAGCGGTCTTCCATGCGCCGGGCGACTTCTTCGTGCAGCCAGGGGGATTGGGCCGTGCGCAGCCGGGCCCAGCGGGCGGCGGCGGCGGGGTCGATAGTGGGGGGAAGTTGGGTCGTCATACGGTAGTCCACGAGTATATTGATGCGATGTTTCGCGCGCTTTTGCACCGGGCGACAACCCTGCTTCCCAGCCAGTGCGCCGTGTGCCGCGCCTGGCCCAGCCAGCCGGTGTGCGGCGCCTGCGTGGCACGTTTTGCCCAGCCCGTGCCGCGCTGCCGCACCTGCGCGATACCGGTACCCGAGGGGGTAACGCAGTGCGGTGCCTGCATCCTGCACCCACCCGCGCTGGATGCCTGCCTGGCCGCCGTGGCCTATGCCTATCCGTGGTCGATGTGCATTGCGCAGTTCAAATTCAACCAGCAGGTGGGCTGGGCCGGCACCCTGGCGGACCTGCTGCGCCACAGCCCGTGGGTGGAGCCTGCTCTGGAGCAGTGCCACAGCGTGCTGCCCATGCCCTTGTCGGCGCAGCGGTTGCGCGAGCGCGGCTTCAACCAGGCGCTGGAACTGGCCCGCCACCTGGCCCCGCAGAAAACCCGGGCCCACCTGCTGCTGCGCACCCGCCACACCGCACCGCAGCCCACTTTGGGCCGGGCCGAGCGCCTGCGCAATGTGCAAGGTGCTTTCGCGCTGGAGCCGTTGCAGGCCGATGCCGTGCGCGGCCAGCGCGTGGTGCTGGTGGACGACGTGATGACCAGCGGTGCGTCGCTGTTTGCCGCAGCGGCGGTGCTGAAACAGGCCGGGGCCGTGCACGTCACCGGGCTGGTGGTGGCGCGTACACCGGCGGATTAGAACGTCCGAATCACCTCGGCCACGCGCCGCACATCGGCCTCGCTCACGTCCAGATGCGTCACCAGGCGCAGCTTGTACAGGCCGGTGGCCAGCACCTGGTGGGCGCGCAAATGGGCCACCAGGGCCTCGGCGCGCTCGGGGGCGATTTGCAAAAACACCATGTTGGTGGGGCCCGCCTCCACCTGCAGGTCCGGCATGTCGGCCAGCAAGGCCGCTAGCAGCCGGGCGTTGGCATGGTCGTCGGCCAGGCGCGCCACGTGGTGTTCCAGCGCATACAAACCGGCAGCGGCCAGCACCCCGGCCTGGCGCATGCCGCCGCCCAGCATCTTGCGCCAACGGCGGGCCTGGTGGATGAAGTCCTTGCCGCCCAGCAACACCGAGCCGACCGGCGCACCCAGGCCCTTGCTCAGGCAGATGCTGACCGAGTCAAAACCCGCGACCAGACGGTGTTCGGCCTGCGCCAGACCCTCGCCCGGATGCAGGGAAGCCACCACGGCGTTGAAAAACCGCGCGCCGTCCAGGTGGCATTGCAAACCCCGGCCATGGGCCAGCGCCACCGCCGTCTGCACGTAATCTTGTGGCAACACCTTGCCGCCGAGGGTGTTTTCCAGCGCCAGCAAACGGGTGCGGGCGTGGTGAAAGTCATCCGGTTTGACGGCCGCGGCAATGCGCTCCAGCGGCAGGCTGCCGTCGCTGGCGTGGTCCAGCGGCTGCGGCTGCACACTGCCCAGCACCGCCGCGCCGCCCGCCTCCCACTTGTAGCAATGCGCCTCCTGGCCGACGATGTACTCGTCGCCGCGCTGGCAGTGGGTCATCAGCGCCAGCAAATTGCTTTGGGTGCCGGTGGGGCAAAAAAGCCCGGCCTCGAAGCCCAGGCGCTCGGCCAGCGTGGCCTGCAGCAAGTTGACGGTCGGGTCGTCGCCAAACACATCGTCGCCCAGCGGGGCGCTGGCCATGGCGGCTTGCATGCCGGGGGTGGGGCGGGTCACGGTATCGCTGCGCAGGTCAATCATTTGCATGGGGTTCCATAGGTTGCGGGCAGGGTCCTAGTCTCTCGGATAATCGGGTTCTATGTTTAACATTGTCCTGGTCGAACCCGAAATCCCGCCGAACACCGGCAACGTCATCCGCCTGGCGGCCAACACCGGCTGCAATTTGCACCTGGTGGAGCCGTTGGGTTTTTCGATGGACGACAAGCACATGCGCCGCGCCGGCCTCGATTACCACGAGTACGCCACCCTCACCCGCCACGCCGATTGGCCGAGCTTTCTGGCCACTGCCCAACCCGACCCGCAGCGCCTGTTTGCCCTGACCACGCGCGGCACCGGCAGCGTGCACGGCAGCGCGTTTGCCCGGGGCGACTGGCTGGTATTCGGCTCGGAAACCAAGGGCCTGGCCGAGAGCGTGCGTGCCGCCTTTGCCCCGGAGCGGTGTTTAAAGCTGCCCATGCGGCCCGGGCAGCGCAGCTTGAATCTGTCCAACGCGGTGGCCGTCACAGTGTTTGAGGCCTGGCGGCAGTGCGGATTTGAGATGCTATAAATTAAAGAGCTTGTCACGCTTATTAAATAAGCGCTAGAGGCTGATTTCTTATAAATTTACAAGGTAAAGCGCAGCAGCGATTCGGCCACACAGGCAGGCTTGGGGTGGCCCTCCAGCGCGATGGTGGCCTCCAGAGTGATCTGCACGCCGGACGTGGCCAACGGGCTGCAATCCAGCAGCTTCAGTCGTGCCCGCACCCGGCTGCCCACCGGCACGGGGGTGATGAAGCGCACCTTGTTCAGGCCGTAGTTCACCGCCATGCGCGCTTCGGCCACGGTAAACGAGGTTTCCAACAGGCGCGGCAGCAGTGCCAGCGTGAGAAAGCCGTGCGCAATCGGCCCGCCAAACGGCCCGGCGTTGGCCCGTTCGCCCGCCCGGTGGATCCACTGGTGGTCGCCCGTGGCATCGGCAAATTGGTCCACCTGCTGCTGCGTGACCAGACTCCACTCGCTGACGGCAATTTCCTGCCCCACCGTCTGGGCCAAGGCGGCAAAGGTGTCAAAAGTACGCAAGATCAGGCATCCAGCCAGGCAGCCAGGGGATGCCACTGTTCCAGGTCTTTCTCGACCCGGCTCGGGGCCACGTCGAACAGGGTCAGGCCGCCTGCGGCCAGGTGCACGTAGTTTTGCGTGTCGCGCAGGTTGGTGATCACCGGCACTTCCAGCCCGTCCAGGTATTCGCGCAGGCGATCGGCGGCAAAGGTGCGCTCGTCCACCCGCATGCCGACCAGGCCCACCTGCATCTTGTCGATGCGGCGGTGCTCGGCCAGGCGGTCCAGAAATTTGCGCGTGGCAAAGATGTCGAACACGCTGGGCTGCAGCGGCACCACGATCTTGTCGGCCAGGCGCATCACGTCCTTGAAGCGCTTGCCATCCAGCCCGCCGGGCGTGTCCAGCACCACCACGTTGCCCGCCTTGCCACCTTTGGGCGGCTTGGCGATCTCGTCCGCGCCCACGTCCCAGGCCTGGATGGGTGCCACGGTGGCCGGGCGCAGGCCCAGCCACAGGTGCGATGACTGCTGCGGGTCCGCATCGCCCAACAGCACGGTATGCCCCTGCGCGGCGTAGTAGCCCGCAATCTGGGTGGACAGCGTGGACTTGCCGACTCCGCCTTTGGGACTGGCAACAACGACGATGGGCATGGGAACTCCTGGAAAAGAAGGGGCGAAAAATTTTGCTATGTTAGCGGGATGCACCAACCGTCCGATTTACCGCCACTTACTTCGCCCCCGAAGATCTACTTGCTCGCTGCCCACCCGAACTGGCGCGCCTCCCGCGTCAACCAGCGCCTGCTGGCGGCGGCCCGCACACTGGCAGACGGCAACCCGCTGCTCGACGTGCAAGACCTGTACGCCAACTACCCCGACTACGCCATCGACGTCGCCGCCGAACAAGCCCGCATGGAAGCCGCCGACCTGCTGGTGCTGGTGCACCCCATCCAGTGGTACTCCATGCCCGCGCTGCAAAAGCTCTGGCTGGACGAGGTGCTGACCTACGGCTGGGCCTTTGGCGCAGTGTCGGCCGAAACCGAAGAGTCCGCCCCCACCGGCGCGCCCGGCACTGCCCTGCGCGGCAAGGCGCTGTGGCTGGTGGTGACCACCGGCGGCCAGGAGGACTCCTACCACCCCGACAGCTACAACCGCCACCCCTTCGATGCCTTTCTGCCACCCTACGCCCAGACCGCCGCCCTGTGCGGCATGCGGTTCTTACCACCACTGGTGCTGCACGGAGCCCACAGCGCAGGCAAGCAAGAGGTGTTGGACCATATCGCCCTGTTCAGCCAACGGCTGCAGACCTATCCCCACTGGCCTACACCGTAAACCGCTATGGAACACGCACCTTCGTGGCTGATTAACAGCTTCATTTATCTCAGCGCTGCGGTCATCGCGGTACCGCTGAGCAAAGCCCTGGGCCTGGGCTCCATCATTGGCTATCTGGCCGCAGGCATCGCCATCGGCCCCTGGGGTCTGGGCCTGGTCACCGAGGTGCAGGACATCCTGCATTTCGCTGAATTCGGCGTGGTGCTGATGCTGTTTTTGATCGGCCTGGAGCTGGAGCCCAAGCGGCTGTGGAGCCTGCGCCGCCCCATCTTTGGCTGGGGCACGGCCCAGGTGGTGGGCTGCGCGGTGGTGATTTTGTTGGGGGCCATGGCGGCAGGCGTGCCGTGGCGGATCGCGCTGGTGGCCGCGCTGGGGTTGGCCTTGTCGAGCACGGCGATTGCTCTGCAGGTATTTGGCGAGCGCAACCTGCTACCCACGCGCAGCGGGCAGGCAGGGTTTTCCATTCTGTTGTTCCAAGACGTGGCGGCCATTCCGATCCTGGCGTTGATTCCCTTGCTGGGCAGTATTTCTGAACAAAATGACGTCCTGGCGCCCACCGATACGGCACTACAAGCTCTCAAAACTGTAGCAGTCATTGCGGGTATCGTGCTGGGCGGGCGTTTGCTGTTGCGGCCACTGTTCCGCTGGATTGCGCGCTCCAAAACACCCGAGATCTTTACCGCCGCGTCTTTGCTGCTGGTGGTGGGCATTGCATCGCTGATGCTGTCGGTGGGCTTGTCGATGGCACTGGGGGCCTTTTTGGCCGGGGTGCTGCTGGCCGAGAGCGAATACCGCCGCGAACTGGAAACCGACATCGAGCCATTCAAAGGCCTGCTGCTGGGCCTGTTCTTCATTGCCGTGGGCATGAGTGTGGATTTTGGCGTGCTGCGCCAGTCGCCGGGGCTGATGGCGCTGACCGTGGCGGGCTTTTTGCTGGCCAAGCTGCTGGTCATCTACGCCATCGCCAAGTGCATGGGCGTGCCGTTCCAGGAGCGGCCGGTGTTTACCGTGTTGCTGGCGCAGGGCGGTGAATTTGCGTTTGTGGTGTTCCAGACCGCCACGGCGGCCCATGTGTTCTCCAACCAGACTTCGTCGCTGCTGATCGGCTCGGTGGCGGTGTCGATGCTGGTCAGCCCAGTGCTGCTGCTGGCCATTGACAAGCTGCTGTTGCCCCGCCTGGCGCAGCGCGGCGGCAGCCATCTGGAAGAAATCGCCGAGCAACAGGAAGCGCCCATCATCATTGCCGGATTTGGCCGCTACGGCCAGATCGTGGGCCGCACGCTACAGGCCCAAGGACTGCACGCCACGGTGCTGGACCACGATGCCGACATGGTGGAGGCGATTCGCCAGTTTGGCTTTCGCGTGTTCTACGGTGATGCCACCCGGCTGGACCTGCTGCGCCTGTCTGGCGCGGCCACGGCCAAGATCCTGGTGGTAGCCGTCGACGACAAGGCACAAAGCCTGAAGATTGTGGATATGGCGCGGGAGCACTTTCCCAATCTGGAGATCGTGGCCCGCGCCCGTGACGTGCCGCACTGGAACGAACTGCGCGACCGGGGCGTGCTGCGGGTGGAGCGGGAACTATTCGAATCGAGCCTGCGCAGCGCCCGTTCCGTACTGGAGATTCTGGGTTACCCAGCGCACGAGGCGCGCCAGCAGGCCATGCGCTTTCGCCAACACAATATTGCCTTGTTTGAGCAGCTCTATCCGCACCGCAAAGACCGGGCGAAATTCATCGCCGTGGCCACCGAGGGCCGCCAGCAGCTGGAGGAGCAAATGGCCCAGGAGCGCGCGCAGCAGGCGCAGCGGCGGCCCAAGGGCTGGGGAAAATAAAGAAAGCCGTCAGTCGAGCGCTACGTCATCATGCGGGCCGTCTTCGTCCAGAGGTGCAGCCGACTGGTAGATGATGGCCATCTGGGCCACCTCGTCGGTCACCGCCTGCCGCAAGCTGGCCGGACCCAGCACCTGGCACTGCGCGCCGAACTGTAGAATTTTTTCCATCAGCTCCCGCGGGTCCATGTAGGGCACGCGCAACAGGTAGGTTCCATCATTTTGCTGCTTGCCCTGTTGCAAGGCATGCCACTGCACGTTAGCCACTTTACCGGCCTTTTCGTGGCTGAACTGCAGCCGGGCCCAGCGCACCCGACCGCTGGCAAAAACCCCATATTCCGGACCAAACTGGGCATCCAGTTTGTCATCACCCACTTCGATGGCACTACTGGACAAAACACGCGCGTCGGTGATGGCATCCACCGCAAAGCTGTACAGCTCGGCCTGCGCATGGCACCAGGCTTCGAGATGCCAGCTGCCACGAAAATGCACCAACCGCAGGGGCGATACCTCCCATTCCACCGGGGCAGCAAGCGCGTCGGCATAAGCCAACACCAGCCGCTTGCGCCGCACCAGCGCCAAACCGATACGCTCGAAATAGCGTGGCGTCGGGGTTTCCTGCACCAACCCCACAATGCGCACCCGCTGCCGCAGCTCCTGCAGCTCGATGTCCTCGCTGGTCAACAGTGCATTCAGCCGGTCGGCCACAGGTACCGGATTGATGATCAATCCGCCCGTGTCCAGATGCACCAGCAACTGCTGCATCGTCAGAAGCGCATGGATTTCGGTCGACGAAAACCACAAGCCCGGAAGCTCGTGGGTGCTGGTCGTCGGCTCGCCGGTCGATGCCAACCTGTAGCCGCCCGCTGCGCGGCTCCATTCAATAGGCAGCTTGAGGCGGGTGCGCAGGTCGTCCAAATCGCGCTTCAAGGTGGCCCGCGATACGTTGAGTTCAGCCTGCAAGGCTGCAAAGCTAATGACCTTATGCTGTCGCAAAAGCTGGTCAATTTTGTAGAGTCGCCCGGTCTGGTCCATGTGATAACCGAAAGTGGATTCGGGTTTTTGTAATAGATGTAACTATTTGAGTCCATAGTGAGCCATAGAGCAAGGCACTTTTACACAGGCAACATGTACCGTGTTCCATGGCACAAGCCCAGCACGGAATTTTTTCTCACTCCAATGGTGTTTATTGGAGTCATTCAGGCACCGCCAATGACTCCAATGGTGCGCAATGTGTGCGGCCATGCCTGCAAAGAAGGGCCATCCAACCAAGACCAGAAAAGACTCCAAACGCACCAGCTCCTTGCTGCGGCTACACACAAAAAATACATTTTGGAATAATCTGCATGACGCAAAAAGTTCATAGTGTCCGCCCTAACAAGGCCATTTGGGCGCGTTGGACCATTTTGCAGGAGCTATAAACCAAGGGTTTCACCGTGGTAGGCTCATACCCATGTTCAATCCCTCGCAAGCCGATGTACGCCGTTTCTTCTGCTCTGTTTATGCCAAGTCGAAGGCCGGACAGGCGCTGGAAGCTATTGAAACCATAGCAAGTCAATGGTTGGACGAGCATCCTGAATACCATGCCGACATGGTGGATGTAGAAGCTGCTGTAGCCCGCAATTACGATGCAGGAGCAGGAAAAACCAATCCTTTCCTCCACCTTTCGATGCACCTGTCGATCAGTGAGCAATGTTCGATCGACCAGCCGCGCGGCATCCGCCAGTCGGTGGAGTTGCTGACGCGACGCCGCGACTCACTGCACGATGCCCACCACGAAACCATGGACTGCCTGGGTCAGATGCTATGGGAAAGCCAGCGCGCAGGCCGCCCCCCCGACGGTGCGGCTTACATCGACTGCGTACAGCGCCGGGCTACGCAAGACTGACCCGACGCAAAAAAGCCCGCATGCAGCGGGCCTTTGGACGAGGCAGACGAGGGCTTAGCGAAAGCGCGACTGCGGCACCACCTTCAACTCGCCATCCAGCGAATGCACATACCCGGCCAACGCCTTGAGTTCCGCGTTCGAGAATTGCTTGGCCACACCGCCCATGATGGCGTTGGAGCGCCCCACCAAGGGGTTGCCTTCGGTTTTGTACGACTTCAAGGCCACGTACAAATAATCTGCATGTTGGCCCGCGATCTTGGGGTAAGTGGGGTCGATCGGCTTGGAGAAGTTGTCGCCATGGCAGGACACGCAAGCGCCCTTGGTCAACAACGCGGCCACTTGGGCATTAGGCTCTGTTGCAGGTTTGGCGGGTGCCACAGCACCGTCGACGACCCCGCTGGCGCTGTAGTACGCGGCCACGTCGGCCATGTCCTGGTCGCTCAAAGAATCTGAAATCCCACGCATGGTGGGGTGCTTACGGTCGCCTTTTTTGTAGGCGTTGAGTGCAGAAATAATGTACTTCGCACCTTGTCCCGATATCTTGGGCACCTTGTGCACCTCGGGGAAGCTGGCCTGGTAGCCCACGATGCTGTGGCAGCCAAGGCACATATCCACCTTGGCATGGCCCGCTTTGGCATCCCCCACAATATCCTGGGCACTGGCAATATTGGAAATACCTGCTAGCGAAACAGCAGCAAACGCGAACACCGTGGTCAGTAATTTATTCATTTTTGCGCGCACAATCTGGGGAAAAATCAAGCCTACATTCAGCCCTGTTTAGCAGGCTTGCCATCGACCGCGGATTATATGCGGCCCATATACATTCCCTCGCTATTGCCCCCACCACCATGAAGTTCCAAGGTTCCAACAACTACGTCGCCACCCAGGACCTAATGCTGGCCGTCAACGCCGCCGCCACTTTGAAGCGTCCGCTGCTGGTCAAGGGTGAGCCCGGCACCGGCAAAACCATGCTGGCCGAAGAGGTAGCCGCCGCACTGGACATGCCTCTACTGCAATGGCACATCAAGTCCACCACCAAGGCGCAGCAGGGTCTGTATGAATACGATGCGGTCAGCCGCCTGCGCGACTCGCAACTGTCTGGTATCGAAGAGTCGGCCCGTGTCAAAGATATCCACAACTACATTGTCAAAGGCGTGCTGTGGCAAGCCTTTACCGCCGACGAACCCGTAGCGCTGCTGATCGACGAGATCGACAAGGCAGACATCGAGTTTCCCAACGATCTGCTCCGCGAGATCGATCGCATGGAGTTCTATTGCTACGAAACGCGCGAGTTGGTCCAAGCCAAGCACCGGCCGCTGGTGTTCATCACCTCCAACAACGAAAAAGAGCTGCCCGACGCATTTTTGCGCCGCTGTTTCTTTCACTACATCAAGTTCCCCGATGCCACCACGATGCAGCAAATTGTGGATGTGCACTTCCCCGGCCTTCAACGCGAGCTACTGGCGGCGGCCATGAAGACGTTCTACGACATCCGCAACCTGCCCGGCCTGAAGAAAAAACCCTCCACCTCGGAGTTGCTGGACTGGCTCAAGCTGTTGGTGGCCGAGGACATATCGGCCGAGGCCCTGCACAGCCAAGACAACATGGTGGCCGTACCGCCACTGGTCGGAGCGTTGCTGAAAAACGAGCAGGATGTCAGCCTGTTTGAAAAACTGGTGTTCATGCAGCGCCACCACCGCTAGCCAAAACCCATGCTGATCGACTTCTTCTACACCTTGCGCTCGGCCAAACTGCCGGTTTCGGTCAAGGAATACCTGGGCCTGCTGGAAGCGCTTAAAGCAGGTGTAGTCGGTCCGAACAGCGAAGATAGTTTCAAGATCGACGATTTTTACTATTTAAGCCGCTGCACGCTGGTCAAAGACGAAAAGCACTTCGACAAGTTCGACCAGGCTTTTGCCACCTACTTCAAGGGGGTGGAAGCTGTGGCCGACTTCACCCAGGACATTCCCCTGGAATGGCTGCGTAAAAACCTGGAGCTCGAACTCAGCCCTGAAGAAAAGGCAAAGATTGAAAAAATGGGCTGGGACCAGCTCATGGAAACACTCAAGAAACGTTTCGAAGAACAAAAAGAACGGCACGAAGGCGGCAGCAAGTGGATTGGTACCGGCGGCACCAGCCCGTTTGGCGCCAACGGCTACAACCCCGAGGGCATCCGCATCGGCCAGGACAAAAGCCGCAACAAAAGCGCAGTGAAGGTGTGGGACCAACGGGCCTTCAAAGACTACGACGACAGCCAAGAACTCGGCACACGCAATATCAAGGTGGCGCTGCGCCGCCTGCGCAAATTTGCCCGCGAAGGCCACGCCGACGAACTCGACCTGGCCGACACCATCCGCTCTACCGCTGCCAACGCCGGTTATCTCGACATCAAAATGGTGCCAGAGCGACATAACAACGTCAAAGTACTGCTATTGATGGACGTGGGCGGCAGCATGGACGAACACGTGCAGCGGGTGGAAGAACTGTTCAGCGCCAGCAAAAGCGAGTTCAAGCACCTGGAGTTTTACTACTTCCACAACTGCGTCTACGACTTCATGTGGAAGCACAACCGCCGCCGCTACACCGAGAAGTTTTCCACCTGGGACGTGATCCGCAAGTACAACAAAGACTACAAGCTGCTGTTCATCGGCGATGCCACCATGAGCCCCTATGAGATTTTGCAGCCCGGCGGCAGTGTGGAATACAGCAACGAAGAGGCCGGTGCCGTGTGGTTGCAGCGGCTCACCAACGCCTTTCCGAAGTTTGCCTGGATCAACCCCGAGCCCCAGGGCCTGTGGGAGTACCGCCAAAGCATTAGCATCGTCCAGCAGCTGGTGGGCCAGCGCATGTTTCCCCTGACCCTGAAAGGTCTTGAAGAAACCATGCGGCTGCTGTCGAAATAGGCAATGCCCAGGCACGGCAAGCAGGTGTGGGCATGGTGCTGGCTGTGGTGGTTGCCGGGCCTGCTGTGGGCGCAATCCCCCTCACCGCCGTCGCCCCCGTTCGCATTCGACCTGCAAGTCGTTGCGCCAGAAAAAGTCCGCGATCTGCTCCTAAAACACCTGGAACTGCAGCGTTACCGCAGTCTGACCGACCTGGACAGTACTGAACTGGCGCGGCTCATGCAGGCAGCCGAACGCAATACCCAAGACCTGTTGGCCACGCAAGGCTACTTTGCGGCCCAGGTCACGCTCAAGCTGACGCCCACCCCGCAAAGCACCAGCGCCCCGCGTGACATCACCATCACGGTGGAGCCGGGTGAACCGGTGCGTATCCAGGCGGTGCAAGTGGACTTCACCGGCCCGATCGCGAGCGACCCGGCGGACGCATCACTGCGCAACACCATCCGCAGCGACTGGCCACTAGGCCCCGGCACACCGTTTACCCAGGATGCCTGGGACGATGCCAAGACCCAGGCACTGCGCAACCTCACAGTGCAGCGCTTTCCCACCGGCGAGATCAGCAGCAGCCTGGCCGACATCGACCCCGACACGCAAACTGCCCAGCTCAACGTCACCTTGGCATCCGGCCCCGCCTACCGGTTTGGCCCGCTGGATCTGCGCGGGTTGCAGCGCTACAGCGCCGAACTGGTCAGTCGCCTGGCCCAACTGCCTACCGGGGCCGACTACAGCCAGGCGCAGCTGCTGCAAACCCAGCAACGGCTGGCCGACAGCGGCTACTTCGACTCGGTATTTTTGACCCTGGACACCAGCGGCGACCCGCAAGCCGCGCCGGTGGTGGCCCAACTGCGCGAGGCCAAACTGCAAAAACTGGTGCTGGGCGTAGGCTTCAGTACCGACAGCGGGCCGCGCCTGTCGGCCGAGCACACCCACCACCAGTTGCCTTGGCTGCAATGGCGCGCCATTTCCAAACTCAGCCTGGACAAAGACACCCAAACCCTGGGTACCGAGCTCACCGGACCACCCGATGCCCGCAACTGGCGCTGGGTAACCTCGGCCCAGGTGCAGCACCAGAACCTGAGCGACACCATCACCAATAGCCAACGCCTGCGGGCCGGGCGCACGCAGGGCAACGACCACATTGACCGCAACGTTTATTTGCAGTACGACCACGCGCTGACCACCAGCGGCACCGATCCCACGGTGGCGTCCAGCGCCATCAGCGCCAACTACGCCTGGACACGGCGCGACTTTGACGACATCCGCACCCCTACCCAGGGCTATGGCGTGGCGGTAGAGCTGGGCGGCGGCTTCACCCTGGGTGCCGACCGCCAGCCCTACACCCGCGCCCTGACGCGCTGGCTGGGCTACTTTCTGCTGGGCAAACTGCTGCCCAGCGACGGACTGTTCGTGCGGGCGGGCCGCTTGGCGCTGCGGGCCGAAGCCGGTGCCGTGGTGGCCAAAGCCGATGCCAACGTCCCCAGCACCCAGCAGTTCCTGACCGGCGGTGACACCACGGTGCGCGGCTACGGTTACCAGGACATCGGGGTGGTGGGTAGCAGCGGATCGGTGACTGCCGGGCGTTACATGGCCTCAGGCAGTTTTGAATGGCAGCGGCCCATCGTCCTCAACGGCAAGGCCAGCCCCTGGGAAACGGCGCTGTTCGTCGATGCCGGTGCCGTCGCCAATACCGTGGGTGCCCTGGAAGCCAAAGTCGGTGTGGGTGGCGGCATACGCTGGCGCAGCCCGGTGGGGCCGGTGCAAATGGACATTGCCTATGGTGTCGCCACCCGCAAGGTACGCCTGCACATGAGCGTAGGGTTCAGCTTTTGAGCACCGAAAAAGCCCCAGCCGCCCAGCGGCGCTGGTTGCCCTCGGGCCAACGCCTATTGTGGTTGCTGTGCGCGCCCCTGCTGGTGCTGGCCGCACTGGCCATGGCGGCTGGCGCGCTCTGGGCCTGGCTGGGTACCGACACTTCGCTGGCCAGCACCCTGGCCCGTGCCGCCGCCTACCTGCCCGCAGGCCATACGCTGGAAGCCACCGATGTCACCGGCTCGGTCCGCCAGGGCGGCCATATCGGAAGTCTGGCCTACCGCAGCCCCAGCCTGCAGGTGGAGGCCCACGACATCGCCGTGGACTGGCAGCTCAACCACCTGCTACAGCGCGAACTGCGACTCGGTCGGCTGCACATCGGCCAGCTCAGCATTGCGCAAACTCCGTCCACCGAACCCACGCTGCCACCGTCGGAAATCGTGCTGCCCCTGCAGATCGACCTGGCATTCGAGATCGCCGACCTGCGCTGGCAAGGCCCTCCAGCGCTGCTTTTGACGCAATTGGCCGGGCACTACCGCTATGACGGCACGCAGCACCAGCTCACCGTCCACAGCGTCCAGGTCGCCTCGGGCCAGTACGCAGGCCAGGCCACGCTGTTGGCCCGCAGCCCGCTGACGCTGCAAGCCACCGTACAAGGCAGCGTCGACACCACCCTGCCCGGCAACACCCGCCCCACTACCGTCAAGGCCACCGCGTCGGCCAGCGGCCCCCTGGCCGGTCAAGATGCACTGCTACAGATCCAAGCCCAGCTCGCACCCGCCACCCCCAATGCCTTGCAGGCCACACTGGCCGCGCAAATCCACCCCTGGGCCGCCCAGCCAGTGCACCAGGCCGATGCCACCTTCCAGCAACTCAACCTGGCCGAGCTTTGGCCGGACTCACCCCACACCCTGCTCCGCGGCAGTGCCCATGTGCAACCTGAACCCCTGGCCACGGGCACCGCCTGGCGCGCCGAAGCCACGCTGGACAACCGCCTCAGCGGCCCCTGGGACAAAAACCGCATGCCGCTGGACCACGCCAACACCCGGCTGCAGTACCAGCAAGGGGCCTGGGTCATCGAGTCGCTGAGCGCCCAGCTCGGCAAAGGAGATGTGCAGCTCAAGGGTGGCTGGACCGGCGCAGGCTCCACCGACTGGACGGCCGAGGCCAAGCTCTTGCGCATCAACCCCGCCACCCTGCACACCCGCATGGCCCCCGCCTTGCTGGACGGGCGCGTGACCGCCAGCAGCACCGCCGCCGCCATCCGCTTCGATGCCGCCCTGCAACCCTCGGCCAAAGCGCCCGACATCCAAGCGCTGCAAGGCCTGCGTATCCAGACTGCCCAGGCCACGGGCCGCTGGGCTGCGGGCACCCTGAGCCTGTCGGCCCTGAAACTGCAAACCGACGACGCGCTGCTGCAAGGCCAGCTGGACCTGACCCTGGCCACCCGCGCCGCCAAAGGCCAGTTGCACCTGAGCCTGCCCGGCGCACAGGCCGATGTGCAAGGCCAGATCAGCGCATCGCAAGGCGCGGGCGACTTTGCCCTGCACGTGCCCGACGCAGGCCGGGCCACCCGTTGGCTGGCACATCTGCAGGGTATGCCCGGTGTGGCGGCCAGCCTGCCCGGCACCATCCTCGGCCAGGCCGAACTGACCGGGCGCTGGACGGGCGGCTGGGCCAACGCCCTGGCCACCACCGCCAGTAAAGCAGGTACCCCCCCTTTCCAGCTCACAGCCCGATTGGCAGTGCCCACACTGGAAGTACGCCCCGCCACCGGCAACCCCATCCAGTTGCGCAAGTTGCAGCTCGACGCATCTGGCAGCCTGGGCGCGCTGGATGTCAGCCTGCAAGGCGAGCTGGCCACCGGCACCCAGCGCGCCAGCCTCAACACCCGTGCCACTGGCGGGCTGGGCACGGCCAAGCACTGGCAAGCCCGCATCGCCAACCTGGCCTTGGAAATGCAAGACAGCACCCGCCCTGGGCCGTGGACGCTACAGCTCGACCAGGCCCTGGCCCTCCAAGGCACCAGCACCTCGGTGGATGCCGCCGCTGGCAGCGCCAGCGTCAAAGGCCCGGTTCCGGGCAGCGTGCGCATCGCCTGGCAGCCGGTGGCCTGGTCGCACGACGGCTCCCGCACCCTGCTGCGTACCCAGGGCACGCTGCAAGGCCTGCCCATGGGCTGGCTGGAAACCCTGGCTGCAGGCAACGGACAACTGGCCCAGCTGGGCCTCAAAGGCGATCTGCTGCTGGACGGCGACTGGAACGTGCAGGCCGCCCAAACCCTGCAGGTCAGCGCCAACCTGTACCAAAAAAGCGGCGATCTGCAACTGCTGACCGGCGACGATACCGCCAATGGCACACCCAGCACCATCAGCGCAGGCATACGCACCGCCCGCATCGGCCTGCGCACCGACGGCGACACGCTCAGCGCCAGCCTGCGCTGGGACAGCGAACGCGCAGGCCAGGCCGAGGCCGAGCTGAGCACCCGGGTGCGCCAGGCCGACGGCAGCTGGATCTGGCCCGCCGATGCGCCGCTCAACGGCACGCTGCGCGCGTCCCTGCCCCGGGTTGGCATCTGGTCGGTACTGGCCCCGCCCGGCTGGCGGCTGCGCGGCACGCTGGCGGCCAACGCCACCCTCGGCGGCACCCGGCTGGCACCGCTGTGGACCGGCACGCTGCAAGCCGACGACCTGGCGCTGCGCTCGGTAGTGGAAGGCATCGAGCTGCGCGATGGCCGCCTGCGTGCCAGCCTGGACGGCCAGCGCCTGAACATCACCGAATTCAGCCTGCGCGGTGCGCCCAGCGCCGCCAACTCCACCACAGCGCCGCCCAGCGGCGACGGCGGCAGCCTCAGCGCCACCGGCAATGTGCGTTGGAACAACACCGCCCCGGCTGGCATCCAGATGGACATCCAGGCCCAGGCCAAAACCCTGCGCGTCTCCGCCCGCGCCGACCGCCGCCTGACCGTGTCTGGCAGCCTGCAAGCCACCCTGGCGCAGGGCAAACTGGCGCTGCAGGGCGCACTCAAGGCCGACCAGGCCCTGTTCATCCTGCCCGACGAGTCCGCGCCCACCCTGGGCAGCGATGTGCTGGTACGCAAACGGTCCACCACTGCCACGCCGCCCACCGCCGCACCCGTGGCGGCCCAAAATACCCCCGAGGTCAACATCACGCTGGACCTGGGCGACGACTTCCACCTGGTGGGTCGGGGCCTGGACACCCGCCTCACCGGCAAGCTGGTGCTGCGCGCTGGCCCCACCCTGGCCGGGCCACGCGTCACCGGCGAGCTGCGTACCGCGCGCGGCAGCTACAAGGCCTACGGCCAGGCGCTGGACATCGAGGAAGGCATCCTGCGGTTCTACGGCCCCTATGACAACCCCTCGCTCGACGTGCTGGCCATCCGGCCCAACCTCAGCGTGCGCGTGGGCGTGCAGATCAACGGCACGGCGCTGTCGCCCAACATCCGCCTGTATTCCGACTCCGACCTGTCCGATGCCGAAAAGCTGGCCTGGCTGGTGCTGGGCCGCAGCGCTGCCAACGGTGGGGCCGAAGGTGCAGTGCTGCAACAGGCTGCGTTGGCCCTGCTGGGCGGCAACGGCAAGGGCTTGTCGGGCGGGCTGGCCTCGGCCCTGGGCCTGGATGAGTTGTCGTTCAGCGGCAGCGCCAACAAGTCCGACGGCACCACCAGCGCCGCCGCCGTCACCTTCGGCAAGCGCCTGTCGCGCAATTTCTATGTGGCCTACGAGCACAGCCTGGCGGGTACGCTGGGCACGCTGTACATCTTTTACGACCTGAGCAAACGCTTCACCCTGCGCGGCCAAACCGGCGAACAGAGCGCCATCGACCTGATCTTCACCTTGCAGTACGACTAAGTAAGGCTAAAAATCGGCCCGGCGCAGGCCCTACAATCCGCCCTCCCCCTTGTAGTTCAATGGATAGAACGAGTGCCTCCTAAGTGCTAAATACAGGTTCGATTCCTGTCGAGGGGACCAGCTCTCCTGCTGTACCAGCGCACCACCGATTTATAAGAAATCGGCACCTCGTGCTTATCCAGCGAGCGTGACAAGCTCTCATTTCAATAGCAACGGCATGCTGCCGAAGCCACCGACCTGGAGCCCCTCTGCATGGCCGAATTCACCGCCACCGTGGTCTGGCAGCGCGCCACCGACCCACCCGAGCCCTTTACCGACCAGCGCTACAGCCGCCGCCATGCCTGGCAATTCGACGGCGGCTTGGCGGTGCCCGCATCGTCCTCACCGCATTCCGTGCCGCTGCCGTTCTCGGACCCTGCCGCAGTAGATCCCGAAGAGGCCTTTGTGGCGGCGCTCTCCAGCTGCCACATGCTGTGGTTTTTGCACCTGGCGGCCAAGGCGGGCTGGGTGGTGGACCATTACGCCGATGCGGCCGTCGGCCAGATGGCCCGCAACACCGCAGGCCGCATGGCCATGACCCAGGTGCTGCTGCGTCCCCATGTACAGTTCGCGGATGGCCGGGCTCCCACCCGCGCCGCGCTGGAGCAACTGCACCACGACGCGCACGATGCCTGCTACATCGCCAACTCGGTCACCACCGAAGTCCGGTGCCAACCCGTCTGAAAACAGCATGACCTACCTGCCCCAACATTTCGAAGAAACCGACCCCGCCACCCTGCATGCGCTGGTGCGCGCCCACCCACTGGCCACCTGGGTGGTGCCACAGACGGATGGCGAACTGCTGGTCAACCACATTCCGTTTCTGCTGGATGCCGACCGGGGTCCGCACGGCACGCTGGTCGGTCATGTGGCGCGGGCCAACCCGGTTTGGCGGGCGCCCACCGCTGCCGCAACGGTGGCGGTGTTCCAGGGGCCCGAGGCCTACGTATCACCCTCTTGGTACCCCAGCAAGCCGCTCCACGGCAAGGTGGTACCCACGTGGAACTACGCCGTGGTCCACGCCCACGGCACAGCCCGGGTATTCGACGACCGGGCGCAACTGTTGGCCCTGGTGACACGGCTGACCGCCCTGCACGAAGCCACCTTGCCGCAACCCTGGCAGGTGGCCGATGCACCCTCCTCCTATATCGACACCATGCTGGGGGCCATCGTCGGCATCGAAATCCCGGTGCAGCGTTGGGTGGGCAAGTGGAAGGTCAGCCAGAACCGCACGATGGATGACCGCCAGGGTGTGGTGGCGGGCCTGCAGGCGCGGGGCACGGCACAGACGGATGCGATGGCCGTGCTGGTGCGCAATGCAGCAAATTCAGCAGGCCCATGAAATAAGCTTCTTGTGCTTACCGCGTAAGCATTTAAAGCTATTTATTTAATAGCTTTCATGCCGGTGGGCCAGCACTATTGGGATATGAAGTGCTCAGGTACCCGCCACCAGGCTGCTGTACACCGCCTCGGTTTCCTCGCAGGTTCTGCGCCACGAAAACCGCTGCAGGCGCTGCTGCCCCAACGCGACCAACTCCGCACGCCGTCTGGGTTGGTACAGAACCTCCGACATGGCCGCATGCACCGACTGCGCATCCTTGGGCTCGAAATACACCGCGGCATCCCCGGCAATCTCTGGCAGCGAGCCCGCGTTTGCCAGTACAGCAGGGCATGCGTTGCTAAATGCCTCCAACACCGGTATGCCAAAACCCTCGTACAAGGACGGGAACACAAAAGCCAGGGCCTGCTGGTACAGCAGCGCCAGTTCGGTGTCACTTGCGGCATGCTGGTGCACCCTGTCGGCGATACCATGGCTCTCAAAGAATATCTTTTCGTTTTTATGAAAAGGACCGCCAGTGCAAAAAATATGCAAAGTGGGGTCTGCTTCCATCAACGCGCACATGCTGTTGATGAAAAAATAGAAATTCTTGTAAATCGTGCGGGCTCCCACGAACAAGACATAGCGCTCTGGCAAGGCAGCGGTCCAAGGTGATGGGGCCGCCTCACCCGCAATTACGTCCATGGAGGTCGCCAAATGCGTTACTGCTATTTTGTCAGGTGAAACCCCAAAGAATCGAATCAAATCTCTCTTTGTGCTTTCAGAGATGGCCACAATCTTGTGGGCCATTTTAGCCAGGCCTCTTTTTTGCACCGACACCTTATCCGACAAACTGAAACACTCCGGATATATTTCATGGATCATGTCGTATACCGTCAGTACAAATGGCTTTTCACCCAAGTGTGGCAAAAAATAATCATCATAGTAAGTGGGATGGAATACATCAAAATCTTTATTTTTCAACGCCTGGATCGACAAAGACTTATTTACCGCATCCGTCTCTATAGGTTTTCGAATTTTATTACGCGCCGCATATAAATTCCACTTACCTTTGAAATCATGCCTTGGCATAAAATTATCATAGGCACCCGGATCGTCTTTGGCCTTATGGGAAAACATAGATTTTTTAATATATTCATTTTTCGAATACATCAGTGAAACATCTACCTCGGCATGTCCATTTCGACTCAATCCCTCAATCACCTCACAGAAATAACGAGAAATTCCACCAAAATTTTGCTGCTCAAAAATTTGGTGATCAAATAGTATTTTCATTAAATATCGAACTTAAAATTAACAGGCAAAAAATTACCATACCGAAGCCATGGCCGCCACCACATCGGGCATACGTTTTTGAGCCTTCCAGCCTAAAACACGTTCTGCTTTCGAGGGGTCACCGGCAATCAACAAGGGATCGGTAGGACGCAACAAATGCGCCGCCTGCTCCACATGCTCCCGCCAATCCAAGTCAAAATAGGTAAATGCCGACGATACGAACTCTTCCAGTGAATGCGTTACTCCGGTAGCAATCACATAATCTTGTGCCTTGTCATTCTGCAAAATGCGCCACATAGCATCCACATATTCAGGTGCCCACCCCCAATCACGCTGAATATCCAAACGTCCTAACTGGAGTTTTTCAATCGAACCCTGGGCGATGCGCCGCGCCGTGCTGATGATTTTCTGGGTAACAAACCGCGCAGGCCGCAAAGGTGACTCGTGGTTAAACAAAATACCGGTACAGGCATGGATACCATAGGCATTTCGATAATTATCCAGCAGCCAATGGGCTGAAGCTTTGGCCACGGCATAGGGACTACTAGGCTTGAAAGGTGTTTCCTCATTGGCGCGCAGGCCATGGGTATCGCCAAAGCATTCGCTAGAGCCGGCGTGGTAAAACCGAATCGGATAATCCATCAATCGGCAGGCCTCTAGCACATTGAGCACCCCAACTACTGTGCTCTGTATGGTTTCCGCTGGTTGCTCAAAAGAAAGACCCACAGAAGATTGGCCTGCCAGATAATAAATTTCGTCTGGTTGACTCTGTCGGATAGCCATAAATACCGACCTAAAATCCCCAGGGACCAAGGAGAGCGTTTGGATAGACCCCGCAACTCCCAAGGCCACCAAATTACGGAAACTGGCCCCTTGCACGTCCCGGGAAGTCCCCCACACGGTGTAGCCCTTGCCCAAGAGGAACTGGGCGAGATACCCCCCATCCTGCCCCGCCACACCACAAATCAATGCCGTTTTACCCCGGGGTGATTCCATACAATTCTTATATCCTGTTACTAAATTTAACGATAGAATATCATAGTCCAGGATTCGGGAAAAGTCGATGCCATTTTGACGCCAGCCCGGCATGGAAAGATAAAAATTTTTTATTTAATACCTCTTGAAAAATGCACCCATCTGCATCACCAAAAGTTTCTATCATTATGCCGGTATTCAACACTGGCAAATACTTGACCGAAGCTATTCAATCGGTACTGAAACAAGAGTCCAGCATGGATTGCGAAGTGCCTACTTTTGAACTGGTGGTGGTAGATGACCACAGCACAGATCCGCAAACGCTAAATATTTTGCAGGGCTTTACCAATACCGATTCTCGCGTCACTGTCCTTAAAAATATTAGAACAAAAGGTGCTGCCGGTGCCCGCAATACCGGCATCCTGCACTCCCAAGGGGCATGGATAGGATTTCTTGATTCGGATGACATATTAACGCCCCAATCGCTGGTAACACGCTGGAGCGCTATTTCAAAAAATCCAGCCATTGAATGGATTGGAGCCAAGTTCAAGCTTTTAAAACCCCAAAAGGATGCCTCTGGCAATCTATTTTTTGAAACAGCCAACGAACTAATCGCCAATATTTCTAAAAACAATCAGCCTGGACCGGCAAACCGCCTGCAGAAACCTGTAGCCGAGTTTTCCAAGAGTTGCATGATCGGCATCATGACGGTACTCGTCAAGCGCGAATTGATTGTAGAAAAAGGTATGTTCAACGAGAAACTACGTCGGGCTGAAGATTATCACCTGTGGTTTCAATGTGCATTCCAGCATGATTTGTGGATGCTGGATGCCGATATTGCATTTTATCGCATACATTCCGCCAGCCTTACCCATGGTGATGCACCAAAGTTACTACATGAAGATGCCATGATTGAGCTGCTATTGAAAGATCCACAGGCTATATTGCACAAAGATTTGCTATTGCAGCGGTTTGATCTTGTCATGCAAGATAATTGTTACTTCTACCGGGAACGAAAGCGGTTTGGAACCGCCTTGCGCAACACTTTACAATGGATCAAAAAAAGGCCCGGCAATACAGCGGCCTGGAAAGAGCTGCTTGCTTGTTGCCTCAGAATAGCCTGAGCCATTTATTTTCAAATACACACTTTGAATCAAGGATGTCCCGATGGGAAAAGAAGTGCTGGTGTCGGCGATTGTGTCTACCTACAAATCCGCGCGGTTTATGCAGCATTGCCTGGAGGACCTGGAACGCCAGACCATCGCAGACCACCTGGAAATCATCGTCATAGACAGTTGCTCACCTGAAAATGAAGGCGAGATCGTCAAAGAGTTTCAAAGCCGCTACAACAATATTGTGTATTTGCGCACCGACCAGCGCGAAGGGCTTTACACCGCCTGGAACCGGGCCGTCGCCATGGCCAAGGGCAGATATTTAACCAATGCCAATACCGACGACCGCCACCACCCCAGTTCATTTGAGAGGCTGGTAAAGCAACTGGATGCCGCGCCTGAGTGCGCCTTGGCCTACCACGACCAACTCACCAGCACGATTGAAAACGAAACTTTTGAAGCCTGTGCAGCCCGCAATACCCGGCGCTTCCAACTGCCTGACTTTTCACATGACACGCTGCTTCTGGGTTGCCTGACGGGTTCGCAACCCATGTGGCGCAAAAGCGTGCATGCCGAGCATGGCATGTTCAGCGAGAAATACCGGGTGGTTGCGGATTATGAGTTTTGGATGCGGATTGCCCAGACGCATCACTTCGTCCATATTGCCGAGCCCTTGGGTCTTTTTTACGACTCTCCCGATACCTTGTCGGGTGCCAATAACCGGTTTTCCGTGGACAAGGAAACCATGGAGGTCCAGTTGGACTATGTCGCCCGTGCCCCATGGAGTAAGAACCCAAAAAATCGCACCCGACTGGCACAAACGGTATTTTCGATTGGTTACCACTACGTGGAGAAACTCCACGATCTGGGCAAAGCCAAGCTGTTTCTGTGGGAAGCATGGAAGCTGGACTTCACCAATCTGGCTTTGGCCAAGACCTTCCTGTTGCGCGGCATTCTCAAAAGCCGACATGGCCTGAAAGCCTGAAAGGCTCAGGCCTGCCGCAGTTGCTCCACGGTGTGTTGCAGGTCCTGCGCCCAAGTGCGGCGGTCCCGGCCCGCCGCACGTTCGGGTAGGCCAAAATACACTTCCGCCCCCAGGGTGCTGGCCCCCAGCGTGCGCCAGAGCGAACCCAGCAGGGTCTCATCCCCCACAAAACTGGGCGCAAAGTGCAAAACCCCGGTGTGCACATCGATAAAGCGCAAGGCCAGCGGCAGCACCGGCACGTCAGCCGATATCGCCGCCTGCAACAGGTTGGCGTGGAAGGGAAGCATGGCGCGACCGTCGCCAGTGGTGCCCTCGGGGAACACCGCCACCACCTCGCCCGCCCGCAGGCGCTCGGCCATGTGGTGGACCACGCGCATGGCGTCGCGGCGGGATTCGCGCTCGATGTACAGCGTGCCCGCGCCGGTGGCCAGGGTGCCGACGATCGGCCAATGCTTGACATCGGCTTTCGACACAAAGCGGCAATACCCTGCCGCGTGGATAACCGCAATGTCCAGCCACGAGATGTGGTTGGACACCAGCAGCAAGGGGCCCTGGACCGGGGGCGTGCCCTGCACCCGCAGCGTAATGCCCAGCACCTGCAGCACCTGCAGCGACCAGGTCTGCACCCGCTGCCCGCGCGCTGCGTCGTCCATCTGGGGAAAGTGGCGGCGGATGGTCCACCAGCCTACGGCGATGTGCCACACCAGATGGAGCAGCTTGGACAAGACGCGAAATAGTCGCATGAAAATATATAAAAAATAGACCGCTAGCGCTTATTTGGAAAGCACAAGCAGCTATTTATTTGATAGTTAAGCCGTCCGAGCCTCAAAGGCCACGTGCCCGGCCACCACCGCGCAGCGCACCCGGCCCGGCAGCTCGTAGCCCGAGAACGGGGTGTGCTTGCCCTGGCTGCGCAGGCTGTCGGCGGTCACGGTCCAGCGGGCCGCAGGGTCATAAATGCAAATGTCGGCCACGCCGCCCACCACCAACTGGCCCACACTGGCCTGCAAGGTGCCCAGGCTGGTGCCCAGCACGGAGGCCGGGGCGCTGGTGACGGTGGCCAGCGCGCGGTGCAGAGGTACGCCGTCGTCTTCGCTCCATTTCAAGGCCAGGCTGAGCAGTAGCTCCAGGCCAGTGGCACCCGGCTCGGCTTCGGCGAACGGCAGGGCTTTGGCATCAGCCTCGACCGGGGTGTGGTCGGACACCAGTGCGTCGATGGTGCCGTCGGCCAGGGCGGCGCGCAGGGCATCGCGGTCGCGCTGCTGGCGCAGCGGCGGGGTCAGGCGGGCGCGGCTGTCGAAGTAACCGATGTCGGTGTCCGTCAGGTGCAGCGAGTTGATGCTGACATCGCAGGTCACACGCAGGCCGTCCTTCTTGGCCTGGCGCACCAGGGCAATGCCTGCGGCGCTGCTGATGCGGCACAGGTGGACGCGCGCGCCGGTGGTTTTGAGCAGCTCGAAAATGGTGTGCAGCGCAATGGTTTCTGCCGCCACCGGCACGCCACCCAGGCCCATGCGGGTGGCCAGCGCGCCGCTGGCGGCCACGCCCTTGCCCAGGTGCAGCTCTTGCGGACGCAGCCAGACGGGGTAGTCAAAGGTGGCGGCGTATTGCAGCGCGCGCTGCAGCACCTGGGTGTTGCCCAGCGGCACCTCGGCCTGGCCGAAGCCGATGCAGCCTGCGCCGGTGAGCTCGACCATCTCGGTCAGCACCTCGCCTTGCAGGCCACGGGTGAGCGCGCCCAGCGGGAACAGGCGCGACTGGTGGTTCTTTTTGGCGCGGAACTTCAGCATCTGCACCAGGCCGGGCTCGTCCAGCACGGGGTCGGTGTCGGGCGGGCACACCAGGCTGGTCACGCCACCGGCGGCCGCGGCGGCCATTTCGGACTCCATCATGCCTTCGTGCTCGTAGCCGGGCTCGCGCAGGCGGGCGCACAGGTCCACCAGGCCGGGCAGCACGATGCAGCCAGACGCATCGACCACGCGGTCGGGCTGGAAGTCGGGCAGGTCGCGGCCCATCGCAATAATGCGACCGGTGGCGATGGAAATCGAGCCGGTGGTATCCAGGCCGCTGGCGGGGTCGATGATGCGACCGTGTTGGATCAGGGTTTTCATATTTTTAGACCAAATAGGGCTCTAGCGCTTACTCCATAAGCACGAGCAGCTATGGATTGAATAGCGACCACGGTCAGGCCTCGTTGCCCGCGACGATGCCCATGACCGCCATGCGGACGGCAATGCCGAAGGTCACCTGCGGCAGGATCACGCTTTGCTTGCCGTCCACGACGGCCGAGTCGATCTCTACGCCGCGGTTGATCGGGCCGGGGTGCATGACGATGGCATCGGGCTTGGCCAGGGCCAGTTTTTCCGGGGTCAGGCCGAAGCTGCGGAAGAATTCCTGGCTGGACGGCAGCAGTGCACCGCTCATGCGCTCGTTTTGCAGGCGCAGCATGATGACCACGTCACAGTCCTTGATGCCCTCTTCCAGCGTGTGGCACACGCGCACGCCCATCTGCGCCATGTCGGCCGGCACCAGGGTTTTGGGGCCGACCACGCGCACCTCGGCGCAGCCCAGGGTGGTGAGCGCGTGGATGTCGGAGCGGGCCACGCGAGAGTGCAGCACGTCGCCGACGATGGCCACGGTGAGGTTGCTAAAGTCTTTTTTGTAGTGCCGGATGGTGTACATGTCCAGCAGGCCCTGGGTCGGGTGGGCATGGCGGCCATCGCCTGCGTTCACCACGTGCACGTGGGGTGCAACGTGCTGGGCGATCAGGTAAGGCGCACCCGATTCGCTGTGCCGCACCACGAAGATGTCGGCAGCCATGGCGCTGAGGTTGGCGATGGTGTCCAGCAGCGACTCGCCCTTGGCGGCGCTGGAGCGGGCGATGTCCAGGTTGATCACGTCGGCGCTCAGGCGCTTGGCGGCGATGTCGAAGGTGGTGCGGGTGCGGGTGGAGTTCTCGAAGAACAGGTTAAACACGCTCTTGCCGCGAAGCAAGGGCACTTTTTTGACCTCGCGGTCGTTCACGCTGACGAAATTGGCGGCGGTGTCCAGGATCTGCGTCAGGATGTCTTTGGGCAGGCCTTCGGTAGACAGCAGGTGGACCAGCTCGCCGTGCTTGTTGAGTTGGGGGTTGTTACGTTTGTAGAGCAAGATTTAGCCCTCCACATTGAAACTAAAGGCACCCGTGGCGCTGCGCGCCAGTTCGAGCTTCTGGGTGGCGGGCAGGGCCACGCGGGCGGCGGCAAAGTCAGGATGGATGGGCAGCTCGCGCCCGCCCCGGTCTACCAGCACCGCCAGCTTGACCGCAGACGGACGGCCAAAGTCAAACAGCTCGTTGACCACGGCGCGGATGGTGCGGCCGGTGTAGAGCACGTCGTCCAGCAGGATGATGTGGGCCCCGTTCACGTCGAAGTCCAACGCGGTCTGCCCGCCACTGCCCGAGACCATGCCACGCTGCGAGAAGTCGTCGCGGTGCATGGCGGATGAGATCACGCCGGGCTTACCGGGCAGTTGCAGGTCGGCCTGCAGGCGCTCGGCCAGCCAGGCCCCGCCGGAGGTGATGCCGACCAGGCGGGTGTCTGCGTTCAGCAAGGCTTTGACACCTTTCAATAATTCCAGGTAAAGCGCTTCGGCGTTCAGCATGAGTGTGCTCACGGGATACTCCTCAAAAATTGTTCCAGGATGATGCAAGCCGCTGCGGCATCTGCGTCTTTTGCGCCCATCTCTAGCGCTTCTGTAGTGCTATAGCGCTCATCCACCTCGAAAACCGGCAAATTGAAGCGCCCGCGCAACTGGCGGGCAAACTTTTGCGCGCGCCGGGTGTTGTCGTGAGCCGCACCGTCGGGGTGGAACGGCACACCGATCACCAAGGCATCGGGCTGCCACTCCTTCACGCGGGCGGCGATGGGCACAAAGCGGGCATCGCCCTCGGCGGCGATGGTGCCCTGCGGCGTGGCGGTACGGGTCAGGCGGTTGCCGACGGCAACGCCGGTGCGCTTTTGGCCATAGTCAAAGGCCAGGAAGGATTGCAAATTGGCGGGGACGGCTGCTGGCTCGGTCATGCATGCCCTGCTTCGGGCGAGAGCATCCAGGATTGCAAACCCAGCAGCAGCAAAGCCTGGTCGTAACGTTCGGCCACCGGGGTGTCAAAGATCACACCCAGGTCGGCTTCTACCGTGAGCCAGCTGTTTTCGCCCAGTTCGGCTTCCAGCTGGCCCTCGCCCCAGGCCGAATAGCCCAGGGACACCAGCACCCGGCGCGGCCCGGCCCCGGTAGACAGGGCTTCGAGCACGTCTTTGGAGGTGGTCATCTCCAGCCCGCCGGGGATGGCCATGGTGGAGGCGTAGACGGACTCGGACGGGTCGATATCGGTGCCGATAAAGGCCTCGTGCAGCACAAAGCCGCGCTCGGTCTGCACCGGGCCGCCCTGGAACACAGGGCTTTCGCTCAGGTCGGCACGGCGCAGCGGCAGCTCGACCTTGTCGAACAGGCTTTTCAGGCTGATGTCGCTGGGTTTGTTGATCACCAGGCCCATGGCACCGCGCGGGCTGTGCTCGCACAGGTACACCACGCTTTTGGCGAAGGCTTCGTCCTCCAGACCGGGCATCGCAATCAAAAAGTGATGCGTCAGGTTCATGGGGGCAGTGTCGGTGGTCATCCTGCAATTTTAAGGGGTCCAGGAAGCTTCCTGGAGCACAGGTAGACCCGCGATGTAAAGAGACAAATTTGGCGTAATTCGACCGAATGTCGAATTTGAACAAGTGTGCGTCTGCGAGGCGCAAGGTGATACAAGAGTGACATCGAACAATGCAGGCAAGACATATGGAGCATGGGTCAACCGCCGCAAGGCCTAGACCATCTGCACCCCCTTGGACCCCCACGAGAGCACTATGCGCGGCCAAAACTACTCCCTCTGGAGCCTGCTCAAGCACGGCTTTAAAAACCACCAAACCTGGGAACCCGCCTGGGAACGGGTGGCCTTGAAACCTTCCTACGACGTGGTCATCGTCGGCGGTGGCGGGCACGGCCTGGCCACGGCCTACTACCTGGCCAAGAACCACCCCCAGGTGGGCAAGATCGCGGTGCTGGAAAAAGGCTACCTCGGCGGCGGCAACACCGCACGCAACACCACCATTGTGCGTTCCAACTACCTGTGGGACGAGTCGGCGGCGATTTACGAACATTCGTTGAAGCTTTGGGAAGGTCTGACCGAAGACCTGAATTTCAACGTCATGTTCAGCCAGCGCGGCGTGTTCAACCTGGGCCACACCCTGCAAGACATGCGCGACATTGAGCGCCGCGTCAATGCCAACGCCCTGCAAGGCGTGGATGCCCACGTGCTGAACGCGCAAGAAGTCAAGGAGAAAATCCCCCAGCTCGACTGCAGCCGCAGCCGCCGCTTCCCCGTATTGGGTGCCAGCTGGCAGCCGCGTGCCGGTGTGGCACACCACGATGCCGTGGCCCGGGGCTTTGCCCGCGCCGCCAGCCGCCTGGGTGTGGACCTGATCGAAGGCTGCGAAGTCACCGGCATGGACATCCAGAACGGCCAGATCCGCGGCCTGCAAACCAACCTGGGTGCCATCAAGACCGAGCGCGTGGGTTGCGTGGCCGCCGGACATTCCTCGGTACTGGCCAAGATGGCCGGGCTGCGCATGCCGCTGGAAAGCCATCCGCTACAGGCCTTTGTGTCCGAATCCATGCAGCGCGTGATCGACACGGTGATCATGTCCAACGCGGTGCACGGCTACCTGAGCCAGTCCGACAAGGGCGAACTGGTGATTGGCGCAGGCATCGACAGCTACCTGGGCTACGGCCAGCGCGGCAGCCCGCACGTGATCGAGCACACCGCCGCCGCCATCATCGAGCTGTTTCCGCAGTTCTCGCGCGTGCGCATGAACCGCCAATGGGGCGGCATTGTGGACGTGACCCCGGATGCCTGCCCGATCATCTCCAAGACCTCCGTGCAAGGCCTGTTCTTCAACTGCGGCTGGGGTACCGGCGGCTTCAAGGCCACGCCGGGTTCCGGCCATGTGTTTGCCGACATGCTGGCCAAGGGCGAAGCAGGCCCCCTGTCCAAAGCCTTCTCCGTAGACCGCTTCCATACCGGCCATTTGATCGACGAACACGGCGCCGCTGGCGTTGCCCACTGAGCGAGACCACCATGTTTTTATTGCACTGCCCCCACTGCGGCGAAATGCGGGACGAAGAAGAGTTCAGCAACGCCGGTGAAGCCTATATCCCCCGCCCTGCCAAGCCCGAAGAAGTGGACGATGCCACCTGGGGCGACTATGTTTTCATGCGCCGCAACACCAAAGGCTGGTTTTGGGAGCAATGGCAGCACACGGCAGCCTGCCGCAAGGTGTTTGCCGTAAAGCGCAACACCGCCACCTACGAAATCGCCGGGAGCTGGACGCTGGCCGAAGGCAAAGCCCTCTTTTTAGCCGACATCGCCAAGGAGCAAGCATGAGCGGCACCCGCGTACCCCAGACCACCGCGCGCATCGACACCACGCGCACGGTCAAGTTCACTTTTGATGGCCGCGAGTTCACCGGCCACCCCGGCGACACGCTGGCCTCGGCCCTGCTGGCCCACGGCGTGCGCCGCATGGCCCGCAGCTTCAAATATGGCCGCCCCCGCGGCATCATCGGCGCGGGTGCGGAAGAACCCAACTCGCTGGTGCAAATGGGCGTGGGCGCGTTGACCACGCCCAACGTCAAAGCCACCCAGGCCGAGATGTACGACGGTTTAAGCGCCCGCTCTACCTCGGGCTGGCCTTCGCTGGACTTTGATTTGAAATCCGTGCTGGGCCAGGGCTCGCGCTTCATGCCTGCGGGCTTCTACAGCAAGACCTTCAAATGGCCGCAAAAGCTGTGGCCGCTGTACGAGACCGTGATCCGCAAGTTTGCCGGGTTTGGCGATGCGCCCACCGAGCCCGATCCCGAAAAATACGACCACCTGCACCACCACGTCGATGTGCTGGTAGTAGGCGGTGGTGCCTGTGGCCTGCTGGCCGCGCTGCAAGCCGGGCGCGCCGGGCTCAAGACCCTGCTGGTGGACGAGCAAAACGAATTGGGCGGCTGGTTGCTGTCCGACCCCACGGCGCAGATCGATGGCCGCAACAGCGATGCCTACATCCGCTCGGTGCAAGCCGCCCTGGCCGATATGCCGCATGTCACCGTGCTGCCCCGCACCACCGCCTTCGGCATGTACGAGCAAAACCTGGTGCAGGCCGTAGAGCTGGTGCAAGACCACATTGCCCCCGCACAGCGCCAGGCCCACCTGCCGCGCCACCGCATGCACAAGATCCGCGCCCACCACGTGGTGCTGGCCACCGGTGCCATCGAACGCCCCCTGGTGTTTGGCAACAACGACCTGCCCGGTGTGATGACCGTGTCGGCGGGCCAGACCTTCCTGGTGCGCTACGGCGTGCGGGTGGGCGAGCGCATCGTCATCTGCGGCACCAGCGACCTGGCCCACGACTGCGCCGAGGTGTTGGCCAAGGCCGGTGCCAATGTCACTGTGGCCGATGTGCGCCATGGCGCAGTCGCCCGTAACAGCAGCTACACCGTGATGGCGGGCCACGGCATTGCCGAAGTCACCGGCGGCAGCGAGGTCAAGGGCGTACGCCTGGTGCCCTTGCACGCCACCAAGGACGAGGTGGCAGGCACCGGCACGCACATCGCCTGCGACGTGGTGCTGAGCTCCGGCGGCCTGTCGCCCACCGTGCACTTGTTCTGCCACGACGGCAGCCGCCCCACCTGGGACGAAGCTGTCGCCGCCTTTGTGGTGCCGCGCACAGGCCGCAAGGGTGTGGCCTGTGTGGGCTCGGTCACCGGCGCTTTCGAGCTGTCCGACGCACTGGCACAAACCACGCACGCCATGCAACAGGTGCTGGCCACCTGCGGCAAGCGCGAATCGTTGCAAGTCCCCGCCTGCATCCAGCCCAAGCGCCTGGCAGCCCGCCCCATGTTCCGCCTGCCCGATGGCAAGCAGGAAGGTGCCGGTGCCAAGGCATTTGTGGACTACCAGAACGACGTGAGCGCCGCCGACATCGAGCTGGCCGTGCGCGAAAACTACCACTCCATCGAGCACGTCAAGCGCTACACCGCACTGGGCTTCGGTACCGACCAGGGCAAGCTGTCCAACGTGAACGGCTTCGTCATCACCGCCCGCGCCCTGAAGCGCCCGGTGAACCAGGTGGGCACCACCACCTACCGCCCGGCCTACACCCCGGTGAGCCTGGGCGCGCTGGCGGGCACCATGACCGAAGAGCTGTTTGACCCCAACCGCTACAGCGCCATCCACGCCTCCCACGTGGCACGCAACGCCGCACTGGAGCCGGTAGGCCAGTGGCAACGGCCCTGGTACTTTGCCAAGCCCGGTGAAGACCTGCATGCCGCTGTGAACCGCGAATGCCTGGCCGCCCGCAACGGCGTGGCCGTGATGGACGCGTCCACCCTGGGCAAGATCCAGATCGACGGCCCGGATGCCCGCGAGTTCCTGAACCGCATCTACGCCAACGCCTGGACCCAGCTCGCCGTGGGCAAGTGCCGCTACGGCCTGATGCTGGACGAAAACGGCATGGTGATGGACGACGGCGTGACCGCCTGCATCCAGCCCAACCAGTTCTACATGACCACCACCACCGGCGGCGCGGCCCGCGTGCTGAACTGGCTGGAGCGCTGGCACCAGACCGAGTGGCCCGAACTCAAGGTGTGGATGACCTCGGTCACCGACCATTGGTCCACCGTGGCCCTGGTCGGCCCCAAGGCCCGCGCCGTGCTGGCCAAACTGTGCCCGGACATCGACCTGTCGCCCGAAAACTTCAAGTTCATGGATTGGCGCGCTGGCACGGTCAACGGCCTGCCCGCCCGCGTGTTCCGCATCAGCTTCTCCGGCGAACTGTCGTACGAGCTGAACGTCGAATCCGGTTACGGCCACGCCCTGTGGGAGGCCGTGATGGCCGCGGGGGCCGAGTTCGACATCACACCCTACGGCACGGAAACCATGCACGTGCTGCGGGCTGAAAAGGGTTTCATCATCGTCGGCCAGGACACCGACGGCTCCATGAGCCCGATGGACCTGGACATGGCCTGGGCCGTGGGCATGAAGAAGCCGTTCAGTTTCCTGGGCAAGCGCTCGCTGGCCCGTAGCGACACGGCCCGCGAAGGCCGCAAGCAACTCGTGGGCTTGTTGCCGGAAGACCCCAACACCGTGCTGATCGAAGGCGCGCAAATCATGGAAAGCGCCACCGTGGGCAGCAGCAACCAGATGCTGGGCCACGTGACCTCTAGCTACCACAGCGCCTTCCTGGGCCGCTCCATCGCCATGGCGGTGGTGGCCGGTGGCCTGCAGCGCAAGGAGCAAACCCTGTACGTGCATGCCCACGGCAAGGTGACACCGGTGAAGGTGGGCGGTAGCGTGTTTGTCGATGTGAAAGGTGACCGTCAAAATGTCTAAAGATTTGAACGCGATGCTGGAATCCCCCCTGCACGCCTTTGACCTGCCCGCCCGCGTGGCGCCCCCCACCGCCCAGAACCGGGTGGTGGTGAGTGAACTGGGCAATATGGGCTACATCGTGCTGCGCGGCAAGGCCGACGACGAGGCTTTCATGCAGGCCGTGGCCGGTGTGCTGGGCCAGGCCCTGCCCACCCAGCCGATGACCGTGCTGGCCACCGCCGCCGGTGTGGTGCTGTGGGTATCCCCCGACGAATGGTTGCTGGTGTGCAAGCGCTCTGCCCGCGATAGCCTGCTGGCTGCGCTGAGCGCCGCCGTGCAAGACCTGTTCGCCCAGGTAGTAGACAACAGCGGCGGCCTGACCGCCATGCGCCTGAGCGGC
The DNA here is from genome assembly GCA_027923965.1 of Comamonadaceae bacterium OS-1. NCBI lineage: Bacteria > Pseudomonadati > Pseudomonadota > Betaproteobacteria > Burkholderiales > Comamonadaceae > Comamonadaceae bacterium OS-1. The sequence goes on from AP026969.1 coordinate 3,548,171, forward strand.
CCTGACCACCTGCTGCTGCTGCGCCAGATGGGCCCGTACGACTACGAGAGCCTGGCCGTGGGCCGCTGCGCCAGCACCGTGGTGTCCAAAACCGGACTCACCGTGGCCCGTACCGACGAGGCCGGCGTGGTGCTGGTCTTCCGCCGCAGCTTTGCCGACTACACCTGGCGCCTGCTGGAACGCACCGCCCTGCCCTACCGCCTATGCATCACCAGCCCGGCGCAATGCGCCGACCCTGTGTTCACCCCCTTGTTTGAAACCACCTGACTTAGGCAAATACCTGTGTGCCCAGCGGGCAACACAAGGGATGCCGCGTAAGTCTTCACTTCTTAGGACTTTTTGCCATGACAACCGAAAGCTTCTTCTCCGTGGGTGTGGCCCAGGCCGACCCCGCCGTCAACGCCGCCATGGACCACGAACTGCAACGCCAGCGCGAACAGATCGAACTCATCGCCTCGGAAAACATCGTCTCCAAAGCCGTGCTTGAAGCCCAGGGCTCGGTGCTGACCAACAAGTACGCCGAAGGCTACCCCGGCAAGCGCTACTACGGTGGCTGCGAACATGTGGATGTGGTCGAAGCCCTGGCCATCGAGCGCCTGTGCAAGCTGTTTGGCTGCGAATATGCCAACGTGCAGCCGCACTCCGGCGCGCAGGCAAACACAGCCGTAATGTTGGCCCTGGTGCAGCCCGGTGACACCGTGCTGGGCATGTCGCTGTCCGCAGGCGGCCATTTGACGCACGGTGCCAAACCGGCCCTGTCGGGCAAATGGTTCAAGGCCGTGCAGTACGGTGTACGCCGTGCCGATTCGCTGATCGACTACGACGAAGTCGAAGCCCTGGCGGTAGAGCACCAGCCCAAGATGATCATTGCAGGCTTCTCGGCCTACCCCCGCACCATCGACTGGGCGCGTTTCCGTGCCATCGCCGACAAAGTGGGCGCCTACCTGATGGTGGACATGGCCCATGTGGCCGGCCTGGTTGCCACCGGCGTGTACCCCAGCCCGGTGCCGCATGCCCATGTGACCACTTCCACCACCCACAAGACCCTGCGCGGCCCCCGTGGCGGCGTGATCTTGACCAACGACGAAGCCTTGTCGAAGAAGATCAACTCTGCTGTGTTCCCAGGTTCGCAAGGCGGCCCGCTGATGCACGTGATTGCCGCCAAGGCCGTGGCCTTTGGCGAAGCCCTGCAACCCAGCTTCAAGGCCTACACCCAGCAAGTGGTGGCCAATGCCAAGGCCCTGGGCGCGGTGCTCAAGGCCGGTGGCCTGGACCTGGTGACCGGTGGCACCGACAACCACCTGCTGCTGGTCGATCTGCGCCCCCTGGGCCTGAAAGGCAACACCACCGAAGTGGCGTTGGAGCGCGCAGGCATCACCTGCAACAAAAACGGCATACCGTTTGACGACGAAAAACCCACCGTTACCTCGGGTATCCGCGTCGGCACGGCAGCGGGCACCACGCGTGGCTTCGGCGTGGCCGAGTTTGAAGAAGTGGGCCGCCTGATGCTGGAAGTGTTCAACAGCCTGAAAACCAAGCCCGAAGGCGATGCGGCTCTGGAGGCCTCGGTCTACGCCCGCGTCAAGGCCCTCACCGCCCGTTTCCCCCTCTACGCTTAAAGGAGTAACGCCATGAGCACACTTCACCAGGACTCCATCGTCATCGACGGTCTCATCATTGCCAAGCTGGACCGCAGCGTATTCGAAGACATGAAAAAGGGCGGTTTGGCCGCTGCCAACTGCACCGTCTCTGTGTGGGACGACTTCCCGAAAACGGTGGACAACATCGCCCAGCTCAAACAGTTGATCCGCGACAACAGCGACCTCGTCACGCTGGCCCGCAACACGGCGGACATCATCCAAGCCAAGGCCGATGGCAAGACCGGCATCGTCCTGGGCTTCCAGAACGCCCATGCCTTTGAGGACAACCTCGGCTACATCGAAGCCTTCCACGACATGGGGGTGCGCGTGGTCCAGCTGTGCTACAACACGCAAAACCTCGTGGGCACCGGCTGCTATGAGCGCGATGGCGGGCTTTCCGGCTTTGGCCGCGAGGTCATAGCAGAGATGAACCGCGTCGGCATCATGGTCGACCTATCGCACGTGGGCAGCAAGACCTCGGAAGAGGCGATCCTGGCTTCCACCAAGCCCGTGGCTTACACCCACTGCCTGCCTTTGGGCCTGAAAGACCACCCGCGCAACAAGAGCGACGCAGAGTTGAAATTCATCGCCGACCACGGGGGTTTCATCGGCGTGACCATGTTCTCGCCCTTCCTCAAGCGCGGCAATGATTCCACCGTGCACGACTACGTCGAGGCCATCGACTACGTGATCAACATCGTGGGCGAAGACTGCGTGGGTCTGGGCTCTGACTTCACCCAGGGCCACGGCCACGAGTTCTTCGAAATGCTGACCCATGACAAAGGCCGCTATCGCCGCCTGACCACCTTCGGCCAGGTGATCAACCCGGAGGGCATTCGCACCATCGGCGACTTCCCCAACCTCACGGTCACGATGCAGCAAACCGGCTGGTCCGATACACGCATCACCAAGGTGCTGGGTGCCAACTGGATGAAGTTCTTCGACCAGGTCTGGGGTGCCTAAGGCACACCCTGCAGATTTTCCAAACCCTTTCGCATTCCCCCTCTACAACCAAGAGTTAGCTGCCATGACCATTTCGTTCTCCCCTCGCAAACGCCGTGAGTTCATCACACAGACTTTGGGCCTGTCCGCGTTGGCCATGTCCGGTGGCGCGGCCTTCGCCCAGACCAAGCCCACCATCAAGATCGGCTTTGTCGATGGCTGGTCGGACAGCGTGGCCACTACCAACCTGGCCGCCGTCATCATCCGCAGCAAGCTGGGCTACCCCGTGGAGCTCAAGCCCCTGGCGGCCGGCATCATGTGGCAGGCTGTGGCCCGTGGCGACCTGGACACCACCTTGTCGGCCTGGCTGCCCGTGACGCACGAGGCCTATCTGGCCAATTTCAAGGACAAGGTCGAGATCCTGGGTGCCAACTATCCCGGTGCCAAGATCGGCCTGATCGTGCCCGACTACGTCAAGGCCACCAGCCTGGCCGATCTGAACAGCCACAAGGCCGATTTCGGAGACCGCATCGTCGGTATCGATGCCGGTGCCGGTGTGATGAAGAAAACCGAGGAAGCCATCAAGGTCTACGGCCTGGACATGCGCCTGCAACCCAGCTCCGGCCCAGCCATGGCGGCCGAACTGGACCGCGCCTACCGCGCCAATAAGGCGATTGCCGTCACCGGCTGGATTCCGCACTGGATGTTTGCCAAGTACAAGCTGCGCTTCCTGGCCGACCCCAAGAACGTCTACGGTGCCGAAGAGCATGTAGACAGCGTGATCAACCCCGGCCTGCACACCAAGGCGCCCAGCGTGGTGGCTTTCCTCAAGAAGCTGTCGTGGAAGCCCGAGGAAATCGGTGCCGTGATGCTGGCCGTCGAAGGCGGTGCCAAGCCCGAAGCCGCCGCCGAAAAATGGATTGCCGACAACCCAGCCCGCGTCGCCGGTTGGTTGGCATAAACACAACATAGGCCTGTGTCGGGCGGCGCAGGCCCCACCCAGGCATAGCCCCCAAGCTCACCCAGGAACCCACATGCAACCCCAACTCCCCATCGAAGTCAACGAAACCACCGGCGTGTGGACCACCGACAAGCTGCCGATGATCTACGTGCCGCGGCACTTTTTCGTCAACAACCACGTGGAAACCGAAGCCGTGGTGGGCCGCGAGGTCTATGCCCCGGCGCTGTACAAGGCCGGTTACCGCTCCGCCTACTTCTGGTGCCAGCAAGAGTCCGCTACCCACGGCCTGACGGGCATGGCGGTGTACGAGCACTACTTGAAGCGCCTGTCGCAGCGCGGTTGGGGTCTGTTCAAGTTCATCAGCGCCGATGCCACCACCGGCCATGCGCAAATCCAGCTGGACCATTCGGTGTTTGTGCTGGCACAGGGCATTGCCGGAGTGCCGGTAGACCGCAGCAAGGTCTGCTACCTGTTTGCAGGCTGGTTCTCGGGAGCCATGGACTGGGTGCTGGAAACCAGCGGCTCCGCCGTACGCACCACCAGCACCGAGACCCAATGCGCGGCAGAGGGCCATGCCCACTGCGTGTTCACCGTCAGCCCCCTTTAAATTTTTTCCAGAGCACCGCCATGCGCTATCCGCATTTGTTTGAGCCCATCCGCCTGAACCAGGTGCTGTTGCGCAACCGCATCGTCAGTACCGCGCACGCCGAGGTGTATGCCGAAGGTGGCAACCCCACCGAGCGCTACATCCGCTACTACGAAGAAAAAGCCAAAGGCGGCGTGGGCCTGGCCATCTGCGGAGGCTCCAGCCCGGTGTCGCGCGACAGCCCCTGGTCGTGGTGGAGCTCCATCAACCTGGCCACCAACAAGGTCATCGAGCCACTGGCTACGCTGGCCAACACCATGCACAAGCACGGGGCCAAGCTGATGATCCAGGCCACCCACATGGGGCGGCGCAATGCCTGGCACGGCTTTGACTGGCCACACCTGGTCAGCCCATCCGGCATCCGCGAGCCGGTGCACCGTGGCAACGCCAAGACGATTGAGATCGAAGAAATTCGCCGCATCGCCGCCGACTATGGCCGCGCCGCCAAGCGCGTCAAGGACGCGGGCCTGGACGGCATCGAAATCTCGGCCGCGCACCAGCAACTGATAGACCAGTTCTGGAGCCCCCGCGTCAACCACCGCACCGACGAGTACGGCGGCAGCCTGGAAAACCGCCTGCGCTTCGGCATGGAAGTGCTGCACGCCGTGCGCGAACAAGTCGGCGCAGACTTCTGCGTGGGCATGCGCATGTGCGGCGACGAATTCCACGAAGACGGCATCAGCCACGAGATGGCCAAGGAAATTGCCCAGGCCATGAGCGAAAGCGGCCTGATCGACTTCCTGAGCGTGGTCGGCTCCGGTGCCGACACCCACAACACCCTGGTCAACTGCATGCCGCCTATGGCGCTGCCGCCCGAGCCGTTTGTGCACCTGGCTGCCGGAATCAAATCCGTCAGCAAAGTGCCGGTGATGCATGCCCAAAGCATCCGCGACGCATCGCAGGCCGAGCGCATCCTGGCCACCGGCATGGTGGACATGGTGGGCATGACCCGCGCGCAGATTGCCGACCCGCACATGGTCATCAAAATCCGCGACGGCAAGGAAGACCAGATCAAACAGTGCGTCGGTGCCAACTACTGCATCGACCGCCAGTACAACGGCCTGGATGTGCTGTGCATCCAGAACGCCGCCACCAGCCGCGAAGAAACCATGCCCCACGTGATCGAAAAGACCACGGGCGTGCGCCGCAAAGTGGTGGTGGTAGGCGCAGGCCCGGCCGGGCTGGAGGCGGCCCGCGTGGCCCGCGAGCGCGGCCACGACGTGGTGCTGTTCGAGAAAAACACCCTGGTGGGCGGGCAGGTCAATCTGGCTGCCAAGCCGCCCAAGCGCGAGCAAATGGCCGGCATCATCCGCTGGTTCGACATGGAAACCGTGCGCCTGGGCGTGGACCGGCGCCTCGGCGTAGCCGCCACCCAGGAGATGATCCTGGCGGAGAAGCCCGACATCGTGGTGCTGGCCACCGGCGGCGTACCGCACACCGGCCAAACCCCCGCCTGGGGCGCTGCCGAAGGCCTGTGTGTCAGCGGCTGGGACATTCTGTCGGGTGCTGTGGCTCCCGGTGAGAACGTGCTGGTCTACGACAGCATCAGCACCCATGCGGGCACCGGTGTGGCCGACTTCATCGCCGCCCGCGGCAAGCTGGTGGAGATCGTCACCCCCGACGTGAAAGTGGCCGACGACGTGGGCGGCACCACTTTCCCCATCTTCTACCGACAGCTCTACGCCAACGGCGTGATCCAGACCCCCAACCACTGGCTGGAAAAGGTGTACCGCGAAGGCGACAAGCTGATTGCCGTGCTGAAGAACGAGTACACCGAAGCGCTGGAAGAGCGCGCAGTGGACCAGGTGGTCATTGAAAACGGCATTCTGCCGAACGACGGCCTGTACTGGCAGCTCAAGCCCCTGTCGATGAACAAGGGCCAGACCGACATCGAGGCGCTGTTTGATGCACTGCCCCAGCCCGGCTTGAGCCAAGCCACCGGCAACGGCAACTTCCTGCTGTACCGCGTGGGCGACTGCGTGTCGATGCACAACATCCACGCCGCCATCTACGATTCGCTGCGCCTGTGCAAGGACTTTTAAGATGCTCGCGCACCTCGTAAGCACGATTTTCTGGCTGGCTGTGCTGGGCCTGGTCTGGGGCATGGCCCGCCGGGCCGTTATATGGAAAACAGGCCGCTCCAGCCCATTCGATGGGCGTGGGCTGCTACAAATTCCGAAGCGTTACTTTGTCGACCTGCACGACGTGGTGGCCCGTGAGCCCTTTGTGGCCCGCGCCCACGTGGGTGTGGCTGGTGGCGCGATTCTGGCGCTGGCCCTGGTGGCGCTGAACTACGGCCTGGGTCTGTACTGGCCGGTGCTGGACGGCATTTTGCTGCTGGCCGGGTTGATGATGTTGGCCGGTGCCATCGCCATGGCCTCGCGCCGCCGCAATGCGCCGGCCCGCTTGTCCAAAGGCCCGTGGAGCCGCCTGCCCTACTCGCTGATGCTGTTTGCAGTGGCCGTGGCGCTGGTCGGTGCGGTAGCACTGACCGGCACTGCGCTGGCCCCCTGGCTGGCGGGACTGATCAGCCTGGCATTTGCCGCGGGCGCTGCAGAGCTGGCCTTTGGCATCGGCCTGGGCGGCCCCATGAAGCATGCCGTAGCCGGTCTGCTGCATCTGGGCCTGCATCCCCGGCCCGAGCGCTTTGGCGACAAACGTTTCGCCACCGCCCTGAAGCCACTCACCCTCACCCCCGAAGACATGGGCGTGGGCAAGCCCGCCGACTTTGCCTGGAACAAGCTGCTGTCTTTCGATGCCTGCGTGCAGTGCGGCAAGTGCGAAGCAGCCTGCCCCGCATTTGCCGCAGGCCAGCCGCTGAACCCCAAGAAGCTGATCCAGGACCTGGTGGTCGGCATGAGCGCCAAGAGCGACGCCAACTATGCCGGCAGCCCCTACCCCGGTCAGAAGGTGGGCGAACATGCTGGTGCACCGCACCTGCCTATCGTCAACGGCCTGATCAATTCCGACACGCTCTGGTCCTGCACCACCTGCCGCGCCTGTGTGCAAGAGTGCCCCATGCTGATTGAGCACGTGGATGCCATCGTGGACATGCGCCGCCACATCACCCTGGTAACTGGTGTGGTGCCCAACAAGGGCATGGAAGCCCTGGCCCAGCTGCGCGACACCGACACCGTGGGCGGCTTCCCGCTCACCGCCCGCCACCACTGGGCCGCTGATTTGAACCTGCCTGTTTTGAACGAAGGCGATGCAACCGACTGGCTGGTGCTGGTGGGTGAAGGCGGCTTCGACATGCGCTACCAGCGCAGCCTGCGGGCTTTCATCAAGACGCTGCAAAAAGCAGAGCTAAAGATCGCCATCCTGGGAGCGGCAGAGACCGATTGCGGTGACTTGGCACGGCGGCTGGGCGACGAGGCCGGTTTCCAACGCCTGTCCAAGCAGCTCATCGCCACGCTCAAGACCCGCAAGTTCGCGCACATCGTCACGCCCGACCCGCACATCTTCCATTCGCTGAAGAACGAATTCCCCGCCATGGGTGGCAGCTTTGACGTGTGGCACCACACCCAGCTGCTGGCCGATCTGCTGGCCAAGAAGACGCTCCAACCCACCCGCGCAGGCAGCCTGGAGACCGTGACCTACCACGACCCCTGCTACCTGGGCCGCTATGGCCGCGAGGTGGACGCGCCACGGGCCGTGCTCAAGGGCATTGGCATCAAGGTGGTGGAGATGGAACGCAGCCGTGAACGCGGCCGCTGCTGCGGCGGCGGTGGCGGTGCGCCGTTCACCGACATCCCCGGCACCACCCGTATCCCCGACATCCGCATTGCCGATGCCAAGAGCACTGGCGCAGGCGTGGTGGCTGTGGCCTGCCCCAACTGCACGGCCATGCTCGAAGGCGTGGTCGGTCCCCGGCCCGAGGTATTGGACATTGCCGAGCTGATGGCCCACGCATTGGAGGTCGCATGAACACATTTGCCACCGTGCGCCGCGTGGATCCACGCCGCCCCGCCATCATCACGCCTGCAGGCCTGCGCCGCATCATCCTGGGCAGCAGCGAAGGCGAACGCCTGGCCGCCCACGCGGCCCATGGCCCAGTGGTCAAACCGGTGCGCAGCCCAGGCCCGTTCACCCACTGCACCCTGGTCGTCACCCATGCCGAGCGCGGCGCGCTGACCGACGGCGCGCGCCAGGCCATCGCCGCCGCCGCCATCCTGGCCTCGGCAGAGACCGAAGTCGTGGTGGCCGTGCTGGGTGCCTGCGGTGACGATGCCGCCGCCCTGGGCGTGGACAAGTTGCTGGTGCTGGAGAATTTCGACCCCAGCGCCTACCAACCCAGCGCCTGCGTGCAGTGGCTGCAAGGCCTGCATGCCACACTGGCCCCGGCACAGTGGCTCTTGGCCGACAGCGGAGCCGACGGCCAGTTGGGCCGCCGTTTTGCCATTGCGGCAGGCCTGGGCCTGCAATGCGGCGTGGTCGAACTGGCGGCAGACAGCCTGCGCGTGCCCGCCAATGTGCAGCAAGACTGGCTGCGCCCCCACGCACCCGTGCTGTTGCTGGCCAAGGGTGTCGCCAGCACCAAGCTGCCGTTTGTTGGCCTGGGCCTGCGCGCCGCCGCACCGGCTTTACCTGCTGTGCCCGATGCCGGTATCGAAGACCTCGGCATGAAGGCCGGTGACCCGCAAACTTTGGCACTGGAAGAGGCCGACTTCATCCTGGCCGCAGGCAACGGCGTGACCGACCTGCCCCTGTTCCACGCCCTGGCGCTGGAAGTGGGCGCGGCGGTGGGCGCCTCGCGCGTGGCGGTGGACGATGGCCGCTTTGCCCGTACGCAACAAATTGGTGCCACCGGCAAAACCGTCTCGGCCTCGGGCTACCTGGCCCTGGGTATCTCCGGCGCAGTGCAGCATCTGCAAGGTATCAAGGACTGCCGCCACGTGATCGCAGTGAACCTGGATGCCTCGGCCCCCATTGCCCGCCGTGCCGACCTGACCGTGGTGGAAGACAGCGCGGCCTTGATGCAGGCTCTGCTGGGCTTGGTGAAAAAAGAAAAGGAGGGCGTATGAGCCAGATCACCGTACTGGTCGCCCCGCGCAGCCACCCCACCAGCCAGCGCCTCACGCGCTGCCAGGCCGATGCCACGGCGGCCACGCTGGCCCTGGGCTTGTCGAAGTCCGTACGCCTGCTGTGTGCAGGCCACATGCCCGACGCGGTGGCCCGCGACTACCTGGCCCTGGGCGCGCCCGTGGTGGAAGTGCTGCAATCTTCCAGCGATGCCACCGATGCCCCGCTGGTCGATGTTTTGCTGCCCGCCCTGCGCGATGTAGCCCTGGTGCTGACGGGCACGCGCTCCGAAGCCGACCAGGGCTCGGGGGTATTGCCCTACGCTCTGGCCGCAGCCCTGGGGCGGCCCGTGGTGACCGACGTGCTGAGCGTGGAAGCCGATGGCTCCGGCTGGATCGTCACCCAGGCCCTGCCCAAGGGCGCTCGGCGGCGGTTGAAGGTGCAGGCCCCGGCGGTGCTGGCCATCAGCGCAGCCGCGCCCTTGACGCTGCGCCATTCGCTGGCCGACGCGGTGGCGGGCAAGATCGTTCGCACCGCGGCCGCCACCGTGGCACCCGCCAGCCCAGGCGGCACGCTCGTCGCCACCCGCAAGCGGCGCAAGCTGCTGGAAGCCAAAACCGTGCAATCCGGCCATGCCCGCATGCTGGGGGCCATCGAATCGCCGTCTACCGGCGGCGTGGTGCTCCAGACCGGCAGCGCCGACACCAAAGCCCAAGCAGTTCTTGACTACCTGCGCACCCATTCTCTTGTGACCTTTTGAGGAGACACCCCATGACCACCACAAACGCCACCCTTTCTGCGCAAACCCTGCTGACCCGCGAACTGCTGGCCCGCCGCCGCCCTGGCTACAGCCTGGAGGCCCCGTTCTACCTCAGCGAAACCATCCTGCAGACCGATATGGAGCACATCTTCGGCAAGCACTGGATCTTTGTGGCGGTGGAGCCGCAGGTGCCCGAAGCCGGTGACTACATCACCGTTGATTTCGGCACCAATTCGATCCTGATCGTGCGCGACGACGACATGAACATCCAGGCCTTCCACAACGTCTGCCGCCACCGCGGTTCGCGCCTGTGCGCCAGCCAGCAGGGCGTGGTGGGCAACATCGTCTGCCCCTACCACCAGTGGACCTACGACCTGACCGGCAAACTGATCCATGCCAAGCACATGGGCGACGACTTCGACCCCAGCGGCCTGGGCCTCAAACCCGTGCACATCCGCAACATGGCCGGGCTGCTATTCATCTGCCTGGCCGAAAACCCGCCCGAAGACTTCGAGCAGATGGCCGCCGAAATGACCCCCTACATCGCCCCGCACCAGCTCAGCCAGTGCAAGGTGGCGGCGCAGATCGACATCGTGGAAGACTGCAACTGGAAGCTGACGATGGAGAACAACCGCGAGTGCTACCACTGCATGAGCAACCACCCCGAGCTGACCATTTCGCTGTACGAATACGGCTTTGGCTACCAGCCCAACGAAGACAACAAGGCCGATCTGCAGCGCTTCCAGGACATCATGGCCGCCAACCACGAGCGCTGGGAAGGCATGGGCCTGCCCTCGGCCGAGATCGACACGCTGGACGACCGCATCACCGGCTTCCGTACCCAGCGCCTGCCCATCGACCGCTCGGGCCAGTCGCAAACCATGAACGCCGAAGTCGCTTCCAAGAAGCTGCTGGCCGACTTTGTGGACCCGGCCCTGGGCGGCCTGTCTTTCTGGACCCAGCCCAACTCCTGGCACCACTTCATGAGTGACCACATCGTCAGCTTCACCGTGCTGCCGATCTCGGCCACCAAAACCCTGGTGCGCACCACCTGGTGCGTGCACAAGGACGCAGTCGAAGGCGTGGACTACACCAAGGAAAACCTCACCGCCGTGTGGAACGCCACCAACGACCAGGACCGCCGCCTGGTGGAAGAGTCGCAGATCGGCATCTCCACCGGTGCCTACCAGCCCGGCCCGTACTCGCCCTTCACCGAAGGCCTGGTGGAAAAGTTCTGCAACTGGTACGTGAACCGCCTGAGCGTCCTGACGCGTTGAACTGAGCCACCCATGCCCACCCCTTTCTACGCCCCCGACTTCGCAGCCCCGGTGTCGTCGCCCTGGAACTCCGACCAGGACGAAACCCTGCGCTGCGTGCACATCCGCCAAGAAACCCACGATGTGAAAACCTTTGTGCTGGCCGCCAACGGCCCGCGCAACTTCCGCTACCTGCCCGGCCAGTTCCTCACCCTGGAGCTGGAAATTGGTGGCGAAAAGATCAACCGCTGCTACACCCTGTCCAGCACGCCCACCCGGCCCGACCTGGTGAGCATCACCGTCAAGCGGGTACCCGGCGGCACGGTGTCCAACTGGCTGCACGATAACGTGCGCGTCGGCATGGAATTGGGCGCCATGGGGCCGTCTGGCGAATTCAGCTGCTTCAAGTCGCCCGCCAAAAGCTATTTATTCCTGTCCGGTGGCAGCGGTGTCACCCCGCTGATGTCCATGGCCCGCGCCCTGCACGACCTGGGCAGCGATGCCGACATTGTGTTTGTGCACTGCGCCCGCACCCCTGCCGACGTGCTGTTTGCCGAAGAGCTGACCCTGATGGCGCGCAACATGCCGCACTTTCGCATCGCCCTGGTTTGCGAACAGCACACACCCGGCAGCAACTACGCCGGACACCTGGGCCGGCTGGATGCGGCCCGCCTGGCCCACATCGCCCCCGATTTCATGCAGCGCGATGTCTACACCTGCGGCCCGGCCCCGTTCATGGCCGCCGTGCGCGGCCTGCTGGCCGGTGCCGGATTCGACATGCCGCGCTACCGCGAAGAAAGCTTTTCTTTTGAAACCCTGGTGGCCGATGCCGCACACGCGCCGGTTAATCCAGAGGTCGCAGTAGAAAATACCGAAATCACATACAAAATCGATCTGCAGAAAATGGGCAAATCATTTACCTGCCCTTCCGATCAAACTGTATTGCAGGCCTCGGTGGCTGCTGGATTCCGCTTGCCATCATCGTGTAGCGGTGGTGCATGCGGCACCTGCAAAACCAAAAAAATATCGGGAACGGTAGAAATGAAGCATGCTGGCGGCATTCGCCAGCGAGAAATAGACCAGGGTTGGTTTTTACCCTGTTGCAGCAAACCGACGAGTGACATCGTCATGGATCGCTAGCCTAAAGTAGCACATCCTCGCACAAGACGGTGCAAAAGCCCGCCTGACATCCTGTTATGGCGGGCTTTTTTACAACCAATAAATTAATCAGACTCTATATTGGTGCAAGCCCCTCACCATCTTAAAGCCCTCATGGATTCACCCTATGTTCTAAATCAAACTTCAGCCAGAAAATGGTGGCACGTTGTTTGCTAATAATAAATATTTCAACATGCCTTGTCGTACCCTATTCTCGGAGACCCGCGATGTCCCAGCCCAAGATCAGCGTTAAAAATTTATACAAGATATTTGGAAGCAATATAGCCCCGGCCCAAAAAATGCTGGCCGAAGGGCGCAGCAAAGACGAGGTGTTTGCCACCACCGGCCACGTGGTCGGGGTCAACAAAGTCAGCTTTGATGTGGCCGCAGGCGAGATCTATGTGCTCATGGGCCTGTCGGGTTCGGGCAAGTCCACACTGATCCGGCTGATCAACCGCCTGGTGGAGCCGTCGTCGGGCTCCATCAACATCGACGGCGAAGACATCGCCAAGCTGCCCCAGCCCGAGCTGGTGAAATGGCGGCGCAAGCGGGTGGCCATGGTGTTCCAGTCGTTCGCCCTCATGCCACACCGCAACGTACTGGATAACGCTGCCTTCGGCCTGGAAATGGCCGGAACAGACCGCAAAACCCGCGAAACCCGTGCCATGGAGGTGCTCAGCCAGGTGGGCCTGCAAACCTATGCCGCCAAGTTCCCGTCGCAGCTCTCGGGTGGTATGCAGCAACGCGTAGGCCTGGCCCGCGCCCTGGCGGTCGACCCCGACATCCTGCTGATGGACGAAGCCTTCTCGGCGCTCGACCCGCTCAAGCGCGTGGAAATGCAGGGCCTGATGCTGGAACTGCAAAAAAAGCAGCAGCGCACCGTGCTGTTTGTGTCGCACGACCTGGAAGAGGCCCTGCGCATTGGCACCCGCATCGCCATCATGGAAGGCGGTAATCTGGTGCAGGAGGGCACCGCCCACGAGATCATCACCAAGCCCGCCAATGACTACGTGCGGCGCTTCTTCGAAGGCGTGGACACCTCGCGCTACCTCACGGCCGCCGACCTGCTCGACCCCGCTTTGAACGGCCACTCGTACACCGGCGGGCCGCGCCTGCCCTGGTCCACCACCCTGCCCGAGGCCATGAAGATCGTGCTCGGGGGCGACCAACCCGTGGGCGTGTTCAACGATGCCGAACAATGCCTTGGCTGCATTTCTGCCCGCAGCCTGCTCATCAAAATGTCCCAAGAGGCCCGCCATGTCTGATCTGCTCACCCAAGTCACCGAAGCCACCCACGACATGCTGCCCCTGGGCAAGTGGGTCAACGCCGGGGTCAAAAGCCTGCTGGACAACAGCGCTGCCGTGTTCGACTCCATTGGCGTGGTGGTCGAAGGCTTTGCCCAGTCCATCGAGCAGGGCATGCTGGCCATCCCCTTCTGGCTGGTGATTCTGGTCGCCACCGTGGTGGGCTGGCGCCGCCTGGGCTGGAAGTTTGGCGTGTTTGTTGCTTTGGCCTTGATGCTGATCGTGGTGACCGGCTTCTGGCCGCAAACCATGGTGACCCTGGCGCTGACGCTGTCGGCCACCATCATCAGCCTGATTTTCGGAATTCCGCTGGGCATCTGGTGTGCCCGCAACAACCATGTGAACGCCAGCGTGCGCCCCATCCTCGACTTCATGCAAACCATGCCGGCTTTCGTCTACCTGATCCCCGCGGCCATGCTGTTCGGCCTGGGCCGCGTACCCGGCACGATCGCCACCGTGATCTTCGCCATGCCGCCGGTGGTGCGTCTGACCAGCCTGGGTATCCGCCAGGTCAGCTCCGAGCAGGTAGAAGCCGGTAACGCCTTTGGCTGCACCGCCACGCAGTTGCTGTTCAAGGTGCAGTTGCCGATTGCCCTTCCCACCATCATGGCCGGGGTCAACCAGACCATCATGATGGCTCTGTCCATGGTCATCATTGCGTCCATGGTGGGCGCAGGTGGCCTGGGCAACGACGTGCTGGCCAGTATCCAGCGGCTGGACATCGGCCTCGGGTTTGAGAGTGGTCTGGCCGTGGTTTTGCTGGCTATCATTCTGGACCGGCTCACCGAGAGTTTTGGTGTCGCCCGCAAGAACAGAGAAAGCTAAGGAACCGTACCGTGCCCCGCATTTCCCCCGAATCCGCCCCGGTTGTTGCATTTGGAGCCAATGACTCCAGTGCCAAGGCACGCGCGATCCACATCGGCTTCATCCTGCTGCCCGAGTATTCGATGATTGCCTTTGCCAACGCGGTGGAAACCCTGCGCATGGCCAACTACATCAGCCGCCAGACGCTGTACCGCTGGACCGTGATCAGCCCTGGCGACCAGGCCGCCGTGGCCAGCAATGGCCTGGCAATCAGCGCTGTGGGCGCAACAGCAGGGCCTGCGGGGCTGACCGACTGCGACATGGTGTTTGTCTGCGGCGGGGTCAATGTGCGCCAGGCCACCGACGATACCGTGCGCCAGTTGCTGCGCCAATGTGCCGCCTCCGGTGCCACCATGGGCTCGTTGTGCACCGGGGCGTTTGCGCTGGCCAACGCCGGGCTGCTGGACGGCTACCGCTGTGCCATCCACTGGGAAAATCTGGCCGCCATCAGCGAAGAGTTCCCCAAGGTGCAGTTTTCCACCGAAGTCTTCATCGTCGACCGCGACCGCATCACCTGCTCGGGCGGTACCAGCCCGCTGCACCTGATGCTGCACCTGATGCGCGAGCGCTTTGGGGCCAAGTTGGTGATGGACGTGTCCGAGCAGTTCATCATCGAGCGCCTGCGCGCCAGCAAAGACCGCCAGCGCATCCCCCAGCCCGAGTGCATCGGCCCCGGCTACCAGCACCTGACCGAGGCCGCCGAGATCATGGCCGCCAACATCGAAGAGCCCCTGCCGCTGGCCGAGCTGGCCAGTGCCATCAACCTGTCGCTGCGCCAGCTGGAGCGCCTGTTCCACCGCTACTTCAGCATGAACCCGGCGCAGTACTACATGAACCTGCGCTTGCGCCGCGCCCAGGAGCTGCTCACGCACAGCAGCATGCCCATCATGCAGGTCACCGTGGCCTGCGGCTTCCAGTCGTCATCGCACTTCTGCAAAGCCTACCGCAGCCTGTTTGGCCAATCGCCCAGCGAAGAACGCCGCAGCCACGCCGCGGCCACCGCCAAGCCGCGCGCCAGCAACTGGCAGGAGCGGCCCGGCCCGGTGATGCGGGTGGCTTGATGCCCCTCTGAATTCGCTATTCTTCTGATAGCTTCCCACGCTTATTCCATAAGCGCTGGGGGCACTTTTCTTATAAATTTATCAGTACGTACGCTTGGGCAACGCACGCTTCAAAGACTGGATGAACAGCTCGCGCTGGTCGGGCCGGTCGATGGTCTGGGCGATGGTGGCAATGAAGTCCTTGAAGCTGGTGCAATGGCCGGCTTTTTTGCGGATCAGCACCCGGGCGATGGGGCCGATGAACTTGCTCAACGCCAGCTCGATGGTGGCCAGCTCGTCCGAGCTGATGGCAAACGGGTGCATAGACGACTGAGACTGCGACTGCAACTGGGATACCGACTGGCTGGCACCGGGGTTGCCCAGCTTGTTGGGGCGGCTCACTACCGGCTGGCTGGGCGCTTGACTCAGCGGCATGGGCCGCGAACCCAGCCCCTCCGGGGTGAGGCTCCCGGCACCCGTGGTGGCCTGGAAGCCACTGGGCGCGGTCTTGCTGCCCGGCTGCGCCTGGCCCACCGCAGCGGTACCCGCCAAAAACGAGGCCCGGGTGCGCGACTCCTGGATCGCCGGGGCCAGGGTTTCGCGCAGATGGGCGATGTCCTGCGCCAGCGGCAGCACCTTGCGCACCAGCACCCGCGCCAGCGGGCCGATATGGCGCGACAACTCGGTTTCGATCTCCAGCACCTGCTCGGGGGCCAGCACATTGGCGGTCTGCAACCGTACCGTGGTGGTGTAGGTGGTGGCGCCTGGCGGTGGGGCCACTTTCAGCGTAGTCTCGGTGCCCGGCGCATGGCCTTCCACCGCATACACCTCGTGCAGGCGACCATGCTTGTCGGCGTGCTGGCCCAGGTAGCGGCACAGCTCGGCCGTGCTGTCCGTGATGCGCGAAATCACATCGAAGTACGAGCGCGACACCAGCAACTGGTTGGCCTGGGCAAAGTCCATCACCCGCTTGGCCACGTTGATGCCGTCGCCCACCACGTTCACCCGTTCATTGATGTCCGAAATGATGCGCACCGGCCCCATGTGCAGGCCCATGCGCACCGCCATATGGCTGCCGTAGCGCTGCCCCAGCAGGTCGCGCAGCAGCATGGCCGACTGCAAGGCCTCCTCAGGGTCGCCCAGGAAGCAGATGGCCGCGCCGTCGCCGGTGTCGATGGCAATGCGAGTTTCTTCTGCAATGCCGTGCAAGGCCTTGACGATCAACCCGTTGAACACCTTCTTCAGCGCCACCTGGCCGTCCACCGAGCGGATCGAGTAGCCCACCAGGTCCAGAAACAAAATGGTGCACAGCAGGTTACGTCGCTGGTCGGCCGGAATGCGGGACGCAGCCGTGCGGTTGGTCAGGCCATTCTCCGGGGCCAGGTGGAAGCTCAACAGGTCGTTGGCCTGCGGCTTGGCGGCCTCTAGGATGGCGGCGCGGAACACGGCCACCGACTGCGGGCGGCGGCTTTCATCGGGCAGCAGCGCCCAGTCGATGGCCTGCAGCAATTTGGCCCCAAACACCCCGGCATCGCCCAGGCTGGATGCGGGCAGCATGGTGTCCTGCGTCACACGGGCGGCCGACTCGATAGGCTTTTCACCTGTGGTCATCCAGTACATCACCGCGCCCAGCGAATAGATATCGGTCCAGGCCCCCTGCTTGCCCTGGGAGTGGTACTGCTCGAACGGCGCAAAACCCGGGCTGATGATGTTGGTCATGGCGCTGTCGCTGCTGACGCGGCGGGCCGCGCCAAAGTCCAGCAGCACCGGGGTGCCGTCGGCGCGCACATAGATGTTGTCGGGCTTGATGTCGCGGTGCAAAAAGCCGGTCTGGTGCACCGCGTCCAGGCCGTCCAGCAGCGGGTGGATGATGGACAGCAGCGCGTCGCGGGTCAGCGGCGCATGGTGGGGCACCCAGCGCTTCAGGCGCTGGCCCACCTCGTACTCCATCACGATGTAGGCGCTGTCGTTTTGCTTGAAATAGCGCAGCACCCGCACGATGTTGGGGTGGCGGAACGAGGCCAGGGCCCGGGCCTCGTCCAGAAAGCGCTGCAGCCCCCAGTCGTACTTGGCCTGCGCACCCTGGTGGCCTTCGCGCACCGCCACGGCGTGGTTCTCGCCCCGGGCCACCAAGCCGCTGGGGAAGTATTCCTTGATGGCCACCGTCAGGTCCAGGTTGTCGTCGCGGGCCAGGTAGGTGATGCCAAAGCCGCCGCTGCCCAGCACGCTCTGGATCTGGTATTCGAGCATGCGGTAGCCCACCGGCAGGCTGGCCGCATCGGCTGGAACGTTTTGTGGCACTGCGCCGTGCTCCGCCATGGGCCTAATCGTCGATCATCTGCATGGCCTTTTCCAGACTGCGGCGCATGCGGTTGAAGGAACTGCCCAGCACGGCGACTTCGTCACCGCCTTTTTCGCTGAACTCGGGCTGGTTGAAGTCGCCGGTGGAAATGCCGTCGGCCGCCAGCGACATGCGCCGGATGGGCCGCACGATGAGCCAGCTGAGCATGACGTTGAGCACGATGAACACCACCACAAACACCCCGGCCAGCGAGGCCATGAAGGCGGTAAAGGCCCGGTCGGCGTTGGCCAGCGGCACTTCCATGGGCACCGACACCACCTGCGCCCCGACGATTTCATTGTGCTTCCAGCCAAAGCCATTGGCCGCGCCGTAGATCTTCAGCATGGTGGGCGGCGCGGCGGCAGCCACGCTGTGGCACTGCAGGCAGGCCCCGTTGCTGATCTGGATGGGCTTGGCGATATACAGGCTGCGCCCGGTGAGCGAAGGCCGCTCGCCCACGACCTCCCGCACGGCCTCGTGCTGGCGAAACTGGTTGACCACATCCGCCTCCCAGTCGGCCGTGCGGTCGCGCGGGTTGGTAGGGTTGAGCACCGCCTCTTTATAGCTGTATTCGGGGTAGTTCTTTTGCAGCTGGTTCAGGGTCTCGGTGGCCGCGTAGGCGGGCACGGTTTGCGGCAAAAACACCTCTTCGAGCTGCTTGAGCAGGTGTGGCTGCACCTGGGTGATGGTGTAGTTGCGCACCGCCCCTGCGGTTTCCATCATCAGCCGGGCATTGCGCACCACTTCGTCGCGGGCGTTGTCCTGCAACAGCTGGCGCGACACCGCCCCGGCAGCCAAAAACCCCGCCAGAAAAACCAATACCAGTACCAAATTGAATTTAAGCCGCAAGCCCATGAGGTGTATCTTTTTGTTTACAACTCATTCTATCGGCATGGTGCCTACAGAGAAGGGGCTACAGCGGGGGGGCCGAGGAATGCAAAGACTGCCCCATCGCCATTTTGTTACTACATTGATAGCTGCCCACGCTTATCCAATCAGCGCAGGCAGCCTTTTTTCTTTAAATTTGTCTCAATGCCAGTTAGCCGCCAGCACCGGGGCCAACGCCGAAGTGGTGTCGCTGGACAAGCTTGTCTGCCCCGCCGCCGGGGGCGCAAACGCGGCCATGGCCTGCACCAGGTTTTGCACCTGGCTGTCAAGCAATGTCTGGCCGTAGCTGGTTTTGAACTGCTCTACGTGGTGCGCGCTGCCCAGGTACCAATCGGTGATGCTGAACTTGTCGTTGGTGCCGATGATGCTCACCTCCAGGTCATTGCCCGACTGGCTGAACCACAGCTGATTGGCGATCACGCCCACGCCGAACTCGACCACGTCGGTGTTGCCTGCGGTAGCATCGTTTTCCACAATAGTGTCGGCGCCAAAGCCACGGTCCAGCCGGTAGGTGTCGTTGCCTGCGCCGCCCGCCAGGGTGTTGTTGGCGCTGTTGCCCACCACCAGGTTGTCCAGCGCATTGCCGGTGGCATTAACGGCAGCATCCCCGATGAGCACCAGCTCTTCGAGGTTGTCACCCAGGGTGTAGTCAATGCTGGAGAACACGGTGTCGTGGCCTTCGCCCGCCAGTTCGGTCACCACATCGGCCGCGTTGTCCACGTAGTACACGTCGTTGCCGGTGCCGCCCACCAGGGTGTCGGCACCGCCCGCGCCATTGAGCCAGTCGTTACCGGCTCCGCCGGTGAGGGTGTTGGCGGCGCGGTTGCCGTCGAGGCGGTTGTCCAGCGCATTGCCGGTGGCATCGGTGGCGGCATCGCCCACCAGAACCAGCTTTTCCAGGTTGTCGCCCAGGGTGTAACTGACGCTGGAGACCACTTTGTCATTGCCTTCGTTCGCCAGCTCCGTCACCACATCGCCGCTGTTGTCTACAAAGTAAAGGTCGTCGCCCACACCGCCCAGCATCGCGTCGGCTCCGGCGGCTCCGTCGAGCCAGTCGTCTCCGGCATCGCCGGTCAGGGTGTTGGCGGCGCTGTTGCCCAGCAGGTTGTTGTCCAGGGTATTGCCCGTGCCGTCGATGGCGGTGTCGCCGATGAGCACCAGCTTTTCTACGTTGTCGGTCAGGGAGTAGCTGATGCTGGCGAACACGGTGTCGCTGCCATCGCCTGCTTGTTCAATCACCACAGCGCCGCTGTCGTCAACGTAATAGGCATCGATGCCCGAGCCGCCGTACAGGAAGTCGCCTCCCCCGCCCCCGTTGATCCAGTCGTTACCAGCACCTGCATAAAGGGCGTTGGCACCGCTGCCGCCGTCGATGTGGTTGTCCAGGTCGTTACCGGTGCCATAGACAGCATTTCCGGCCAGCACCAGATTCTCTACGTTGTCGCCCAAGGCGTAATCCCCCCATGAGAACACCGTGTCGATGCCTTCGCCGGCCAGCTCGGTGATGACGGTCATCGTGCTGGCTAGGATGTAGTAGTCGTCACCGGTACCTCCCACCAGGGTGTCTTTATCACCCCACCCCGATGAACCATCGAGCGTGTCGTTACCGGCACCGCCTATGAGGGTGTTGTCCCCGTAGTTGTCAACCAGTACGTTGTCCAACGCATTGCCTGTGCCGTCGATAGCGTCATATCCCTCCAGTGTCAAATTCTCCAGGGTGTCACCCAAGGTGTAGCTGGTGTATGAAGCCACTGTGTCAGTACCTTCACCCGCCAGTTCGACCACTACATCGCCGAGGGCAACTCTGTAGTAGTCGTCGCCCGCCCCGCCCACCATGGTGTTGTTGCCCTCGCCTCCACCGAGGGTGTCGTCACCCGATCCACCGTACAGTGCATCGTCGCCATCTCCGCCCCACAGGTTGTCGTTACCAACGCCGCCCAGCATGGTGTCGTTGCCCATACCGCCATCCAGTACGTCATTACCCGCTCCACCATCAAGCACATCGTCACCCGCCATGCCGTAGACGTAATCGTTGCCACCCAAGGCGTTGACCACGTCGTTACCCGCAGTTCCCGATATAACGTCCGGGCCTTCGGTGGCAACATTGAGTTTGGCGAGCACGGTGTCGACGGACCACACCGTGCCGTCGGCGAACTGCACCTGCTGCAAGGGGCTGTAGGTCGAATACACCCGGGGGTCGCCGTAATAGTATTGGTCGTAGAAATTCGCCACCGTAAATTGGTCGGTGCCGCCTGCGATAGAGAACACGATATTTCCACCATCACCGTTCACCACCACATCCGAGGCCAGCACACCCGCCTTGAACACCAAGGTGTTGACCTGACCCGCTTCCGGGATGTAGTCGGTCTCGAGAAAGTCTTGCCCATCGCCTCGGCCAAACAGATAGGTGTTGTTGCCGCCGTCGCCACGCAGCAAGTCGTTGCCCGCGCCACCGTCCAGCGTGTCGTTGCCCGCACCGCCCAGCAAGGTATCGTCGCCGTCACCGCCAAACAACTGGTCATCACCCGTGTCCCCACCGAGCACATCGTTGCCCGCCAGGCCATAGACGCTGTCGTTGCCGCCCAAGGCGTAGACCAGGTCGTCGCCCGAGGTACCGGCCAATAGGTCGTCGCCCTCCGTGGCGTTGAGATTGGTGTTTGCTGGTACGTCGGCCATATTTTTCCTTTGGTGCGAGCTGTTTTTGGGATGACCGACCAGTTATAGCGTGCGGCAGATGGATGGCACCGGCTGAACCAGGCCAAAGGCTCTCTCTTTGTAAGCAAGTTACCAAAGTCGCGGCAGGCTCCACCCCGAGAAGCCAACCCAGAACGGCCATCGGCACCGGCGTTTCTGTTTCATTTGTTGCACTTACACACCAGGAGTAAGGTGTGCTGGTCAAGTTTTTTCGGACACCGCGATAGGTTGTTTGATTGCCGATTGCTGCTCGAAAGCATTGGGTGGCAAGTTGCCCAGTTTGGAGTGCAGCCGTACGCTGTTGTAGAAGCCAACGATGTAGTCGGCGATGTCGGTCATGGCCTCAGCGTGGTTGGCGTAATCGCGCTGCCAAGCCCGCTCCGTCTTGAGGCTCAGGAAGAAGCGCTCCATGACCGCGTTGTCCCAACAGTTGCCCTTGCGGCTCATGCTGCCGACCAAGCCGTGGCGCACCAGCAATGCCTGGTGCAACGCGCTGGCGTATTGGCTTCCACGGTCGGAATGAATAATCAGCCCTGGCGCGGGGCGGCGCTGCGCGATGGCCAACTGCAGCGCCGCGCACACCAACTCGGCATGCATGGTCGGCGCCATCGCCCAGCCCACGACTTTGCGCGCGTACAGGTCCAGCACCACCGCCAGGTACAGCCAGCCGCTGCGCGTGCGGATGTAGGTGATGTCGCTCACCCAGGCCTGATTAGGGAGGTTCGGATTGAAGCGCCGTGCCAGCAGGTTGTCTGAGACCGGCAGCGCATGACCGCTGTCGGTGGTGTGGACGAACTTGCGCCGCCACAGGGCCCGCAGCCTGTTCTCGCGCATCAAACGCCGTACGCGGTAACGCCCGATGTGCAGCCCCTGAGCACGCAGCACCGCGCCAAGGCGACGGCTGCCATAGACGCGGCCGCTGGCGGCAAACTCGGCCTTCAATTGCGTGCTGAGCAAGCAGGCCTTGGGCGCGAGCTTGGTGCGCTGACGGGCACCGTAGTAGCCTGAACGGCTGACGCCCAGCACCCGGCATAGCCGCTCAACGGTGACGGCCTTCTTGTGCAACTGCTCGACGAACTGGTAGCTCATCGAAGCTCGCGGGCAAAGAAGGCCGATGCTTTTTTTAGGATATCTACGTCGCCGCGCAGTTGCTTGTTCTCGGCCTCCAACTGGCGGATGCGTTGCTGCTCGGCGGTGAGCGGTTTGCCGATACCGGGTCGGCCTGCAGCCTCTTCATCGGCTTGCGCCAGCCAGCGCCTTACGGCCGTCTCGCCGAGCTTTAGGTCGCGGCAAACCTCAGTCACGCTCAAGCCCTGCTCGCGAATCATCTGCACGACTTGCAGCTTGAACTCCGCGTTGAATGTCCGTCTTTGCTTCTTGGTCATATTTCTCGTCCAGGTGGATTCCACCTATCGAGGTGTCCGGGGGAATTAGACCAGCACACAGCGCGAGAGTTATCTGCTCGAACTGGCCCGGTATGTGGTGTTGAACCCGGTACGCGCCGGCATGTGCGCCATGCCAGAGCTTTGGCCGTGGAGCAGTTACCACGCCACCATCGGAACAGCCGTTGCTCCAGAATGGCTGCACACCGCATGGCTGCTATCGCAGTTCAGTACCAGTGGTCTGGCCCATGCCCGGGCGACCTACGCCAACCATGTGCGCGCCGGTATCGGACTGCCCACCGTGTGGGAGAGTTTGACCAGCCAGTTCTATCTGGGCGATGAAGACTTTGCCCAGCAACTGCAAACGCTGGCACCCCGCAAAGCCGCAGAGCGCGAAATTCCGCGTACCCAACGCCGCGTCAACGCTCCACCCCTGGCCCATTTCACCGCCCAAGCAGAACGCAACAGCGCCATGGCGCAGGCCTACGCCACCGGTTGCTACAGCCTCAAAGAGATCGCCACCGCCTTTGGCGTGCACTACGCCACCGTCAGCCGGGCCGTGCGCGGCGCGGAGTTGGCGCGGGGTGGGGGTGGGAACCTTGGTGCTTAGTGAAGCGCATTGGGGCTTGGCATTCCCAATCCCCTTGTTGGGCCACACGGCACTAAAGTTTGCGGTAAAAGAAAACTAGAAGCTTTTTAGGCCTCTGGCGCTTACGCAATGGGCGCAAGAAGCTACGTTTTAGATAGCAATCATGACTCCGTAGCTAAAGGGAAATGAACGTTGGTGGTAGCCGAATGTGCTATTGCAAGACCTGACCCCGCCGTCCGACCCGATAGCTGTCATATTAATTTTCTAGGTTGGGTAATTGTTAATACTAAAATTCTCTAAGGTAGAATTTTTACTTCTGGATATATTTTTAATATTTGACTACTGCAAAAAATCCCGTAAACTTTATCATCGGATTTACCCGTTATTTTTGCCAATTCACGAGGATCACCATGAAGCATGCACGGGTTAGGATTCAATTTTTCTCTTGCAATAACATAGATACTCAACTGCGAACCCTTTACTACAAATCGCACAATGTGATCTTCTACATCGCGGGGTAGCCGTTGACGTAAATCCACTGTATCCTGATAGATCTCCCCTGTGCTTCGTATTTGCCACTTGACGTAAAGAGAGTCGCCAACAATCATGGGACCAGAAACAGAAGTGTTTTGAAATGAGCGTCCAGTTGTTTTAAAAACCCAATCGGGCGTACGTAGACCTGGTAGTTTTGAATCTCCATATTTAAAATCAAGAATTTCAATTTCCGGACTATCCCAAACCGCATCAAATTGAAAACTATGATCAACAACTCTCGGCCCACCGCTGGCACAAGCAGTCAAAAAAGTAGCCATCGCGCCTATATATATCCAACGGTGTATTTTTAATTTAAATGCATTCATTTTTTACTCATTAATAATTGCTTAAACAGCCATCTGCCGCATCCACTTGGTCATAATCCATTTCTCCCCCCGGGTCACCGGGCTGCCTCCGTGCAGCGTCATGCGGTCCAACTCGTTTTTGGAATTGGTGTAGGAGAAATACAGCGCGTTGCCCTGCACTGCCTTGATCTTCAAGTTGAGCTTGGGAAAGAAGGTCTCGCCTCCTTCCTCCACCGTGTTCAAATAGACAATCAGCGTGGCCACCCGCTGGCCGCCACGGCGCAAGGCGACCTGGCTGCTGGGCTGCTCGGGCGGAAAGAAGTCAAAGTGCGGCACGTATTCACCGCCAGTGCCGTAGTTCAGTATTTGCAGGCCTTCGCCCCGGTCTTCGGGCCAGTCGGCCAGATCTGCCAGACGCTGCTCCAGCTGGGCCACCAAAGTGGTTTCGCCGCGTTTTAAAAATGTGCCTTGACTGCGACGCTGTGCCGTAACCACCAACTCGGCAGTGGCGTTGTCACGGGTTTGCGACGGAGCCATGTGGGGCCGGCCCATGGCGATGATGGCCGCGCATTCGTCTGGCGACAGCACGTTGCCAAACAACACGATGCGGGGCCGATCTATAGTCATTAGCACAGGCACGCTGCGCCCACCGGCTTGCACACTGGGGCCTGGCGGAAAGTTCAGTGGCTCGTAGGTGTAGCCCTGGGTCTCGCTCTGGCTTTGTAGGTGGGCGCTGCGCTTAGCCCAGGCGGCGCGGATGTCGCGGGTGGCGGCATCTACCAGAGTGCGTTCAAACACGCCTTGGTCAACATTGGCCGCCAGCCAGTGCTGCCAATCACCTTGCAGTGTGCTGGGCTGCGGGAGTCTGTCAGGTGGGATCTGTTCCGTCTTGCCACCCAAACTGGCGATGTAGGCCCGCACGGCATCGGCGTCAAAGTTGGCTTGGGTCATGACCTCCAGCAACCGGGCTTCGGGCACTTTGCGCGCCAAGTTGTCGTGCAGCCACTGCTGCCAGTCAAGGGAAATAGTGGTGCTCGCCATACGGTGTTTGTCGTTTCGCTTTGTGCGCCTATTGTTGGCAGGTTAAAGCCTGCGGGCAATGGTACAGATGTACTACTTCACTACTTTGTTTTTGATAGCATCATTCACATATTCAGTAAGCGGTAATGGCTTTTTTATAGCAATAAAATACGGTAAAAAAAATGTGTGTTTTTGTAATGAATCGGCGCTATGGCAGGCATGGTTCATCCCCCCTTCGGCGGGCACAGAGGTGAATACCTGCCCGAGCGGTAGAGCGGATACTCTGGGCACAAAAACGATGTCAGCCATGTGCCAGTACTGGTCGCGCAGCCAATTCGCAGCCTGGGTACGGTTGCTAACGCCGATCTTTCGAAACAGCGCGTGGAGCTGGTTACGCACGGTTTGCTCGCTTTTGCCCGCATCCAGCGCAATACGTTTGTTGCTGGCACCCTGGTGCAGTGCTTGCAGCAGGCGGTGCTCAATGGCAGTAAGCGCCATTTGATGGTGTGTCGTGGTTTGCATGGTTCCTACCGCTCCCGCAAACTCTCACTCCCCGCCCGCTGCACCGGACTCAGCAAATACTCAATAATCCTTCGCCTCCCCGTCTTAATCTCCGCCGTCACATTCATCCCCGGGCTCAAGTGCACCCGCTTACCGTCCACCAGCATGCTGGTCTGCTGCAGCGTGATGGTGGCCGGGTAGTAGCTGCCTTTCTTCTCATCCGTCACCGCATCCGCCGTGACCACGTCCACGGTGGCGGTGACCGTGCCGTACTTGGTGTACGGAAACGTCTCCAGCTTCACCTCCGCCGTCTGCCCTGCGTTGACGAAGCCGATGTCCTGGTTGGCGATGCTGACCTCTGCCGTGACGGTGGCGCTGTCGGGCACCACCACCATCAGGGCCTGGGCTTCGGTGACCACGCCGCCCACCGAGTGGATGGCCAGCTGCTGCACCACGCCGTCCACCGGGGCGGTGAGCTGGGTCAGGCGTTCTCGGTGGCTGGCTTTGGCGTGGTCGGCGTTGAGCTGCTGCAGGCGGCTGCTAGCCTGGGCGTGGCGGTCGCTCAGGGTGCGCACGGTCTCAAACCGGTAGGCGGCCTTGGCCTGCTCGGTTTCGGCCAGGGTGGACTGGGCTTCGGCCAGGCGCGCGCGCTGGGTGGCCAGGTCGCGCTCTTGCTCCACGCGTTCGCGGGTTTTGTCCTGCGTGGCGTGGTTGGAGATGAAGCCCTGGCCCACCAGGGCCTTGAAGTCGGCCTCTCGCGTTTGGGCCATGGGCACGGTGGCTTCCAGCTTGGCGATGCTGGCCTGCACGGTGGCGGCTTCGGCCTGGTGGCGACGCGATTCGGCGTCGAACTTGGCCAGCTTGGCGCGGATGTCTTGCCATTCGCTTTGCAGCTGGGCTTGGGTGGCTGCGCGCTCGGCGGCGCTGGTGTCCAGACTTTGTGCCCAATCAGCCTCTAGCGCCGATGCAACGGGCGCAAGCAGCTCTTTATTCGATAGCATTTGCAACAGCGCCTGGGTACGCACCAGCTCCGATGCCTGGGCCTGGCGATGGGCCTGGATGCTGGTGGTGTCGGCGTTGGCGCTGGTGGGGTCCAGCTCGACCAGCACCTGGCCGGCCTGCACCCTGTCACCGTCTTTGACGCGCACGGCGCGCACCACGCTGGGCTCCAGCGGCTGGATGAGCTTGGTGCGGTCGCTGACCATGATGCGGCCCGGGGCCACGGCCACGATGTCTACCTGGCCTACGCAGGCCCACACCAGGGCGATCGCAAGCAGCGCCACCAGCCCCCAGGCCAGGCGGCGCGGGGCCGGGTGCACGGGGGTGTCTTGCAGGCTGAGGGCGGCGGGCAAAAAGGCCAGTTCGTCGGCCAGCCGGGCCGGGCCCGCCAGTTCGGCGCGGTGGGCCCAGGCGGCACCGAAGATGGCGCGGTATTTGGCCAGCAGGTCCAGCGTGGGGTGGCGGGCAGTAGCGGCGTGGGTTGAGGTCGCTTCGCTCATGCCGCCGCCCCTTCGGTGGGCTGGCCGCCGTCTTGCATGTGCCACAGGTGGGCGTAGATGCCTTGCTGGCGCAGCAGGGTTTCGTGCGGGCCGGCCTCCACAATCTGGCCCTGGTCCATCACGATGATGCGGTGGGCGTGGCGCACGGCGCTGAGGCGGTGGGCAATGATGAGCACGGTGCGGCCCTGGGCGATGTGCTGCATGTTTTTCTGGATGACGGCTTCGCTCTCGTAGTCCAGCGCGCTGGTGGCTTCGTCAAAGATCAGGATGCGGGGGTTGGTGAACAGGGCACGGGCAATGGCGATGCGTTGGCGCTGGCCGCCGCTCAAACTTCCGCCCTGCTCGCCCACCAGGGTGTCGTAGCCTTCGGGCAGGGCGCTGATGAAGTCGTGGGCTCCGGCCAGTTGGGCCACGCGCACCACGGCTTCGATGGGGGCGGCGGGGTCGGTGATGGCGATGTTCTCTCTAACTGAACGGGTAAACAGCAGGTTTTCTTGCAGCACCACGCCCACCTGGCGGCGTAGCTGGGCCGCGTCGATCAGGCTGATGTCGGTTCCGTCGACCAGCAAGCGGCCCGCCTCGGGCACGTACAGGCGCTGCACCAGCTTGGTCAGCGTGCTTTTGCCCGAGCCGCTGCGGCCCACGATGCCGATAACTTCGCCGGGGCGGATATCCAGGCTGATGCTGTTGAGCACTGGCGCGGCCTCGGGGCGGTAGCGAAAGGTCACCTGGTCCAGCGTGATACGGCCCTTCACCGGGGGCAACTGGGCGGCGTGGGTGGGGGGCACTTCGGTGCGGGTGTTGAGGATGTCGCCCAGTCTTGCTACCGAAATCCCCGTTTGCTGGAAGTCGGTCCACAGCTGGGCCATGCGCATGATGGGCTGGGACACGCGGCCTGCAAACATGTTGAAGGCGACGAACTGGCCTACGGTGAGCTGGTTGTCCATCACCAAGTGTGCGCCGTACCACAGGGTGGCGGCGTTGACGAGCTTGCCGATGAGGTTGACACCCTCGTGGGCCACGCTGGCCAGGTTCTGGGTCTTGAAGCTGGCGGAGACGTAAGCGGCGAGCTGGCCGTCCCAGCGCTTGCCGAAGGCCGGCTCCAGCGCGGTGGCTTTGACGGTCTGGATGCCGGTGACGGTTTCCACCAGCATGGCCTGGTTCTCAGCCCCGCGAGCGAACTTCACGTCTAGGCGCTGGCGCAAGATGGGCACCACGGCCAGGCTCAGGCCAAAGTACAGCGGCAAACTCACCAGCACGATGAGCGTCAGCGGCACGCTGTAGAACAGCATCACCGCGATGAAGACGATGCTAAAGAACACGTCCAGCAGCACGGTGAGTGCGTTGCCGGTGAGGAAGCTGCGGATGTTCTCCAACTCGCGCACCCGGGCCACCGAATCACCCACCCGGCGTGCCTGAAAGTAGGCCAGCGGCAAGGCCACCAGGTGGCGAAACAGGCGCGAGCCCAGCTCGACGTCGATGCGGCTGGTGGTGTGGCTGAACACGTAGCTACGCAGGGCGTTAAGCACGCTTTCAAACACCACCACCACCACCAGGCCGGTGACCAGCACGTCCAGCGTGGTCAGGCCTTTGTGCACCAGCACCTTGTCCATCACCACCTGGAAAAACAGCGGGCTGACCAGGCCAAAGAGCTGCAGCGCAAACGAGATCAGCAGCACTTCACCCAACAGCTTGCGGTACTTGACCAGGGCCGGGATGAACCACGAGAAGTCGAACTTGGCCAGGGCCCCGGCCAGGCTGGCACGGCTGCTGATGAGGATGAGCTGGCCGGTCCATTGGCTGGCAAAGGCTTCTACCGACTCGATCACCGGCCGGGGGGTGGTGGGGTCTTGCAGCAGTACACGGGTGCCGTCGCACTGGGCCAGGATGGACACGCGCAGGCTGCCATCTTCTGTGCGCATCACGGCCAGGGCAGGTAAAGGCGTGAGGGCCAGGCGGTCGGGGCGGCTGCGGCTGAGTTTGGCCGTGAGCCCCAATTTTTGGGCGGCAAGGAGCAGGTCGTTGGAGGTGATGGGCTGCCCGGAAGACCAGCCCAGTTGGTGCGCCAGCGTGGCCGGGTCGGCGGCGATTTGGTGGAAGCGGGCTATGGCACACAGGGCGGCCAGGGCTGAAACAGGGGGAGGACTAACACTAGGCACGCTGTTCACTACGTGGCTGTGTGGCGCTGGCAAAGGATTCATCCTTGGGTCGATATTTTTTTATTTTGCATACAATAATTTGTAAAAAGTTTACTGTGCGAAACATCAATAAGTAGTTTTAACTTCAGGTAAATTTCGTAAGTATTTGATACTGCAAAACCGTCAAACCCGCCTGCTACCATCGTTTCCAAACCCCAGGAGACACCCCCATGGCAGCAGTTGGCCACTTCACCACCGCCGATGGCCGCTCGGCATTCCGCGTCTTTGCGCCGCAAAAAACCAGCCTCAGCGTGCTGCTGGTCGAGCCCCCCGGCCGCATCCCCCTGACCGCCGATGCAGTGGGCTACTGGCATGGCAGCACCGAGCGCCTGCCGCCCGGCACCCTGTACTGGCTGGAGGTGGACGGCCAGCGCTTTCCCGACCCGGCATCGCACTACCAGCCGCAGGGCGTGCACGGCCCATCGATGGTGGTGGATGCCACGCCCGCCTATAGCCCGGGCTGGACGGGTGTGAAGATGGAAGATGCCATCCTTTACGAGCTGCACCTAGGCACTTTCACCCCCGAGGGCACGCTGGCTGCGGCGCAGCACAAGCTGCCCTACCTGCGCGACCTCGGCATTACCGCCATCGAGTTGCTGCCGCTGGCGGCTTTTCCGGGCGAGCGCAACTGGGGTTACGACGGCGTGTGCCTGTTTGCCCTGCACGCTGCGTACGGCAGCTATGCAGATTTGAAAGCCTTTATCGAAACCGCCCACCAGCACGGCATGGCCGTCATCCTGGACGTGGTCTATAACCATTTTGGCCCCGAGGGCAACTACACCGGGGCGTTTGCGCCCTACACCAAGAGCGCGGCCACGCCCTGGGGTGCGGCTATCAATTTCGACGGCGAATACAACCACGGCGTGCGCGAGTTCTTTCTGGAAAACACCCGCTACTGGCTGGAAGACATCGGCTTTGACGGCTTCCGCATGGACGCGGTGTCGCTGATTTTTGACGTGATGCCGGTGCACATCCTGCGCGAATGCACAGCCCTGGCCCGCCGCATCGGCCAAGCCCAGGGCCGCGAGGTGCTGATGATTGCCGAGCACCTGCGCAACAACCGCTTTGTGACTTCCGAGCAGGGCTTTGGCTACCACGCCCAGTGGAACGACGACCTGAACCATGCCGTGTTTGCCAAGCTGACTGGTGAAACCGGCCGCCACTACGCCAACTTCGGCAGCTTTGCCGACGTGGCCAAGGCCCTGCGCGATGGCTTTGTGCTGGACGGCACGCGCTTTGACCAGATCTACAAATACTTTCTGGGCACCGACGCGGCCAGTACCCAGGGCTGCGAGCACGTGGTGCACATCCAGGACCACGACCAGGTGGGTAACCGCCTGTTGGGCGACCGCATGCTGGCCACCCATGGCCGGGCCAAGGCGCTGCTAGGGATCACCGCGGTACTGGCCAGCCCGTTTGTGCCCATGCTGTTCATGGGCGAAGAGTACGGCGAGACGGCCCCGTTCCTGTTCTTTGAAGATTTCAGCGACCAGCCGCTGATCGACGGTGTGCGCGCGGGCCGCAAGGCGGACTTTGCTTTTGACGGTGCGGATGGTGTGGAGCCGCCCGACCCGCATGCGCGCAGCACGTTCGAAGCCTCCAAGCTGCAATGGCATTTGCTGGACGCGCCGTACAACCAGGCCATCCTGGCCCTGTACCGCCAGCTCATCGCCCTCAAACGCAGCGGCCAGCTCGGGCCCCGCCAGCGCGACCAGGTGCAGGTCGTGGCCGACCCCGCCACCGAGGTGATCACCCTGGCTACCCCGCACACGCTCACGGTGCTCAACTTCTCGGCCAGCCCCCAAAAGTACGCGCTGCCCGCCGGTTGGCGGCCGCTGCTGGGCACGGCAGAGGCGCGTGCCGACGGTCTGCTGGCCCCGTTTGCGGCCTGGGTGCTGCAGCGCGGCTAAACCAGTCCCTAGCATCTACGCCATTGTTTGCTACTTAAAAAATAGCTGCTTATGCTTTCTGGATCAGCACGGGCAGCTTATTTAGTGCCCGGATTTTTGCCTGTTTTTCAGCACTGCCGCCCTGGAACAACTCCGCGTCGTTCTCAGCCAAGTTCTGGCGTGTCAACCTGTAAAAGTCCGGGGTGTCTTAGCCTCACCTCCAAGGAACTGGTCATGAAATTCAAACTTGCTGTTATTGCCGCCGCCTCCCTGTGCACGCAAATGGTATTTGCCGCCGACCCTGCCAGCTGCAAAGCCGTGCACTTCGCCGATGTGGGCTGGAGTGACATTGCCGCCACCACCGGCATGGCCTCGGTGGTGCTGGAAGGCCTGGGCTACAAGCCCACGGTGACCATCGCCTCGGTGCCGATCACGTTTGCGGGCATCAAGTCCAAGCAGATCGATGCCTTCCTGGGCTACTGGAACCCCACCATGACCCCCATCATCGAGCCCTTCGTCAAGGCCGGCCAGATCAAGGTGCTGGACACCCCCAACCTGGTCGGTGCCAAGTACACCCTGGCCGTGCCCGCCTACCTGTATGACAAGGGCCTGAAGACCTTTGCCGACATCGCCAAGTTCAAGACCGAGCTCGACGGCAAGATCCACGGCATCGAACCCGGCAACGACGGCAACCTGATCATCCAGGGCATGCTCGACAAGAACGAATTCGGCCTCAAAGGCTTCAAGATGGTTGAATCCAGCGAAGCCGGCATGCTGGCCGAAGTGCAGCGCGCAGGCCGCGCCAACAAGGCCATCGTGTTCCTGGGCTGGGAGCCGCACCCCATGAACGTGCAGATGAAGATGAAGTACCTCGAAGGTGGCGACACCAGCGGCTTTGGCCCCAACTACGGCGAATCCAAGGTCTTCACCGCCGTGCCCCCCAGCTACGAAGCCCGCTGCCCCAACGTGGCCACGCTGTTGAAGAACCTGCAGTTCACCACCACCATCGAGAACCTGGTGATGGTGGACATCATCAACAAGGCCAAGCCCAACGATGCCGCCCGCGCCTACCTGAAGAAGAACCCCGGCGTACTCGACGGCTGGCTCAAGGGCGTTACCACCTTTGACGGCAAAGACGGCCTGGCGGCTGTGACCGCCTCCCTGAAATAAGCCCTCACCCCACCCTCTCCCGCTTGCGGGAAAGGGTGCAAGACAAGCCACTCCACTTCCAACACCCCATGACCACCGCCCAAGCCACCCATTACTGCCTGAACCTCGCCTGCGGCAGCGACCAGGGGCAGGTTGCTGCCGTGTCGCATCTGCTGAACCAGCACGGGGCCTACATCGAGCAGTTTTCGGTGTTCGACGACCACAGCACCGAGCGCTTCTACGTGCGCAGCGTGTTCAGCCTGACCAGTTCGGTACAGGCCTTGCACAGCGCGTTTTCCGAGCTGGCGGTGGGCTTTCCGCAGGCGCAGTGGCAGGTGCACGACCTGGCCGTGCCCACCCGCGTGCTGATCATGGTGTCCAAGTTCGACCACTGCCTGCGCGAGCTCATCGCCCAGTGGCGGCGCGGCGAACTCAAGATGGACATCGTCGCCATCGTCTCCAACCACCCCGACCTGGCACCCATTGCCGCTGCCGAGGGCATCCCCTTCCACCACCTGCCCATCACCGCAGACACCAAGCCCGCCCAGGAAGCCAAGCTCAAGCAACTCATCCTGGACACCGATGCCGAGTACGTGGTGCTGGCCCGCTACATGCAGGTACTGAGCGAAGAGCTATGCCACGAGCTGCATGGCCGGGTCATCAATATCCACCATTCCTTCCTGCCCGGCTTCAAGGGCGGCAAGCCCTACCAGCAGGCCTTTGACCGGGGTGTGAAGCTCATCGGGGCCACGGCCCACTTTGCCACCACCGACCTGGACGAAGGCCCCATCATCGAGCAGTCGGTAGAGCGGGTAGACCACGCCGACACGCCCCAGCATTTGTCGCAAGCCGGTCGCCTGGTGGAAAGCCTGGTGCTGTCGCGCGCCATGCGTTTTGTGCTGGAGCGCCGTGTATTTATCAACGGCATGAAGACGGTTGTACTTCGATGAACACCCCCAGGCTACGCACTGCGTGTCTCCGCCAACCCCCTTGCAGGGGGCAACGCTGGCAGCCCGGCAGAGCCGGTTCTGCGGCGTTCTCGAACAGACAGTGTCTTCAATGAACGGTATTTCTATGACAACATCCCTGATCCCCAGCTTCGTCAATGGCCAAACCACACATGGCAATGGCGAACGTTTTGACACCCTCAACCCCGCCACCGGTGCCGTGATTGCCGGGGTGCACGACAGCGATGAAGCCGATGTCAACGCCGCCGTGGCCGCCGCCGAGGCAGGCTTTGCCATCTGGTCGGCCATGACCGGCACCGAGCGGGGCCGCATCCTGCACCGCGCCGCCCAGCTGCTGCGCGAACGCAACGACACCCTGGCCGCCATCGAGGTGCAAGACACCGGCAAACCCTGGCAGGAAGCCTGCGTGGTCGATGTGGCCAGCGGGGCCGATTGCATCGAATACTTTGCCGGTGCCGCCGCCACCCTGGCCGGTGCCCAGTACCCGCTGAAAAACGCCTTCGCCTACACCCGCCGCGAGCCCCTGGGCGTGTGCGTGGGCATTGGCGCGTGGAACTACCCCATCCAGATCGCGTGCTGGAAGTCTGCGCCCGCGCTGGCTGCAGGCAACGCGATGATCTTCAAGCCGTCCGAGCTCACGCCCATGACCGCCGTGAAGCTGGCCGAGATTTACCTAGAGGCGGGTGTGCCCCCCGGCGTGTTCAACGTGTTGCAAGGCCGGGGCACCACCGGCGCGCTGCTGGCCGCCCACCCGGGCGTGGCCAAGGTGTCTGTCACCGGCTCCATCCCCACGGGCAAACGTGTGATGGCCAGCGCCGCCGCCACCCTGAAGCGGGTGACCATGGAGCTGGGTGGCAAGTCGCCGTTGATCGTGTTTGACGATGCCGACTTCGAGCAGGCCGTGACCGCCGCCATGATGGCCAACTTCTACACCCAGGGCGAAATCTGCACCAACGGTACCCGCGTGTTTGTGCAGCGCGGCATTGCCGACAAATTCCTGGCCCGCCTGAAAGAGCGCACCCTGCTGCTGCGCGTGGGCGACCCGAAAGATCCTGAAACGGAAGTCGGCGCACTCATCTCTGCCGCCCACCGCGACAAGGTGCTGGGCTACGTGGCCCAGGGCGTGGCGGGTGGTGCCACGCTGGTCTGCGGCGGCACGGCGGTGAAGGTGGCGGGCTGTGAAAACGGCAACTTCGTTGCCCCCACCATCTTTGCCGACTGCACCGACGGCATGGCCATCGTGCAAGAAGAGATCTTTGGCCCGGTGATGGCCTTGCTGGTGTTTGATGACGAGGCCGAGGTGGTCCAGCGCGCCAACGCCACCCGCTTTGGCCTGGCTGCCGGCGTGTTCACCCGCGACGGGGCCCGGGGCCACCGCGTGGCAGCACGTTTGAAGGCGGGCATTTGCTGGATCAACAACTACAACATCACGCCCATCGAAATTCCGTTCGGCGGCGCGGGCGAGTCCGGCATTGGCCATGAAAACAGCATGGTTGCGCTGGAGCACTACACCCAGCTGAAAACCGTGTACGTGGAACTGGGCGAAGTCGCCTGCGGATACCGCTGAGATCAAGCTAAATGAGCAACGAAAATTTCGACTACATCATCGTCGGCGCCGGCTCTGCAGGCTGCGTGCTGGCCAACCGCCTGACCGAAGACCCCGATGTCAAAGTGCTGCTGCTGGAAGCCGGGCCGGGCGACCGCAGCATCTTCATCCACATGCCGTCGGCCTTTGCCTACCCGCTGGCCAATGACAAATTCAACTGGTTCTACCACTCCGAGCCCGAGCCCTTCATGGACAACCGCCCCATGTACTGCCCGCGCGGCCGGGTGCTGGGCGGCTCGTCCAGCATCAACGGCATGGTCTACATCCGTGGCCATGCGCTCGACTACGACGGCTGGGCCAGCTACAAGGGCCTGGAAAACTGGTCGTATGCCGACTGCCTACCCTACTTCCGCAAGGCCGAAACCCGCGGCAAGGGCGGCGATGCCTACCGGGGCGACAGCGGCCCGCTGAACGTATCCACCGGGGCCTGCGAAAACCCGCTGTACCAGGCCTTCATCGAGGCCGGGCAGCAGGCGGGCTACGCCTACACCGCCGACATGAACGGCTACCGCCAGGAGGGCATAGGCCCGATGGACATGACCGTGCACAAGGGCCGCCGCTGGAGCACCGCCATGGCCTACCTGCGCCCGGCCATGAAACGCCCCAACCTGCAGGTGCGCACCCGTGCGCTGGTGGCCAAGGTAGCCTTTGCCCCCGACACCAGCCCGCCGCGCGCCATAGGTGTTGAGGTGGTTAACGGCCACCGCACCGACCTCATCCAGGCGACCCGCGAAGTGATTCTGTGCGGCGGTGCCATCAACTCGCCGCAGTTGCTGATGCTCTCGGGCGTGGGCAACCCGGACGATCTGCGCAAGCTGGGCATTCCGGTCAAAGCCGCGCTGCGCGGCGTGGGCGCGAACCTGCAAGACCATCTGGAAACCTATGTGCAGTACATGTGCAAGGAACCCATCACCCTGTACAGCGCCATGAACCCGGTGGCCAAGGTGAAGATCGGCGCGGAATGGATGCTCAAGGGCACGGGCCTGGGGGCCACCAACCACTTTGAGTCAGGCGGATTCATCCGCAGCGAAGCGGGCGTGAAGCACCCCGATCTGCAGTACCACTTTCTGCCCATGGCCATCCAGTACGACGGCAGTGCGCCCGCCAGCTTCCACGGCTTCCAGGCCCATGTGGGGCCGATGCGGCCGACCAGCCGGGGCTCCGTCACGCTCAAGACCGCCAGCCCCAAGGACGCGCCACGCATCCTGTTCAACTACATGGCCACCGAGCAGGACCGCAAGGAAATGCGCGCCGGTATCCGCCTGACGCGCGAGATCTTCAGCCAGCCCGCGTTCGACAAATACCGGGGCGACGCCGTGTCGCCCAAGGACGACGTGCAGACCGATGCCCAGATCGATGCCCACATCCGCGAGCACGGCGAAAGCGCGCTACACCCTTCCTGCACCTGCCGCATGGGCACCGACGACATGGCTGTGACCGACGGCGCAGGCCGGGTACACGGCATCAGCAACCTGCGGGTAGTGGACGCGTCCATCATGCCCGACGTGATCAGCGGCAACCTGAACGCCCCCACCATCATGCTGGCAGAGAAGATGGCCGACGCGATCCGGGGCAAAGCCGCCCTGCCGCGTTCGGACGCACCGTATTTCGTCCATCCCGACTACCTCACCGCACAGCGGTAAAAAGCGAGACTTTCCCCATGGCCGTCAGTGTTTTCGACATCTTCAAAATCGGTATCGGGCCCAGCAGCTCGCACACCGTCGGCCCCATGCGCGCCGCCCGCATGTTCACCGAACGACTGGCCCACCAGGGCCTGCTAGGCGCGTGCGCCAGGGTGGAGGTCAAGCTCTACGGCTCGCTGGGCTCCACCGGCAAGGGCCACGGCACCGACAAGGCCGTGCTGCTCGGCCTGGAGGGCCATGATCCCGAAAGCGTGGACGTGGAAGCCATTCCCGCCCTGCTGGAAGCCATCCGCACCACCGGCCTGCTGCGCGTGGGCGGGGTGCACCCGGTGGCGTTCAAGGAGAAAGACCACCTGGCCTTCTACCGCCGCGAAACCCTGCCCTTCCACCCCAACGGCATGCGCTGCATCGCCTTTGACGCCGATGGGGCCGAGCTGCTGAACCGCTGCTACTACTCGGTGGGCGGCGGCTTTATCGTCAGCGACGAAGTGGCCGCCGACGGCAACAAGCAAAAGGTGCTGGCCCCCGACACGACCGTGCTGCCCTTTCCCTTCCACAGCGGCGACGAGCTGCTGGCCCGGTGCAAGGGCGCGGGTATCTCGATTGCCGAGCTGATGCGCCGTAACGAACAGCACTGGCGCAGCGATGCCGAGATCGACGCAGGGCTGAACAAAATCTGGACTGTCATGCAAGCCTGCGTGGTGCGCGGCTGCCGCACCCAGGGCGTGCTGCCCGGCGGCTTCAAGGTCAAGCGCCGCGCCGCCGACCTGTTTACCAAGCTCTGCGCCAACCCCGAACTCGCGCTGCGCGACCCGCTGCAGGTGCTGGACTGGGTGAACCTGTACGCCCTGGCCGTGAACGAAGAAAACGCCGCCGGGGGCCGCGTGGTCACCGCGCCCACCAACGGGGCCGCGGGCATCGTGCCCGCCGTACTGCATTACTACGTGCGCTTTGTGGCCACGTCCACACCCAGCGGCGTGATCGACTTTTTACTCACCGCCGCCGCCATCGGCATGCTGTACAAGGAAAACGCATCCATCTCGGGGGCCGAAGTCGGCTGCCAGGGCGAGGTGGGCGTAGCCTGCTCCATGGCCGCCGCCGCCCTGTGCGCGGTGATGGGTGGCAGCCCCGAGCAGGTGGAAAATGCCGCCGAAATCGGCATGGAACACCACCTGGGCCTGACCTGCGACCCGGTAGGCGGCCTGGTGCAAATCCCCTGCATCGAGCGCAACGCCATCGCATCGGTCAAAGCCATCAACGCCGCCCGCATGGCCTTGCACGGGGACGGCAGCCACTTCGTGAGCCTGGACAAGGTCATCAAGACCATGCGCGAAACCGGGGCCGACATGATGACCAAGTACAAGGAAACTGCGCGTGGAGGGCTGGCCGTTAACATCGTGGAATGCTAGCGCCCACTCCCCCCCACACCGCCTCCCGAGAGTTCGCCACCGGCCTGGTCTGGTTCCGCCGCGACCTGCGCAGCTTTGACCATGCGGCGCTGTACCACGCGCTGAAGTCCTGCCAGCAGGTGCACTGCGTGTTTGTGTTCGACACCGAGATTCTGGACAGCCTGCCCCGCGCCGACCGACGGGTGGAATTCATCCAGGCCTCGGTCGTGGAGCTGGATACCGCCCTGCGCGCCCTGCAGCCCAACAGCGGGCTGATCACCCTGCACGCCGCCGCCCGCGAGGCGATTCCGGCGCTGGCCAAGGAGCTGCACGCCCAGGCCGTGTTTGCCAACCACGACGACGAGCCGCAGGCCCTGGCGCGCGACGCCATGGTGCTGGGTGCGCTGGCGCATCTGGGCATTGCGCTGCACACCTACAAGGACCACGTGGTCTTTGAGCGCAGGGAAATCCTCACCCAGCAGGGCCGCCCCTACGGGGTGTTTACGCCGTACAAGAATGCCTGGCTGAAGAAGGTAGATGACTTTTATCTGAAGTCTTACCCGTTGGAAAAGTACGCCGTACGCCTGGCACCACGCCCGCATCCGCAGCCGGTGCCGGTGCCGAGTTTGCACGCGCTGGGCTTCGAGCCTACCAACCTGGCCCAGCTGAAGCTGCCCACGGGGCAGAGCGGCGGGCAGCAGTTGTTCGAGGAATTCTTCGACCGCATGGAGCACTACCACGCCACCCGCGACTTCCCCGGCATCAAGGGCCCCAGCTACCTGGGCGTGCACCTGCGTTTTGGCACGGTGTCGATCCGGCAGATGGCGGCCGCTGCCTACCCCCTGCACCTGCAAGGCATCCAGGGTGCCAGCGTGTGGCTCAGCGAGCTGGTGTGGCGGGATTTTTATGCGCAGATCTTGAGCAACTTTCCACACGCCGCCAAAGGCGCTTTCAAGCCCGAGTACGACAGCATCGCCTGGGAGCATGGCAAGGCCGCCAAGGCCTTGTTTGCCGCCTGGTGCGAGGGTCGCACCGGCTACCCGCTGGTAGACGCGGCCATGGCCCAGATCAACCAGACCGGCTACATGCACAACCGCCTGCGCATGGTGGTGGCGAGCTTTTTGGTGAAAGACCTGGGGCTGGACTGGCGCTGGGGCGAGGCCTACTTTGCCACCCACCTGAACGATTTTGATTTGTCGGCCAACAACGGCGGCTGGCAGTGGGCCAGCTCCAGCGGCTGCGATGCCCAGCCGTACTTTCGCATCTTCAACCCCACCAGCCAGAGCGAAAAGTTCGACCCCGAGGGCAAATTCATCCGCCGCTACCTGCCGCAACTGGCCAGGCTACCCAACGCCGCCATCCACGCGCCCTGGCTGGCCAAACCCATGGAGTTGCAAGCGGCAGAGGTGGTACTGGGCAAGACCTACCCGCTGCCCGTCGTGGCCCACGACGAGGCCCGCGCCCGCACCCTGTTGCGCTACGCGGTGGTCAAGAAACCGCATGTGTTGCCATGACAGAATAGCTATATATTTCATAGCTTCTCACGCTTATTTAATAAGCGCTAGAGGCCTAAAACACCGTTATTTTCAGTGGTGTAACGCCGCACCAGACTCAGCAGCTCTTCTTCCGGATACGGCTTGCCCAGGTAGTGGTTTACGCCCAGCGCACGGGCATGCTCGCGGTGCTTCTCGGCCATGCGCGAGGTGATCATGATGATGGGCAGATCTTTCAACGCTTCGTCGCTGCGGATGTTGCGGGCCAGGTCGAAGCCGTCCATGCGCGGCATTTCGATGTCGGACAGCACCAGGGCCGGCTTTTCTTCCTGCAGGCGCTCCAGGGCCTGCAGGCCGTCGTTGGCCAGGGCCACGCGGTAGCCTTCGCGCTGCAGCAGGCGCTGGGTGACGCGGCGCACGGTGATGGAGTCGTCTACCACCAGCACCAGCGGCGTCTGCTGCACCGTGGGCAACTCGGGGGACACATCGCCCACCCCCATTTGCCACTGGCGGGCCTGTACGCCGTACACCGACGACAGCGCCACCGGGTTGTAAATCAGCACCACCGCACCCGATGCCAGTACCGACATGCCGGACAAGCCCGGCAGGCGCGACAGTTGCGGCCCCAGGTTCTTGACCACCACCTCCTGGTTGCCCAGCACCTCGTCCACGTGCAGGGCCAGGCGCTGCGCCGCGCTGCGA
The DNA here is from genome assembly GCA_027923965.1 of Comamonadaceae bacterium OS-1. NCBI lineage: Bacteria > Pseudomonadati > Pseudomonadota > Betaproteobacteria > Burkholderiales > Comamonadaceae > Comamonadaceae bacterium OS-1. Next base: position 3,588,554 of record AP026969.1, read on the forward strand.
AAGATCACCACCGCGCTGTTTTTGCCCGACGGCTCGCTACTGTGCTTGGATGACTGCAGCAGCGCCCCGCCCCAGAAAAAGGGCACGGCCTCGCCTGCCACGTCCACCGTTTGGCGCTCATACGCCTGGGCCAGCTCGGCCTGCGGCATGCGGCGCACCACTTCGATCACGTTGGCAGGTACGCCGATGGACAAGGTGCCCATGCGCAGCATCACCACCTGCGTCACCGCCGTAGTCAGCGGCAGCACCAGCTTGAACTGCGTGCCCTGCCCGGCGGCGGTCTTGGTTTCAATGCGCCCGCCCAGGGCCAGCACCTCGGCGCGCACCACGTCCATGCCGATGCCACGGCCCGACAGCTCGGTGATCTGCGCCGCGGTGGTGAAGCCCGGCAGGAAGATCAAGTCGGCCACGGCCGCCAGATCGAGTTCTGCGTCGGCCCGCACCAGGCCCTGGTCCAGGGCTTTCTGGCGGATGCGGGCCATGTCCAGCCCGGCACCGTCGTCGGCAAAGCGCACCGAGATGTCGTTACCCTCGTGGTGCAGCTCGACCAGGATGTTGCCGATGGCGGTTTTGCCCGCCGCCAAACGCACCTCGGGTAGCTCGATGCCATGGGCCACAGCGTTGCGCAGCAGATGCTCAAACGCCGGGGCCATACGGTCCAGCACGCCCCGGTCCATTTCGATGGAGCCGCCGGTGATGTCCAGCTTGATAAGTTTGCCGGTATCTTTGGAGGCCTGGCGCACCACGGCGTACAGGCGCTCGGCAATGCCTTCGAATTCCACCATGCGGGTGCGCAGCAGGTCGCGCTGCAGCTCGCGGGCCTGCCGGGCCTGGATGACCAGGTCGTCCTCCGTGCCTTCGATGGTGCGCTGCAGATTGCGCTGCACCGTGCCCACGTCGTTGACGGACTCGGCCATCATGCGGGTCAGCTCCTGCACCCGGGTGAAGCGGTCGAACTCCAGAGGGTCGAAGCCCTGCGCCGTGTCCTTGGCCAAGGCCAGTCGCGACTGCATTTGCGATTCGGCCTGCACCTCGATGTCGCGCAGATGGCCGCGCATGCGTTCCAGGTTGCCGGTCAGGTCGGCCAGCGCGCCACGCAACTGGGTCAGGCGCGTCTCCAGCCGGGTGCGGGTGATGATGACCTCGCCCGCCTGGTTGACCAGCCGGTCCAGCAGCTGCGAGCGCACCCGCACCGATTGGTGGGCCATCAGGCGCGGCGCGGGCAGTACGGCGGCGGGCTGCGCGGGCGTCAGCAGCGTGATGATGGCCGAGGTTTCGGGTTTCGCGTCCGCTTTGGGTGGTACAGGCGGCTCCACCGGCTCGCTGGGCACACGCAGATGGGCCTGGCGCAGGCTGTCCATCTGGGTCTGCAGGGCATCGAAGTGCGACAACAGCGGTTCGATCTGCGCCGATTGCAGGGGCTCGGCACCCAGGCGCTCGATTTCGGTTTCCAGCCGGTGGGCCATTTCCCCCAGGCGCAATGCACCCGCCAGGCGGGCGCTGCCTTTGAGGGTGTGCAGGGCGCGCAGCACCTCGTTGCGGGCACCGCCGTTTTCAGGACGGGCCCACCATTGGCGCAGGGCACCGCCCAGTTGGGGCAGCAGTTCGGCGGCTTCTTCTTCAAAGATCGGAAACAGATCGACATCAATGACGTCGTCCAGATCGATCTCTTCGTCGAAGTCGGACGGCGAGGCCGCAGCGAATTCAGGTAGCGCCTCGGCGGGCACGGGGGCCTCGGCAAGCGCTTCGACGGCGGCAATAGGCTCTTCGACCGCATCCAGCAGGGCCAGCTCGGCCAGCTCCTGGGCATCGGCATGCTCTTCGGGTTCCGGCGCAGCGGGGGCTACGGGCACCGGGCTGTCTTCCAGCACATCGCGCAGGGCCTGCAGCACGCCGGGATGCGGCTCTTTGAGGAAACCGGCGGCAAACTGGTGCAGCAAGCGACGCATGTCTTCGGCCGCGTCGGTAAAAATCTGCGCGTGCCGGGGCGTGCCCTGGGGCATCAACTGCACGTGTTCCAGCGCCGACTCCAGCGCCCGGGCCATCTGCGACAGCGCCTGGAAGCCCACCGTGGCCGAGCTACCGGCCAGCGAATGCGCCAGAGAAACAGTCGATTCGGGCAGCGGCTGGTGCAGCTCCAGCGACCACTCGCTGAGCTCGGTCAGCAAGCGGCGCGACCACTCATCGGCCTCGTTCAGGTACACGTTGTACAGCGGAATGCCGATGCGCAGCGGGCCGATGACCTTGGTGGCCTCGTCGGGTACCGGGGTCTCCAGAGGCAGCATGCCGCTGTCGGTGGCTTCGGGCAGAACCTCGGGCTCCACCTGGGTCACCACCTCCGGCAACTCGGCGGCCACTGCCTCTTCGACCACGGGCTCCACCACCGGCTCTGGCATGTTGGCCAGCAAGTGCGCAGGGTCCAGCACATCGGACGAGGCTTGCGGTACCGCCAGCGGCAGGTAACGCAGCTCCAGCCGACGGGCATCGGCGGATGCGCGGAAGGGCTGGGCCCGCCAGTGCTGGGCGGCACCCACGGCAATGTCCTCCACCCACAGGCCAAAGGCGTTCAGGGCATCGCCCGCCACCTGCAGCAGATCGGGGTGGGCCGGGCTTTGTTCTGCCAACCAGCCGTTGACCATTTGCTCCAGGGCCCAACCGGCTTCGCCCAGCTCGGACAGCCCCACCATGCGGGCGCTGCCCTTGAGGGTGTGGAAGGCGCGGCGCAGCGTGATTTGCGGCCCGGGATCGCTAGGTGCGGCCACCAGCGCCGCCACAGCGCCCAACCCGGTGTGCACCACTTCGCGGGCTTCTTCCAAAAAGATGCCCAACAACTCGGCATCGTCTTCGGACAGCTCGGCAGCCGGGGGAGGCATGGCGGGTGCCGGTGCGGGGCTGATGGCGGTAACCTGGCCCTGGTCGGGTGCAGCGGCGGTCAGGGTGAACTCGGGCTCCGCCTCGGGGAGCAATTGCACCGACACCGGCTCCAGGTCTTCTGCGGGCGCAGATACCGGTTCGGGTTCGGGTTCGGAAATAGGCGCGGCAGGTTCCAGCGGAGCGGCCACGGTGGCCAGGTCCAGGTCCAGCAGGTCCGGCAGTTCGGAAATGGCCCAGGGCTCGGCCTCCAGCAGCGGCAGGGGTTCCAGCACCTCGGTGGCCCGCTCTTCCAGCGCATCCTGGTACGGTGCCTGCACCGAATCTGCTGCCGACACGGTACTGCGCCCCATCGCCAGCTTGAATTCGCCCGCCGCTTCGTCGTAGCTAAACAATTTCTTGGCCAGCGCACGCTGGTAGCCCAGCATGTCGATCAGGAAGCCCAAAGCCCCCAGGCTGTTGCCCAACCGGTCAAAACTGGCGGCCATGGCAACGGGGTCGCTCTGGTCGTCGGCCATGTAGCCATCGACCGTTTCGCGCATGCGCATCACAGCGTGCGAAGCCTGGTCCAGGCCCAGCACCGACAGCACACCACGCATCTGTGTCAGCTGGTGCGCCACCTTGGATAGCGGCACTTTCTCGCGTGGCGTGCGAAAGAACTGGTCCAGCGCCTGCTCGACTTCGGCCAGGGTGTGGCGCAGCTCATCGACCACGCTGCCCATGGTTTGCCGGTCACTGACGCGGTGGTAGAGCTCTTCCATCCACGGGGCCAGTGGCTCGGGGCTACCCCCTTGCCCCACAGCGGTCAAACGGTCGGCCAGCAAGGTGGCACGTTCGGCCAGCTCGGCATCGGCCTGGTCCAGCTCTTCAAATGCAGCCTCCAGGTACAGCACCGAGGTGGCGACCTCCATGCCCAGCGCAGCCGACGGCGGGGCCTTGGAGCGCACGGTGGACTCGACCGCGTGGGTCAGGGCCTGCGCCAGCACGGCGCTGCCTGCATGCAGCTTGGTCAGCGACTCGCCCACCATGGCGAACTGGTCCAGGGCAGGTTTGAAACGGTGGGTGTCGCCCCCGGCCAGGGCCGACCAGGTCTCGGCCGCTGCCGCCAACCGCTTGCGCGCCTGGGCCAGCAAGGCCGGGTCAAACCGGCCAAAGGGCCGCATTTCGTAGTCGATGGGCGCATGCCGCTGCAAGCCGTAGGCCTGGCGTACGGCGGCCAGCGTCGGTGCATCGGCGGCCTGCACCGGCACGGCCTGGGCACAGAAAAAAAGCATGTCCTGGACCAGGCGGGGCGCGATGGTGGCATCGCCCTTGGCCAGGGCGGCGTACTGGGTCAACACCCGCGAGGCAATGCGCTTGGAATACACGTCCGACGCAAACAGCCCCAGCGACAGGGCTTCAAAATACGCCGCGGCGATATTCCAGAACACCTGCTCGGGCTGGCGCTGCTGGTGCTGCGCAAAACCCAGGCAGATGCCCACCAGCTCCCGGGCGGCCACCGGGTCACCGGTCTTGACCACTTTCAGCACGCATTGGTCGAGCCGTGCCCGCAGTGCAGGCGCATAGGCCAGCGGCGGCACGGGTTCGGCCACGGGGATATCGCGCCAGTGCGGCTCCAGCGGCCACAGGTCGGCCGGATGCACCTGGGTCACACCGGCCAGTGCCTGCACTTCGCGGTACTGCGGAAACAGCCCGACGGACGAAACCGGTTTGCTGGCCAGCACGGCTTCCAGGTAGTCCACCACGGCAAACCCGGCCCGTTCGATCTTGCCAACCGCCTCGTCCGTGCACAGGCTGGGGTTGTCCAGGCATTTGGCGACGGCAGCCTCCATGGCGCGCAGCAGCAGAGACGGAGGCATCATGCCCACCATCTCCAGCGCGCCGACGGTCAGGTGCAGGTGTTGGAGTGCGGCACCCAGGTGGCTGGGATCGGGTACGGAAAACCCGGCTGCCTGAGAAGCGTCAGCCTCTCGCACATAGCGCTTGAGCGATTTGACGGCAGCATCCAGGGTTTTGCGCAACTCGTCCAGCACCCAGGCCAGCGGGCCCAGGTCGTGCTCGGGAGCATCTTCGGCAGGGGATGCAGGGAAGGACATGGTGGTGTCTGCAGCGGCGGGGGACGACAACAGCATGGCAGGCTACTTGATTTTGAACCGCGCCACCGACAGGCGCAATTCTTCGGCCATCTCGGACAGTTCGCGCACCTGGGCCGCGGTGGTCCGGGTGCCCGCGCCGGTTTGCTCGGTCACGGCAAAGATGTGCTGGATGTTGTCGGCCACCACATTGGCCTTTTCGGCCTCGCGCGAGGTGGTTTGGGAAATCTGCTCGATCAGCTCGGCCAGGCGGCGCGACACGTGGTCGATCTCGGTCAGCGCCGTACCGGCACTGTCGGACAGGGCCGCACCCGCCACCACGCCCTGGGTAGAGCGTTCCATGGCGGCCACCGCATCCTGGGTGTCGGTCTGGATGGCCTTCACCAGCGCCGCAATCTGGCGCGTCGCGTCGGCCGAACGCTCGGCCAGCCGCTGCACTTCTTCGGCCACCACCGAGAAGCCACGCCCGGCCTCCCCGGCCGACGCGGCCTGGATGGCAGCGTTCAGCGCCAGCACATTGGTTTGCTCGGTAATGTCGGAAATCAGCTCGGTGATTTCACCAATCTCTTGCGAGGATTCGCCCAGGCGCTTGATGCGCTTGGAGGTTTCCTGGATCTGGTCGCGGATGGAGTTCATGCCGCCGATGGCGTTTTGCACCGCCTGCAGGCCCGAGTCGGCGGCTTGCAGCGACTGGCGCGCCACCGCAGCCGACTCTTGCGCCTGGGTGGACACCTCGTTGATGCGCGAAGCCATGTCCAGAACCGAGCGGCCGGTTTCGCGGATTTCGCGCAGCTGTTCGGTGGAAGCGGCCAGCAGCTCGGTCGAGGTGCTGTCTACCTGCGCCGTGGTCTGGGCCACCTGGGTAGCGGTGTTTTGCACGCTGCCCACCAGGGCGCGGAGCTCTTCCACGGTGTAGTTCACCGAGTCGGCAATCGCGCCGGTGATGTCTTCGGTCACGGTGGCTTGCTGGGTCAGATCGCCCTCGGCCACGGCCTGCAACTCGTTCATCAACCGCAAAATGGCGGCCTGGTTGGCATCGTTGACGCGCTTGGCACCCTGTTGCGATGCCTCGGCATCCAGGCGCTGCATTTCGGCGGTGGCCTGGCGTTTGCGGCTTCCGCGCAGTTGCACGGCGGCCAAACCGGCTGCGCAGGCCAGCGCCAGCAGGGCCGACAACACCAGCACCACGATGGCCACCAGGCCCAGACCGGTTTGCGACGACAGCTTGTCTTGTAGCGCTTCCAGTTGGCGGCGCAGCGGTTCGCTGTCGCCCACCACGGCGGTTTGCGCCTCACGGGCCGACACCAGACCCTGCAGGTTGCCCAGAATCGCGCCCGCCTGGGTGCGCGTTTCTTCGTACAGCTTGAGCAAGGCCTGGAGCTGCTCGCGTGTGGCGGCATCCCTGGCCGCGCCCAGACGCAACTCGGGGCTGCCGTCCAGCAGACCCTGCGTAATTTCTTTGAAAGAATTCAAGTCCTTGCCCAGCAGGAAAACCGCCTCGGGGCTCACGCCTTCCATGGTCTGGAATTCATTCGCCGACTTACCGATGCGCTGGGTCAGCATGACCAGTTGGCCCACCGCCGAAATCTCGGTCGGGCTGGCCGCCTGCTGCAACTTGAACGAGGCTACGGTCTCGGCAATTTCCAGCAGATCGGACGATTGGCGGTTGATGGTGTGCAGTGCGGCACCCACCTGGGTCAGGATTTTTTGCTGGCCCATCACCGTGGCCGCGTTCTTTTCGGCACGCTCCATCAAAGGGGTGATTTGGGCCATATCGGTTTGGGCATCGGCGTTGACCGCAGCCAAACGGTCGTCGCCAGATTGCAGGCCGCGCACGTTCTTGGCCAGCACGTCAGCACTTTCGGCCACATCGGCAAAGGCTGGCGCACTTCCCACCAGGGCCTGCGACACCGATTTGGCCAGGCGCTGTGACTGCATCAGGGCCTGGCCGGTCGCAGCCAGTTGCCGCGCCACGGTTTCAGCCCGGTGCAAACCCCAGGCGGCCACCACGGCCAATACCAGCAAGGCGGCGGCCATCACCGCCACCAGGATGCGCTGGTGGGCCGTGGTGTGGCGGTTGCCCAGCAAAGGCAAGGTCACCCACTCATCGGCTGCGTCCGGCACATGGGCGCTGACAAAGCGACTTTCGCTGAAGTCGGCATGTGACCGCGCCGCAGGGCGGGGCGCAGCCCCCATGGGAAAGTCGGCCACGGTATCGGTTTCGGAGTCCACAGAGTCCTCTACCGTCGGGTGGGAGTAGGACTTGTCGTCAACAGCAGGCATGGTGCAGCTTTCTGGAGGGGCCCTAAGCACTGATGCTCAGAAAAGAAGGAAGTTGGGACAGGCTCAGCAGGTTGATTTCCTGCCATGGCAGGCCGGCCGCGTCGGTGTGGGTGGGGCCCAGGTAGCCAGGTGCGTCGGCGGGCGCAGGTGCCGATGCAGTGAAGGCCTCCGGGCCGCGCAGGCCGCTGAGCTGGTCTACCAGCATCGCGCAATTGAGCTCCATGCCCGCGTTGAATGACAGCAGACTGCATTCGGACAGAGCAGCTCCGCTGCGGAGCACCGGCGTTTCAGGGGCCATGAAGCGCACCAGATCGACCACGCCGCACAGGCCACCGCGCAGATTCGCCACGCCCATGAACCAGGCCTGGGTGTAGGCGGCGGGCTGCACCGGGGTCCAGGGGAAAATCTCGCCGCACTGGGCCAGCGGAAACAGGTAGCGGGCACCGCCCACCTGGGCTGCCAGCCAGCGCACCGACAGCCCTTCACTGCGGGCCGCCTGCAGGCGGGAGGCCAATCGGGTTTGCAGTTCTCGGAGGGCTTCGCGGTTCGCCATGGCTGCCGCTGCCTTACTTCAAAGCGTTGTTCAAAGCGCCGATCTTGGCCTTCAGCTCGGCGGCATTCACCGGTTTGGTGATGTAGTCACGGGCTCCCTGGCGCATGCCCCAGACGCGGTCGGTTTCCTGGTTCTTGCTGGTGCACATGATGATGGGCACATCGGCAAACTCAGGGTTGCGGCTGATGGTGCGGGTCAGCTGGAAGCCATTTTGCCCCGGCATCACCACATCCATCAGGATCAGATCGGGCTTCTGTTCCGCCAGGCGGCGAAACGCCTCGTCGGCGTTTTCTGCAGTACGCACCACCATGCCGTTCTTTTCCAGCAGGTCGGTCAGGTACATCAGCTCAGTCTTGGAATCGTCCACGATCAGCACGTTGTGGATAGGCATCAAATAGTTCCTTGCAAGGCGACTCCGAACTGCTGCACCGCCTGGAGCAACTGGTCTTTGGTAAACGGCTTGGTCAAATAGTCTTGCGAGCCGACCATGCGGCCACGGGCCTTGTCGAACACGCCGTCCTTGGACGACAGCATGACCACCGGGATGGACGCAAACTTGGGGTTGCGCTTGATGATGGCGCAGGTTTGGTAGCCGTCCAGCTTGGGCATCAGGATGTCGCAAAAAATCAGCTGCGGCTGGTGGTCGTTGATCTTGGACAGGGCATCAAAGCCGTCCTCGGCCAGCAACACCTCGTGCCCGCCTTGCTTCAGGAAGATTTCAGCACTGCGACGGATCGTGTTGCTGTCGTCCACCACAAGGACTTTGAAAGTCGTGGCAATCGTACTCACGTGGCACCTCTTCTCAAAAGAACAGGACAACGCGGACGGTCGCCGCGCATCAAAGTTGGACCATCTCGAAATCTTCTTTACGGGCACCGCATTCGGGGCAGGTCCAGTTCATGGGCACCAAGGCCCAGGCGGTTCCGGCGGCAATGCCCGTGGCGGGATCGCCAGTCGCCTCGTCATAAATCCAGCCACAAATCAGGCACATCCAAGTTTTAGAGTCAGTCACAGCGTAAAAAGCCTTAGCAATAGAATGAAATGGATTGTATCGACGCAGATTATTGCCTTGACCATTTTGTACGCCCCCTCAGCCGAATTAGGCCTATGACTGCTCCTACCCCCCCAAAAAAGCCCCCTGCCGACGATCGGCCCGATGCGACCCCGGTGCCAGATGCGCCGGACGAGTCCGAAGACGACCCATTGGAAGGCCCGGCCTGCGTGATGGTGTTCAACGCCAGCGACCCCAGCGGCGCAGGCGGTTTGGCGGCCGACACCACGGCGATTGCCTCGGTCGGCGGCCACGCCCTGCCGGTGGTCACCGGGGCCTATGCCCGCGATACCGGCGAAATTTTTGAACACTTCTGCTTTGACGAAGAAGCCGTCACCGAGCAGGCCCGTGCGGTGCTGGAAGACATTGCCGTGCAGGTCTTCAAGGTCGGCTTTGTGGGCAGCCCGGAAAACGTCAGCGCCATCGCAGAAATTACCTCCGATTACGCCGACGTGCCGGTAGTGGCCTACATGCCCAACCTGTCCTGGTGGGACGAGGACAAGATCGAAGACTACCTGGATGCCTTTCGCGAGCTGATGCTGCCGCAAACCACGGTGCTGGTGGGCAACCACAGCACGCTGCGCCGCTGGCTGCTGCCCGACTGGAGCGGCGAGCGCAACCCCACGCCGCGCGACATTGCCAAGGCGGCCTCTGCCATGGGCGTGCCCTACACCCTGGTCACCGGCATCCCGCTGCCCGACCAGCATGTGGAAAACGTCCTCACCAGCCCGCAGGCGGTGCTGGTGAGCGAAAAGTTCGAGCTGTTTGAGGCGGTGTTCACCGGCGCGGGCGAAACCCTGTCGGCCGCGCTGGCCGCCCTGCTGGCCAGCGGCAGCGACCTGGCCGAAGCCACCAATGAAGCCATGAGCTACCTGGACCGCTGCCTGGACGGCGGATTCCGCCCCGGCATGGGCCACATCCTGCCCGACCGCATGTTCTGGGCCCAGCCCGAAGAAGATGATGCCCCCGACGACGGCTCCGACCCCGATGCCCCCCTGGACGAAGAAACCCTGCGCGCAATTGCCGCTTTGGAAGCCCAAAATGAAACCCGACACTGATCTGAACCAAGCCCTGTTTGACCGCGCCGTCAAAGTCATCCCCGGCGGCGTGAACTCCCCCGTGCGCGCCTTCAAGGCCGTGGGCGGCACGCCGCGCTTTGTGCAGCGCGCCCAGGGTGCCTACTTTTGGGATGCCAACGGCCAGCGCTACACCGACTACATCGGCTCCTGGGGCCCGATGATCCTGGGCCACGGCCACCCGGTGGTGGTGGAAGCGGTGCAAAAAGCCCTGCTAGAAGGCTTCTCGTTCGGTGCGCCCACCGAGCGCGAGGTCGAGCTGGCCGAAGAAATCCTGTCGCTGGTGCCGTCCATGGAAATGCTGCGCCTGGTCAGCTCCGGCACCGAAGCCGCCATGAGCACCATCCGCCTGGCGCGCGGTGCCACCGGCCGCAACAAGATCATCAAATTCGAAGGCTGCTACCACGGCCATGCCGATGCACTGCTGGTCAAGGCCGGGTCCGGTCTGGCCACTTTTGGCAGCGCCACCAGCGCCGGTGTGCCGCCCGAGGTGGTGCAGCACACCCTGGTGCTGGAATACAACCACATCGCCCAGCTCGAAGAAGCCTTTGCCCTGCACGGCAAAGACATCGCCTGCCTGATGATCGAGCCGATTGCGGGCAACATGAACTTTGTGCGTGCCTCCGTGCCCTTCATGCGCCGCTGCCGCGAGCTGTGCACCCAGTACGGCGCACTGCTGGTGCTGGACGAAGTGATGACCGGCTTCCGCGTCGCCCTGGGCAGCGCCCAAAGCGTCTACGCCAAAGATATCCCCGGCTTTGCGCCCGACATGACGGTGCTGGGCAAGGTGATTGGCGGCGGCATGCCACTGGCAGCCTTTGGCGGCTCGCGCGCAGTGATGGAGCACCTGGCGCCGCTGGGCACGGTCTACCAGGCCGGCACGCTGTCGGGCAACCCGGTGGCCACCGCCTGCGGGCTGGCCACGTTGCGCGAAATCCGCAAGCCCGGCTTTTTTGAAGCCCTGTCGGCCACCACCCGGTCGCTGGTCACGGGCCTGCAGGCCGCGGCCGATGCGGAAGGACTGGCCTTCAGCAGCGACAGCGAGGGCGGCATGTTCGGCTTCTTCCTGCTCGACACCCTGCCAGTCAACTACCCGCAGGTCATGAAGACCAGCAGCCCGCGCTTCAACCACCTGTTCCACGGCCTGCTGGACCGCGGCGTGTACATCGCCCCGGCACTGTACGAGGCTGGTTTTGTCAGCGCGGCGCACACGGCAGACGATATTGCGGCCACCGTGGACGCTGCGCACGCAGTGTTTAAGGAACTATCAAAAGCGTAGCTACTTGCGCTTATGGAATAAGCGTGAAGTGCCAATTTAGTGCTTAATTTTCCATGGGAAAAATGGTAACCAGCGGGTAAAGCCGGGAACTGCGGAAGGCTTTGCGGCGTTTAATCCTCACCATGCAAAAAATTCTCGTCCTCAGCGCCTTGACCCTGGTCACAGGCTTCGCGGTCGCCCAGGAAACCGGGCGGGTGATTTCATCGACCCCTCTCAACCAGCAGGTTGCCGTGCCCCGCCAGGTGTGCAGCAACCAGCAGGTGGCGGTGGAAGCCCCGCGCTCCGGCGCGGGTGCGCTGATGGGCGGTATCGCCGGGGGCGCGATGGGCAACGCCGTCGGCGGTGGCAGCGGGCGCGCGGCGGCCACCATGCTGGGCATTGTGGGCGGGGCCATCCTGGGCAACAGCATTGAAGGCCCGGGCCAGACCCAATTGCAAACGGTGCAAAACTGCAGCACCCAAACCTTTTTTGAAACCCGCAACGCGGGCTACAACGTGGTCTACGAGTACGCGGGCAAGCAGTACACCACCACGATGCCCAACGACCCCGGCGCGACGATTGCCTTGCAAGTCAGTCCCGTGGGCTATAGCAATATGCCACCCGTGCGTGCGCCGATGCCGCAGCAAGTGATCTCGGGCGACTACTACCAGCCTGAACCCGTCTACACCGCCCCCGCCCCGGTGGTGGTGCAGGCCGTGCCCTACTACCGCCCGGCGATACCGATCGGCGTGGAACTGAACTTCGGCTACTCCCGGCGGCACTGGCGCTGAAGCCGCCAGGTTTGCAGGGCTCAGAGGTCGAAATTGGTGGGCATCATCACCACATCGCGGATGGTCATGCCGCGCGGCCGGGTCAGCATGAATTGCACCACCTCGGCTACTTCGCTGGCCTCCAGCAGGCTCCCTGAATCCCGGGCTTCCTGCAGCTTCTCGGGCGGCCAGTCGGCCAGCAGCGCGCTGATGACGGGTCCGGGCGAGATTGAGCCGACGCGGATGCCATGCTTGAACACCTGGCGCCGCACCGTCTGCACAAAGCAGTTGATCGCCCACTTGGACGACGCATAGACCGGCTCCCAGGGCGTGGGGAAATGGGCCGCCAGGGAACTGGTGACGATGATGTCGCCGCCTCCGCGCGCGATCATGTGCGGCAGTACGTCGCGCACGTTCTTCATCACCACGTTGATATTCAGGTGCAGCATGCGGTCGATGGCGTCGTTGTCGTTGTCGACCAGGTCGCCGCCGACGTAGGTGCCGGCGTTGGCATGCAGGATGTCGATCTGACCGGCCAGTTCCAGGGCCCTGGGCACCAGGGTCGCGCAGTCCTTCGGGTCGAGCAGATTGATGCGCAACGCGCTCACCGCGTCGCCATACTTGCTGCAAACCGCCTGCATCGCCGCCTCGTCGCGGTCGACCATCACCACGCGCGCACCCGCAGCCAGCATTGCCTCGGTGCTGGCCAAGCCTATGCCCGACGCAGCCCCGGTGATGACGGCCACTTTAGCTTCCAATTCTTTTGCCATTGAGTCTCTCCTTATGGGGTGCCTTGAAATCACAAACACCTGAAATCATAGGCAGCGCCGAACATTTCACTGATGCCGGTGTGTTCCATATTGGTACTTTTTTGCGCCCATGGACTAGGGCAGACCCTATTCCCACCGCCCCAGCGATCCAATTGCTATCGTAAAGATAGCTGCACACGCTCTTGCCATAAGCACAGGGGGCAGATTTTCCTCGAAATTTCCAATAAATAGATTGTCATTGACATCTATTATTCATGATGACTACAATCTATTTAAATTTCGAGGAAGCCCCATGCCCCGTGTCTCCCGCGCCCAAACCGACAGCAACCGCACCGCCATCGAGGAAGCCGCCTCCACACTGATCCGCGCACGCGGCATCCAGGGCGTGAGCGTGGCCGACCTGATGGCCGAGGTGGGGCTGACGCACGGCGGCTTCTACGGCCACTTTGCGTCCAAAGACGCGCTGGCCGCCGTGGCCTGCGAACGGGCTTTCGAACAGGCCCGCGAGCGCTGGACCGCACGCGTGGCCGACCAGGCCCCGGCAGCGGCACGGGCCACACTGGTCAACGCCTACCTCTCGCCCCAGAGCCGCGACAGCATGGCCACCGGCTGCCCGCTCCCCGCGCTGGCCGGTGACGTGGCCCGTGAAGCGCCCGACAAGCCCATCCGTGCTGCCTACCAGGCGGGCATCCAGGGCCTGCTGGACATCCTGCAGGCCCAGCAGGCCACGGGCGATGCCAATACCGACCACCACCAGGCCCTGGTGGACCTGTCCACCCTGGTCGGGGCCCTGCTGCTGTCGCGCGCCACCCTGGGCAGTGCGGTGTCTGACGAACTTTTGGCTACCGCCCGCGCCCACCTCCTGCCCACCCAACCCCAGTAAAACCATGTTCGCCCAACCCGTTTCCCTCTGGCTGCAACGCCGGGGCATCCACTTTTCCTGGGCCATTCTGGCCATCGTGTTCCTGACCATGCTGAGCTCGTCGGCGGCGCTGGGCCTGCCCGGGGCGTTCCTGCAGCCCCTGAGCAAAGAGTTCGGCTGGAGCACCGACCAGATCTCGTCGGCCATGGCCTTGCGCTTCATGCTGTTCGGGCTGATGGGGCCGTTTGCGGCCATCCTGATGGAGCGCTACGGCCTGCGCACCATCATCTGCACGGCGCTGGTGCTAGTGGCCAGCGGCCTGCTGCTGGCCACGCAGATGACGGCGCTGTGGCAGCTGGTGCTGCTGTGGGGCGTGCTGCTGGGCGTGGGGTCAGGCATGACGGCCCTGGTGCTGGGCGCGGTGGTCGCCACCCGGTGGTTCGACCAGCGCCGCGGCCTGGTGCTGGGCCTGCTGACGGCCAGCTCGGCCACCGGGCAACTGGTGTTTTTGCCGCTGGCGGCCTGGCTGATCGAGCGCTACGGCTGGCGCGTGGCCATCACGCCGGTGTTTGTCACCTGCCTGCTGGTGGCGCTGCTGGCCTTTTGCTTCATCCGCAACCGCCCGCAAGATCTGGGGCTGCGTGCCTTTGGGGCCAACCCGGATGTGCCCGACGCACCGTTGCCCACGCAGCGCATGGGCTTCATGGAGCCGCTGAACGTGCTGGGCAGCGTCTCCCAAAGTGCCACCTTCTGGGTGCTGTTTGGAACCTTCTTCGTCTGCGGCCTGAGCACCAGCGGCTTGATCCAGACGCACTTTATCTCGCTGTGCGGCGACTACGGGCTGGCGGCCCTGCCTGCGGCCTCGGTGCTGGCGATGATTGGCGGCTTCGACTTTGTGGGCACCATCCTGTCGGGCTGGCTGTCGGACCGGTATGACAACCGCAAGCTGCTGTTTTGGTACTACGGGCTGCGCGGGCTGTCGCTGTTTTGGCTGCCGCATTCGGACTTCACGCTGTACGGCCTGTCGCTGTTTGCCATGTTCTACGGCCTGGACTGGGTGGCCACCGTGCCACCCACGGTGAAGCTGGTCAGCGCCCATTTCAGCAAAGAGCGCGCCGGCATGATTTTTGGCTGGGTGTTTGCCGGCCACCAGCTGGGCAGCGCAGTCGCCGCCTACGGTGCCGGACTGACGCGCACGGTGATGCTCTCGTACACCCCGGCGCTGTACGTGGCGGGTGCGGCCTGCCTGGTGGCAGCAGGGGCGATCTTGCTGGCCAAATCAGCGGCCCAGCACAGCCGCCAACCTGCACGCGCCTGATATCGCTATCTAAAACATAGCTTCTCACGCTAGTCCCATAAGCACGAGAAGCCTATTTTCCTTACAACTCGCTATGGGGTGCTTGCAGGGGCACCAGCCCCACGCGCAGCCCGAATATCTGCGCCAGCTTGTTGAGGGTGTCCACCGTAGGATTGCCCTGGTCGCGCTCTATCTGGCGCAGGGCTTGCAGGCTGACGTTGCGGTGGGCGGCGTATTCGGCCTGGGTCAAACCGCTGATTTTGCGCATCGCCCGCACCGACTGGCCCAGGCTCATCTCACCCGTGGGCGCGGCGGCGTAGAGCCGGGCGCGGGCCGCACTGAGGACATCGGGGTCGCGGGATTTGACGCGTTTGTCGGCCATACCTTTAGGTTAAACCACGCAACTGGGCAGCTTGGGGATGGGTGCCAAAGATGTAATCGGCCCGGTACTCGACCCGGCAGGTAGCGGTGTCCACGGCGCGGATATCCGCTGCGGGAACCCAGCGCCCGCGCTGAAAAATCGCTATGGTGGATTCTTCAGGACACTTCATATTGCCTATTTCAATAGGCAATATGGCGGAATGGAAGAGTCTACTTTATATGCTTTGATGGATAAATTATGTCTTAAGCCACTTGGCGCATCTGCAGCAGTTCGAAGTCGCCAATCCAGTCGCCTGCCTGGGCGCGGAAGGCGACGCTGTGGGCACCGGCGATGTGGTTTTCCCAGGCGTTGCGGTCGGCCCAGCGTTCGTAGAATAGCACTTTGCCGGGCTGGCTCAGGTCTTCGTGCAGTTCGTAGGCAATGCAGCCGGGCTGCTGGCGCGACAGCTCGACCAGGGCGGTTTGGGCGGCGACCAGCACGGCTTCAAAACCGGGTTTGGCCTGGGCACGGGCGATGATGATGAGATCGGACAAGGGGAGTCTCCAGAGGTATTTGGCTTAGGGTTGAGAGAGCACCCAGCGGGCCAGCGCCAAGGCTTCGGCCTCGCTGAGCTGGGGATGCCGGGGCATGATGACACGGCCCCAGGCCCCCACGCTGCCGTTGCGTATCTTGCCCGCCAGCCGCGTCGGGGCATCTGCATCGCCCCGGTAGCGCGCGGCGATTTGTGCAAAGCCGGGGCCGATCTGCTTGTGCACCATGCCGTGGCAGGCCATGCAGTCGGATTTCTGGGCCAACTCCTGGGGCGGGAGCGACTGGGCAGTGGCCAGCCCGCTGCCCAGCAGCCAAGCGAGGGTCAGCGGGGCCCACAGCATGTTTTTAGTGACGGAAGTGGCGCACACCCGTCAACACCATGGCCACACCGCGTTCGTTGGCGGCGGCGATCACTTCGTCGTCGCGCATCGAGCCACCGGGCTGGATGACGCAGGTGGCACCCGCATCCACCACCACGTCCAGGCCGTCGCGGAACGGGAAGAAGGCATCGCTGGCCACCGCCGTGCCCGCCAGGGCCAGGCCGGCATGGCCGGCCTTGATGCTGGCGATGCGAGCCGAATCCAGGCGGCTCATCTGGCCTGCGCCCACGCCCATGGTCATGCCGTCTTTACAGAAGACGATGGCGTTGCTCTTGACGAACTTGGCGACTTTCCAGGCGAACAGCAGGTCTTCGAGCTGCTGCGGCGTGGGTTGCAGGGTGGTGACGACCTTCAG
This sequence comes from Comamonadaceae bacterium OS-1, assembly GCA_027923965.1. Taxonomy (NCBI): domain Bacteria; kingdom Pseudomonadati; phylum Pseudomonadota; class Betaproteobacteria; order Burkholderiales; family Comamonadaceae; species Comamonadaceae bacterium OS-1. Next base: position 3,605,086 of record AP026969.1, read on the forward strand.
GTCGGCCAGCACCAGCTCGTGGTTGTCGGCGGTTTGCATCAGCAGGCCGGAGCCGATGCGTTTGATGTCCATGGCGTTCTGGCCCTTGTCCCAGGCGGTGGCACCGCCCGGTGGAAGCGCAATTTCCAGGATGCGGACGTTGACCTTGGACTTGAACACTTCCAGCGCTTCGGCGGTGTAGCCGGGGGCCATCAGCACTTCAACGAACTGCTTCGAAATTTGCAGCGCTGCGTCCTTATCCAATGGGCGGTTGAGGGCAATAATGCCGCCGAATGCCGAGGTCGGGTCGGTCTGGAAGGCCTTGCTGTAGGCTTCCAGGCCATTCGCGCCCACAGCCACGCCGCAGGGATTGGCGTGCTTGACGATCACGCAGGCAGGCACGTCGAAGCTCTTGACGCATTCCCAGGCCGCGTCGGCATCGGCGATGTTGTTGTAACTCAGCTCTTTGCCTTGCAGCTGCTTGGCCGTGACCAGCGAGCCGGGTGCGGGGTACAGGTCGCGGTAGAAGGCGGCTTGCTGGTGCGGGTTTTCGCCGTAGCGCAGGTCTTGCAGCTTGACGAAGCGGCCATTGGTTTGCGCGGGGAACAGCGCGTGGCTGCCGTCCTCAAGGATGCTGGACAGGTAGTCGCTGATGGCACCGTCGTACTGGCTGATGCGGTTGAACGCGGCCACCGAAAGGGCGAACTTGGTCTTCTGGCTCACGCTGCCGGTGGCTTGCAGCTCGGCCAGCACGGTGGCGTACTGGCTGGCATCGGTGAGCACGGCCACGTCTTTCCAGTTCTTGGCGGCGCTGCGCACCATGGCGGGGCCGCCAATATCGATGTTTTCAATGGCATCTTCCAGCGTGCAGCCGGGCTTGGCGACGGTGGCTTCAAACGGGTACAGATTGACCACCAGCAGGTCGATGGTGGCGATGTCGTGGGTGGCCAGCGCAGCCATGTGCTCGGGGAAGTCGCGGCGCGCCAGCAGGCCGCCGTGGACCTTGGGGTGCAGGGTTTTGACGCGGCCATCCAGCATCTCGGGGAAACCGGTGTGGTCGGCCACTTCGGTGACCGGCAGGCCGTTGTCGGCCAGCAGCTTGGCGGTACCGCCGGTGGACAGCAGGCCAAAGCCCAGGGCGTGCAGGGACTGGGCGAGTTCCAAAACACCGGTTTTGTCGGAGACGGAGAGAAGTGCGTTCATGGGCATCGGGGGATCGAGGGGAGGTTAAAAATCGTTATGAACAGGCCGTGGCGGCCTATTCCATCAAATGGTGTTCGAGCAGCTTCTTGCGCAGGGTGTTGCGGTTCAGGCCCAGCCAGGCGGCGGCGCGCGACTGGTTGTGGTCGGCCTGGGCCATCACCACTTCGAGCAGGGGTTTTTCCACCACCCGCACCATCATGTCGTACATGCCTGCGGGGTCGATGCCGTCCAGGTCCTTGAAATAACTTTCCAGACTGGCACGCACGCACTCGTCGATACTTTTTTGGCTCACGCGGCGCTCTCCATATGCAGTTGTTCTTGTTCGGGGCTCGACAGGGCTGCGGGCATGCGGTCCATGCGGCTGGCCAGTTCGGCAAAAAAAATGTCCACCGCGGCCCATTGCTGCTGCGGGTCTTCCAACAGGTTCATGCGGGCGCGGAAGGCCTCGCCACCGGGCAGGGTTTTGACGTACCAGCCGATGTGCTTGCGGGCGGTGCGCACGCCGCTGTACTCGCCGTACAGGCTGTAGTGGTCTTGCAGGTGGTCGAGCAGCAGACGCTGGACTTCGGCCACCAGGGGCGGGGCCAGGTGCGTGCCGGTGTCCAGAAAGTGCGCCACTTCGCGGAAGATCCACGGGCGGCCCTGGGCGGCGCGGCCAATCATCACCGCATCGGCCCCGGTGGCGGCCAGCACGTCGCGTACTTTTTCGGGGGTGGTCATGTCGCCATTGGCCACCACCGGCACGCGCACGGCGGCTTTCACGGCGGCAATGGTGTCGTATTCGGCGTGGCCGGTGTAGCCCTGCTCGCGGGTGCGGCCATGCACGGTCAGCATCTGGATACCGGCCTGCTCGAACTGTCGCGCCAGCGAAACGGCATTTTTGTGCGCCTGGCTCCAGCCGGTGCGCATCTTCAGGGTGACAGGCACGTGGTGCGGGGCACAAGCGGCCACCACGGCTTCCACGATGGCCAGGGCCAGCGGCTCGTCTTGCATCAGCGCAGAACCGGCCCATTTGTTGCACACCTTCTTGGCCGGGCAACCCATGTTGATGTCGATGATTTGCGCGCCATTGGCGATGTTGTAGGCGGCGGCCTCGGCCATCATCTCGGCATCGGTTCCGGCGATTTGCACGGCGATGGGGGCGGCCTCGCCGTCGTGGTTGGCACGGCGCGAGGTCTTCAGCGTGGCCCACAGGTCGCGCCGCGAGGTGACCATTTCGCTGACAGCATAGCCCGCACCCAGGGATTTGCACAAACGCCGAAACGGCCGGTCCGTCACGCCGGCCATGGGCGCAACAAACAGGCGGTTCGCTAAAGCGTACGGGCCAATGTGCATAGAAATAGGAATCAGCGCCGGTAGGGCGCCAAGGAAATACGGGGAAAATTCTGGGGGGATGCAGCATTGTAACTGCCCAAAATTTCAGCAATTGAAATCTGACGTTTGCTTACACCCGTGCCATGACCCATCGATGACGCTTTGCAGACAGGCACTAACATGCCGCCATGTTTGAAAAGTCTCTTGTTGCTTTGGTCTTGATGCTGGGCACTGCGGTGTGCGGGCTGGCAACCTCCGTGCAAGCCGAAACCAAGGTGCCCGAAGATGCCGATAGCGAAGCAGCACCTGCTGAGGCCATCCGCTCCTCTCCCGCCGATTTCTGGGCCACCGACCTGGGCGCGGGCTCCGGCCAGCGCGGCAAGGCCAGCTGGTACGGCCCACGTTTCCACGGCAAGCGCACGGCTTCGGGCGAGGTGTTCAAGATGCACGAGCTGACCGCCGCGCACCGCACGCTGCCGCTGCTGAGCTACGCCAAAGTCACCTACCTGCGCAACGGCAAAAGCGTGGTGGTGCGCATCAACGACCGGGGCCCCCACATCCTGACGCACCGCATCATCGACCTGAGCCGTGCCGCCGCCGCCGAGCTGGGCCTGCTCGACCAGGGCACGGGCGACGTGCTGGTGGAGCGCGTGGTGGCGCGCCAAGACGACGATGCTGCACCACCCCGGCTGCGCCTGCCTTTGCTATTGAATAAGTAGCTACAAACGCAAACAGCCTGCGCACGGGCAGGCTGTTTGCTTATGAACCCACCCTCAGCTGCGCTGGGGTGGAATTACCAGTCCTTAGTGGAACTGTTCTTCTTCGGTGGAGCCGGTGAGTGCTGTGACGCTGGACTTGCCACCCTGGATCACCGTGGTCACTTCGTCGAAGTAACCAGTGCCGACTTCCTGCTGGTGCGACACGAAGGTGTAACCACGGTCACGGGCAGCGAACTCGGGTTCTTGCACCTTCTCGACATAGGCCGACATGCCGCGTTTGACGTAGTCTTGCGCCAAGTCGAACATGTTGTACCACATGGAATGGATACCGGCCAAGGTGATGAACTGGTACTTGTAACCCATGGCGCCCAGCTCGCGCTGGAACTTGGCGATGGTCGCGTCGTCCAGGTTTTTCTTCCAGTTGAAGGACGGCGAGCAGTTGTAGGCCAGCATCTTGCCAGGGTGCACTTTGTGCACGGCATCGGCAAACTTCTTGGCGAATTCCAGATCCGGCGTGCCGGTTTCGCACCACACCAGGTCGGCGTAATGGGCGTAGGCAATGGCGCGGCTGATGGCCTGGTCCATGCCCTTGTTGGTCTTGTAGAAGCCTTCGGAGGTGCGCTCACCGGTGATGAAAGGCTTGTCGTTTTCGTCATAGTCGCTGGTCAGCAGATCGGCGGCTTCGGCGTCCGTTCGGGCAATCACCAGGGTGGGCACGCTGCACACGTCGGCGGCCATGCGGGCAGCGATCAGCTTTTGCACGGCTTCAGCGGTAGGCACCAGCACCTTGCCGCCCATGTGGCCGCATTTCTTGACGGATGCCAACTGGTCTTCCCAGTGCACGCCAGCCGCGCCGGAATTGATCATGGCCTTCATCAGTTCGAACGCGTTCAGCACGCCGCCGAAACCGGCTTCGGCATCGGCCACGATGGGCGCGAAGTTGTCGATGTAGCCTGCGTCGCCTGCGTCGATGCCCTTGCTGTGCTGGATTTCATCGGCACGGCGGAAGGTGTTGTTGATGCGCTCGACCACCTTTGGCACCGAATCCACGGGGTACAGCGACTGGTCGGGGTACATGGCGGCGTAGCCGTTGTTGTCTGCCGCCACTTGCCAGCCGGACAGGTAGATGGCTTTCACGCCGGCCTTGACTTGCTGCATGGCCTGGCCACCGGTCAACGCGCCCAGGCAGTTGACGTAGGCCTCGGTGTGCAACAAATCCCAGAGCTTTTCCGCGCCGCGGCGGGCCAGGGTGTGCTCGATGGGGAAAGAACCACGCAGGCGCACGACTTCGGCGGCGGTGTAACCCCGCTTGATGCCCTTCCAACGGGGGTTGGTGTCCCAGTCTTTTTGCAGAGCGGCAGCTTGTTGGTCACGGCTGAGTTGTTCGGTGATGGATTGCGGCATAAAAACTCCAAGGTGGATGAAAGAGCGATTGAAGAGGGTCTGCACTGCGTTGGGGTGCGGTGCCGATGGACAAATTCTAAGTCTTCTATAAGACTTTTCATACTCTTATGTCTTATATAAGATTAAAAATATAAATCCATAAAATCAACCACTTGCGAAGTATTTTTTATGATACGAAAACAATTTCCGCAGTTTGGTAAAAAATATTGCAGTGCAGCAATAGTGGTTTTCGCAGTGCGGTTTTATTCTTTCACATAGTGAAAAATGAATGGGCATGGTGGCGAGACGTGGCGGGCACCCTACTACACTGGCCCGATGGAATCCTGGATAGAACACCTTCTCGCCCTGCTGGCCCTGCCCCAATTCGGCCTGAGCACCGTCTTCATCGTCTCGTTCATCTCGGCCACGCTGCTGCCGCTGGGCTCGGAGCCGGTGGTGTTTGGGCTGGTCAAACTCAACCCCGAACTGTTTTGGCCCGCCATCCTGGTCGCCACCGCAGGCAACACCTTGGGCGGCGCCGTGGACTGGTGGATGGGTTTTGGCGCGCACAAAGTGGCAGACAAATACAGCCACTCCAAACACCACACCCGCGTGCTGGTCTGGCTGGAGAAGCTGGGGCCCAAAGCCTGTTTGCTGGCCTGGCTACCGCTGGTGGGCGACCCGCTGTGCGCGGTGGCGGGCTGGCTCAAGCTGCCGTTCTGGCCCTGCCTGGGCTATATGGCGATAGGCAAGTTTTTGCGCTACGTGATGCTGACCGGGTCGCTGGTCTGGGCCTTCCCGGCCCACTGGTTTTAAAAGCGCTCGTGTTCCGCCAGATAGCGCCACTGCCCGGGGGCTAAGGCCGTCATGGCCACGCGTCCCACGCGGATGCGTTTGACGCTGCGGATCTGCAAACCCGCGCTTTCGCACAGGTAGTCGATCTGCCCGGGGCGCTCGCCTTTGAGGGCGAAACGCAGACGGGTCTCGGCATCGGTATTGCTGCTGATGCTGACCTTGGCGGCCGTCAGGATCTTCTCGTGGTACTGCACCGGGTCGGCCAGTTTGCGCAGCATGCCGGCGGTGACATCGCCCAGCACTTCCACCATCACCTCGTGCTCGATCAGGTCCGCGTCTTCTTCCAGCTTGCGCACCACGCGGCCATCCTGGGTGTAGACCACCAGGCCACTGGCGCGGCTGTCCATGGGCGTGGCCAGGCGCAATTGGGCGAAGTGCTTCTTCAGGGTGCGGATGCCGGAGCGGTCGTCGGGCGTGTGGTTCTCGCGCGTCAGCAAGCTGAGCGCTGCCTGGGCTTTGGGGCCCGGGCCTGCGTCCAGCCCGGCGGTGAAGCCCACCGGCTTGTGCAACACCAGCGTGACGGTGGGCGGTGCCAGCAGCGTGGCATCCGGGTCCACGGTGATCTTTTGCGCGCCGACGCGGAACATCGGCTCTTCCACCAGCTGCCCGTCCACCCGCACCCAGCCTCCTTCGATGTACTGCTCCGCCTCGCGGCGGGAGCAGGCCAGCTGTTCAGCGAGACGTTTGGCAAGGCGAACCGGTTCGGTCATGGGGTGGGGTACTACAAAATAAATAGCTGCTCACGCCCATGGAATGAGCGTGAGCAGCCTAAAAGATTCAAAAAAAATCAGGAGCTGAACAAGAAGTTCATCACGTCGCCATCCTTGACCACGTATTCCTTGCCTTCGGCGCGCATCTTGCCCGCGTCCTTCGCGCCCTGCTCGCCCTTGAAGGCGATGTAGTCGTCGAACGCAATGGTCTGGGCGCGGATGTAGCCCTTTTCGAAGTCGGTGTGGATCACGCCTGCCGCCTGCGGGCCGGTGTCGCCCACGTGGATGGTCCAGGCGCGCACTTCTTTCACACCGGCGGTGAAGTAGGTTTGCAGGCCCAGCAGGGTGTAGGCGGCGCGGATCAGGCGGTTCAGGCCGGGCTCGGTCTGGCCCAGCTCTTCCAGGAACATGGCGCGGTCTTCGTCTTCCATCTCGGCCATTTCGGCTTCCATCTTGGCGCTGATGGCCACCACGGGGGCGTTTTGCGCGGCGGCATAGGCCTTCAGGCGGTCGAGCATGGGGTTGTTTTCAAACCCGTCTTCGGCCACGTTGGCCACAAACATGGCGGGCTTGGCGGTGATCAGGAAGAATTGCTTGAGCAGCGGCAGCTCTTCCTTGGTGAAGTCCAGCGTGCGCACCGGCTTGGCTTCGTTCAGCGCCACCTGGCATTTTTCCAGAATCGCCACCAGCTTGATGGATTCCTTGTCGCCCGAGCGGGCCAGCTTGGTCACGCGGTGCAGGGCTTTTTCCACGGCGGACAGGTCGGCCAGGCAGAGCTCGGTCTGGATCACCTCGATGTCAGAGATCGGATCGACCTTGCCCGCCACGTGGATCACGTTGTCGTCTTCAAAGCAGCGCACCACATTGATGGTGGCATCGGTTTCGCGGATGTGCGCCAGAAACTTGTTGCCCAGGCCCTCGCCCGTGCTGGCACCGGCCACCAAACCGGCGATGTCGACAAACTCCACCACCGCAGGCACCATGCGCTCGGGTTTGACGATCTCGGCCAGCTGCGCCATGCGCGCATCGGGCACTTCGACGATGCCCACATTGGGCTCGATGGTGCAAAAGGGATAGTTTTCCGCAGCGATGCCCGCCTTGGTCAGCGCGTTAAACAGGGTCGATTTACCGACATTGGGCAAGCCCACAATGCCACATTTCATGATGAAATTTATCCTTAGAAATCAACCCCTTATGCACCATCGAGCCCAATGTGGGCATCGTCGAGGTGCCGGACCCGCACCATGCAAGACCGGAAAGCAAAACACCAACCGCGCACGGATACGCCGGTTTTCTGAGGATTTTGTCCTCGTTTTGCCTAGGGGAAACTGATGCCGATTGTACTTATCAGTGAATCCCTGCTTCGTCGGAGCAAGGTTATCGACGGGCGCATCCTGCGCGATAGGCAGCTTTGCGGGTTCTGTGTGCGGATGAATGCTCGCAAGCGCACCTTCAAGGTAGCCACCAGCATTGCGGGCAAACAGTTCCGGATGGTCTTGGGCTACTGGCCCTTGATGAGCGTGGACGAAGCCAGGGCATTGGCTTTGGAGGTATTGAGGGAATGTCGGGCGGGGCGAACCCCCAGCAAGGCAGTTCCGGCAGCCTTGCCAACGCTGCGAGATGCGTTGACTGCCTACGGTACAGCCAAGAAGATTAAGGCATCCAGCATTAAGAGGTATGACTCCATTTTCAGAACACACTTTGGCGATTGGCTGGAGCGCTCGGTAACAGAGCTTGAAACCAGCGCGTTTGCAGAGCACTGCCATGCGTTTGCCCAGTCCAAAGGCAATGCCTTGGTGGAGGTAGGCCGGGGCATCGTCACGTCCCTGATCAAGTATGTAAATGCGGTCCACGGCCTTAGCATCGAAACCCCATTTAACAAGCTCGCAGCTGCTGGGTTGATGCCGGAGCGTTCCCAGCCCCGTGCGCGGGTGCTGCAAGTAGAGGACATGCCAGCATGGAAAGTGGCTGTTGAGCAGCTTGGACAGCTCCAACAGGACTACCTGCTTTTAACGCTCTACACGGGCTTGCGACGCAATGAGTGCAGGGAACTGACCCGGCAGCAGATTGACCTCACCAAGGGCGTCCTGGCTATTCCTATGACCAAGAATGGGAAGCCCCACTCCTTGCCCATCACGCCGATGATGCGGGAGATTCTGAAGCGGCGGTGTTCGGGTCTGGAACCGGATGCGGAACTGTTCAAGGGCGTCAGTGCTGAACACGTTCACAGCATGGCGATGCGCTTGGGTTCGCCCAGGTTCATGCTGCATGACCTGCGCAAGATGGTGGCTACCGTGGGTGAAAAGCTCGGGCTTGGGGATGCCGTGCTGCGTCGCATCCTGAACCACACCGCGCCCAAGACTGATGTGCTGCACCGACATTACGTTGGATTAAGTCAAGGTGATGTCGCCGGGGCACTGGTGCAGGTTCAGGGAGCGTTGTTCCGGTTGATGGAGCACGCCCGCCAAGCGGCCTAGGCAGCGTTTTGACGGTTTCGCAATGCAATTTGACAATGCAGTAACTTCATGACCGCATCAATGCCTGAATTGCAGCAACCGAAAGAGGAGGGCGACCCGTGTGAGCCAGGACGTGGCAGGTCGGACACAACGGCACCAACATTGCCAGCGCCGCCTTCAATTCAATGCTGCGACCACTCTCGGCAGATTCATAGATGGGGTCCAAGTGGTGGAGCTGAACCACCTCCATATCAAGCTCAGCTGGAGCCACAAAGCCGCAGGCGCTGCATCGCAGCTTACCCTGGGGATCAAGACTGCGGAAATGCTTTCTGCCCTCCTCCAAGAGCTTTTGCGACCTTTTGCGCCGAACAGCTGGGGTGGCATTGGTTGCTCCCTCCTCGATCACAAGATTGGGTATCGCCACAGCAGTTGTGGTCGCAGTGTTTGTGGTGGAAACCAAATTGAACTGGAACTCCTCCATAAATTGCGAGTAGCAAGAACGTGCCAGCAGCCGATCTGCCCAATACCACTGGTAGACCTCGCCTAGCTGCGCCTGCGCATTCTTGGCCTCTGCAATTGGCTTTTGACCACGTGGCCGGGGGTCAAATGACGAAACATTTTGAATCTTGAACTCGACCGATTTGGCGGTGCGGCCGATCAACTCAGCCACTTCGCGGTACAAAGCAGTTTTGACCTGTGTGTGGTCTTGGTCTAGTTGGTCATATGCCCAAACCGCAAAGTAGCATTCCTTCCAGCTCCAGTCAGCACGCTTAGTCTGAATGTCAAAGCCCAGGTTCGCAAGATAGCCGTTCGCTTCATCCCCACCAGAAAACACGGACGCCGATAGTTCAATACCAGTCGCGTATTTGGCGGCTAGTGACAGCGTAAATTTGGGTGGATACAACCTGCCTTCATAGACTAGATTGAACTTGGTTGGCTCTCGCTTTCTGGGAACGCCACCGCTCTTAATTTCTGTGATTGCCTGCAGAACATGCTCTTGTTTTATCTCTTGCGGAATCATCGTTCTTCCAATTTTCAAAAAATGCTAGCGCGCAGTCAGTTTTTTGCTGCGGCTCAGTCAACGGGTGACGATGATGACCAAACTGAACCGCCCCGGGTTTCGTGGAGGCCAGTTGGTTTAAGTCAGGCTGCCAAAGTGGTGACCTCATTGGCTAGTTGCCGGTAGTAGTTTGCCTCAGCTTCTGCAGGTGGGATATAGCCGATGGGCTCCAGCAATCTGTGGTGGTTAAACCAGGCTAGCCTTTTCAGCGAATAGGGTATAAGCAGCCAATAAGGGTTAAAAATGGGAGCGAACTTTGAGCAACGACGATACAAGTCAAAGACAGGTTGCACAGCGGATTGCCACGTCTATCACGTCTGATGACGAGCGTCAAAGATTGCTGAAATGGGTTCGGGAACTAACACGCATTCGTGACGGAAAAGAGTCGATGGTTACAAAAGGGCGCTCTGCACTTATGGTGACATTTTCGGAAGGCACAGCTTGGCCTATCGTCAAATTGCTCGCGATGGAGATCCGGCGACTGGCTTGGGATGAACGTGGGACCAAATGGCGAGCTGGATTCTTCGTTGCAATCACTGCCGGAATTCTGACTGGTGGGCAAAGCGCCGGCATTGCCGCTTTGGGAGGGGCAATTGGAGTTCCCTTGTGGCTTGTACTTGGCGCTGGTGGCTCTTTCTTGGCAATGCTGTACGAGGAACTCGTTCCTAAAAATGAGCAAACGCCATCGTCCAGCAAGCCATCAAATGATAAGGAGTCAGCGCCAAAGCAAGTCATTGATGTAGAGTCTTCCGTCATTCCAACGGCTTCGTTACATGCCATTGCGAGTCCTTCGTTGATCGCTGATCGGGCCATACGTGCCGGTGACAAACTTCATTGTCGGGTTTGCAGGTATGAGCGAGAAATCACGCAAACATGGCTGGACACACTAAGCCGCCGCTACGAACCTACGAGGGCAGGAAGATTAACTTCATTGAGCGCTGATCTATTGAAGCGAATGACCTGCTCACAGTGTCATAGGCGAGACGGCTTAGAACTCCAAATGATTGAAGATGATCATGCGATTGTTCAGTACGAGCTGTGCAGCGCTTGCGGGGGAGACGGCGGCTTATCCGGCAGATGTAGTCGTTGCTTTGGCACTGGATTCAAGGATGCGCAACGGTAGGCGATTGCAGAATTTCACTACTGATTCAAACGCGCCACGCAAAGAGTCAAGAGCGTCAGGCAGGCGGTGTCATCATGTCAGGCACCTGGTGTTGGTGTAAATACAAGTTGCCAAAACAGCTTTTGTTTGACAACACCAATCCCTTCACCTACCACGTTTTGCTTATAGGAAGCCAACAGCCGCCTCCCGGAGTGTGCGATTCATGATCGTCTGATAATTGCCGCCCGTTTTTTCAGCCTGCGCCTTAAATGCATGTATCACCCTCGCTGGGATGCGTATGCAAATAGGGCATGTTCCAGACACCGGAATCTTGCTGACTGGAGCATCTGTAGTTCCAGTTGGCTTAGCTGGTGCCACCCTTGTTATGGGCGGCAGCGCGTCCCAATCAAGGTTAAGTTCGCCGTCTTCGAATTCCACATCCAGCACCGGCATATCAGCCGCAGCTAGTGCTCTCTCCATGATCGACGTGAACTCCTCTTCAGACAGTTTTTTCTTGTGCGCCATGCAGGCTCTCCTATTCATCTTCGCCACCTCGGCTCGACTGTTTCGACTTTGCCGGGTTGAATGCCGGGAGTCAATATAAGCACTCGGATTGCAACCGTCTCGGCCCTATAAGAAGTTCGCTAGGCATTGCAGGAAAAACGCCATCAAGGGCCATGTCTGCCGAGACTCCGCCCTAGGGGTGTCAAGGTCAATCGACACAGGTTCAACAACCACCCGGAGGTCATTTGCTGACAGAGCCCGTTTCAAACTAGCCCCGTTGCGGGTAATCTAACTGTGTGTGTCTACGATACAGCGTCGCACAACCTCTAGTAGAGTTGTGCCCTATTGGCTCCCCACCTCGCACAAACTCATTGCCGGCATCGCAGCCCCACGAAAAGTGCAACTAATGCGCAAGCAAAGCGCAAGGTCGCACAATGCGGACACCTGCAAATTTTGCGCATAGTCATCACGCTGGGGCTTCTACCGCGGAACCAGCCCTACCGCTCAATTCAAGCAGAACAGCCCCGCTCTGAGGCTGTTGCACATGCAGGAGTGCATCAAGTCGGTCCATGATTGCAGTGAGTTGCTGATGAAGTTCGTCCTGCCATTTCATTCTTTTTTCTTATCTTTCTTTTATTCCTTCTCTTACATCCGGTTGAGAGAGTCAAAGCTTCCCCAAGGAACGCTCAACAACGTTCCTCGAACTGGAAGCCAATAGCTCAACCGGATGCATCCGTATATCGAGAGGGCCGCACACAATTTACCTTCGGTGCGTTTACTACCTGGCCACGGCACAGACTTTTCAGGAAGGTATCCTGCCAACTCTAGGGGTCTGTAAGCCGTCAGCTCCCTCCCCCACCGCCACTGAGTTCCGTCTAGCGGTGATTCTTGTTCCTTGTCTGGCTCGACGGCGGTTGCCCCTCCTCCCTTCCAGACCGGCAGCATGTGCTGCACGAACATCTGAATTTTCGCAGGATCATTTCAATGTGTCCATATAAGCACTTTTTATAGCCACTTTCACGCCGCACGATCTTGTAAATGGTTTGTCTGGTAGCCAGGAAAAACGGCGGCAGGGGCCACTAACAAGCCATAGGCTGCACAGGGGTGCCCAAGGTCTTCACATCCCGGGCGACCCCAAGACAGCATGAACGAGGCAATACCATGAACAGACCCCGGTGTGGCTGATTTCAGGAACATCCTCGCCGACACAACACCCTCCTTCACAGAATCTGGCTGGCCCCATAGGCTCTGGATACACATAGGACGATCGTCCTTTCATGTATCCACCCACAGACCAAAATGACACAACAGCATTTCATCACCTACTACCGCGTCAGCACTCAACGCCAGGGTGCCTCTGGCCTCGGGTTGGATGCCCAGAGAAATGCCGTCAAGAACTACTTAGCCGGAAGGGATAAAACGGTCATAGAGGAGTTTTCGGAGGTCGAGACTGGCAAAGGTAGCAACGCGCTGGAAAAGCGCCCACAGCTGCGTCTGGCGCTTGAACGCTGCAGCAAGACCGGCGCCACCCTGCTGATAGCCAAGCTGGACCGGCTGGCTCGGAACGTCCATTTCGTCAGCGGGCTTATGGAGAGCAAGGCCAAGTTCGTGGCGTGCGACCTGCCCGAAGCCAACCAGTTGACCATCCACATCATGGCAGCTTTTGCTGAACACGAAGCTCGCCGTATCAGCGAGCGCACCCGCGACGCACTGGCGGCTGCGAAGGCCCGGGGCGTTGTTTTGGGGGCCACAGGACCGGTCAATCTGAAACAACATACCCAGCGGCGCCAAAAGGCGGCCAGTGCGTTTAAAGACCGTTTAATACCCTTGCTGACCGGGTTCGCGTCGCAGGGGTTGAGCCGCCGGGCGATTGTGGTTCAGTTGAACGACTTAGGGATCAAAGCACCACGCGGCGGAACTTGGTCTTTAGGGCAGGTGCAGCGCGTTGTCTCTCGGCTAGGTTAACCTGGGGCATTGCTGATCGACAAAAACATATTGCGCATAGATTTATTTCTTACCCCTTATTGAGAGCATGCGCCAAATTCTTCGACGCTAACTCGACAACCAAGACTGCAGCGTGAACTCTGTTTAAGCGTTCCGTATATTGCTCCATGTGTGCTTGGCTCGGAGCGCCCTTGACGTTTGTTGCTTTCCAAAGATCTAAGCGCTCCTGCATACCTGCTGCAATCCAGCCTCGAAATTCACCTAAAGCCCTCATAAATGCAGCGTGCTCGCCATCTAGTTCGGGCAAATACAGCCGCTGGAGCATTGAAGCCGAGAGTAACGGGTCTTCTCCTATAGGAGTTTCGGCGTCGAACAATCGGTGAAACATGTCAAGTGATAAGTATTCGACGCCTCTGAGAACCGCAACCACATAGTCCTCGAGTTTTTCACGCTTAAGCCACTGCAACTTTTCTGAACGCTCCGCAATATGCTTGATGTCTACTTTTATTGACTCGCTCAACGCAGTAGTCTCCCGCAGTTGTTTTTTTACCGCTTCAAAGTCGGCAGCTAACGCTACGTGCTCGGCACGTTTTGAAAAATAAGAACTAAGAAACGCACCGGCCGCGGACAGCACAACAGTGATGCAAGCGGTGATCACGTAAAAGAGCCAATTCCCAAGAATAGTCTGATTGACGATCTCGGAAGCCAATGCTCGAATTGTTTCTGGGGGCATGGTCTAACTCAATGTGTAGGCTACAGGACACATTCCCTATCGAGAACGCAATTGTTAGTTGTCGTGTTTTGAATCATACGGCCTACCCTCCCGGTCAAACCAGACTTGGTCATAACCGACTTTCGGTGTCGCCAACCTGCCGAAATAGGGCCAAAAAAAACAAAGGCCATCCTAAGATGGCCCATACCTGTTGATGTTTCTGTTAGCAGAAATTTTTGTCCTGGCTTTGCCAACTACCGTCTATGAAATCCCGGAAGTCCTTGAAGCCATTGACTTTGTTAAACCGTCCAGCCTTGGGGATAGTTTTCCGCAGCGATGCCCGCCTTGGTCAGCGCGTTAAACAGGGTCGATTTACCGACATTGGGCAAGCCCACAATGCCACATTTCATGGGGAATCCTTCAGGAGCCGAGTCTTTGCGCCGGTACCAAACCACCACGGCGCAGAGGAAAAAAGAGGGAGAACAGGCCCGCTGCGCGGTGGCAGGAGGCTGTGTGAAGCCCGCCATTGTAATGACCGCCCTCGCAGCCATCGGCCACGCCGCGCTAGCCGTCACTCAAATTTGTAGTCCGCACCGGCGCTTTGGCCCACGCGCAGTTCACTATCCACCCCACCCAGCACGATGGCGTTCATGCCAAAGGCCACGGCTCCGCCCACCACGGCAGTCTGGCGATAGGTTTGCAGCATGTCGCCTACGGTGGGGGTGCTGGTGGCGGTGGCGGGGTCGATGTTGGGGATGGGGCAGCGGGGGCAGGGTTTGACCATGCGCAAACGGGCCGGACTGTCGGCATCTTCCTGGGCGGTAGTGATGAGCAGTTCGTCCAGGCGGTCTTCGTCGTGGGCCTCGACGCCTGCCAACACGATGTTGGGGCGAAAGCGCTCCATGGTCACTGCGGCCTCTCCGGCGGCGGCCAGGCGCCGGTTCAGCTCGGCCAGCGAGGCTTCGCTGATGACCAGCACGGCGTAGCCGTCGGAGAACTGGTTCAGCCCCTCGGCATCGCCCGTCCATTGCGCGCTGGACAGGCGGCGGTGGTCGGGGTGGAAGCGCACCAGGCGCAGCGGCTGGCCCAAGAAGTCGCTGAACCACTGCGCCACCGCGTCGCCCATGTCGAAGGCGGGCACGGTGTCTTTCCACACCGTGACTTGCACGGGATGCTCTACTTTATCTAGCTGCACACGCTGGTCCAACATGCCCGGGGCGCGTAAAACCATGTCAAAAGTTTGCAGCTCGGGCTGGATGAGGGCCATGCGCGGCAGCTCGCGCTGGGTGACGAACTGGCCCTGCGCGTCCACCACCATCCAGGCGCGGTCGAATTCCAGGCCGGTCTCGGTCAGCGTCGCGTGGTCCAGCGCAACACCGGCGCAGGATTTGACGGGGTAGACGAACAGGCGGGAGATGGTGGCGGTCACGTCCATGGGGGCATCCTGGAGGCAAAGTCCAGCATTGTGCCCCGCTCCTACAATCGAAAGATGGCCCAACCTTTTGACATTTGTATCCGTGGCGCTGGCATTGTCGGCCGCACTTTGGCGTTGTTGCTGGCGCGCGACCGGCTGCGCGTGGCTTTGGTGGCCGACCCGGCATACCCCCACCCTGCCGACGACGTGCGTGCCTACGCGCTGAACACGGCATCGCGCACGCTGCTCGAATCCCTGCGCTGCTGGCCCGATGCGCAGCACGCCACCCCGGTGCAGCACATGCATGTCTGGGGCGACAAGGGTGGCGAGGTCACGTTCGCCTCCAGCGAGCAGGGCGCACCTGCGCTGGCCTGGATTGTGGACGTTCCCGCGCTGGAAGCCCGCTTGGGAGAAGCGGTGCGCTACCAGCCGATGATCGAGGTGGTGGAAGCCCCGGTCCACGCGGCGCTCACCGTGGTCTGCGAAGGCAAGGCCAGCGCCACCCGGGCCGAGCTGGGCGTGGACTTCGACAGCATGCCCTACCACCAGCAGGCCATCGCCACCCGGCTGCAATGTGAAAAACCGCACGGCCAGACGGCGCGGCAGTGGTTTGCCGACGGCGAAATCCTGGCTTTTTTGCCCTTGCAGGGCGAGACGGGGAACTCTGTGGCCGTGGTGTGGTCTGTGCAAGAAGGCCGCGCAGCCGCACTGCTGGCCTTGTCGCCCGAAGATTTCTGCAAAGCTTTGCAAGAGGCCAGCCACGGCGCGCTGGGAAACCTGGCGTTGGACGGCCCACGGGCGGCCTGGCCGTTGCACAAGGCCCAGGCCAACCACTGGATCGGCAGCAAGGACCAACGCGCGTGGGTATTGGCAGGCGACGCAGCCCACACCGTGCACCCGCTGGCGGGCCAGGGGCTGAACCTGGGCCTGGGCGATGCGGCCACGCTGGCGCAGGTGCTGCACGGGCGCGACTACTGGCGCAGTGTGGGCGATGTGAAATTGCTGCGGCAGTACGAGCGGGCACGCAAGACGGCGCTGCTGGCAGTGGGCGGGGCGACGGACGGTTTGCAGCAGTTGTTTGCGCGCAATGATGCGACCACGCAGGGGCTGCGCAACTGGGGCATGCAGGGGTTTGAGCGCAGCGGCTGGGTGAAAGCCTGGGTCGCGCGGCAGGCCATGGGATTAGAAACAATCAGGAATTGACATGACATTTTTGAAAATTGCAGCGGCCACGGCCATCGCCATGGCTTGCCTGGGTGCACAAGCCGACGAAGCCGCCCTGCGCAAGAACCTGGCCGAGCGCATTCCGCAGATGCCCAAGATCGAAGAAGTCAACAAAAGCGCCATGCCCGGCCTGTTTGAGCTGACGGTGAGCGGCGGCGACATCATGTACACCGATGCCGAAGGCAACTTTCTGATCCAGGGCAACCTGATCGACACCAAGGCCCGCCGCAACCTGACCGAAGAGCGCATCGCCAAACTCAGCGCGGTGGACTTCGACAGCCTGCCCAGCAAAGACGCGTTCACCATCGTGCGCGGCAACGGCAAACGCAAGATTGCGGTGTTCGAAGACCCCAACTGCGGTTACTGCAAGCGCTTCGAGAAGGATTTGCAGAAGGTGGACAACGTGACCATCTCGCTATACCTCTACCCCATCCTCAGCGCCGACTCCACCGACAAATCGCGCAACATCTGGTGCGCCAAAGACAAGGCCAAGGCCTGGCAGGACTGGATGCTGCGCAGCCAGACTCCCGCCCAGGCAGCAGCCAGCTGCGATGCGCCCGCGCTGGCGCGCAACGTCGAGTTCGGCCGCAAGTACCGCATCACCGGTACGCCCACGCTGCTGTTTGCCGACGGTTCGCGCATCCCTGGTGCGGTGCCGGTGGAGCAGGTCGAAGCCCAACTGGCCAAGATCAAGTAATCCTTCAAGCCTTTTAGGCCTCTCGTGCTGGCGGATAGCGCGTGAGCAGCTATAAAATATGAAGCAAATGATGTTGCACGACCTGACCGCCGAGACCCTGGTGCGCCGCCTGTCCTACTGTGGCCTGGTGCCGTTTGTGCTGCTGGCCGCGCTGATGTGGCTGGTGTCGGCCGATCTGCACCCGTTCGTGGCCATTGCGCTGGTCAGCTACGCGGGGACCATCGCCGCGTTTCTGGGCGGCATCCACTGGGGCATTGCACTGCGCCCCGATACCCTGAACACTGCACACGGACGGTGGCACCTCGTCTGGGGCGTGGTGCCCTCGCTGGTGGCATGGGTGGCAGTGGTGATGCCCGCCTATGCGGGGCTGCCGCTGCTGGGCTTGTTGCTGGTGGCCTGCTGCGTGGTGGACTTCAAGACCTGGCCCCGCGCCGGGCTGGCGGCCTGGCTGCCGATGCGCCTGCGCATCACCATCGTGGCGGTGGTCTGCTGCGTACTGGGGGCCGCAGGCACCTGACTCCAGTGGGGTATTCTTGGCACCATGCCAAACCCCACTGAGATGTGTCCCGTCCATTACCGCGTGGAGGTTGCCAATCTCCACGCCCACCTGTTCCGCGTTACGCTGACCATCGCCCAGCCCGCCGCCCTGCAACGGGTGTCGCTGCCGGTGTGGATTCCGGGCAGCTACCTGGTCCGCGAATTTTCCAAAAACCTGCAGCACCTGCAGGCCCGCCAAGGCAAGCGCTCTCTGCCCGTACAGCAGCTGGACAAAAACACCTGGGAAGTCGCGGCACAGCCGGGCAAGCCGCTGGTGCTGGTGTGCGAGGTCTACGCCAATGACGCGTCGGTGCGCACCGCCTGGCTGGACGCAACCCGTGGCTTCTTTAACGGCACCAGCCTGTTTTTGCGGGTGCACGGGCAGGAAGATGCAGCGCACGGGCTGGAGCTGGTGGCAGCCCCGGCCATCGCGCACTGGTCGGTGGCCACCGGCCTGACCGCCACCAAGGTGGACACCGCGGGCTTCGGCCAGTACCAGGCCGCCAGCTACGACGAGCTGGTGGACTGTCCGGTGGAGCTGGGCACGTTCTGGAGTGGTGAATTCAAGGCCTGTGGCGTGCCGCACCGCTTTGTGGTGGCGGGCGCACCACCCTCGTTCGACGGCGCGCGGCTGCTGGCCGACACCAAGGCGATTTGCGAAACCGAGATCCGCTTCTGGCACAGCGCCGATGGCAACGGCAAAAAACCCGGCAAACCGCCACACAAAAATTACGTGTTCATGCTCAACGCGGTAGACGACGGCTACGGCGGGCTGGAGCACTGCAACTCCACCGTGCTGGTCTGCAACCGCCGCGACCTGCCGCGCACCCCGGATGCGGAAGCCAAGAAACCCACGGCCCCCATAAAGCGCAGCGAGGGCT
Organism: Comamonadaceae bacterium OS-1; assembly: GCA_027923965.1. NCBI lineage: Bacteria > Pseudomonadati > Pseudomonadota > Betaproteobacteria > Burkholderiales > Comamonadaceae > Comamonadaceae bacterium OS-1. The sequence continues at coordinate 3,623,780 of AP026969.1, forward strand.
ATACCACCCTGCTGGGTCTGATCTGCCACGAATACTTCCACACCTGGAACGTCAAGCGCCTGCGCCCGGCCGAGTTTGCGCGCTACGCCTACGACGCAGAGCAGTACACCGGGCTGCTGTGGTTTTTTGAAGGCTTCACCAGCTACTTTGATGACCTGCTGCTGCGCCGCGCCGGGCTGCTGGACAACGCCCACTACCTCAAGCTGCTGAACAAAACCATCAACCAGGTGCAGCAAACGCCGGGCCGCTTTGTGCAGTCGGTGGCCCAGGCCAGCATGGACGCGTGGGTCAAGTACTACCGGCAGGACGAAAACACGCCCAACGCCACGGTGAGCTACTACACCAAGGGCGCGCTGGTCGCCCTGTGCTTCGACCTGACCCTGCGCGGCCAGGGCCAGACTACGCTGGACGAGGTGATGCGCGCCCTGTGGCAACGCTGCCAGGCCGGGCCGATGCGCGAAGCCGACTTTGCCGAGGTGCTGGCCGACCTGGCCGGGCGCAGCTTTGAGGCGGAAATCAGGGCCTGGGTGCACGGCACGGCCGACTTGCCGCTGAAAGACCTGCTGGCCGGCCACGGCGTGGCAGTGCATGAAGACCCGGCCCAGCTGGCCCAGCGCCTGGGGCTGCGCGTGGCCGAGACCCAGGGCGTGCAGGTCAAGGTGGTGCTGCGCGGCGGCGCGGCCGAGCAGGCGGGCATGGCAGCGGGCGACGAATGGCTGGGCGTGGAAACCTCCGAGGGCGGCTGGCGCATGGCCAAGCTGGACGATCTGCTGTTGTACCTGGGCACCACCCGCCAATGCACCGCCCTGGTCGCGCGCGACAAACGCCTGCTGCGCCTGCCGCTGACCTTGCCCACCGTGGCCAGCACCACCACTTGGCGGCTGAGCACCGAGAACGCCCGCGCTGTCACCGCCTGGCTGGAGCCCGGCAAAGCCTGATTTATATGTAAAAAGTACCTCTAGTGCTTATCGAATAAGCGTGAGAAGCTCTTAATTAAATAGCAAACCTTAAAGGATATTTGATGGACTACCAGGCAATTACCGTGACCACCGAAGCGGGCAAGGTCGGCATCGTCACCCTGAACCGCCCCAAGCAGCTCAACGCGCTGAGCGACCAGCTGATGGACGAGCTGGGCCACGCGCTCAAGGCCTTTGATGCCGATCCGGCCATTGGCTGCATGGTCGTCACCGGCAGCGAGAAAGCCTTTGCGGCAGGTGCCGACATCGCGGCCATGGCGGCCTACGACTTTGCCGAGACATTCAAGACCGACTTCGTGACCCGCAACTGGGAAATCATGCGCACCGTGCGCAAACCGGTGATTGCCGCCGTGGCAGGCTTTGCGCTGGGCGGCGGCTGCGAGCTGGCGATGATGTGCGACTTCATCATCGCCGCAGACAACGCCAAGTTTGGCCAGCCCGAAATCAAGCTGGGCGTGATTCCCGGCGGCGGCGGCACCCAACGCCTGCCGCGCGCCGTGGGCAAATCCAAGGCCATGGACATGGCGCTGACGGGCCGCATGATGGACGCGACCGAGGCAGAGCGCGCAGGCCTGGTGAGCCGCGTGGTGCCGCTGGACCAGCTGATGACCGAGGTGCTGGGTGCGGCACTGATGATTTGCGACTATGGCCAACTGGCGGTGATGGCGACCAAGGAATCGGTCAACCGCGCCTTCGAGAGCAGCCTGAGCGAAGGCATGCTGTTCGAGCGCCGCCTGTTCCACGCCATGTTCTCCACGGCGGACAAACGCGAAGGCATGGACGCGTTCCTGAACAAGCGCAAGGCAGTTTTTACGCACCGGTAAAAGCACGGCCAAAATCCGGTATATAATCTTGCTCTTTGGTGATATAGCTCAGTTGGTTAGAGCGCAGCATTCATAATGCTGATGTCGGTGGTTCAAATCCACCTATCACCACCAAATTTAAAACCCGCAGAGCACACGCTCTGCGGGTTTTTCTGTTTTTGGGTTTCCGTTACAGAGTTGCCATATGAAATCAAACTTCTTCCGCACTGCACTGGTCCTGGGTTTGCTGTCGGCCATCGGGCCGTTTGCCATCGACATGTACCTGCCCGCCCTGCCCTCCATCGGCCAGACCTTGAACGCCTCCATGGCGGCGGTGCAGCTCAGCCTGATGGTGTTTTTTGTGTCCATGGGCATTGGGCAAATCATTTACGGGCCGGTGTCCGACATGTTTGGCCGCAAGGCACCGCTGTACTTCGGCCTGCTGCTGTTTGCGGCGGGCAGCATTGGCTGCGCGCTGGCCCCCGACGTGCACACCCTGGTGGTGCTGCGCTTCATCCAGGGCCTGGGCGCTTGCGCAGGCATGGTGATTCCGCGCGCCGTCGTGCGCGACCTGCACACCGGCCATGATGCCGCCCGGCTGATGTCGCTGCTGATGCTGGTGTTCAGCGTGTCACCCATCCTGGCCCCGCTGGCGGGCAGCTTTTTGATCGAGTGGTTTGGCTGGCGCAGCGTGTTCTGGGCCGTCACGGTGGCCGCGGCCCTGGGCCTGGCCCTGCTGGCTACCAGCCTGCCCGAAACCCGCCCCGCATCCGAGCGGGTCAACAGCAGCGTGGGCAGCGCCCTGGCGGGCTACGGCAAGCTGCTGCGCGACCGGCATTACCTGGGGCTGGTGCTGATCGGGGCCTTTGGCATGGCCAGCTTCTTTGCCTACCTGGCCAATTCGTCCTTCATCATGATCGACCACTACGGGCTCACACCGCGCCAGTACAGCATCACCTTCTCGGTCAACGCCGCCGCCTTCATTGGTGTGTCGCAGTTCACCGGCAAGCTGAGCCAGCGCTTTGGCCTGGTCAAGGTGGTGAACATCGCGGTGACCGGCTTTGCCGCGGTGATGGCGATGCTGTTGCTGGTCAACCTGGCGGGCGTGGACCGGCTGGACGTGCTGATCGCGCTGCTGTTCGTCGGCTTTGGCTTTCTGGGCCTGGTAGTGCCCACCACCGCCGTGCTGGCGCTGGAAGAACACGGCGAGATAGCAGGCACCGCATCGGCGCTGATGGGCACCATCCAGTTTGTGGTGGGCGCGTTGGTGATGGCGGTGGTGGGCCTGTTTGTGGACGGCAGCGCCCGGCCCATGGTGCTGGGGATTGCCGGGTCGGCGATTGCCGCCTTTGTGTTTGCGCGGATCACGCTGGGTGGCACGCGCGCCGTGCCCGCGGTTTAGGCTAGCAAACGGGCCTCGGCCTGGCCGTATTTCAGCGTCGCCTCCTGGCCGTTGAAGCGGCCTGTGTGTTCGTCGCGGCCCTGCAGCACAAAGCGTGCGTGCGGCTGGCCTAGCGTGGCCACCGCCTGCTGGCTGTTGGCACCGATCTGGCCTTTGTGCAGGCGGTTGATGATCACGCCCAAGCGGGTGTCGGCAAAGTCTTTCATCATCCAGGCATCGCCATCGCTGTCGCCACACACCAGGGCCGGGCCGTAGCCTTTGGTGGCGATGAAATGCTTTTCGATGCCAATGGTTTTGCCCGGGCCCCAGTTGAAATGCCAGTCGGCGCGGTACACGTTGGTGTATTTGCCGTCCTGGATGTCCAGCTTCAAGCCCAGTACGTTCTCGGGCGGCACGCCGTAGCCGTAGCCGGGGTGGTTGGCAAATACGCGCACCACGTCGTCCATGGACGCGGTAGACACGTGCACGTCAAAGCCGTGGGCGCGCAAAGCCCCCATCAGCGCCACCATGTCGGCATCGACGCGCATGCCGTAGAAGTGCACCGGCGCCACGCGGCCCGCCCGGCCCGGCAGCTCGGCGCTGCTGTGGATGGGCGCTTGCACCAGGGCCTCGCCCAGGTTCTGGGCCACGCAGGCGGCCACCATGGCCTGGAATTCGGCCGGGGTAAAGTTCTTGTAGAAGTAGATGATCCACTTGTAGCCCACTTCCATGGGGTAGGTGTCGCACAGCGCACCGTACAGAAAGTAGAACTTGGCGCGGAAGTTTTTGAAGTGCTCGGTCTGGCGGATGCTGGCCAGCGGCTGGCTGCCGCCCAAGGTGTCGCAGTGGGCATACAGCCAGGCGTAGGCCTCGTCGATGTCGGCGGCCAGGTCGCGCATGGACACGGGCTGGCCGTCCAGGTTGGCATAGTCGGCGTGGAACACGCCCTCGGGTACGCCCTGGCGCAGCACCTCGGCAAACTCGGCCGGGGTCAGCTTGAACTGCAGGTTCTCGGCCTGGTAGAGCAGCAAGGCCTCTTCGGTGTCGTTCATGATGCAGGTGTTATCCCAGTCGAACACCGCATAGGGCTTGCGCGCCGGGTCGTAGCCGGGGCTGTGCTGGCCCAGGGAGTCCAGCAGGTGTTGCAGGGCTTGGCGGTTGGCGGCGGACCAGCCGGGTGTCAGTGCAGATGCCATGGCTCAGACCGTCTCTTCCAGTACCAACAGGTTGTCAAACGAAAACCCCAGGCTCACGTTCTCGCCGCGCTGCGGCAAGGCACGGTGCGGGTCGTTGAAGATGTCGAGCGAGAGCACAAAGCTGTCTACCCGCGCCCGGATGCGCACCACCGCGCCCAGGAAGTTCACGTCTTCCACCGTCGCCCGCAGGGCATTGCGGCCCGGTACAGGCTGCTCCAGGGAAATAGCTTCGGGCCGGATGGCCAGCGCACGGGTTTGCCCCGCCACGGCCCCCGGCATCTTGGTGGCGGTGACCAAGGGCTGCCCGGCCACCGAAATCTGGCCCGAGGCCGGGTCTACCACCGTACCCGAAAGCAGGTTCAGCGTGCCCACAAACGAGGCCACGAAACGGGTGCGTGGGAAGTTGTAGACCTCGCTGGGCGTGCCGATCTGCTCGACCCGGCCTTCGCTGAGCACCACGATGCGGTCGGAAATGGACAGTGCCTCTTCCTGGTCGTGGGTCACAAACACCGAGGTGATGCCCAGCTCGCGCTGCACGGCGCGGATTTCTTCGCGCAGCGAGACGCGGATCTTGGCATCTAGCGCCGACAGGGGCTCGTCCAGCAGCAGCACCTGCGGCTTGCCCGCCAGCGCACGCGCCAGGGCCACCCGTTGCTGCTGGCCGCCCGACAACTGCCAGGGGTAGCGCGCACCCAGCGCGGCCAGGCCGATGAGCTTGAGCATCTCGGTCACGCGCACGTGGATTTGCTCCTGCGGCATCTTGGCGACCTTCAGGCCAAAACCGATGTTCTCGGCCACCGTCATATTGGGGAACAGCGCGTACGACTGGAACACCATGCCGATGTTGCGCTGGCTGGTGGGCGTGTGGGTGACGTCCTTGCCGTCAAACTTGATGCTGCCGCCCGACGGGCCTTCAAACCCGGCCAGCATGCGCAAAATGGTGGTCTTGCCGCAGCCGGAGGGGCCGAGGAAGGTGATGAACTCGCCTTTGGCGATGTCCATGGTGAAGTCGTGTACGGCGGTTTGGGTGCCAAAGGTCTTTTTCAGATGGGAGATTTCGAGGAAAGCCATGTGCGGGTGTTTTTCTGAAAAATTATTGTTTGACAGCGTTCTTGGCATTGCGCCCGAAAACCTGGATCAAGCCCATGGAAGCCCAGGTGATCATGAAAGCCATGATGGCCAGCGCCGACGGCTCGTACGCCTTGTTGGCACCCACCAATTGCAGGTAGGGACCAAACGCCGGGCGGCTCAGCAGGCTGGCCATGGTGAACTCGCCAATCACCACCGCAAAGGTCAGGAAGGCGCCCGACAAAATGGCCGAGCGCAGGTTCGGAAAGATCACCTTGAACAGAATAGTGAAGGTGCCCGCCCCCAGCACCTCGGCGGCCTCGGTCAGGGTGCGCACATCGATGGTGCGCAGGCCGGTGTCGATGGAGCGGTACATGTAGGGCAGCGACAAGGTCACGTAGCTGCACACCAGCAAAAAGTCGGTCGCCCGCTCGTTGCCGGTCAGCGGAATCCACGAGTTGCTGCCAAAAATGCGCAGGTAGCCAAACACGATGACGATGGCCGGAATCACCAACGGCAGCAAGGTGATGAACTCCACCAGCGGGCGCAGCTTGGGCAGGCGCAACTGCACCCAATAGGCCGTGGGCACCACCAGCAGCACACCCACCACGATGGTAATGACGGCCATCATGATCGAGTAGCCAAACGTGGCCTGGAAAAGCGGGTCGGAAAACACCACCCGGTAGGCTTCGAAGCTGTACTCGCCGCGCAGCATGCGCATGCTGAACTCGAAGGTGGCGATGAGCGGAATCAGAAAGTAGCTGCTACCGACGCAAATGGCGATCCAGGCACCCAACCTGGAAGGAGACTGGGAGGTTGAACTCATGTGCGCCCCTTTTCTGATTTGCTGCGCAGCCAGATGTAGCCTGCGTTGGAAACACCGGTAATCACCACCATGCCCAGGGCCAGCGCGTAGCCCAGGTTGGGGTTGTGCAGCACGTCGCCGCGGATCTGCGCGTACAGCAGGATAGGCACGATATTGAGCGAGCTGCCGGTCAGCGCGTAGGCCGTGGCCACCGCGCCAAAGGCATTGGCAAACAGCAACAGCATCGCGCCCATGATGCTGGGCCACAGCACGGGTAGTGCGATGTAGCGCCAGTAGTGGTAGGCCGAGCCGCCCAGGCAGTCGCAGGCCTCGCGCCATTCGCGCTTGAGGCCCTCCAGTGCGGGCGAGACGATCAACACCATCAGCGGGATTTGAAAATACAAATAGGTCAGCGTCAGCCCGGTGAAGCTGAGGATGCTGAAGCCGGTGGAGTACAGGTCAAAGCCCAGGTACTTGCGCATCAGCGCCGTGACCAGGCCCACCCGTCCCAGCGTGGCCAAAAAGGCAAAGGCCAGGGGCACGCCCGCAAAGTTGGAGGCCACGCCCGAAAAGGTCATCAAAGTGGGCTTGATCCACCCTGGCAGCTTGCCCTGCACTGCTGCCCAGGCCAAAAGAAATCCAATGATGCCGCCACCCAGGGCCGATGCGGCGCTGATGCGAAAGCTGATCCAGTAGGCCTGGATGACGCTGTCGGTCCACAGGCCAAAAATGTTGGCCAGGGTGAAATGCCCGGCTTCGTCCTGGAACGCCCCGACCATCAGGTAGGCCGTGGGCAAAATCAAAAACAGCGCAGCAAACAGCAGGAATGGCAGCACGCCAAGCCAGTGCCACGGTGGACTGGGCTGGGCGTATGTGGCCGGAGCCAAGCCCCCCCCGGAATTCAAAGTATGTGCCACGTGGTGCTGCGCCTTTGTGCGAACTATCCCTAAAACAATACTGGCATGGCCCGTGAGAACCATGCCAGCGAGGTCACTAACCTAACGCGGTGCTTACTTCGCTACGTCAGCGCCCACCACACCCCACTGCTTGGTGATGATGTCTTTGGAGGCGTTTTGGTCTTCCAGGGTGGGAAATACGGCCTTGGCGTAGCCAGCTGCGGGGGGCAGCTTGTCGAGCATGGCTTTGGGCAGCTTGTTCTTGGCCACCAGGTCGGTGAAACGGATGGGGTGGCAGTAGCCGTCCAGCCAGCCAATCTGGCCTTCGTCCGAGTACAGGAATTCCATCCACAGCTTTGCCGCGTTCGGGTGTGGTGCGTAGGCGCTGATGCCCTGCACGTACACGCCGGCGACCACACCGGTCTTGGGCACGACGACAGCGACCTTGGGGTTGCCCTTGAGTGCGTCGCGGTCGGCCAGGGCGTTGTAATCCCAGCGGATCACGATGGGCGTGGTGCCCTGGGCCAGCGACGCGGCCTTGCCGGTCACGGGTACAAAGTTACCGGCCTTGTTCATGTCGGCGAAAAACTTCAAACCGGCAGCGCTGGCAGAAGCCGCATCCTTGCCGCCCATGGCCACACCTGCGGCGTACACGCCCTGGATGGCCTGGTTGGCCGAGCGGGGGTCGCCCGCCAGGGCCACGGAATTCTTGTAGTCGGACTTGAGCAGATCGCTCCAGTCGGCAGGCACCTTGCTGATCAGGTCGGTGTTGACTTCGAAAGCCAGCACGCCGTAGTAATCACCGTACCAGTAGCCTTGCGCGTCCTTGGTTGAATCAGGAATAGTGGCCCAGTTGGCCACCTTGTAAGGCTGCAGCAAACCTGCCGCCTTGGCCTGGGGGCCGAAGGACAGACCCACGTCGATCACGTCGGGCGCTTGCGGGCCCTTGTTGTCTTTATTGGCCTTGATGGCTTCCAGCTCGTCACCGGAGCCCGCATCGGGGTTCAGTTCGTTGACCTTGATGCCGTATTTGGCCTTGAAGGCGTCGATTAATTTGCCATAGCCACACCAGGAGCGTGCCAGGGCGATGACGGTCAGCTCGCCCTCGGCCTTGGCGGCTGCAACCAGTTGGGCCGACTGGGCCGAAGCGCTTTGCACGCCCCCCAGGGCCGCGGAAACCGCTGCGGTGACGGCTAGAACTCTGAACATTTGACGAGGCATATCACTTCCTTTTCGTTATCCGATGAAGACACATTCGACACATGAAAGATCAGGGCTCTGCGAACGTTTACACAACAGCATACGTTGTCAGACACCCAGCCTGGACTGGCGGCGTGAAGGCATAGAAAATGCCTGAAACTCCCCGATTGCATACTACTGCCAGCCCTTTGCTTGCGCAATCGTAGTGGCGATATATGACCACTTTGCGACCATTCCGTGACACTAGCAATTTGCAAGCCAAAGCCACCGCAGGCTGTACCTGACTGGAGTGCTACAGTAAACTGAGCACCACACGGGTCTGTCCTTTTGCCTACCATCGATGCGCGACACCATTCTTCACCTGAGCTGGGCCCAGATCATGCTGTGGGGCTGCGGTTTTTTCGGCCTGCTGTACCTGGGCACGGGGACAATGAACCGGTTCATCGTCCGCCACCTCATGCCCCGCTGGGGCCATGGCGGCCCGCTGGACCCCCGCCCCACCAGCGCTGGCCAAACCGCCCGCGAACTGCGCCAATCGGCCATCGCCATCCTGCTTTTTGGCGTGGGCAGCGTGGTGCCCTGGGGCTTTTTGCAACTGGGCTGGGCCCGCCTGGCCACCGATGCCAGCGGCTGGCAGATCGCATTGGAAATTGGCCTGCTGGTGGTGTGGAACGAGGTGCACTTCTATGCCAACCACTGGCTGCTGCACCGGCCCTGGCTGCGCCAATTTCACCTGGTGCACCACCGCTCGGTGGTGGTCACGCCCTGGTCCAGCTACTGCTTTCACCCGGTGGAGGCCATGATGCTGGGCAATGTGATCCTGCTACCTATGCTGGTGCATGACTTCAATGTGTGGTCGCTGCTGTCGGTGCCGGTGTTCAGCATCGTCTTCAACAACATCGGCCACTCCAATTACGACTTTTTGCCCGATGCCGACCGCGACCGCTGGTGGCTCAACGGGGCCCGCCGCCACCACCTGCACCACGCCTGCTACCAGGGCAATTTTGGTTTCATGTTTCCGTTCATGGACCGGCTGTGTGGCACCGCCCTGCCGCCCGACGCTGCCCAGGCCCCTATCGCCCGCCACCTTGCCCAGAAGCACAAGAACAAGCATGCTGCGCCACCCCCGTGACTGGCAGTCGCTGCTGTATCTGCTGGCCCTGCCCGCGCTGGTGGTGTGGCAATGGCGCCATGGCATGCATTGGTGGCTTTACCTGCCGATGCTGTTTTTGACCCTGGGCATCAGCGTGGTACACCACAACCACGCGCACCTGAAGATGTGGCGCAGCCGGGGCCTGAACCGCGCCACCGATCTATGGCTGACCCTGCTGCAAGGCCACCCCGGTTTTGTGTTCTACGCCACCCACAACGCCAACCACCACCGCTACCACCACGGCCCGCTAGATGCGGCACGCACCTACCGCTTCGGCGGCGACCACAACCACCTGGCGGGCTATCTGCTGCATCCCCTGCAGGCCACCTGGGCGCTGTACCCGCTGTTTGGGCACTGGCTACTGCGGCTGCGGCGGCGCGCGCCGGGGGCTTTTCGCTACTGCCTGCTGCAGTATCTGCTGGTGGCTGGCTTGTGGCTGGGGCTGGCGCTGCTGGACTGGCAGAAGTGGCTGCTGCTGGTGCTGCTGCCGCAACTGCACGGCCTGCACTGGCTGCTGGCCACCAACTACCTGCAGCACGCGCATGCCGATGGCCATTCCCGAACCGATTTCGCCCGCAACTTCGAGGGCGCGCTGAACCCGCTGCTGTTCAACATCGGCCTGCACACCGCCCACCACCAGCAGGGCCGGGCGCACTGGTCTACCCTGCCCGCTTTGCACGCTATAACGCGCCACCGGGTCCACCCGCGTCTGAACTGTGGCGGACTGCTGCCCTACATGTTCAGCACCTTTGTACTGGGCTTGCTGCTGCCGCGTTACCGCAGTCGGCCGCTCATGCCATCCCACAAGATCACCTGATGCCCACCCGCTTTAACCACGTTTACATCGAATCCGCAGGCTCCTTTCTGCCCGGCGCACCCATCGCCAATGCCGAGATGGATGCCTACATCGCCCCGCTGAACCGCATCTCCAACCGCATCAAGGCGCGCATCCTGGCCGAGAACGGCATCCAGCAGCGCCACTACGCGATAGACACCGAAGGCCGCACGACCATATCCCACGCCCAAATGGCCGCCGCTGCCGTGCGCGATTGCCTGGGCCAGGCTGGGGCAAACATCGCCGACGTGTCGCTGCTTAGCGTGGGTTCGTCAGGTGGCGACGCGCTGATGCCCGGCTTTGCCAACATGGTGCAGGGCGAGATGGGCGCGCCGCCCATGGGCACGCTGTCCAGCCAGGGCGTGTGCGCTGCGGGGGTCACCGCCATCCTGCACGCCGCCCAAGGCATCGAGCTGGGCGCGCACCAGAAGGCGCTGGCCGTGGCGGCCGAGATGCCCTCGCGCATGTTCAAGCGCAGCCGCTTTGGCCCGCGCGATTACCAGAGCGACTTCGATGCGCATTTCTTGCGCTGGATGCTGTCGGACGGCGCAGGCGCGCTGCTGCTCGGTAACAGTACGCAGGGCCTGCACACGCCCACGGGTCGCGCCAAGGTGCGCCTCAAGCTCAACTGGGTGCACCAGCAAAGCTTTGCGGGCGACTACCCGGTGTGCATGCAGCTGGGCCTGAGCGAAGACCGCAGCACCTCCTTCCTCGACTACCCCAGCGCCAGCGAGGCCGAGGCCGCCGGGGCCTTGTCGCTGCGCCAGGACATCCGCCTGCTGCCGCACTTGTTCGACGTGTGCATCCACGAGTACGTGAAGCTGGTGGATGCGGGCTGGGTGCAGTCCAGCGAGATCGACCATTTTCTGTGCCACTACTCGTCGGAAAAGTTCATGCCCGTGGTGGCCGACCTGCTGGCCAAGGCCGGGTTGACGATTCCGCCCGAGCGCTGGTACAACAACCTGCGCACCCGCGGCAACACCGGGGCCGCGTCCATCTTCATCATGCTGGCCGAGTTCATCGCCACCCGCACCTTGAAGCCGGGCGAAAAAATCCTGTGCTTCATCCCCGAATCGGGCCGCATCAGCGCCGCCTACATGCTGCTGGAAGTGGAGGCGGTGGATGCGCCAGTCAGCCCCGCAACGCCAGCACCGGTGGTTCAAACGGTCCCCACCATCCTCGCCCCGCACGACCCCCAAAAAGCCCCGCCCACGCTGCAGCCGCTGCTCACCGCCCTGGCCAGCATCTGGCACGGCTACCGCTCGGACGTGTGGCGCAGCCCGGTCATCCACAAGCTGGTGGCCGGGCAGTTTGGCGTGACCGACTACCAAAACTGGACGGCGCAATGGGTGCCCCAGGTGCGCCAGGGCAGCCAGTGGATGCGCAAAGCCGTGGCCGCACTCACCGGCCCGTTTGCCGAGCTGGGCGCGCTGATCGAAACCCATGCCAGCGACGAGCAGGACGACTTCCACATTCTCTACAGCGACTACCAGGCGGCGGGCGGCACATTGGCGCTGGACGACCTGCACCGCAACCCCGGCGGCGAGGCGCTGAACAGCTACCTGCATGCCCTGGCCGCTACCGAGAATCCGCTGGGCTTGCTGGGTGCCATCTACATCATCGAGGGCACGGGCCAGCGCATCGTGCCCGCCCTGTTGCCGCTGCTGCGCCAGCAGGTCAAGCTGCCGCCCAGCGCGTTCCGCTTTCTGGAATACCACGGAGCCAATGACGAAAACCACCTGGCCCGATGGCTCGCGGCGGTGGAAATCACCTTGGGGCTCGACCCGCGCGCAGCAGATGCCATCCTGCAAACCGCCCGCCACACGGCCCAGCTGTACCTGATGCAGTTTGAACACATCGCAAAGCCATGAAACGTCTCCCCGATTTACTCGCCCGCGACCACGACCCCTCCGACCCCAGCCCCTGGCTGGCGCTGTACCTGGACCAAAGCACGCCCCTGCCCGACCATGTGAAGCAGGCCTGGCTGGAGGACTCCAGCTCGGCATCGCGCCAATTCCTGCTGCCCTTCGTACGGCCCCTGGCGCGCACCTGCATCGTGCTGATCCAGGTGGTCAAAGCCTGCATGCCCCGGGGCTGGGCGGCATCGAAGCTGCTGCACCAACTGCTGGCCGAGGGGCTCAAGCGCCTGGTTTCGCCCGAGGCCAACTGGCTGGTGATGCGCCACTTCCACATGGGCGGGCAGATTCTGGAATTCATCGCCAAAAACGCCCCCACGCCCGTCGCCACCCACCCGCTGCAACCCCTGACGCTGGACGACCTGAAGGACGAGACCTTCCTCAAGCACGACCTGAACCTGTTCAACTTTGTCATCCGCCTGAACCAGACCCTGCGCGATGCCGGGCAGCGCCTGCAGTTTGTAGAAAAGCCCGACTTCAGCATGGTGGTGGAGCCGCCCTTGACCGTGGAGCAGTTCCCCCATGGCCGCTGGAACAAGGTGGACCTGCAAACCGCCATCGAGTGCTTCACGCCCATCTACCAGCTGTTTTTGACCGACAACGACTTCTGGCGCGCCGCCAATTCGCTGCAACTGGACGAAACCATAGGCATCTACACCGCCACCATCCTGAACGCGCCCGAGCACCTGATTTTGCTCAACAACAAGCACCCGCTGGTGCCGCTGAGCACGCTGCGCGCCGGGCACCGGCTGGTGGTGCACGGCCTGTCCACCGAGATGCTGCATGCGCTGCTGATGCAGCTAAAGGCGGCACAGGCCAAGTAAAAGGCCCGTAGACTTAAAATCAGCGTTTACCCAGCCTCTGGATGTTTACCACGAACCGCTGTATGCCAACCCTGCTTCCCCATCGAAACGCTATATTTCATATAGCTGCTCTCGCCCTATCCATAAGCGCTGGAGCCACTTTTTCCTTGAATCTGCACGCCCAGGAGCGCAACTTCCCGGCTACCGCCCTGCGCGGCACCCTGGAGGTCACCGTGCCGCCGCAAGTGCTGCTGGACGGCAAGACCGATCAGCTCTCGCCCGGTGCCCGCATCTACGGTAGCAACAACATGCTGGTGCTGTCGGGCAGCCTGGTGGGCCAGCCAGCGCTGGCCGTCAATTACACCCGCGAGATCGGCGGCGCGGTGCACCAGGTCTGGGTGCTGACCGAGGCCGAGGCCGCCATCAAACGCCCCTCCGCCGCCAAGCCCTGGCGCTTCTTTGGCCTTTTCGATTGAGCGCCAGCGGCTGGCCCGCTGCGCTGTCCTGCACTGAGAGTTTGTTCCATGTCTAAAAAAGTATTTATCAAAACCTTCGGCTGCCAAATGAACGAGTACGACTCGGGCAAGATGGTCGACGTGCTGCACGCCGCCCAGGGCTACGAGGCCACGCTGAACGTGGACGAAGCCGACCTGATCCTGTTCAACACCTGCTCGGTGCGCGAAAAAGCGCAAGAAAAGGTCTTCAGCGACCTGGGCCGCATCAAGCACCTGAAGAAAAAGGGCGTACAGATCGGCGTGGGCGGCTGCGTGGCCAGCCAGGAAGGCGATGCCATCATCAAACGCGCGCCCTATGTGGACGTGGTGTTTGGCCCGCAAACCCTGCACCGCCTGCCCGAGCTGCTGAACCAGCGCCTGCTGCAAAGCCGCCCGCAGGTCGACATCAGCTTCCCCGAGATCGAGAAGTTCGACCACCTGCCTCCCGCGCGGGTGGAGGGCGCATCGGCCTTCGTCAGCATCATGGAAGGCTGCTCCAAATACTGTAGCTACTGCGTGGTGCCCTATACGCGGGGCGAAGAGGTTTCGCGCCCGTTTGAAGACGTGCTGGTGGAAGTGGCCGGGCTGGCCGACCAGGGCGTGAAAGAGGTCACCTTGCTGGGCCAAAACGTGAATGCCTACCGCGGAACTATGGGCGACACGGCAGAGATCGCCGACTTCGCCCTGCTGCTGGAATACGTGTCCGACATCCCCGGCATCGAGCGCATCCGCTACACCACCAGCCACCCCAACGAATTCACCCCGCGCCTGATCGCGGCCTACGCCACGCTACCCAAGCTGGTGAGCCACCTGCACCTGCCGGTACAGCACGGCAGCGACCGCATCCTGATGGCCATGAAGCGCGGCTACACCGCCATGGAATACAAGAGCACGGTGCGCAAGCTGCGCGCCATCCGCCCCGACATGGCCATGAGCAGCGACTTCATCGTCGGCTTCCCCGGCGAGACGGAAGACGACTTCCAGAAGATGATGAAACTCATCCATGATGTGGAATACGACAACAGCTTCAGCTTCATCTTCAGCCCCCGCCCCGGTACCCCCGCCGCCAACCTGGCCGACGACACCCCGCACGCCGTCAAACTGGCGCGCCTGCAGCACCTGCAAGGTGTGCTCAACGACAGCGTGCGCGCCATTGCCGCCCGCCGCGTCGGCACGGTGCAGCGCATCCTGGTCGAAGGCCCCAGCAAACGCCCCAGCGCCGAAGGCCTGGAGCTGATGGGCCGCACCGAGTGCAACCGCGTGGTCAACTTCCAAGGCCAGCCGCGCCAGATCGGCCAGATGGTCGATGTGCGCGTGACCGAGGCGATGTCGTTCTCGCTGCGGGGCGAGGTGGTGGTGCAGGGCTGAGGGTTTGCTGCTATCAACGCGGTCGGGGCTTGCCGTTGGGTAGGGTGTCTTCCGGGCAGCCGTCGGTGCTGAAAGGCTACTGCGAACTGAATGCTTTTTAGGCCTTCACCGCCTATGGAATAAGCGCAAGTAGCTATATTTTAGATAGCAAACAAGAGTCTACGCCTGAAGGAGAGTGATCGTTGGTGGTAGCCGAATGCGCTATTGCAAGACCCTGGCCTTTTTCACTCATGCCGCAGCAGGACGGCCAGCTCGTGCAGGCCTATCGCTTGGCCGCCATGGCGCAAGGGAATGCGCTCCGTTCCGGGGTACACCACGTAGCGGCGCTCTATTTTCAGGTCGTCACAGGCCACCGCGAAGCCCCTGTCGGGACTGGGGGCCATCGAGCGTTTGACTTCGATAGCGATGTCGGGCTGCCCGCCTTTTTCAAGCAGCAAGTCAATTTCAGCACCTACGTGGGTACGGTAGAAATAAGGCACCCGGCGCTTGCCTGCGGCTTGGACCAAGTTGTCGATGCAATAGCCCTCGTAGCTGAGGCCGCACACCGGGTGGCCCAGCAAGTCGTTCATCGTTTCGATCTCTAGCAGGCCGTGCAGGATGCCGCTGTCACGCACATAGACTTTGGGGGCCTTCACCAGCCGCTTGCCCATGTTGCCGCTCCACGGGCGCAGGCGGCGCACCAGTTGCAAGTCCACCAGCAAATCAATGTAACGGTCGATGGTGGGGTTGGCTACGGCCAGCGCAGCGGCGATACGGGCTTGGTTCAAAACGCCGCCTTGGTTGTGCGCCAACATGGTCCATAGGCGGCCAATGGTTTCGGCAGGAAGGCGAGGTGCAAACATGGGCACGTCACGTTCCAGATAGCTGCGAATGAAGTTGCGCCGCCAGTCCAGACTCAGGCGGTCATCGGCCTGCAGCAGGCTGTCAGGAAAGCCGCCGCGCAACCACAGATCGGTATCCGCCACCGCAGCGTTCTGGGTTTCCACGATGTTCAGCGGAGTAATGTCCAAATAGGCCACCCGCCCGGCCAGTGTTTCGCTGGACTGGCGCATCAAATCCAGAGAGGCCGAACCTAGCAGTAAAAACTGCCCGTTGCGCAGCCCAGCCTGGCGGTTGTCGTCAATGATGCCGCGCAACACTTCAAAGACACCCGGCGCACGGTGAATCTCATCCAAGATAACCAGTTTGCCCTGCTGCCCGCGCAGGTAGCTGTCGGCATCATCCAGGCGCAACCGATCGGACGGGCGCTCCAGATCGAGGTAAACGGCCCCCCCCGGCCAGGTGCTTGCAAGCCGTCGGGCCAAGGTTGTCTTGCCTACCTGGCGCGGCCCCAGCAACACGGCTGCGGGTGTGTGTTGGAGGGTTTGTTGGACTAAGAGTTCGGCTTCGCGGATTATCATTATTGAAATTTTAACTTTTACTGTTAATTTTTCAATGTTATTTAAACTTCACGGGCAACAGCAAGGAGTCCTGGGAGTCCAGGGTCAGGTCTTGCATCGCAACATTACAAGACCTAGCACTACGCTCTTGCGCAACGCGCTGCCAATGGCCTAACCATCCAGCTCCGCCCGCGCCAAGTCCGCATCCAGGTGCTCCATCGCATCCAGCGGTGCGGCGGTGGCGGCTTGCTCGTACAGGCGGGTGGCTTCGGCCAGGCGCTGCTGGCCGTCCAGCATCAGCAGGGCGTTGGCGTATTCGACCATGGCGATGGCGGCACCGGGGGTGAGGTTCAGGGCTTCTTGCAGGAGCTTCAGGCCCACGTCTTTGCGCACGCCATAGGTCATGCTGCCAATCAGCGCGCCCACTTTGTCGATCACCTCGGCGTGGAACGCGCCCAGGGCGATGTGGGCCCCGGCGTGCTTGGGTTCCAGGCGGATGGTGCGCTCCAGCGATTCCTTGACCTTGCCGCCCAGGCCCTGGGCAAGCGCCTTGGCCACGCTGATGCCCTGGCTGTAACGGCTCAGGGCGTAGGCGTGCCAGTACCAGGCGTTGGCGTTTTGCGGGTCTTCCTGGGCCTGGGCCTCGGCGCGGGCGGCCACTTCCAGGAACAGGTCGAGGCGCAGGCGCTCAAACGGCTCTAAGTAGGTAGCGTAGATGCAGGTGGCCTTGTTGGCCAGGGTCAGCCCGGCTCCGCCCAGGGCCAGCCCGGCGGCGGCGGCTTTCTGGAATTCGCCGTTGTGGAACAGCGCCCAGGCTTCGAGCAAGGGCGCGTCTGCCGGCAAGGGCTCGGAGTCGCCCTGGTGCAGGCGCGCCCAGCCCAGGGCGGTGCTGGCCGCATCAAACGCATAGGCCCCGGGGTGGGGAAAGGCGGTCCATAAGGACATGGTGTGTCTCCTCGTGGGCTGGCTTACAGTGAAATGTCAGCCCGCGGCGTTGGCGGCGGGTTGGGAAGGCTGGGAATAGGCGGATACCAGGTTCAGCAAATGCAGGCGCTGGCCCGGCTCCAGGTAGGGCAGCAGCAAGTTCAGCACGTGGTGGGCACCGCGCAGCAGCGCCATCTGGGCGCTTTCGCCCTCCAGCGCATGGCGCGGGTCGCGCACGTATTCAAAGCTCAACCAGTAGGTCAGCACCACCACCATGCTGGTGGCAGTGGGCTCGGCTTCGCGGCTGTCGATCTGCAAAGCACCCGACTGGGCCATGCCGTCCAGCAGCGCACGGATGGCGCGGGTCTTGTGCTTGAGCACCGACTGGAAATGGGTTTCCAGGTGCCGGTTGTTGCTCAGCAGGTCGTTCAGGTCGCGGTACAAGAACCGGTGCTCCCAGATCAGCTCGAACAGGCTGTGCATGAAAAACCAGGCATCTTCCACGTCGCGCACGCCGTCGCTGGCGTTGAGCAGCCCGGTCAGACCGCGCTCGTAGCGGTCAAACAGGGCGTTGATGAGCTCTTCTTTGGCGGGATAGTGGTAGTACAGGTTGCCGGGGCTGATGGACAGCTCGGCCGAGATCAGGGTGGTGGAGACGTTGGGCTCGCCGAACCGGTTGAACAGATCCAGCGTCACTTCCAGAATGCGTTCGGCCGTGCGGCGCGGCGCTTTTTTCGCCATGGATGTCTTCCCCGTAATTGAGCATCCACTCTAACCGACGCGGCAGGGCTGCGGAATTAGGGATGGCGATAGGGCTGGCCCACGCCAAAAAGGGTGCCGCAGCACCCTTCTTTAGGACCTTCAACGCTCAAGCGTCGGGTTTGGTCGCGCGCTTGGCTTTGGCGGCGGGTTCTTGCTGGGCCACCAGGGTTTGCACCAGTTTGCTGAGTTCGTCCACCCGGGCCGTCAGCACCGCCACGTCCTGGGCCGAGGGCACACCCAGCTTTTTGAGGGCTTTGGCGACGCGGTCTTCAAAGATATTTTCCAGCTTGTCCCACTGGCCAGTGGCCCGTTCGGTGATGCCCTGGGCCATGCTGGTCATTTTGCTGGCGGCCTCGGCCAGCTTTTCCTCGGCCATGGCCTGCGACTTGGTCTGCATGCCGATGCCGTCCTTCACCAGGGCCTCAAACACCTTGCTGCCTTCTTCCTGCGCCTTGGCGAAAGCGCCCAGGCCCGCCAGCCAGATTTGCTGGGCGGAATCTTTGACGCTGGGTTTGGGCGACGCGTTGGTGGAGGTGTCGTCTTGGGAAGGGTCGGATTTTTTATCCATGGCAGTCTCTTTAAAGGGAATTTAGTCTTTGAACTGTACGCACTAGCCAGTGTTGCGTGTAGATGCACACTTCTAAACAAACCAGAGTGTGCGCCCAGGTGGGCTAAACTTTAACGCTACGTGCGCTGCCCGCAGCGCTTGGCTTTACAAGGAAAATCATGATTTTGGTGACTGGCGGCGCGGGTTTTATCGGCGCGAATTTTGTGTTGGACTGGGTGGCACAAACGGGTGAGGCAGTCGTCAACCTCGACAAGCTCACCTACGCAGGCAATCTGGAGAACCTGGCCAGCCTGCAAGCCGATAGCCGCCACATCTTCGCCCAGGGCGACATTGGCGACCACGCGCTGGTGGCAGCCCTGCTGGCCCAGCACCAGCCGCGTGCCGTGGTCAATTTTGCGGCCGAGTCGCACGTAGACCGCTCCATCCACAGCCCCGAAGCCTTCATCCAGACCAATGTGATGGGCACCTTCCAGTTGCTGGAAGCGGTGCGCGCCTACTGGGGCGGTTTGCAAGGCGATGCCAAGGCAGGGTTTCGCTTTTTACACGTGTCCACCGACGAGGTCTACGGCTCGCTGGCCGCCACCGACCCGGCCTTCACCGAGACCCACCAATACGAGCCCAACAGCCCCTACTCGGCCAGCAAGGCCGCCAGCGACCACCTGGTGCGCGCCTACCACCACACCTACGGCCTGCCGGTGCTGACCACCAACTGCAGCAACAACTACGGCCCCTACCATTTCCCGGAAAAACTCATCCCGCTGATGGTGGTCAACGCGCTGGCGGGCAAGCCCCTGCCGATCTATGGCGATGGCCAGCAGATCCGCGACTGGCTCTACGTCAAAGACCACTGCAGCGCCATCCGCCGCGTGCTGGAAGCCGGGCGTTTGGGCGAAACCTACAACGTGGGTGGCTGGAACGAAATGCCGAACCTGGACATCGTGCACACCGTCTGCGGCCTGCTCGACACCCTGCGCCCACGCGCCGACGGCCAGAGCTACACCACGCAAATCACCTACGTCACCGACCGCCCCGGCCACGACCGCCGCTATGCCATCGATGCCAGCAAGATCGAGCGCGAGCTGGGCTGGAAACCGACTGAGACCTTCGCCACCGGCATCGCCAAAACCATCGCCTGGTACCTGGACAACCCCGAATGGGTGGCCCGGGTCCAAAGCGGTGCCTACCGCGACTGGGTCGATACCAACTACGCGGCCCGCGCCGCATGAGGTCTCCCTTGAAGATTCTGCTGTTAGGCAAGAATGGCCAGGTCGGCTGGGAGCTGCAGCGCAGCCTGGCCCCCCTGGGCACGTTGACCGCGCTGGACCGCCACAGCACCCACTACTGCGGTGACCTGTCCAATCTGGACGGCATCCAAGACACCGTGCGCCGCCTGCAGCCCGACATCATCGTCAATGCCGCAGCCCACACCGCCGTGGACCGGGCCGAGAGCGAGCCCGCGCTGGCCCGCACCCTCAACACCCTGGCCCCCGGCGTACTGGCCACCGAGGCAGAAAAACTCGGCGCCTGGCTGGTGCACTACTCGACCGACTACGTATTCGACGGCAGCGGCAGCCAGCCCTGGCAGGAATCGGACGCCACCGGCCCGCTGAGCGTGTATGGCCGGACCAAGCTGGAAGGAGAGCAGCGCATCCAGGCCACCTGTGCCAAACACCTGATTTTTCGCACCAGCTGGGTCTACGCCGCACGCGGCGGCAACTTTGCCAAAACCATGCTGCGCCTGGCCAAGGAGCGCGACGCATTGACGGTGATCAACGACCAGTTCGGTGCCCCCACGGGCGCCGAACTACTGGCCGACGTCACCGCCCACGCGCTGCGCGCCGCCATGGCTGCGCCCTCTGTGGCTGGCATTTACCACCTGGCGGCAGCGGGCGAGACCTCGTGGCACGGCTATGCGCAGTACGTGCTGGCCCACGCACAACAGGCCGGTGTGGCGCTCAAAGCTGGGCCCGAAGCCGTAGCCACCGTCCCGGCCACCGACTTTCCCACCATCGCCCAGCGGCCCTACAACAGCCGCCTGGACACCCACAAACTGCAAGCCGCCTTTGGCCTGACCCTGCCCGACTGGCAGGTCGGGGTGGCGCGCATGCTCAACGAGACACTCACACCATGACCACGGCCCGCACCGCCTCCACCGTGACCCAGCGCAAAGGCATCATCCTGGCGGGCGGCTCAGGCACCCGCCTGCACCCCGCCACCCTGGCCA
Source organism: Comamonadaceae bacterium OS-1 (assembly GCA_027923965.1). Taxonomy (NCBI): domain Bacteria; kingdom Pseudomonadati; phylum Pseudomonadota; class Betaproteobacteria; order Burkholderiales; family Comamonadaceae; species Comamonadaceae bacterium OS-1. Next base: position 3,644,532 of record AP026969.1, read on the forward strand.
TCAGCAAGCAACTGCTGCCGGTGTACGACAAGCCCATGATCTACTACCCGCTGAGCACGCTGATGCTGGCCGGTATCCGCGACATTCTGATCATCAGCACGCCGCAAGACACCCCCCGCTTCACCCAGTTGCTGGGCGACGGCTCGCAGTGGGGCCTGAACCTGCAGTACGCCGTACAAGCCAGCCCCGACGGCCTGGCGCAGGCATTCTTGATTGGCGAAGACTTCATCGGCAACCACCCCAGCGCGCTGGTGCTGGGCGACAACATTTTTTACGGCCACGACTTTGCCCACCTGCTGGGCCGGGCCGATGCCCAGGCCACCGGGGCCTCGGTGTTCGCCTACCACGTGCACGACCCCGAGCGCTACGGTGTGGTGGCCTTCGATGCCCAGGGCAAGGCCCGCAGCATCGAAGAAAAGCCAGCGGTACCGCAAAGCAGCTACGCCGTCACCGGCCTGTACTTCTACGACAACCAGGTGGTGGACATTGCCAAGGCCGTCCAACCCAGCGCGCGTGGCGAGCTGGAGATCACTGCCGTCAACCAGGCCTACCTGGACCAGGGCACCCTGGACGTGCAGATCATGCAGCGCGGCTATGCCTGGCTGGACACCGGCACCTTCGAGAGCCTGCTCGAAGCCGGGCAGTTCATCGCCACGCTGGAGCGCCGCCAGGGCCTGAAAATCGCCTGCCCGGAAGAAATCGCCTGGCGCAATGGCTTCATCACCAGCGAACAGGTGGAACGCCTGGCCCAGCCGCTGGCCAAGAACGGCTACGGCCAGTACCTGATGCGCATGCTCAAGGAGGAACTGCGCAAATGAAAACCACCCCCACCCGCATCCCCGACGTGCTGATCCTGGAGCCCAAGGTATTTGGTGACGCGCGCGGCTTCTTTTTTGAGAGTTTCAACGGCAATGCCTTCGCCCAGGCCACGGGGCTGGACGTGGCCTTTGTGCAAGACAACCATTCGCGCTCGGCCCAGGGCGTGCTGCGCGGCCTGCACTACCAGATCCAAAGCCCGCAGGGCAAGCTGGTGCGCTGCGTGCGCGGTGCCGTGTTTGATGTGGCCGTGGATATCCGCCGCCACTCCGCCACGTTTGGCCAGTGGGTGGGCGTGGAGCTGAGCGAAGACAACCACCGCCAACTGTGGGTACCGCCCGGCTTTGCCCATGGCTTTGTGGTGCTGACGGAGTCTGCCGACTTTCTGTACAAAACCACCGACTACTACGCCCCGGCGTTTGAGCGCTGCATCGCCTGGAACGACCCGGCCATCGGCATAGCCTGGCCCGCAGGCATCACCCCCCAACTGTCCGCCAAAGATGCGGTGGGCCGCCTGCTGGCCGATGCAGATGTGTTTGAAAATTAAAGTAAACGCCGCGCAAAATGCTACATAAAAAATAGCTTCTCACGCTTATTTTATAAGCGTGAGAAGCTATTTTTGCTTAAATTCTGCACTGCGCGCAGTGGCCGGTTGGATCAAGTCACCTGGGTCAGCATTTTGTCCATGCGGCGGGCGACTTCGGTTTCGATCTTGTCCTTGAACGCGCTCCACAAAAAGCCCAGCTCCGCGTCCAGCACAAAGCGGTCGTCGGTGATCTGCACCGTGCCGGTGACACCTGCGCGGCGGAAACTGATCTCGTCGCTGGCAGCGCCTTCGGTGTATTCACAGGTCATGCCAAGCCGGGTTTCGGCCTGTTCCAGCCAGTCGTTGGCCAGCTTGCGGGCAGCGGGAAGGCCCAGTGTGTGTTCACGCTGCATGTGGATGTCGGTCACTCAAAATCTCCTGTGTGGAATCGGCGAAGAAAGCCGCATCATGCCAGCCTGCACACGCCAGCGCGGGCACAATAGTGACATCATTCTGAAGGGGACAACCATGCTGTACAAATTCAAATCCAAAGTCGACGGCGATCTCATCCTGCTGGAGGCCAATGGGCGCAAGGTGCTGGAGATTATCGGCAAGACCCCAGGGCCCCAAGGCATCATCCTGGTCAGCGAAATGGCCGCGGCCATCACCGCGCTGCAAGCCGCCGTGGTGCTGGACGATGCCGCCCGCCAAGCCGCTACCGCCGAGGCCAAGGCCCATGAGATGGACACCGTATCGCTGCACCAGCGCGCCAAGCCCTTCATCAACCTGCTGCGCCGCTGCGAAACAGAAAACGCCGAAGTGACCTGGGGCACGTAAGTTAAAAAAAGCCGCCGGGCCTTGCGACGCGGCGGCTTTTGGCACCTTGGAAAAGGATCAGTCGGCGTAGACGTTGGCAGCCTTGATGATCGGGCTCCATTTGGCGATTTCGGCCAGCACAAACTTCTTGTGTTCAGCGGGCTCCATGCGCTTGTCGGTCACCACCACGGCGCCCAGGCCTTCCTGCTTCTTGATGAAGTCGGGGTCTTTCAAGGCGGCCTTCAAAGCCGTGTTCAGCTTGGCCAGCACATCGGCTGGCGTGCCTTTGGGGGCGTACAGGCCGTGCCAGATGGTGACTTCAAAATCCTTCAAGCCCGACTCTTGCAAGGTAGGCAGGTCTTTCAAAGACGGCGTGGTCAGGCGCTTGGCCGTGGTGACGGCCAGGGCTTTCACCTTTTTGGCTTCGATCTGGCTGGTGGTGTTGGTGGTCTGGTCGCACATCAGGTCGATCTGGCCGCCAATCAGATCGGTCATGGCAGGTGCCGTGCCTTTGTAGGGCACGGTGGTCATGTCGATCTGCACGGCATTCTGGAACAGCAGGCCGCACAGGTGCGAGGCAGAGCCCACGCCGGCATTGCCCAGGTTGACACGGCCCTTGTTTTGCACCAGCCAGGCCGACAACTCTTTGTAGTTGTTGGCGGGCAGGCTGGGCTTGGTCACCAGCGTCATGGGCACTTCGTTGATCAGGCCCAGGTATTCAAAGTCGCTCTCCACCTTGAACGGCAGGTTGCGCACCAGCACCGGCATGGTGGCCATGCCGATGTGGTTCAACAGCAAGACGTAGCCATCGGGCGTGGCGCGTGCCGCTTTGGCCGAGCCGATGGAGCTGCCCGCACCCGCCACGTTGTCCACCACCACACTCACGCCGCCGAGCTGCTTGCGCATGGCTTCGGCCAGATCGCGGGCCACGCGGTCGGTGGGGCCGCCTGCGGTAAACGGCACGATGATGCTCACGGGTTTGGTGGGGTAGTCGTTGGCATGGCTGGCCAAGGCGATGGCGGTGAGGGCCAGCAACGTAACAAATTTTTTCATCAAATCTCCTGTGGAATTGGGGCCGATCATAGCCATGCCACGGAGATGCGATGTATGGGGAACCACGTAGACCCGGGCGAAACCGCCTGGATCTGGAAGCCTTATTCGACAGCCTCCCCTTCGGGTTCTTCGCCAGGTTTGATCAGCATCACCGGCACCTGCGCGGCATGCAGCACCTCGTGCGACACCGAACCCAGCAGCGCGCTGCGCAGGCTGCCCTTGTCGCGCGCGCCCATCACCACCATGTCGCAGCCAAAGCGCTCGACGATGTCGATCAGGGTGTGCGCCGGGTCGCCCACCGCCACCTCGGTGGCATAGGCGATGCCCGCGTGCCGCAGCAGGGCCTCGCCCGCCTTCAGCGCCTTGGTACCGGCCTGGGCGCTGGCCCGGGCGATCAGCGCCGGGTCGGCCGCCATCACCATCTCGTACAGGTGGGCGGGCTCTTGCACATTGGCCAGCACCACTTCGGCCTGCAGGCCCTGGCGCACCATACGGACCACTTGCCGCACGGCTTGCAGCGACACCTCAGAGCCATCCAAAGGCAACAAAATCTTCATCGCGTATTCTCCCGAGGTTTAAACATGGCCAGCATAGGCGCAATTTGCGCTGCGCAAGATCCCCACATGCCCCAACTCGTATTTATTCCTGGCCTGGCCACCGATGCCCACATGTGGCAGGACCAGCTTGCCGCCGTGCCCCCTGCCTGGCGCGCCACGGTGGCCGACGTGCTCGCCCACCACCCTCGCATCGAGGATATGGCCCAGGCCGTGCTGCACCAGCACCCTGGCGAGCTGGTGCTGTGCGGTGCCTCCATGGGCGGCATCATTGCCATGGAGGCCGTGCGCCAGGCCCCCGCGCGCGTCCGCGCCCTGGCCCTGCTGGGCAGCAGCGCCCGGCCCGAGCTGCCGCACCACCGCGCGCAGCGCGAAACCGCCATCCGGATGGTCGAAGCGGGCCGCCTGGCCGAATTTGTGCGCGCCACCGCCGCCATGGCGTTCTCAAGCACCCACCCCAGCGACAAAAGCGACCTGCAGCGTTACAAAAACATGGTGCTGCGCACGCCGCCCGCCCTGTGGGTGCAGCAAAACCGCGCCCTGGCCGACCGGCCCGACGCGCGCCTGCACCTGGCCGCCGTGCGCTGCCCGACCCTGGTGCTGTGCGGCGACAAGGACCTGATGACCCCGGCCAAACTCTCGGAAGAAATCGCCAGCCTGGTGCCCGGTGCAGAACTGCACCTGCTGCCCCGCTGCGGCCATATGCTGACCATGGAGCAGCCCGAAGAAGTCAACGCGCTGCTGCTGGACTGGCTGGGGCGCCTGAAACTGTAACGCTATATTTTAAATAGCTATCCATGCTGACGGAATGAGCACGGGAGGCCGATTTCTCTTAAATGCTCAGGCCCGCTCACGCACCTTCTCGGCCAGCTTTTCCAGCACAAACGGCGAGACGAACTTGTGCACCTCGCCGCCCAGCAGGGCGATCTCGCGCACAAAGGTGCTGGAGACAAACTGGAAGCCGTCGCTGGGCGTGAGGAACACGGTTTCCACGTCCGGCATCAGGGTGCGGTTCATGCCGGCCAGCTGGAATTCGTAGTCGAAATCGGTTACCGCGCGCAGGCCGCGCACCATGGCCTTGCCGCCCTTGGCCACTACGAAGTCGCGCAGCAGGCCGCTGAAGCTTTCCACCTGCACCGTGCCATACGGCTTGACGGATTCGCGCACCATCTCCAGCCGCTGCTCCAGGCTGAACAGCGTCTTTTTATGGTGCCCGGCAGCCACGGCCACGATGACCTGGTCGAACAGCTGCGTGGCGCGGCGCACCACATCCTCGTGGCCCAGGGTCATGGGGTCGAAGGTGCCGGGGTAGACCGCTATGACTGGCGGATTCATGGCATTTCGGCTGCGGTCAGCAGTTGCAGCAAATGGGCGTGGACCGCGCCCGCCTTCAGGTAGCGGTGTACGCGCAGGCCCAATGGAGCCAGCAGCTCGTCGGTCCACTTGGCGGGCGCTTCCATATACACAAAGCCGTTGGCCTGCACCGCCTTGGCGGCGGCCCCCATCGAGGGTTCATACAGACCGGATTCAAACGGTGGGTCCAGAAACACCAGGTCCAGGCTGCCCGCCGCCAGCTGCCGCAGCGCTGCCACGCCATCGCCGCGCTGCACCTGGGTGGCCGTGGCTTGCAACTTGGTTTGCGTGGTCTTGAGCTGGGCCACCAGGGCCGGGTCTTGCTCGAACAGGTGCACGGTGGCGGCCCCGCGCGATGCGGCCTCGAAGCCCAGCACGCCGGTGCCCGCAAACACGTCCACGCAGCGCCAACCGGTCAAGTCCTGGCCCAGCCAGTTGAACAGGGTTTCGCGCACCCGGTCGGGCGTGGGGCGCAGACCGGGCTTGCTGGCCACGGTGAGGCGGGTGCGCTTCCATGCGCCGCCGATGATGCGGATCTCGCCGGGCTTGCCACCCACCGGATGCGGGTCGGACGGGCGGGGTTTGGTCTTTTTGACGGCTTTTTTGGGGGGACGTTGCAACGTGCTCATGGTTTTTCTCCGACCACCACAGTGGCCATTTTTTCGGGTTGCAGGATACGGGCAAAAGCCGTTCGGATGTCGGCTTGCGTGACGCGCTCGATCTGTGCGGTCCAGTGGTCCAGGTAGTCCAGCGGCAGATGGTTCCACGCGATGTTAGCCACGTTGTCGAGCAGTTTGCGGTTGCTGTCGATGCGCAGCGCAAATCCGCCTTGCAAATTGTCCTTGGCGGCCTGCAGTTCGGCGGCGGTGGGGCCGTCAGCCACGAAGCGCTTCAACACTTCCTGGGCCACCTGGATGGCCTGCTTGGCCTGGTCAGGCCGGGTCTGCAGGCCGATGGTGAAGGCCCCGGCGTGCAGGGCGGGCGCAAAGCTGCTGTAAACGCTGTAGCTCAAACCGCGCTTTTCGCGCACCTCGGTGGTCAGGCGCGAGCCAAAACCGCCGCCGCCCAGGATGTGGTTGCCCACCAGCAGGGCAAAAAACGCCGGGTCGCTGCGCGTATAGCCGACCTGGCCGATCAGCACCTGGGCCTGGGCGGCATCGAAGGGGATGTGCTGGTCGCTGGCCTGGGTAAGAGGCTGCACATCGGGCACCGCGGGCAAGGGCGTGCAGCCGGTAGGGGGCAAGCGCGCCAGCAGCCGGGTCACCAGCGCATCGGCCTGGGCCCGGTCCACCGCGCCCACCAGGCTAACGGTGGCGCGGCAGGGCAGGATGCTGCGGGCGTAGAAGGCGCGCATGTCGGCTGTCTGGATGCGGGCCAGTGTCTCGGCAGTCAGCTCGTAGCCATAGGGGTGCGTGCCGTACACGGCGGCGGCAAACGCCCGCCCGGCCACGGTGGCGGGCCGGGTAGCAGATTCCTTGAGCTGGGCCGCCACGCGCTGGCGTTCGCGCTGCCACAGGCTGTCGCTGAAGGCGGGTTCGCCGATCTGGCGGGCGGCCAGGGCGGTGGCCTTGTCCAGCAGGTCGGGGTAGGTCAGGGTGCGCAGCGAGAAGCTGAAGCGGTCGCTGCTGGCGCTGCTGTCCAGCGACGCGCCCAGGTCGGCCCAGGCTTCGCCCAGGGCGTTTTCGTCCAGCGCCGGGGCACTGCCCACCGCCCGCACGCCTTCCGAGGCCATGCCTGCGGTCAGGCTGGCCAGCCCGGCCTGCGCAGCCGGGTCGCGACGGCTGCCTGCATCAAAGTCGATCTGCACGTCCAGCATGGGGATGGCCGGGCTGGGCACCAGGTAGACCTGCGCGCCGCTGGGCTGGGTCCAGTGCTGGATCGGAATACCCGCCCACGCAAAATTTAAATAAAACAAGCCGCCTGTGCTGACCAGGCAAGCACGGGCAGCTATTTTTTTGATAGTAAGCATCAACGCAGCTCTCCCTGGGGAATGGCACGGGGTTTCTGGCGGTTCGGGTCCAGCGGCTGGGGCAGCAGCGTGGCTACGGTGAGCTGGTCGTCGCCAAAGTACTTCGCCGCCACGGCCTGCACCTGGGCGGCGCTGATGCCACGCAGCCGGGCGATCAGGCGGTCATTCGCGTCCAGCGGCAGGCCTTGCACCCAGTTGCTGCCCAGCTCGCGGGCCTGGTTCATCACCGAATCCAGCTTGTACACGGCACTAGAGACCCACTGGGTTTTGACGCGGTTCAGCTCGGCCTCGGTCACGCCGTTGTGCGCCACCAGGGCAATTTGGGCGCGCAAGGCAGCTTCGACCTGCGCGGCGCTGTGGCCTGCGGCGGGCACGCCGTCCAGCACAAATAATTGCGGGCCGCGCCCGGACAGGCCGTTGTAGGCCCCCGCGCTGTCGGCCACCGGGCCACCGGCCTGGCCGTGGTCTTGCGTCAGGGCGCGCTCCAGCCGGGCACCGGTGTAGCCGTCCAGCACGGCGGCCAGCACGGTGAGGGCCAGCGCGTCATCGCTGTCGGCTTGCAAACTGGGCACCTTGAAAGCCAGGGTGACCACCGCCTGCTCGGCCGGGGCTTTGAAGTCCAGGCGCTTGGTACCCGCCTGCGTGGGCTCCAGCCGGGGCTTGCGTGCGGGCACGGGGCGGGCCGGGATGCTGCCGTAGTACTTTTGCGCCAGCGCGCACACCCGCGCCGGGTCCACATCGCCCGCCACTACCACGGCGGCGTTGCCCGGCACGTACCAGCGCTGGTAGAAGGCGCGGGCATCCTCCGGGGTCATAGCCTCCAGGTCGCTCATCCAGCCGACCACCGGACGGCGGTAGGGGGATGCGGCGAATACGGTAGCCAGCAGGGCCTCGTTCATCAAAGCCCGGGGCGAGTCCTCGGTGCGCATGCGGCGCTCTTCCTTCACCACTTCCAGCTCGCGCTTGAATTCATCATCCGACCACTGGTTGTGGGCAAAGCGATCAGACTCCAGGCGCATGACGGCTTCCAGCTGGCCCGCCGGGATTTGCTGGTAGTAGCCGGTGTTGTCTTTGGCGGTGAAGGCATTCTCCCGCCCGCCCAGGACCGCCACGCGGCGCGAGAACTCGCCCGGTGGCAGGCTGGGCGTGCCCTTGAACAGCATGTGCTCCAGGATGTGGGCCACGCCGGAGCTGCCGTCCACCTCGTCCAGGGAGCCCACACGCACCCACAGCATCTGCACGGCGGTGGGGGCGCGGTGGTCCGGCTGGACGATGACCGCTATGCCGTTGGGCAGATCGCATTGGGTGGGCCGGGTTTGGGCGTTGGCAAGGACGCTGAATAGAGCTAAAAGCGGAAGTATTTGGCGTTTCATAGAATGGCTGATTCTAAGAACCCACCCAATGTTCAGCTTTTTCAAGAAAAAACCCCCTGTCCCCGAAATCGCGGCCCCTGCGCCGACGGCCCCCGCCCCCGCCGCTGGCTGGTTGCGCAACCCGTTTGCGGCCAAACCTGCCACTGTGGAAGTGGCCGAAGCCCCCCCTGCCCCCCGTGCGGGCTGGATGGACAAGCTCAAGAACGGCCTGCGCAAAACCGGCTCCAGCATCGCCACCGTGTTCACCGGCACGCAGATCGACGACGCGCTGTACGAGGAGCTGGAAGAAGCCCTGCTGATGGCCGACACCGGTGTGAAGGCCACACAGTTTCTGCTGGCCGACCTGAAGCAGCGCGTCAAAGCCACCAAGGCCACCGAGCCGCAAGCCGTCAAGGCGCTGCTGGTCGAGTCCATCACCGCCCTGCTGGCCCCGCTGGAAAAAGCCCTGGTGATCGGCCAGTACACGCCCACAGTCATCATGGTGACCGGCGTTAACGGCGCTGGAAAAACCACGTCGATTGGCAAGCTCACGCGCCACCTGTCTGCATCAGGCGCTAGTGTTTTGCTAGCGGCAGCGGATACCTTCCGCGCCGCGGCCCGCGAACAACTCAGTGTGTGGGCCGACCGCAACACGGTGGAAATCGTCAGCCAGGAGGGCGGCGACCCGGCCTCGGTGGCATTCGACTCGGTCAGCGCAGGCAAGGCGCGCGGCAAAGACGTGGTGCTGGTGGACACCGCAGGCCGCCTGCCGACCCAGCTGCACCTGATGGAAGAACTGAAAAAGATCCGCCGCGTGGTCAACAAAGCCGACGCTCAAGCCCCGCACGAGGTACTGCTGGTGATCGACGGCAACACTGGCCAGAACGCAGTGAGCCAGGTGAAAATTTTTGACGATGCCATCCAACTCACCGGCCTGATCGTCACCAAGCTGGACGGCACGGCCAAGGGCGGCGTACTGGCGGCGATTGCCCAGGAGCGGCCGATCCCGGTGTACTTCATCGGCGTGGGCGAGCAGCTGGAAGATCTGGAAACCTTCAACGCGCGGGAATTTGCGCAGGCCCTGCTGGCATGACCCCGCCACACATGCGAATGGTCGTGCGAATTAGTTAACGGATTCGTTACATCCCTTAACAAACTCGCCCGTCTTTTGCATACAAGTGAACAAGTTCACAAGCACTTTGGAGGCCCAGCCCTAGCATCCAGGTCATCGGGTTTACGCCCTTACTTTGACCTTGAACGCTATGCAAAAAACTGCTTTTCCCCGCACCAAAATGGCCAGCCGCATCGCCGGTGCATTCGCTGCAGGTTGGCTGGCTGCCTCCAACCCCGCCCAAGCCACCGCCCTGACCTTCCAAAACTACGTCCAGGGCTCCCAGTCGGTCAGTTTCACCAATGCCTCGCCCGCCGCCAGTGGCTCCTTCGGTGCGGGTGAAATGCTGTTTGGCATGAACGACGGTGGTGTTGCCAGCGTTTTGCGGGCCTATTGCGTGGACATCTTCCAAAGCGCTTCGTCCACCGCCCAGAATTACACCCTGGTCAACGGTATCACCCACTTCGGTGCCGAAAAAGCCGCTGACCTGGGCCGTTTGTTCACCTCGTTCGATGCCTGGAACGGCAGCACCTCCATTACCGCCCAGGAAACGGCGGCCTTGCAAATCGCGGTGTGGGAGATCGTCAACGAAACCGCCCGCACCGCTTCGCGCCTGCAGCTGGACCTGACTTCAGGCAACTTCAAAATCACCGCTGCCGCCACCGGCACCGTGGCCCTGGCCCAGGGTTGGCTCAACGGCCTGGCCAGCGCCAACAACTGGTACCAGGTCAGCGCCTATGAAAACGCTTCGTACCAGGATTACCTGGTGCTGAACAAAGTACCCGAGCCCGGCAGCCTGGCCCTGGTGCTGGGTGCCTTGGGCAGCATGGGCCTGGTGGCCCGCCGCCGCAAAACCAAAGCCGTCTAAATATTACGGACGGGGCGGCACGCTGCTGCACGCCCCGGTAAACAGCAGCGTCCCACCCGCTCCCAACAGCCGCGCACGGCTGGGCTGGCGGTCCACGATCCATTGGGCACCGCTGCCAAACACCACCTCGGTGTCGCTCACAAAGCCCGAACTCAGCCACTGCGTCTGCACCGCCACCGCGTCGTCGCTGGCACTGAAACGCACCTCGGCTCCGCGCCGGGTCTGCGTGCTGCCGTCGGCCTGCAAGTCGCACCACAGGCTCCGCAGGTCCGGCGGGCCGCCTTTTTCCAGCAGTTCCTGGGCAATCTGGCGGGCCCGGCCCGGCTGGCTGCTGCTGCGGCAGGCAAACTCGGCCACCATCCAGCTGCCGTCCAGCATGTGGACGGGGTTGAACGTGAGGCTGGCTATGTCCAAGGCCGTGGCACGGCGCTGTAACAGCGGTGTTTCCGGCTTGATCGAACCCGAGGGCAGGCTGGATGCCAGCGTGGCCAGGCGCAGCGGGCCCTGGCAGTCGGCCACGAACTCGGCCGTACCCGCCACCGGGCTGGGCTGGTGCAGGTTGATCAAAAAGTAGCTGCCCGCCACATGGCGGCGGTCGATGATGGCCAACGACACCGCGTCCACGCCCACCAGAACGTCGTCGATGCGCTGCACGATCTGCATGTCTTTGCTGGCGGGCACATCGGACGCAGCCCAGCCCCCGCTACAGGCAAGCAGGCATATCGATAGCAACAGGGGACCGCGGCGAATGGACATGCGGGCGATTTTGCCCGGGTTGGCGCGACCTCCTTAGAATCACGTTCCTTCCGATACTGCGACACTGCGGTAAACCCTTAGTACCACCATGACAAATTTACTGCAACGCATCGAAATCGAAAGCGCTCCCCACCCCACGGCTGCCGTCATCTGGTTACACGGCCTGGGGGCCAGCGGTGACGACTTCGCGGCCATCGTGCCGGAGCTGGACCTGGACGGCTGTGCCGCCATCCGCTTTGTCTTTCCCCATGCGCCGACCATGCCGGTCAGCATCAACAACGGCTATGTGATGCCCGCCTGGTACGACATCAAGAACGCCGACCTGGTGCGCCAGGAAGACCCGGCAGGCATCCACGCCTCGGCCCGCGCCATTGAGGCGCTGGTCGCGCATGAGGTGGCCCGGGGCATTGCGCCCGAACACATCGTGCTGGCGGGCTTCTCGCAAGGCTGCGCCATGGCCCTGCACACCGGGCTGCGCCACAGCGCGCGGCTGGCGGGCATCATGGCCTTGTCGGGCTACCTGCCCCTGGCCGACACTCTGGCCGCCGAACGGCACCCGGCCAACTTCAAAACGCCCATCTTCATGGCCCACGGCACGGCCGACCCGGTAGTACCCGTGGCCCGCGCCGAAGCCTCGCGCCAGGCCCTGCTGGCGCTGGGCTATCCCGTGCAATGGCATACCTACCCGATGCCGCACAGCGTGCATCCCCAGGAGGTGGCCGACATCAGCGCGTTTCTGCAATCGGTGCTGGGAGCTCGCAAGGGATGATGCTCGGTATTGATTTCGGCACCTCGAACACCGTAGCCGCACTGGTGCGCTCCGACGGCAGCCTGGACACCATCGCACTGGACGCAGGCAAGCCCACGCTGCCCACCGCACTCTTTTTCTCGCATGAAGACCAGCACACCAGCTATGGCAGCGCCGCCATGCAGGCCTACCTGGCGGGCACCGAGGGGCGGCTGATGCGCTCCATCAAAAGCCTGTTGGGCAGCGGCCTGATGGATGAAAAAACCGTGGTCAACGGCCAGTTGGTCAGCTTCACCGACATCCTGGGGATGTTTTTCAAGGAGCTGAAAAAACGCTCGGAAGCCCACTTGGGCCACGCGGTGCAGCACGCCATGCTGGGCCGCCCGGTGCATTTTGTGGATGACAACCCCGAGCGCGACGCGCTGGCCCAGGCCACACTGGAGCACGCGGCACGCGCTGCGGGCTTTGACGAGGTGCAGTTCCAGCTGGAACCCATCGCCGCGGCCTTCGACTTCGAGCGCCGTGTGACGCAAGACACCACCGTGCTGGTGGTGGACATTGGTGGCGGCACCTCGGACTTCACCGTGGTGCGCGTCGGCCCAGGGCGGCAAGCCATAGGCGACCGCAGTGGCGACATCCTGGCCACCACCGGCGTGCACATCGGTGGCACCGACTTTGACCAATTGCTGAACCTGCGCCACGCCATGCCCTTGCTGGGCCTGGGCCATGTGGGACCCAGCGGGCGCGAAGTGCCGTCGGGCGTGTTTTTTGATTTGAGCACCTGGCATTTGATCCACCAGTCGTATTCGCGCAAGAGCCTGGCGCACGCGGCGGACCTGCGCGATGCCTACGCCGACCGCAGCCTGCACCAGCGTCTGCTGCAGGTGCTGCAGGAGCGGGTGGGCCACCATATCCTGGCGAATGTGGAGACGGCCAAGATCGCCTGCTCGCTGTCTGGTGCGGCATCCACCATCAACCTGGACTGCATTGCCCGCGGCCTGAGCGCCCAGCTCACGCCCGAGGGTCTGGCCCAGGCGCTGCAGGCCCAGTTGGCCCGGGTGGTGCAGTGCGCGCAGGAGTGTGTGGAGCTGGCCGGGGTGGAGCGGCCCGATGCCGTGTATCTGACCGGCGGCTCGTCGGCCCTGGCACCGCTGCAAGCCGCCCTGCAGGCGCTGTTTCCGCAGGCCCGCATGGTGGCAGGCGACCGGTTTGGCAGCGTGGCCGCAGGGCTGGCGTATGCGGGCTCGGTGGCGATGGAAACGGCGACGGCCTGATTTACCAGAATTTTCGCTTAAATTGATAGCTGCTTGCGCTTACCCCATAAGCACGAGCAGCCGATTCGACTAATAAATTTTGTCGATTATTTTGTAGCAGGGGCCGAAGCACCGGCTGCCGGAGGGGCGGCGGCGTTCAAGCGCTTGTCCACCGTCTGGCCCAGCGCTTTCAGCTTGGTCTCGATCTGGCCCTTGGTTTCGGCGACAACTTTTTCAGCCAGCGCTTTTTGCATGTCCGGGCCCATCTGCGAGAACTTGCGCAACACCGGGGATTCCAGCAAGCCAATCAGTTGGCGCAGCTCTTCTTCGCTGAACTTGGCATCCAGCTGGGCACCCAGGACGGCAGGTGCCAGCTTGGCGGTGCGGTCGTGCAACATCGGGCCCACGTCGTCGATGTACTTCTTCATGTCCGCCTGGATTTCCTTGCCCAAGGCTTCGCGCTTTTCCGGTGGCACCCGGAACTGGATGGCGTTGCCCACGGGCTGCATGAGCTGGGCGATCGGCTGTTCGGCCAACTGGCGGGCAGTGACGTCGATCAGCGGCTGCTGCAACTGCATGACCTTGTTGAGCAGTTCTTTTTTGGCCGGCGTGGGCTCGGCATGTACCAAGGCCGCGACGGACAGCAGTGCCACCGCTAGAAGTTTGTGTTTCATGGTCAGATCTCGTAGTTGAAAGAGGCCCCACAGGGCCTTGCCGACCATTATCACCAGCTAACGCGTCGGTAAAGTAAACCGCAGCGTGCAGCCCCCGTCCACCACACCCTGCGCGCTGATGCTGCCACCATGGCGCTGGATGATCTGGCGCGCCAGGGCCAGGCCGATGCCCGCGCCTTCAAACGCCGATGCGGCATGCAGGCGCTGGAACAGGTCGAACATGCCGGCGCTGGCCGCGGGGTTGAAGCCCACGCCGTTGTCGCGCACCCAAAACGCCACCCCGTCTGGCGCAGGCTCCCAGCCCAGGGATATCTGTGCCGGGGTCCGGGTCCGGGTGAACTTGAGGGCGTTGGACAGCGCGTACGCCCACACCTGGCGCAGCAGCGCGGCATCGCCCGGCACCGTGGGCCAGTCGGCGGGCAGCTGCCAATCGATGCTGCGCCCGGCGGTGTCGGCCACCAGCGTGCGCTGCGCCTCGGCCACCAGCGCGGCCATGGGCACGGTGGTCAGCTGCAGCGGGATGCGCGACAGGCGGGACAGCTCCAGCAGCGCGTCCACCATGCGGGCCATGCTGCGGGCCGACTGCTCCAGGGTGTCCAGGCAGGGGCTGGGGTCTTCGCCCTCGGCCAGCATTTCGCGCACCAGCGGGGCGTAGGCGGTGATATGGCGCAGGGGGGCGCGCAGGTCGTGCGAGACGCTGCGCACAAAGCGCTCCAGCTCGGCCTGCAATTCGGCATTGCGGGCCTCGCTCTGCTGCAGACGGGTCTCCAGATCGGTCAAGGCTGGGCCTTTTTGACGGCGCGCTTCCAGCTGGTGATGGCCACCTGGCGGCCACGGGCCACGCTGAGCACACCCTCGGGGGTGTCCTTGGTCAGCGTGGAGCCGCCACCCACCGTGCCGCCCGCACCCAGGGTGATGGGGGCCACCAGCACGCAGTTGCTGCCCACGTGCACGTCGTCGCCAATCACGGTGCGGTGCTTGTTGACCCCGTCGTAGTTGGCGGTGATGCTGCCCGCGCCAAAGTTGACGCGCGCGCCCACGGTGGCATCGCCCAGGTAGGCCAAATGGTTGGCCTTGGCACCGGTGCCCAGGGTGGAATTCTTGACTTCGACAAAGTTGCCGATGTGCACGTCGGCCCCCAGCACCGCACCGGGGCGCAGGCGGGCGAACGGGCCAATGCGGGCATCTGCGCCCACGGTGACACCGGCTTTTTCGCCGTCGATGTGGCTGAACGGGTGGACCACTACGCCTGCGGCGATGGTGGCGTTGGCGATGACGCAGTTGGCACCGATCTTCACACCCTCGCCCAGGGTCACCATGCCTTCAAACACGCAGTTCACGTCGATAGACACATCTTGCCCGCAGACCAGGCTGCCACGCACATCCAGCCGGGCCGGGTCGGCCAGGCGCACGCCCTGCTCCATCAGGGCCACGGCCTGCTGGCGCTGGTAGGCGCGCTCCAGCTCGGCGAGTTGCACGGGGCTGTTGACACCGGCCACCTGCACCTCGTCGGTGATCTTGTGGGCCACCACCGGCACACCGTCGGCCACGGCCATCTTGACGATGTCGGTCAGGTAGTACTCGGACTGGGCGTTGCGGTTGTCCAGCCGGGCCAGCCAGGTGCGCAGGTGGGCGGTGGGCACGGCCATGATGCCGCTGTAGATTTCACGGATGGCGCGCTGGGCCTCGGTGGCATCCTTGTGCTCGACGATGGCCTGCACCGCATCGCCGCTGCGCACGATGCGGCCATAGCCGGTGGAGTCGGCCAGCTCCAGCGTCAGCAGGGCCAGCTTGTCGCCGCCACTGGCCGCCACCAACTGGCGCAAGGTGTCCGCCCGGGTCAGCGGCACGTCGCCCGACAACACCAGCACCACGCCGGCATCGTCCGTCAGAAAAGGCAGCGCCTGCTGCACCGCGTGGCCGGTGCCCAGCTGCGGTTCCTGGCGTGCAAAATTTACAGAAAATTCGGCCCCTTCGCAGATGTAGCCTGGCAAAGCTGCTTCTACTTCTGTAGCACCATGCCCGGTAATCACCACCACATTGCGGGGCAACAGGCTACTGGCGGTGTCAACCACATGGGCCAACAATGCGCGCCCGGCCAGTGTATGCAACACTTTGGGCAACTTGCTTTTCATACGGGTGCCTTTACCCGCCGCCATGATGACCACATCGACTTCTGCCATAGCTTGCAACTTTTTAGTTAAATGGACCCGAATTATGGGTCTGTTGCTGTTGGTGGGCGCGCTGCAGGCCTGCACCGGCATCCAGCTCGGTTACAACAATGGCGTGAACCTGGCCGCCTGGTGGCTGGACGGGCATATCGATTTCAGCAAAGCCCAGTCACAGCAGGTGCGCGAAGACCTGCGCCAGCTGCAGTTGCGCCACCGCCAGCACGACCTGCCCGACTACGCCCAAACCCTGCGCCAGGCCCAAACCCTGGCGGCCCACGACCTGGATGCCGAGCAGGTCTGCGCTGTGGGTGCCACCTTGCGCGGCTACATCGATGCCCTGCTGGCAGATGCCGAACCGGCGGCCACCACCCTGGTGCAGACGCTGACACCGGCGCAAATCAGCTACCTGGAGCGCAAATACGCCAAAACCAATGCCGAATACCGCAGCGACTGGCTGGCACTGAGCCCCGCAGAACTGCACCAAAAGCGCTATGACAAGGCCCTGGACCGGGCCGAAATGGTTTATGGCCGCATCGACAGCGTGCAAAAGGCGCTGATCCGCCAGCAAGTGGAGCAATCCCGCTTCGACCCCCAACTGGTACAGGCCGAACGCCTGCGCCGCCAGACCGACGTGTTGCAGACCCTGCGCCAGTTGCAGCACGACCCCGCCACGGCCGCCGACACCCGCACGGCGGTACGCGGCCTGATGGTGCGCACCATGCACTCGCCCCAGCCCGGCTACCAGGCCTACGCCCAGGCCCTGACCTTGCAGGACTGCCATAGCATTGCCTTGGTGCACAACAGCACCACGCCCAAGCAACGCGAGGCGGCGGTGCGCTGGCTGGCCGGGTACGAGCAGTCGCTGCGTGAGCTGTCGGCGCAAAAGTAATAAAACGTAAAAAAGCCCCGCCAGGCCGGAGCCTGCGGGGCAGGAAGGCACGCCCGGGTGCGCGTTATTCTTCGGTGTAGCCGGAGAACACGCCAAGATCGCTCATGTTGCCGTTGTAGTTCCAGGTGCCCGCGGTGACCAGCCCGGTGTTGTAGTTCAAGGTGCCGCTGAAGTTCCAGGCGCTTGCCACCGACATGGTGAAGCTGGCCAGGGTGGAGTCGGCGGACGACGGGGTCACCACCAGGGTGCAGGCCGTAGTCCAGGCGCCCAGGCTATTGTCAGAACCACTGCACTGGGCGGAACCGTCGGCATGCACCGTGGCATACCAGTAGCCGGAACGGTTTCCGCCGTAAGTACCCCGGTAATCCCCCTGGTAGGAAGCAGTGGTCAGCACCACCGGCGCATTGGGGTCCAACGCGGGCATGCCGAGTTGGGCCAACAGCGCGTTTGCGGCCACCAGGTTCAGATTGGCACCGGCCCAGGCCTTGGGTTTGTCCTGGTAAGCCCAGTAGACATGCCCGGCCCGCTCCACATAGGCATCCACGTAACCCAGTTGTGCATCCAGCGCGGGCAGGCCACCGAACGTCAGTACCCGGGCGTCGCCCAGCGTCTGGATGGCATAGGTGCCGGTGCCGATCAGGTCGCAGTTGCGGGCGCTGCCGTTGAACCGCTCCTGGCAGGCGTAGTACTTGGCCACATTGCCTGCCGCAAACGAAGCCCGTATCTGGGTATTGCCGGTGTAGTAGGTGGCGGACTGGCCGTTTTGCAGGTTGTGCGGCGCATTGCCGATGCGGCCTACCTGGATGCTGGTCGCGCTCCACCAGTCGTTGCGCGGCCCGCTGGACAAGGTGGTGCCGTTCAGGCCCGGGCGGGTGCCCGCACTCTGGATGCAGGGCGTGCCGGTCATGGTGGCGACCACCGTATCCAGGCTGGTGGCCGACGTGGACGGTATATCCTGGTAGCAGGCCGACGTGGTGTCGTTCACATCGGTTTTACCCGCCGCCACGGCCATGGGGTAAATATCGAAGTATTCCCACGGCGAGGGCACGTAGGCCACCGCGGTGGACAGCGCCGCACCGGTGGCATAGCCTACCCTGGCACCTGCAGGGAAGGTCGTGGTGCCCAGCAGGCTGGCGGCATTGGCCACCGTGAAGTTGCCATAGCCCAGTGCCTTCACCTGGCCCAGCACACTGACCATGGTCTGGCCTTCCAGGCTGAGCCATGTGTACTTGAAGTCTTCGCCCAGCTCCAGTCCATCGCAATAGTTGTAAGGGCTGTGGCCATTGGCTTGGGTGGCCGCGCTGGTGTTTTCAAAGTTGATAGGGCAACCGGTCCAGGCCGTGCCCGACCAGTGCAGCTCGGAACCACTGCCTGGATGCGAGCCAGCACCCCAGCTATAGGGTGCAGAGCCACCGTTGAGGGCGGTATGGACCTGGTGCCAGCGGGTGCTGCCATCGGCTGCCGGGGTGTTTTGCGCCGCCGTCCAGGCATTGGCATTGGTAAACCATTGGGTAGCGCTGTTGAACTTCAGATAGTTCAAATGGGCCCCGGCCACGCCCGGTGTACCGGCCACCGCGGGCTGCACTTGGATGGCCACCGCTGTGGCCACCGCCGCCGTCTGGATGCCCTTGTCGGCCAGCAGGGCGGCAGCGGCGGTTTGCATGCCCTCCTCGGTGGCGGTGCCGGGCAATGCGGCCACGATGGCGCTCAGCAGGTCTTGCACCCGCTTTTGCACCACCGCGTCCAGCATGACCTGGGTGATCTTGGTGCTGCCATCTGGCAACGTGGTGTCCACCGCATTGGCCGCGGCCACCAGGCGCGCCTGCTGCTGGGCGGTCAGCACCAGCATGCGCGCCAGGGCGGCGGGCTTGACGCTGCCGTCCGCAGGGGCGGCATCCGCGATGGCGAAGCTGGAGAACAAGGACGACGTGATGCCGGTTTGCAGCTTCAACTGCGCCTCGGCCACCTCTACGGTCTGGCCGGTTTGGGCCATCTGGTGGTGCACCAGGGTGGTCAATGGGCTGATCAGGGCCGGTTTGCCCGCCGGGGTCTTGAGCACAAAACCGGTGGGCACCACCCCCGTGTCCTTGTCCGACGAGGCAGTGGTGACGATGGCCAGCATGGGGTATTTGTCTTTGTCAGCCGTTTGCACGGTCACGATAGCGACCCCATCGACGTTGGTGGAGGCATGCGGCTCGCTGCTGGCACAGGCACCGTCGTTGTTGGTGTCTTGGCAGACCAGCGCGTCCTTGATGGGGCCATCGAGCACGGTGACGGACACGTCGGTGGTGGTGGACGCAACCGGGCTGCTGGTGCTGCTGCCATCGCCATCGCCTCCGCAGGCCGCCAAAGCGGCAATCGCGGCGGCGCTGAGCGCCAGTTTGAAGGGGGTTTTCATGGGTAACTCCTGTTGGGGTGATGTGGAACTAGGCCGACCCCATGCTCAACTCGGCGCCCGTACCGCACATCCCCTATTCAGAGGAGTCGCCCCGACATCCGTCATCAAAAAGGTGGATGCCTTGGCACCAGCCTGCTTGCCAGCATGGCCAAACGCGGCAGCACGCACTCGACGCGACCTGGCCGGGTCCATGTAGCCACCAGCCAACGACGAGCGCAGGTAAAAAACCCGCTGGGCTTGCGCGCAGCGGGTTTACAGACATGCACGACAGCCTGGCGTTATCGCTAGGGCGTAAAGGTCGGAATACCCAACTGGGTGAACACGGCATTACCCGCCGTGCCATTCAGGCGGACCACCTGGGCGGTGTTCAGCTTGTCTTTGAAACCCCAATAGACTTGGCCACCACGCTCTACAAACACCCGTTCGTAACTCAGGCCCGCGGCCTGGCTGGGAAAGCCACTGAGCGTCATGATGCGGGCATCGCCCAGGGTGGAAATGGCGTATGCGCCGGTACCCACCGCGGTGCAGTTGCGGGTCGAACCATTGATGGAGCGCTCCAGGCAGGCATAAAAAGTCACCGCATTGCTGGCTCCGCCCGCAAACGCCACGCGTAGCTTGGTGTTGCCCGTGTAGTAACCGGTGGCCGTACTGCTGGTGCCCAGGGGATAGTCGCGCACCGTGCCCAGGCTGGTGGTGGTGTTGCCCCAGCCCGTATTCGGTAGCAGGCTGTGATAGACCGTCCCGCCTGCACCGGTAAGGCTTCCCGCAGCGAAGGTGCAGGGCGTGCCCGGATTGCGGGCAATCATCACTTCCAACGTGACCGCATTCGAGGCATTGGACGAAGTAGATCCCGCGCAGGCTATCGCGCTGTTGACCGTGGCATCACCACCGGCCGCCACGTCGGCGTCGGCCACAGTGACGATATTGCTGGAGCGCACGTCATAGGCGATGGAGGTAGCCGTGGTGGTATCCGACTGTGACTGCAACTTGGAACCGGTAGGAAACACCGCGCTTCCCACGTCGGCCGTCACCGTGCCGGTAAACCAGGTCGGCGCTTTGCCCCAGTTGCTGCCATTGGTCCGGGTGGATTGGATCAACGCGAAGATGCTGGCCAGGGTTTTGCCGCTGATATCGGTGGTGACCCGCTGGGTTGTACCTTTGCTGTAGTTGTCGCAAAAGTTGTAACTGCCTCGCCCTTGGCTATCCCTCACCGTACTGGTGTTTTGGGTACCCACAGGGCAATTCACCCAGGCCGAACCGTTCCAATGCACATCGTCCTTGCGCAGCGGATCGTTGTTGATGACCCACTGGGTCTCAACGCCGTTGACGTTGATGTGGCGGATAGAGCGGTAACGTGTCAGCCCATTGGCATCGGGTGTCGCCTCGGCTGCGGTCGATGTGATGATGCGGGTGTACCAGTTGTTCGGATCGCCCACATTCACCCAGTCCAGCGAGAAACTGGCTACGGGCGTGGTTGCGGTCGTGGCCGGCGCTTCAGTGGGCAGTTTCACAAATGCCACGCTGGATGCCAGTGTGGCCGGAGTCAAGCCGTTGTCCGCTACCAGTGTGGACACAGCTGCAGCAATGGCGGTTTTGCAGGCGGCCGAGGTTTTGTCGGCACATGCCGTGGCAACCGCCGTGTCGCTGCCTGCCGCAACCGCGGCCGCAAGCAAATTCCCCAGATTACCCATGATGGCTTTTTGGATATCAGCAGCCGTCATCACGGTGCCGTTGCTGTCGGCCTGGCCTGCCAACGTGGCCAGGCTGCTGGCTTGGCTCTGGATCGCCACAACCAGCACCCGTGCAGTGGTGGCCGCTGTACTGTCGCCGCTGGCCACATAGTTCGCCATGGGCGATGTGGACAAACCTGCCTGGTTTTGTACCACCGAAGCCGCCGCTGCGGTGCCCACACCCGTAGAACTCACCACTTGCTGCACCAGGGTCGTCAAGGGGCTGATCACCGCCGTCTGGTCCGCTGGGGCGGTCAAGGTGTAGGCCGTGGTGACCGGCCCGCTATCAGCATCGACCGCCCCGACAGGCACCACGGCGATGACCGGATACTTGCCTAGGTCGGTATTGAGGACAGCAAAGCTGGCCTGACCCGCAGCATTGGTCGTGGCCTGCGGCTCGGCGGTGTCACAGACCCCATTGGCATTCACATCCAGACACACAACGGCACCCTGGATCAGGCCGTCCATGACGGTCAGGGCCACGTTGGTAGTGGCAGGCGCAGGCGCAACGGCCACCGTGTCGCCATCGCCTCCGCAGGCCGACAGCGCGGCGATGGCGGCGCTCGAAAGCGCCAGCTTCAGCTTGGTATGCATAGGGTAGATCCTTGGTTTTACACGGCAACTTACAAGGGAAAAGCGTGCGCATGTTCTACCAGCCGCTCCCCCCAGTCATCCTCCATTTAGATGAAAGAAATCTCCTTGTGGTGGAGCGTTTTGCGATGCACACCGGATTTTTGGTGCATACGTCACAAATTCCAGTGGTCGGAATACCAGCCCAAAACCGATCCAAAAGCCTATGCTTGGCCTAGCCTAGCTGCAAATTGTTTTCTTCTTGTACCGTCTCGTTTCAGCCTGCATGTCGCAGGACCAGCAGGCACCCTTGGGACTCCGCCATGCTGAACATTGCCCCGTCCTCCTTCGCCGCCGATGCCATCAACTACATCGACGAACCAGAACTGTCTGACACTTTGGTCCTCATGCAATGCGTGCTGGAGCAAATGGACTACGGCCTGGCCCTGGTGCATATGGCCACCCGCCAGATCCGGTTTGCCAACCGCCTGGCGCACGACGGGCTGAACGGCCCCGGCAGCCTGCGCAGCGGCCTGTGCGTGGTGGACGGAAGGCTCAGCACGCTGCTGCGCACCGACACACCGCAACTGGAACACGCCCTGGTGCGCGCCCAAACCGGGGTGCGGGCGCTGATCAGCCTGGGCGGTGAAGACTGCACCACCAGCGTGGCCCTGGTGCCACTGAACGCCCCCGGCGCAGCCGCGTACGCCTTGCTGGTATTTGCCAAGCAGCAACTGTGCGACAGCTCCACCATGGCGCTGTTTGCCCGCGAACGCGGCCTGACCAGTGCCGAAAGCAATGTGCTGGCCTCGGTATGCAGCGGCATGCGGCCCACCGAGATCGCCACCCACCACGGGGTGCAAATTTCCACCGTGCGCAGCCAGTTGCGCAGCATCCGCATCAAAACCCGCTGCGACACCATCCGCCAGCTGGTAGAGACCGTGTCCATACTGCCGCCCATGGCACGGCATATGGCCGCCGTGCAGCATTGATCGCGCCCCCGATTTGTCAAGAATGTAACCAGGGCATGGAGAATGGCATAGACTGCGGGCGCGCGACGTGCGCCCATCCATGCCATGCAGTCACCCATCAACGCACTCACCGACGCTTTTTGTAACGACCCCGTGCAGCCCCTGCTGTTGCGTGAACTGGTGCCTTTGGGCGAATCACGGCGCTATCGCAAGGGCACGGTGCTGATCCACGAATCCGACCCCGGCGACACGCTGTTTGTAGTGGTGGAAGGCCGGGTCAAGGTGTATTGCACCGATGACTTTGACAAGGAAATCACCTTTGGAGTGATCGGCCCGGGCGACTATTTTGGCGAAATGGCCCTGGACGGAGGCCCCCGCTCAGCCAACGTGGTGACCCTGGAGTCCACTGTCTGCACGCTGCTGACGCGCGCCACCCTGCTCGGGTTCATTGGCAAGCACCCCGAATTTGCGCTGGACCTGCTGTCCAAAGTGATTCGCCGCGCCCGCATGGCCACCAACAGCGCCCGCAACCTGGCCTTTGTGGACGTGTATGGCCGCCTGAGCCAGTGCCTGCAAAACCTGGCCACGCCCCAGCCCGACGGCACCCAACGCATCACCGAGCGCATTACCCACCAGGAAATCGCCAGCCGCACCGGCTGCAGCCGCGAAATGGTCAGCCGGATTCTGAAAGACCTGGAAAACGGTGGCTATGTGCAGATCGACAAGCGCCAGATCGTATTGGTGCAACCCTTACCAGCCCGCTGGTAAGGGCGTATAAAGCCTTTTAGGCCGCTCACGCTGATGGGATGAGCGTGAGCAGCTACTAAAAGCGTAGCAAATCAGTCCAGCGCACGTTTCAGGCGGATTTCTTCGATCTTGATGTCGCCCATGGGCACGGTCTTGGCGGTGTTGAGTTCGCGCTTGAAACCGGCCAGGTCGAAAAAGCGCAGGGCGCGTTCGTTGCGCAAGGGAATCCACACGGTGACCGTAGTGCAACCCTCTTCGATCAGGGCTTCGCGGGCGGCATCCCACAGGGCCAGGCCTACACCTTTGTCCCAATGGCTCTCGGCCACGTAGATCGACCAGATTTCACCCACGGTGTTCTTGGTGCCCTTGTCGCGCGAACGGTCAAAGCCGACAAAACCGACAATCTTGCCACCGTCCACCGCCACCTGCACCTGCGGGTCGCCGTATTCGATGGCATCGCGCCACATGCCCAGGCGCTTGGGGGCGGGCATGAGGTTGAGGTGCTCGTCGGGCACCAGGCCCCGGTAGGCGGACGCGGTGGCGCTGACGTGCAGGTCGGCAATCGCCTGCGCCTCGTTCAAGACAGCGGGGCGGACATCGACGTTAAAGGAACTGGTCATGGAGAAGTAAGGCCTGAGCGCGAAAATATTTTGGGGGACCGGGATTGTCGCCGCAAAACGCTACGGCCTTGGCACCCCCTGGGCCGCAGACTAAACTCCGCTTTACCTATGCGATACGAAACCGTCTGTTACACAGCCCAGATCGCACCCGAAGAGTCGCACTTTGGTGCGCCGCCCGACCTGCCCTTGCTGGTATCGGCCGAGCACGCCGGGCGGATGCTGGCCAGCTCGTGCCGCAATGGCACCTGCCGCACCTGCATTTGTCGGCTGGTCAGCGGCCAGGTGGCCTACCGCATTGCCTGGCCCGGCCTGAGCGCCGAAGAAAAGGCCGAGGGCTACATCCTGCCCTGTGTGGCGTACCCGGTGTCCGATGTGGTGATACGCCTGCCCACGTCCTTTTGAACCCGCCCCCCTGTCCATGGACCCGCTTGTGCACACCCCCGACACGCCGGCGTTGACCCTGACGGTCTTGCTGGAGGACGCTGTGCTGTCGATGGCACTGAGCGATGGGCGGGCCATCGGCCACATCGACCGCCTGGCGCTGCCCGGCGACGACCTGCATACCCTGCTGGCCCCACTCCTGGACAGTCCGATGGAGCTGGGCACCCGCCTCACCACGCGTCTATTTCCCCCCAAAATCCACCAGTTCCTCCAGCGCAGCCCGCCGCGCGACCTGTACCTGCAACTGGGCGACAACCTGCTCGACATCCCCTGGGAAATGGCCTTTGACGGCAGCCACTACCTCGGTGAGAAGTTCCAAACCACGCGGCGCATCCTGTCCGATGCGGCGGTACCGCCTACCGCGCGCCTCGGGACGCACCGGGAAACCGTGCGCGTGCTGCTGCTGCAAGGCCTGGGCAGCACGGTGACCCAATGCGCCTATGGGGCCGAGCTGGCCAGCCGCATCCAGCCCACCGAAGGCCTGGCGCTGACCCGCCTGGAAGTCGAGCACGCGCATGCGCTGGACCGGGCCACCCTGCTGCGCCTGGTCGACGAGTTCGACGTAGTGCACTGCATTGGCCCGATGGAATCCGACCAGCCCGGCCCGGAGGCCCTTCCCGGTGGCATGCTGGGCTGGACCGACATCGCCCAGCAGTCCAAAACCGCCCAGTTGCTGGTGTTCGACCACGCCACCACCGTGGCCGTACCGGCACAAACCCACACCCCCTGGCTGCACATCGCCTGCCGCCGCGGTGCGCCCGTGCTGGTACACCACGGCCACTGCGGCGCGCCCGGCCACCTGGACTTCATGCACCAGATGTACCAGGGACTGGCCCAGGGCCTGCCACTGGGCGAAGCCGTGCGCCAGGCCCGGGGTGAGGGTGTCCGCCAGGCCAGCCACGGCGACACCGGTACGCCCCCCTGGACTGCGGCGCTGTATGGCGATGCCGGGCTGGTGCTGCGGCCCAGCGCCGACCGGCTCGGAATAGGCGACAACCTGCGCCAGGTCACGGCCATGTCCTGCGATTTGGTGAACTCCACCCAACTGCTGGGCGCCTGGGGTGCAGAGCGTTATAGCGACATGCTCGACAGCTACCACGCGGCCTGCGCCGGCATCGTGGCGGGCTGGGGCGGCATGTCAGACGATCCGCAGGGCGACGACGGCATCATGTGCTACTTCGGCGTGCCACTGGCCTACGAGGACTCGGTGGCCCGGGCGCTGCGGGCCGGGCTGGAGATTCTGCAGGCAGTCACCCCACTGGGGGTGCAGGTGCGGGTGGGCGTGGTCACGGGGCATGTGGTGGTCAAGGCGGGGCAGCCGATCGGCGTGTCGCTGCACCTGGCCGCACGCCTGCAGTCGATTGCCCGGCCCGGCACGCTGGTGGCCAGCGACTCGACCCGGCAGATCGTCAAGGACAAATTCGTCTTCGAGCGGCTCACCGACCTGCCCCATCTCAAGGGATTCCCGCTCACCGTCGCCGCCTACCAGGTACTGGGCGAGGTGCGCGACCATGCCCTCTTCCCCCCCGAAGCCAGCCCCCGGCGCACCCCGTTTGTGGGCCGCGACCGCGAGCTGCAACTGATGGAATCGCACTGGGCCGCGGTACAAACCAGCGGCTTGCGCACGGTGCTGGTGTCGGGCGAGGCAGGCATGGGCAAATCGCGCCTGACCAGCGAATTCCGCCGCTCCCTGGGCGCACGCGGCCACCGCACCATCGAATGCCGTTGCACCCCCGAGCATGTCCACAGCGCCTTCCACCCGCTGATCTACCTGCTGCGCCGCCGCCTGCGCCTGTTTGAAGACGACAGCACCGAAGCCAAGCTGGCCCGCATCCGGGCCCGCATGCCCAAGGCGCTGCACGACAGCGACCTGGCCCTGGTGGCCGGGCTGCTGTCGGTGCCCACCGAAGGCCACTTGCCGCCCCTACCCCTGTCACCGGAAAAGCAGCGCCAGCGCACCCTGGACGTGCTGGTGGCCTGGCTGGTCCATGAAACCCGCAGCGGCCCGGTCTGCCTGGTGGTGGAAGACCTGCAGTGGATCGACCCGTCCACCCGCGAATGCGTGCACCGCCTGATCACCGAAGGCGCGCAGGCACCGCTGCTGGTCGTGCTGACCCTGCGCTCCGAGCTGCCACCACCCCACGACCCCGGCTTTACCGTGTTCGAAGTGCCCCTCAAAGGCCTGTCGGTCGCATCCACCCGGGCCATGATCCTGAGCGCCTGCGGCCCCAACACCGTACCCGGCGACATGGTGCAACTGCTGGCCGACAAGGCCGACGGCGTGCCGCTGTTCATCGAAGAATCGGCCCGCATGCTGATGGACCTGGGCGTGCAGCCCGACAGCAGCGATGCCACCCTGGCCGCCCGCTTCACCGTGCCCACCACCATCCAGGACCTGCTGATGGCCCGGCTGGACCGGCTGGGCAGCGCCAAGCAGGTGGCCCAGGTGGGTGCCACCATGGGGCGCGAATTCTCCCTGCCGCTGCTGCAAGCCGTGTTGTCCCACGAAACCTCGCCGATCGGACTGAACCACCTGAGCGCCCAGTTGGCGGCGCTGGTGCGCTCGGGGCTGGTGGTGGAAAAAGGTGACACCACCAGCCCACGCTATTTCTTCAAGCACGCACTGGTGCGCGACGCGGCCTACGAGTCGCTGTGGGAGCGCGACCGCAAACGCCTGCACCGCACCATTGCCAACGTGGTCCGCGAGCAGTTCCCCGATATCGCGCAAAGCCAGCCCGAACTGCTGGCCACCCACTTTGCCCAGTCCGGCAACGATGCCCAGGCACTGGAATACTGGGAACGCGCTGCCCGCCGCGCTGCCAGCCGCTGGGCCCACGTCGAGGCCATCAACCACCTGCGCAGCGGCCTGGCCCTGCTGGCGCGGCTGCCCCCGGTGTCGGAGCGCGACCGTACCGAGCTGCGCCTGCAACTGATGCTGGCCGGGCAGCTCATCACCACCCACGGCTATGGTGCCGACCCGGTGGGCCACGCCTACGAGCGCGCCGCCGAACTTTGCCAGCGCGCGGGCGACGAGGCCGCGCAAATGAAAACCCTGCTCGGGCTGGAGGGCTACCACTTCATGCGCGCCGACTTTGGCCGCGCCCACGTCATCGCCCGGCAGGCCGCCGCGGTAGTGGCCCACTCGGCCGACCCGATGCGCAAGATCCAGCTGCAGTGGGCGGTGGGCAACATCCTGTTCCACCAGGGTGAATTTATCGAAACCGTGGCCCACCTGGATGCCTGCCTGGCCCTGTACAACCAACTCCAGCACCGCCCCCGCATGGTGCAGGACCCGGGCGTGATGTGCCTGTGCTATTCGGCCTGGGCCCTGTGGGAAATGGGCCTGGCCGACCAGGCCCTGGAGCGCGCCCTCAAGGTGGTGGCCTTGGCCGAGCAACTGGACCATAAATTCAGCATGGCCGAGGCCTACGCGTTTTGCGCCTCGGTGCACCTGTTCCGCGGCGAAATTGCCGAGGCACTGCACTGCGCCACGCGCTCGCGCGACATCTGCGCCGAGGGCGGTTTTGCGGTGTGGCTGTCGTACGCCCAACTGCTGCACGGTCGCCTGGTGGCCGAGCTGGGTGACCCGGAAGCGGGCGTGGCCGAAATGCGCCAGGCCTACGCCCAGTGGATCGCCACCGGCGCTATCGTCACCCGCCCGCTGTACCTGGCCATGCAGGCCGAAGGCCTGGCCCTGGCCGGACGGCCCGACGAAGGCCTGGTCTTGCTGGCCGAAGCCTTTGAGCTGGTCTGCCACACCCGCGAGCACTACCACGAGGCCGAGGTGCGCCGCCTCACGGGGGAACTCATACTGCAGTCGTCCAGATTGCAGGGCGAAGACCGGCAGCACGAAGCCCAAGAGTGGCTGCAGGGCGCGCTGGAGTTTGCTCACAGCCACCGGCACACCGCCGCCGCCCTGCGCAGTGCCACCAGCCTGGCCCACCTGTGGGTGGGCCAGGGCCGCCACGCCGAGGCCCGGCACATCCTCAAAATAGAGTATGACGGCGTCATCGAAGGTTTCTACACTCGCGACGTGCAGGCTGCCAGCGCTTTGCTGCAGTCTCTAACGCACGCCAGCAACCTGCCTACACCGGCCTCGACACCCGCTTGACACAGGGACTTGCTGGCCCACCCGATGGAGCCACCATGATTGCCCCGTACCTCCCTACCCTGACCACGGGTCCCCAGGATGACCTCCACAACCACCGGCTCTTCAGCATCCTGAGCGACAACGCCCAGCGCAGCCAGCTCTACCAGGAGCTGATCGCCACCCCCCAGGTGCTGAGCTTCACCAGCCGCGCCGACACCAAGTTCCGGTCTACCGACGACGGCAACTCCCAATACCACCAGACCGTGCACCTGCTGACCCAGCGCGCGCACATCGAACAGGCGCTGACCGACACCGCGAATTTCAGCAACGCGCCCTACCTGGCGCTGGGCAGCGGCACCTTCATGCTGGGGCTGGACAAGGACCAACCAACCCCCGCCACCGACGAGCACCTGGCCCAGCGGGCGCTGGCCATGCGGGCCTTCCAGTTCAGCCCGGCCACCATCGCCGTGCTCTCCGGCGTGGCCTTCCAGGCTGCTGCCACCCTGCCGCTGAAATCGCGCTACTTCGACCTGGCCCTGCTGGCCGAGCAGGCTGCGCTGCGCTTTGTGGGCTTCATGTTTGGCTTTGCCCAGTCCGACATCGCCCTGCTGGAACGCACCACCCGCCTGGCCTACGCAGGCATGGGCTACCAGATGTACGCGCGGCATTTTGTGACCTCGCCCGGCACCCTGCTGGAGGCTTCCAGCGGCATGGGCGCGCTGTTGATCCGGGTGGCGCAGCTCATCGACATGTACCAGAACCCGATTGGCCGCACCGAGATAGACGAGGCGAAGGCCATAGCCGATGAACTCAAGGAGCTGCAGGCCTTTCATCCCGCACTCGCCAGCTTCAAGCCGGTGCTGCAAGGCCTGGCCGGGAACCCCGGCGGCTTTTCCGGCACCGAGCTGGCCGCCATCGTGGTGGGCTCCATCGCAGGCATCATCGGCAATGTGCAGGCCAGCGTGTCGATTGCCATCAGCCAGTTTTTTGAGCTCGGGCTGCTGGCCAGCGCCCAGGCTGCCGACAGTGCCGCCTTGAAAGACATGGTGATGGAAGCCCTGCGCCTGCAGCCGCCCGCGCCGTTTTTGCCGCGCAAGGCGCTGTGCGACAACCCGTTTGCCGACCCGCTCGGCGCGCATATCAAGACGGGCGACATCGTCATCCTGGCCGTTGGCGCGGCCACCCGGCAGAGCGCAGGCGGACCGCTGCACCGCTTTCGGCCCGGCACCACCACCGACGACCCGCTGATTTTCGGCGGTCCACCCGACAGCAACCCCGCCACCCGCTACCTGCACCAGTGCCTGGGCAAGCACATCGCCCTACCCCTCATCACCCACGTGATGCAGCAGGTGCTGGCCCTGCCCGGCCTGGACCGGGTGCTGGACCCGCGCACCGGCGACCCCCAGCCGCTGGTCAAGCGCTGGGGCTTCAACTGCGACAGCTTTCCGCTGCAGTACACGGTGGACAAGGCCCTCATCCAGCAGTCGCTGAACGTGGTGATGCCCATCAAGACCCCGATCGCGGTGCATGCCGAGATGGTGAAAAAAATCATTGCCTATGGCGCGCCGCGCATCCAGCTGCGGCTGGACCAGTCGCGCCACGTGCACTTTGCCTGGTTCAACCTGCAAAACAACGACAGCGAACTGGCCCTGCACACCGTGTTCGACGGCGACTTCGATGCCTACATTGAGCACTTTGCGGTACACATCGGCCCGCTGTTCGACCAGTTGCTGGAGCACATCCAGCACGCCTCGCCCCGCCCGGTGGCCGAGTTTCCCAAAGAGTTTGTGGACACCATCCGCCGTTTTCACCAGCCCCCGGTGGGCGGCTACTTCTACAGTGCGCACCCGATGCAAACCGTGGACAAAACCATTCCCCCAGCCCGGTCCATCCCATGACGCTGCGCCCCCACATCCAGAACCTGGTGGCCAATGGTTTTGACACCGACCGCAGCCGTTACTTTTTACTCCACATCGCGCAGCCCGCCGCCGCACGGCTGTTCTTGCGCACCCTGCTGGACCAGGGCTGGGTGGTCGATGCCCATGAGGCCCGCCAACACGCCCTGGCCTTGCACGCCCAGCAGCGCTGCCCCGCAGGCCTTGGCTTCACGTATGAGGGCCTGAAAGCCCTGGAGCTGCCCACACGCTACCTGCGCGTGGTGGCCGAGCAGGCCCCCGCCTTTGCCGAGGGCCCACCGCTGCGCGCCGCGCACCGCCTGGCCGACACCGGCCCCAGCGCCGCCTCGCTGTGGGAGGAGCCCTTCCGCCACCGCAGCGCCCACGTGTTTTTGACCCTGCACGCCGACGATGCCACTACCTTGGAAACTTGCAGCCAGGCCTTGCAAACCATGGCGGGCGATGCCTTCGACCCGCAGGGCTGGGCCACACCTTTCGACGGAGCCCACCTGGGCACCAACAAAAAGCAGCGCCGCGAACACTTTGGCCACCTGGACGGCCTGACCAACCCCTTGATCGCAGGCCTGCACACCCTCAAGCAGCCCACCATCCCCCTGGCCGTGCCGCCCAAGCTGCACGCCGCAGGCGAATTCTTGCTAGGCCACTGCAACGCCGAGGGCTACAACCCCTGGCTCAACCCGAACGAGCCCGCATCGGTGCGGCAGTTTTTTGCCAACGGCAGCTTCTCGGCCCTGCGCAAAATGGCGCAGGATGTGGAGCGCTTCAACACATTTACCCAGAACCAAACACTGCCCGAGGCCACCGTGCGCGCCAAGCTGCTGGGCCGCTGGGACAACGGCCAGGTGGTCAGCCCGGAGCCCGTCGCCATGCCCCACCCCGCTACCCGCGCCGGGCTGAACAACTTCGACTTCAAAAACGACCCGCACGGCCTGGGCTGCCCCTACGGCGCGCACATCCGCCGCATGAACCCGCGCGAAGACGCGGTGGTGCCGGTGCGCAAACGCCCGCTGATCCGGCGCGGCATTCCGTACACCACAGAGAGCGAGCGCGGCCTGCTGGGCCTGTTCTTCTGCGCCAGCCTGGAAGACCAGTTTGAACACCTGCTGGCCGAATGGGGCAACAAAAACCCGTTTGGCGTGCCCAACGCCAGCACCGCCAAGGACCCCATGGTGGGCAACCACGAGGGCGACGGCGGCGTGTTCTGCATCCCCAACCCTACCGGGCCGGACACCCAGCTGCGCGGCTTCACCCCGTTTGTGACCACCAAGGGCACGCTGTACAGCTTTTTTCCGAGCCTGGATGCATTGAAAATGCTGGCCGATGGGTTTGGAGCCGAATAGGCACCTAGAGCCCATGGAATGGGCGTGAGCAGCTATTTTTACAATAGCAAACATGTGCGCAGCTGCAAACCACGGATGAACCGGGTGTAATACGCCATGGCTACTTTTCCACCACCCTCCATGTCTACCACCCTACCCACCTATTTCATCTCCCACGGCGGCGGGCCGTGGCCGTTCATGGACAGCATGCGCGAGGCCATGCGCGGCCTGGCCACCTCGCTGGCCGACATGCCGCGCCAGTACCCCGCACCCAAGGCTATCCTGGTGATTTCGGCGCACTGGGAAGAAAACGCCTTCAGCATCATGTCCAACCCCCACCCCGGCATGCTGTACGACTACGGCGGCTTTCCGCCCCACACCTACAAGGTGGTCTACCCGGCCCCCGGCGCGCCGGAGCTGGCGCTGCGCATCCAGGGGCTGCTGGCGGCTGCCGGGCTGCCGGTGCGGCTGGATGCAGAGCGCGGTTTTGACCACGGCACCTTCTCGCCGCTGGTGGTGATGTACCCGGATGCGGATGTGCCCCTGCTGCAGGTGTCGTTGAAAACCGGGCTGGACCCTGCCGTGCACATCGCCCTGGGCCGGGCCCTGGCGCCGCTGCGCGACGAGGGCGTGCTGATCGTGGGCAGCGGCCTGAGCTACCACAACCTGCGCCAGTTCGGCCCGCCGGGCAAGGCCCCGTCCATGGCCTTTGACCAGTGGCTGCAAGACACAGTGGTGGCCGCCAGCCCCACCGAGCGCGAAGCCCGCCTGCTGGACTGGGCGGCAGCCCCCGCCGCCCGCATCGCCCATCCGCGCGAAGAGCATTTGCTGCCGCTGATGGTGGCCCTGGGTGCGGCCGAGAACGACACCGCCACCTGCGTGTACCACGAAGACAACGTCTTTGGCGGCATCACCGTGTCCAGTTTTAGATTCGACAGTTCTAAGTAAAAAGAGCTGCCCGTGCTTATCTGATAAGCACAGGCAGCTCTCAATTAAATAGCACTGGGTTTACACGGCCCGGCCACGCCCCACCACCAGGTAGTCGCCCAGGCCGACCAGGCCCAGCACCAGGCGGCTGGCCGCAGCGCCTGCCGAGCGCAGGGCCTGCGCCAGGTCGCGGCTGGGTTGCACCACGCCACCGCGCCACTGGGCACCGACGCTGGCGGCCTCATGGCGGCCATCCCAGACCACCTCGGCTTGCGGCTCCCAGCTGAAATACACCGGTGCGCGGGCCGCCGGGTTCCATGGCTCCACCACCAGGCGCTGACCGGCTTGCAAGTTCAGGCTGTCGCCCGCGTTGAGCAACCGATCGCCTGGCAGCTCGGGTTCGCCGTGCTGCATGCCGTTGACCGTGGCCCACACGGCCCCCTGGGTCACGCGGAACACGCCCGGCTGGCGCGGCTGGAAGGTGGTGGCCTCGCCCGCGTCCAGCTTCCAGCATGCCGTCAATGCCGCTGCGGACAGAGGGGAGGACGATGAGAAAGTACGGAAGTGGACCATGGAATACTCCTTGAAAAATAACTGCTTGGGTGTGAATCATCGTTGCGATAGACCACTCGGTCCAATGAAAACGCGGTAGGCTATTGATTCCCAAACCGCATGAATCCAAATGCAGACCACCCAGACCCATTTGCGCACCCGCCCCATCGGTGTCGGCCAGTTGCGCGCCTTTGCCGCGGTGGCGCGGCTGCTGAATTTTCGGGCGGCTTCCGAAGAGCTGTCGCTGACGCAATCGGCTGTGAGCCGCCAGATCCAGGCGCTGGAAGACGAGGTGGGCGTGCCCCTGTTTCTGCGCCACACCCGGGCCGTGGAGCTGACCGGCGCAGGCGCGCAATTGATGCGCACCGTGGGCCAAACCCTGGAGCAACTGGACAGCACGGTACGCATGATCCGGCGCAGCGCCGGGCGCAAAAGCGTGGCCATCAGCACCTGGGCTTCGTTTGCCTCGATGTGGCTGATCACCCGGCTGGAGGCCTTCCAGACCGAGTTCCCCGACATCGACATCCGCATCGATGCCACCGACAACCTGGTGGACATGGACACCGCCGACGTGGACCTGGCCCTGCGCTATGCGATGCCCGACACGGTGCCTGCGGGCGCGGTGCGCCTGTTTGGCGAGCAGCTCACGCCCGTGGCCAGCCCCTGGCTGCTGAAAACCGGTAAAAAGCTGCTGCGCGGCGAGGACCTGGCCCATTTCGCGCTGCTGGAAGCGGGCGACTCGCACCGCACCCAGCACCTGGAATGGCTGACCTGGCGGCGCTGGTTCGAAATGCACCATCTGGACAAGGTGGAGCCCAAGCGCTGGATGCACTTCAACTACGCCCACCAGATCGCCCAGGCCGCCCTGACCGGCCAAGGCGTGGCACTGGCCCGCATGCCGCTGATTGCCGACAGCCTGGCCAGCGGCGACCTGGTGGAAATATTGCCCCACATGCGGCTGGACTCGCCCATGGCCTACTGGCTGGTGGTGGGTCCGCGCAGCGCCGCCCGGCCCGAGATCAAGGCCTTTTGCGCCTGGCTGCTGCTACAGGCCCAGGCCACCCGCAAAGCCATCGGCGATGGGCCCGACCCGGATACGGTGGACCATTTCGATTGAAAAGAGATTCGCTATCTTAAAAGTAGCTGCTCACGCTGACGGAATAAGCGCTAGCAGCCATTTTCATGCCTAACCCACCGGCCAGACCACGCCGTTGTCGTTCAGGATGGCATCCAGCGGCACATCGTGCGGCTCGGGTTCAAAGTCGTCCAGGTAACCCTGGGTAAAGCCCAGGCCCACGGTGAAGGGCTTGGGCTCCAGCGTGGCCAGCATGCGGTCGTAGAAGCCGCCGCCGTAGCCCAGCCGGTAGCCGCCCGCCGCATAGCCCACGCAGGGCACGAACAGCAGGGTGGGCTGCACCATCTCGGTGGCCTTGGGCTTGAGGATGCCGTAGGCATCTTCTTCCATGGGGCAGCCGGGGTACCAGGCGTGGAAGGTCATGGTCTTGTGCAGCTTGTTGACCACCGGCAGGCCGATGCGCTTGAGCTGGGGGCCGTCGAGCAGCTCGCCGTCTTCCTTCCAGCGGTGCAGGGCAGGCAGCGGGTCGAACTCGCCCTTGATGGGCCAGTAGGCACCGATCACCGTGTCGGGCCGCCCCACCAGCCAGATGCGCATCACGCGCTGCAGCAAATCGGCCCGCTCAAGCCGGTCAGGCAGCTCCAGACGTTGCGCAACCAGTGCCGCGCGCAAGGCTTTTTTGTCCAGGGCTTTGTCGTTGTTTGAGTTGTCCATAATCCCCACATGCAAGTTCCCGCCATTCTGACATCCTTAACGCTGGCCCTGAGCCTCGTCTTCTCAGGCGCTGCCTGCAGCCAATCCAAATCCGACCCGGTGGGGGACGCCACCATCCTGGACATGGCGCAGGCCTTCAAAAAAGGCGACCGCAAGCGGCTCACCGCCCTGCTGCCCCAGGTGCGCGGCCACCTGCTGGAGCCCTGGGCGGCCTACTGGGAGCAGCGCCTGCGCCTGGACGAGATGACCCCACTGGACCTGCAGGTCTTCAGCGCCCGCTTCCCCAACACCTACCAGGAGGACCGGCTGCGCAACGACTGGCTGCTGCTGCTGGGCCAGCGCCGCGACTGGACCACCTTTGCCGACGAATACAGCCGCTACCGCATGTCCGACGACCGCGAGGTGCGCTGCTACGCCCTCGGCATCGAGCAGATCGAGCAGGGGGCCAACAGCAGCCCCGCCCTGGCCGAGGAGGTGCGCAAGAACTGGTACGCCCTGCGCGAGGCCGACGACGGCTGCACCCAGGCCGCCAGCCAGTTGTTTGCTGCCAAAAAGCTCACGCCGCTGGACATCTGGCGCAAGGCCCGCCTGGCCGCCGAGGCCAACCGCCCGCGCATGGTCGCCAAGGCGGTGGAAATCGCCGCCCCCGAGTCGCTGCCGCTGCTGGCCGAGCTCAACGACAGCCCGACCAAGTTCCTGCTGGGCAAAGTCACCGCCCTGTCGCGCGCACGCCGCGAAGTCGTGCTGCTGGCGCTGGTGAAAATGGCCGCCTCCGACCCCGACAACGCCGCCACCCTGCTCGACAGCAAGTGGAGCAGCCAGCTCAACGCCGAAGAGCGCAACTGGGTCTGGGGTGTGATCGGCAAGCAGTCGGCCATGCGGCTGTCGCCCCTGGCCGTGGACTACTACGCCCACGTCACCGAAGACACCGACCTGAACGACGAAATGCTGGCCTGGCGGGTGCGCAGCGCCCTGCGCGTGGGTCGCTGGAAAGAAGTGGCCAACGCCGTGACGGCCATGGGCAAGGACGCGCAGGCCGACCCTACCTGGGTCTACTGGAAGGCCCGCGCCCTGCAAGCCCAGGTCAAATCCGACCTGGACCGGGTGGAACCCAAGCGTTTGTTTGAAAGCATTGCCGGAGTGCGCGGCTTCTACGAGCAACTGGCGCTGGAAGAGCTGGGCCAGAAAATCACCGTGCCGCCGCGCCCCCAACCCGTCACCCCCGAAGAAAAAGACGCGGCCCGCGCCAACGTCGGCCTGCAGCGCGGCCTGGCCGCCATCCAGCTGGGCCTGCGCAGCGAGGGCAACCGCGAGTGGAACTACAGCACCAACCTGCACGAACGCGGCGGCATGGGCGACCGCGAGCTGCTGGCCGCCGCCGACCTGGCCTGCCAGCGCGAGGTGTGGGACCGCTGCATCAACACCAGCGAACGCACCAAGACCGTAATGGACTTCGACCAGCGCTTTCCCACGCCCTACCGCGACACCGTGGTGCAGCGCAGCCGCGCCATCAACCTGGACCCGGCCTACGTGTACGGCCTGATCCGCCAGGAATCGCGCTTCATCATGGACGCGCGCTCGGGCGTGGGGGCCTCGGGCCTGATGCAAGTGATGCCTGCCACGGCCCGCTGGACCGCACGGAAGATCGGCCTGAGCGGCTTCACCCCCGACCAGCTGGCCGACCGTGACACCAACATCACCATCGGCACCGGCTACCTCAAGCTGGTGCTGGACGACTTTGCGGGCTCCATGCCCATGGCCGCCGCCGCCTACAACGCCGGGCCGGGCCGCCCCCGCGTGTGGCGCAACGGGCCGGTGCTGGAAGCCGCGATTTGGGCCGAAAATGTGCCGTTTACCGAAACCCGCGACTACGTGAAAAAAGTACTCTCCAACACCACCAACTACGCCGCCCTGCTGACCGGCCAGCCGCAGTCGCTGAAATCCCGGCTCGGCCTGGTGGGCCCGCTCGATGCCAATGCGGTGGAACTGATCAAGGACCTGCCATGAACGCCACCACGCCCGATACCACGCCGGCCAACACCACGCTGCACGCGTCGCCCTACGGCACCCTGCCGCCCACCAGTACCCCGGCGCAGCGCCGCCCCATCAGCCTGCCGCGCCTGGCCGAAATGCACCAGCGCGGCGAAAAAATCACCATGCTGACCGCCTACGACGCCACCTTTGCCGCCGTGGCCGATGCCGCCGGGGTGGAATGCATCCTGGTGGGCGACTCGCTGGGCATGGTCTGCCAGGGCCTGCACAGCACCGTGGGCGTGGGCCTGGAGGCCATGCGTTACCACACCGAAAGCGTGGTGCGGGGCATGCTGCGCAGCCAGTCCACCGCCTGGGTGATTGCCGACCTGCCGTTTGGCAGCTACCAGGAAAGCCGCGAGCAGGCCATCCGCAGCGCGGGCGTGCTGATGCAGGCGGGCGCGCACATGGTCAAGCTCGAAGGCGGCGGCTGGACCACCGAGATCGTGCAGTTTCTGGTGGAGCGCGGCATCCCGGTGTGCGCCCACCTGGGGCTGACCCCGCAGACCGTGCATGCCCTGGGCGGCTACCGGGTGCAGGGCAAATCCGATGCCGCCGCCAGCACCCTGCGCCAGAACGCCCACGCCCTGCAGGATGCCGGTGCCGCCATGGTGGTGCTGGAGATGGTGCCCGCCCCGCTGGCGGCCGAGCTGACCACCGCCCTGCCCCACTGCGCCACCATCGGCATTGGCGCGGGCAAGGACACCGCGGGCCAGGTGCTGGTGATGCACGACATGCTGGGTATCAACTTGGGTAAGATGCCGCGCTTTGTGCGCAATTTCATGCTGGACGCGTCCAGCGTGCGGGGCGCGATGGAAGCCTATGTGCGCGCCGTGAAAGACGGCAGCTTTCCCGACAACAGCCAGCACGCCTGGTAATTTAATAACACGCTGCGCCAGACAACGCAGCACCCCACCGATGCGCATCGCCCACACCCTCGAAGAACTCCGCGCCCACCTCAGCGGCCACCAGCACCCGGCTTTCGTGCCCACCATGGGCAATCTGCACGCCGGGCACCTGGCCCTGGTGCGCCAGGCCAAGCCTTTGGGTGATGTGACGGTGGCCAGCATCTTTGTGAACCGGCTGCAGTTTTTGCCGCACGAAGACTTCGACAGCTACCCGCGCACCTGGGAGCGCGACTGCACCTTGCTCAAAGATGCCGGTTGCGACGTGCTGTTTGCGCCATCCGAAAAGGTGCTCTACCCCGAGCCGCAGACCTTCAAGATCCAGCCCAACCCCGCACTGGCCGACCTCCTGGAGGGCCAGTTCCGCCCCGGCTTCTTTGTGGGCGTGGCCACGGTGGTGATGAAACTGTTTGGCTGCGTGTTCTCCGAGGCCAAGGGCCGGCGCACCGCCCTATTTGGCCAGAAGGACTACCAGCAGTTGATGGTGATCCGCCGCCTGGTGCAGCAGTTTGCCCTGCCCATCGACATCGTGGCCGGCCCGACCCAGCGCGATGCCGACGGCCTGGCCCTGTCGTCGCGCAACGGCTACCTGAGCCCCACCGAGCGGGCCGAGGCGGTGCAGCTGTCCAAAACCCTGCAATCCATGGCCGCAGCCCTGCGTGCCGGTGCCAGCGACATCCCCGCCCTGGAAGCCCAGGCCATGGACAGCCTGCGCGCGCGCGGCTGGGCCCCCGACTACCTGGTGGCCCGCCGCCGCAGCGACCTGCTGGCACCAGAAGCTGCAGGCGAACCCCTGGTGGTGCTGGGCGCCGCCCGGCTGGGCAGCACCCGACTGATCGACAACCTGGAAGTCTGACACCGTTTGCTATTGAAAAAGTAGCTTCTCACGCTGACTGAATAAGCGTGAGAGGCCATTTTTATCTAAGAATTGATCACGCCTCCACGCGGTTGCGTCCCGCGTTTTTGGCGCGGTACATGGCCTGGTCGGCCTGGTCGATCACCGCGTCCAAGGGGTAACCTGGGCGGCACAGCGCCAGCCCGAACGAGGCAGTGACGCGCAGCTCCGCCGGGGGCGGCAGGATGGCGGTAGCGGCCAGGGCACGGCGCAGGCGTTCGGCCATGGCCTGCACGGTGGCGCCGTCGGCATCGGCCAGCAGGCAAATGAATTCTTCGCCACCCCAGCGCGCCAGGCAATCCTGCACCCGCAAATGGCTGCGCAGGCAATCGGCCACTGCCACCAGCACCTGGTCGCCCACGCCGTGGCCGCGGCTGTCGTTGATCTGTTTGAAGTGGTCGATGTCGAGCAAGACAATGCCAAAGCAGGTGCCAAAGCGCTGGTGCCGCACAGGCTCTTGCAGATGCCGCATCAGGGCGCGGCGGTTCAGGCACTGGGTCAGCGGGTCGAGGTCGGCCATCTCGGCAATCACCGCCAGGGCCTGGGTCAGGTCTTCGTTCTTCTGCCGAAGTTGCGCGGCCATGGCCTCGGTGGCCAGATGGGCGCGCATGCTCTGCAGGAACATATGGCGGGTGGTGCGGCCATAAATCTGCACCATGGTCATCTGGCCGACCACTGTCGCGACCAAAGCCAGCGGCAAAGCCACCGGGAAGGCCGCCTCCGCCACCAGCAGCGGCCACATCAGTCCCACGTTGAAGGCCACCAGGGCGGGCCACGACAGGCACAGGTTGTGGACCGAAATCACCCCCACCACCACCAAGAACAGCACGTTGAACATGAACAGCTGGTTTTGGGCATGCAAGCCCGGCATCAGGCAGACCAGTCCCCAGGCGCTGCCCGAGCAAAACAAGGTCAGTACCAGCCGGTGCACCGCCCGCCGCCGCTGCGCCGGGAACCCGGTTTGCGCCGTATGCCGGGCCAGGCGCACCGCCATCAGGCCGTTGACGGCCTCGGCGGCGATCAACAGCAGCAGCCAGCCCCATAGCACCCGGTCCGCCACATGGCCATACAGCACCAGCGCCTGCAAAAAGTAGGCGGTGAACGAGGTGGAGGCCGACATGCGTGCCCGCGCGGCTAGCTGGTGCGCAGCGGCTCGTTGCACCTCCTCTGGCTCCCGCGCCATCCGCAAGAACCACCGGTTCAGAAGGACGGGAACCTCCCTCATGTTCGAAGTAGCTCATCAATAGCCATGAAAATCACCTGCTTTTGTACCCAGATGCAACCTAGCATAAGCCAAATTCGCACGCTTGGGGTGCCTCCCAACGCCCAAACGCTTGCTACAAATAAAAGAGCTTCTTGGGCTTATTAAATAAGCGCAAGAAGCTCTTTTTATACCCAAAATATCTGCCGGCAGCTCCCGGCCTAGCGCTTAAGCGGCGTGCGTGGCGGCCCGCGAAATCGACACACCCGCCACCAGCGGCTGACCCAGTATTTCCTGGGGGGCGGTGCGCTTGGTGGCCACGCCGTTGTCGTCAAACAAGTGCATGCAGTGGGGTGGGAAATACAGGTGCACCGGGTTGCCCACACTGCAGGTGGACTGGCCGCTTTCGCGCACGGTGACCAGCTCGCCGCCGGTCAGGCGCACGTAGATGTAGCTGGCTTCGCCGAGCTGCTCTAGGAAGGCGACCAGGCCGGTCACCACATTGGGGCCACCGGGTGGCACGATCTGCACGTGCTCGGGGCGCACGCCGATGGTCACGTCGGCATTGGCGGCGATGCGGGTGGCATCCACCTCGGCATGTACTTCCACATCGGCCACCGTAGCCACGGCGCTGCTGCCGTTGGCGCGGGTCAGGCGGGCGGCGATGAAGTTCATCTTGGGGCTGCCAATGAAGCCCGCCACAAACTTATTCACCGGGTGGTGGTAGAGCTGCAGCGGCGCGCCGCACTGGGCCACGCTGCCGTCGCGCTGCACGGCTTCACCGGCGTTGAGCAAGACGATCTTGTCGGCCAGGGTCATGGCTTCGACCTGGTCGTGGGTCACGTAGATCATGCTGGCGGTGCCGATGTCTTTGTGCAGCTTGGCAATTTCCAGGCGGGTTTGCACCCGCAGCGAGGCATCCAGGTTGGACAAAGGTTCGTCGAACAAAAACACATCGGGTTCGCGCACGATGGCCCGTCCAATGGCCACGCGCTGGCGCTGGCCGCCGGAGAGTTCTTTGGGCAGGCGCTTGAGCAGCGGGTCGAGCTGCAAGATTTTGGAGGCCTTTTGCACCCGCTGCTCGACGGTGTTGGCATCGGTTTTGGCTTGCTTCAGGCCGAAAGCCATGTTGTCAAACACGGTCATGTGCGGGTACAGCGCATAGCTCTGGAACACCATGGCCACGCCACGGCGCGACGGCGGGGTTTCGTTCATGCGCTGGCCGTTGATGCTCAGCTCGCCGCTGGTGATGTCTTCCAGGCCGGCCACCATGCGCAGCAGCGTGGACTTGCCGCAGCCCGAGGGGCCGACGAACACCACGAACTCGCCCTTTTCAATGTCCAGATCGACCTTGCGGATGGTGTCGGGCAGGTGGCTGGCGTAGCGCTTGTGTACATCACGGAATCGAATTTCAGACATGCAGGTCTCCTACTGTTTTTAATGAATGCTGGGGGGGACGGGCTGGTGATCGGCGATGAGCCCTTAGCCCTTGACGGCACCTGCCGTCAGGCCGCCCACAATCTTTCGTTGGAACATCAGTACCAATGCGATCAATGGCAGGGTGACCAGTACCGAGGCGGCCATGATCTTGCCCCATGGGATTTCATACTTGTCGGCACCACTGATGAGCGAAATCGACACCGGTACCGTGCGGTCGGCGTTGTTCAGCACAAAGGTCAGGGCGAACATGAACTCGTTCCAGGCGGCGATGAAAGCCAGCAGGCCGGTGGTCACCAGCGCAGGCCACATCACCGGCAGAAACACCTTGGTGATGATGCCCCAGGGGGTGCAACCGTCCATGATGGCGGCTTCTTCCAGCTCCTTGGGCAGGTCGCGCACAAAGGTGGTCAGCACCCACACGGTGAACGGCAGGGTGAACACCATGTACGGCAGGGTGAGGCCCCACCAGTGGTTGTAGAAACCGATGTACTGCATCAGTTCGAACATGCCCGACAGCACCGCCACTTGCGGAAACATGGACACCGCCAGCACGGTAAGCAACAACAGGCCCCGACCCCGGAACTGGATGCGGCCCAGCGCGTAGGATGCCGTGACACCCAGAAACAGCGAGGCAATCACCACCAAGGTGGACACCGCCACCGAGTTCAAGATGTGGCGGCCAAATGGATGCTCGGACACCGTGAACATGGCGATGTAGTTCTTAATCGACGGCGAAGCCGGCCACAGCGTGGTGCTGAACAGCTCGGTGCCCGATTTCAGCGAAGTCACGATGGCGAAGTAAAACGGAAACAGGCAGAACAAGGCAATGACCGCGACCAGGGCGTACAGCCCGATCGTGCCCAGTATTTTTTGTTGTTGGTAGTTCATGGCGTGGTCCTTACTTGGTCATATCGACTTTGGAGAGCTTCAGGTACAGCACCGTGCAAGCCCCAATGATCAGGAACAGCACCGTGGATGCCGCAGAGCCATAACCCACATAGTTGTTGTCCACGATTTCCCGCCGTACAAAGCCCGACATGCTGATGGTGTCCACGCTGTTGGAGGTCATCACGTAGATGATGTCGAACACCCGCAGGGCATCGAGCAAGCGGAAGATCACGGCCACCATCAAGGCCGGCCAGATCAGCGGCAGCGTGACCTTGAAGAACACCCGCACCGGGTGGATACCGTCCACGTGGGCGGCTTCGTAGCAGTCGGTGGGCAGCATTTGCAGCGCCGCCAGGATCAGCAGGGCCATGAAGGGCGTGGTTTTCCACACGTCCACCAGCATGACCGACCAGAGTGCGTAGTGGGGGTCGGCCGTCCAGGCGATGTTGTGGTCAATGATGCCGGCGCTTTTCAGCAAGGCATTCATCACGCCAAACTGGTCGTGCATGATCCAGGCCCACATCTTGGCTGACACGATAGTGGGAATCGCCCAAGGCACCAATACCGCGGCGCGAATGAAGGAGCGGCCCTTGAAGTTGGCATTCAGCACCAAGGCGAAGACGATGCCCAGAATGGTTTCGGTCACCACCGAAAACAGTGAGAACTTGAAGGTATTGCGGATGGCCATACCCCAGTCGGTATTCCAGAAACCTTCTACCGCGCCCAGGTTGAACACCCCGTACTCGCCAAAGTAGTTCTGGAAGCCGACCATTTTGTAAGTGGAGTCGCCAATCGCTTCCAACGAAGCATCGGTGAAGCTGAAAAAGATGGTGCGGCCCAGCGGCCAGCCCGCGACCAGCGCCAAAACAATCAGCGTGGGGGCCAGGAATATCCACGCACTACGGGTGCGTTCGCGGGTGAGTTCGGATGTTTTGGTGCTCATGGAGACTCCAGGGGACAGGTTGCTGAACGGTCCGCCGCAGGCACGGCATGCGGCGGACCGAGGTTCAACGGAGGAGACTTAGTTCCACTTTGGACCGCGACGGATCTGGCCCAGTTTGGCTTCCAGCTTCTTGACGCTTTCTGCGCCCGTAGCCTTCTTGGACAGCACTTCGTGGCTGGCATTCCAGAATGCAGCCGAAACCTCGTTGTACTTGGCACCGGTGACAGTGGCGGGGCGTGGCACCGCACCGACAAAGGTGTCATACAGGTCACCGAAGAACGGGTTGGCAGTCAACACTTCCTTGTCCTTGTACAAAGACGCAATCGTAGGGTTGTACGAACCGCGGATGGCACGGTCTTTTTGCACCGCTGCGCTGGTCAGGTACATCACCAGATCAGC
Organism: Comamonadaceae bacterium OS-1; assembly: GCA_027923965.1. Lineage (NCBI taxonomy): Bacteria > Pseudomonadati > Pseudomonadota > Betaproteobacteria > Burkholderiales > Comamonadaceae > Comamonadaceae bacterium OS-1. The sequence continues at coordinate 3,688,213 of AP026969.1, forward strand.
CGACTCGTTGGGGTGGGTCGAGTACTTGCTCACAGCCAGTTGCCAGCCGCCCAGGGTGGCAGCCGTCTTGCCGCCATCGCCTTTGGGCAGAGCGACGACACCGACCTTGCCCTTGACGGGGCTGTCTGCGCCCTGGCTCAGCGACCAGGCGTAAGGCCAGTTGCGCATGAACACCGCATTGCCCTTCTGGAACACGCCACGGGCATCTTCTTCTGCGTAGTTCAGCACGCCAGTGGGGGCGATGGTGCCAATCCAGCCAGCGGCCATGTCCAGGGCCTTGGCGGCCTGGGGATTATTGATGGTGATCTTGCCGGTGCTGTCGACAATGTTGCCGCCGCCGAAGCTGGAGACCCATTCGACTGCGTCGCAGGTCAGGCCTTCATAGGCCTTGGCCTGGAACACAAAACCTTGCATGTCGGCGGAACCGGCCTTGCGTTCGCCGTCCATCACCTTTTGCGCGGTAGCGGTCAGCTCAGCCCAGGTGGTGGGGGCCTTTTCGTTGTACTTGGCCAGCAAGTCCTTGCGGTAGTACAGCACGCCCGCATCGGTGAACCAGGGCATGGCCAGCAGCTTGCCGCCCACGGTGTTGTTGGCCACGATGGCGGGGAAATGGTCTTTTTCAGCGCCCTTGGTGTAAGAGCCCAGGTCCAGCAAATGGTCCTTCAAAATGCCGGGCCAGACCACGTCCACGTTGATCACATCCACCTCGGTGGACTTGGCGGCGAACATCTGGCGAAACAGGCCCAGGATGTCGCTGGTGGACTGGGGAATGCTCAGGTGCTTGACGGTGTTACCTGTCTTGGCGCTCCACTCGTCGCCTGCTTTTTTGCAGAACTCGAAGTCTTGCCCTACCGAACCGCACGAAATCGTCACGGTCACGCCCGCTGCATGCGCGCCAACGGCACCCAATGCGCCGAAGCTGATCAGCACGGCGGCTGCGGTTTTGGTCATTACTGTCATGGAATGTCTCCTGTTGTGTTCGGTATCAGCCTAGCCAGGAGACGTAGTGAATGCCGCTCCCAAAGGCCGAGGTTTTGTTGCTGTTTAGTGCCAATGCAGTATAAATTCAAAGCGCTTTGAATTGAACACTGGGTTTACCCGAGGAAACCCCACGACCGGCTGGCTTTACCTGCGCCAGACCAACGCCCCCATAAAAAAACCCACCCCAGCGGTAGGCCGGGGTGGGTTTCGAAGGGCGTGCAGGACGGCGCTTTTGGCCGCCGCCCTGCATTGGCAGCAAGTGCTGCGCCGAGCTTAGAAAGCGTAGTTGACGCGCACAGCCAAGCCGGTCGCATCCTTGGCGGTGTTGGTTCCAGAGCCTTTGGACATGGAAACAGCGGGAGTGATCTTTGCGTTCGGAATGTCAAAGAAAGGAATGGCGTATGCGGCCCAGAAAGTGGTGACCTTGTCGTCAGCATTGGTAGCCGAGCCCTTGCCATACACACCGGCCAGCGTCAGATTGCCAATGGATGCCATCAGGCCAAAGGTGTTGGCACGGATGTTGGCCAAATTCTTCACTTGGGCGTAGTTGGCAGTCAGGGTCACGGGGCCAAAGTTGTAGTCAGCAGTCACACCGTAGCCGGTACGGCTCACGCTAGGCGTAGCCGACGTCGTGATGGTGTCGAAGGTGCACTGGTTCGTGGACGTGTTCAATGTGCAGCTCGTCGACGGCGACGTCGTCAAAGGCGTGCCGTTGAACTTCAAGACTTCCACACCAGCTGCCAGGTGCAGTGGGCCATTGGCATAGCTCAACACAGGACGGATGCCGGTCGCAAAGCCGCTGCCCTTGGTGGACACGCCGCTCAATTCAAACGACAGACCACCACCCAGCTGCACGGTTGCGGCAGCATGGAAGGGGGCATTGCCGTTGGAGGTAGCGCCTTGGCGGCCACGCAGCAAATTGGCTTGGTAAGGGGAGAAACCTGCGTACTCGACGATCACGTCGCCAGGGGTTTGAAACAGGTTGGCTGCCTCGAAACGACCCAGCTTGATGTCGGCGGTTTCATTGCCCATTTGCGCCCACAAGTCATCCACGTTGGCCGTGCCATCGGGATGCGACAGGTACGTCGCACGGCCCGCGATGAAGTACTTGGAACCCGCTTTTTTGCTAGCGTTGAGCTCAATGCGGCCTGCTTGCGAAGCACCGCGGCTATTGTTCTCGTACTTGCTGTCGAGCTCAATGTTGGCATCAATGTCCACTGCCGCAAAAGCAGTGACGGACATCATGGTGAGAGCCGCAATGGCGGTAGCGCGCAGGGCCAATTTGGTTGTAGAGGTCAAGGAAATCTCCTGTGTGTTTAAGTTTTGCGAGGGATTTGCGTCAGTGTTCAGGCGGGGCCTTGCGGAGCCCATCGTCGCCACCAAAGATTGCAAACCTGCTGCATTTTTGGCCACCCGTGTTGGGGCCGGGATAAGGTAGAACCCCAATAGTCATACAAATGCACTAACCCAAACTAACTTCACACTTCTTTGCGGCAGCACTGCCACGGCTAGAGTTACAAGTGAGGTACATATGCTGCCAAAAAGCCGGTTTCTCCTGCGACAAGGGCTTTTTTTGGCCGTCAATTCCAGCCTTCCGTGGAGCGGTCGTTTTCGCCGATGTAACAAGGATGTAACCGTAAAAAAAGCCCGTCAAAAATGGAACTTTTTATTTTTTCCAAAAGTCCCCCCATGTTGCAGAATTACTACATTCACCCTGCCGGCCTGGCCGCAGGTACTGTTGACAAGCCGTTACATTTGAATCCCACGGGCTACTACTGCCCACCTGTCCTAAGCACTACTCTTATTAAATGTCACTGAAACGGATTGCCGAAGAACTCGGCCTGTCGCTCACCACCGTGAGCCGCGCCATGAACGGCTATCCCGAAGTGGCGGCGGCAACACGCCGCGACGTTTTAGAGGCTGCTGCGCGCATGGACTACCGGGCCGATTCCCGCGCCCGGGGCTTGGCGCTGGGACGTGCCGACGCGGTGGGCATCGTGTTTCCCATCACCACCGGCGATTTAGGGGACCAGCAGTTTTTGCAGGTGGCTTCTTCCATGAGCGAGCGCTTCGCCCAGGCGGGGCTGGACTTGCTGATCGTGTCGGCCTCCGCCGATGACGAGTTGGCGGCTTATGAACGGGCGATTACCGGCCGCCACATTGGCGTGTTCGTGGTGCCCCGCACCCGCGTGCACGACCGGCGGCTGGAGCTGCTACAGGCCCGCAAGGTGGCCTTTGTGGCCTATGGCCGTAGCGCCTCCCTCAGCTCCGAGTACGCCTGGTTTGACTTCGACAACCTGGCCGGTGCCCGCATGGCCACCGACCGCCTGCTGCGCCTTGGCCACCGCCGCCTGGGTTATCTGGGCGCGCCGCCGGAATACAACTTTGCCGACCAGCGCTATGCCGGGTTTTGCGCCAGCCTGAAGGCCGCGGGCGTTCCGCTCAAACCCCAGTCGGTGCAGCGCAATGCGTTGGAGCGCCGCTCGGGCTACGCGGCCATGCAAAAGTTGCTGGCCCTGCCCCAGCGGCCCACTGCGGTGCTGGTGGATAACAACCTGGCCGGTATCGGCGCGGTCCACGCGGTTTTGCATTCGGGCCTGGTGCTCGGTCGCGACCTGTCGGTCATCGTGTACGACGGGCTGGGCTCGGACTCTGTGGTGCGCACCTCGGTGACCGCAGTGCTGCAGCCCACGCCCGTCGCCACTGGCGTGGCCCTGGCCGAACTGACCCTGGCGCGGCTGCGCGACGAGCCGCTGGAGTCACTGCACAAGCTTTGCATGCCCGAGCTGGAAATCGGCGACAGCGACGGCCCCCCCCTGACGAGTTAGGCGCACAGCCCCGCGTCTTTGATGGCCGCCACCCGTGCGGCATGCACCAGCCCCCCAATCTCTTTGCCCTGGACACCTTTTTCCTGGGCCGCCATGGCAATTGGCTCGGTGGCAACCGACTGCGCCGCCTGTAGCACCGCCAGCCAATGGGGGCGCTGCGGGTAGGGCTGCTCGCCCAGGCCCAGTCGCCCTCGCGCATCGCATTCGCAGGCCAGCAAAGCATCGGTAAAACGCTGTGGCTTGCGAAACGCATCCGCCCGCTCCAACAAACGCAGTGCGGCAGCGGCGCTGATGTCCAGCCCCCGGTGGATATTGCCGTGCTCGCGGGCCACCACGTCGGCCAGGTCGCGGCAATCGGTGGGCACCCGCAGGCGCTGGCAAAGGCCTTTCAGTAAATCCGCACTCCGCATCTCGTGGCCGATATGGCGGGGCAACACGTCAGCGGGCGTGGTGGCTTTGCCCAGATCGTGCGTCAGACAGGCGAAACGCACCGGCAGCGGTGCCTGCAGGCGCGCCGCCATGTCCAGCACCATCATCACGTGGATACCGGTGTCGATCTCGGGGTGGTAGTCGGCGCGCTGGGGCACGCCCCACAGGGCCGCCACCTCGGGCAGCAGCCGGGCCAAGGCACCGCAGTCGCGCAGCACCGCAAACATGCGCGAGGGCTGCGGCTCCACCAGGCCGCGGGCCAGCTCCTGCCACACGCGCTCGGGCACCAGGGCATCCACCTCGCCTGCAGCCACCATCTCAATCATCAGGTCCATGGTTTCGGGGGCGACCGTGAAGTCGGTAAAACGGGCGGCAAAGCGGGCCACGCGCAGGATGCGCACCGGGTCTTCGCGGAACGCGCCGGTGACGTGGCGCAGCAGCTTGGCCTGCAGGTCGCGCTGGCCACCAAAGGGGTCTGTCAAGGCTTCGAAATTTACATCCAATTGGCCGCTTGTGCTTATGGAATAAGCATGAGCAGCTATTGCATTGATAGTAAGGTCGCGCCGGGCCAAGTCCTGCTCCAGCGTCACGTCGATAGCCGCGTGGACGGCGAAACCGTGGTAGCCGGGGGCCGTCTTGCGCTCGGTACGGGCCAGGGCGTATTCCTCGTGGGTGCGCGGGTGCAGGAAGACGGGAAAGTCCTTACCCACCGGCAGGTAGCCCTGGGCCACCAGCGCCTCGGGCGTGGCGCCCACCACCACCCAGTCACGGTCACCACCGGCTCGGCCCAACAAGGCATCGCGGACAGCGCCGCCGACTAAATAGATTTGCATCCGTCCAGTTTAGCCAGCGCGTCACTACCGGGTAAACCTACCGGCTGATGCGGTACGGCTCCTCAAAGTCCAGGAAGTCGCGCTCGGCCAACGCCTCCTGGATCCAGGCCTGCACGCCCGGCAGCGCGGTCACGCGGTCTACATAGGCCTGGGCAGCGGCGGGCAGTGGCAGCGCGTAGGTGTTCAAGCGCATGCAAATCGGCGCAAAAAACGCGTCAGCAATGCTGAACTCGCCAAACAGCATGGGTCCACCATGGCGCTCCAGCAACTCCGACCACAGGGCCACCAAACGGCCGACATCGGCCCGCACCGCGGGCTGGTCGCGCCAGACCAGTTGCCCCACCAGCGGCAAGTGGGCTTCGATGTTCATCGGGCAGTGGTTGCGCAGCGCCCCAAAACCGGAGTGCATCTCGGCGCACACGCTGCGGGCCCGGGCACGGGCGTGGGGGTCGCGCGGCCAAAGGTTTTTGTCGGGATATTGCTCGGCCAGGGTTTCGGCAATGGCCAAGGTGTCCCAAACCGCCAGGTCCCCATCTACCCAGACGGGCACTTTGCCGACCGGATTCACCGCATTTACCGTGGCTTTGAAGCGCGAATTCGCGTCAAAAGAATCAAAGCGCACATAAATCTCTTCAAAGCCAATACCAAAATGCTTTAACAGCACCCATGGGCGCATGGACCACGATGAATAGTTTTTATTGCCAATGTAAAGTTTTTGCATCAAATCTCCTGAAAATAACGGGGCTTTTGCGTAGCGGTACGGTAGAAACCAGCACCGCGCCGCAGCGCCATCCCAGCTTATCGCAAGCCCATACCCGGATTGATGCCAAAACAGGCCACGATTGATGCGGAACCGGGCATACCTGCCGCGGCCCCATTTTTCGCAACTCCGGCGACACAATGCAAAAAGCCCGGTCAGACGACCAGGCTTTTTGAGTATCTTCTAGCGCCAGCTTAATGCCAGTAGCGGCAAGCCTTGGCCGGCGGTAGATAAAGGAATTTAGGCAATCAGAAACTGGTCACGGTCCAGATTTTGAATCCACTTTGGTGGCTTGCCGCGGCCGGTCCAGGTGTCGCCGGTGAGGGGGTTGCGGAACTTGGGTGCTACTTTGGCCACGGCTTTGGTGCGGGCTTTGGATGCGCCAAAAATATCATCGGCCGTCAAACCAAAATCAGCTACCAATGCTTTTACTTTTTCGATGGCATCGGCATTTTCAAGCGTGTGGGCTTGCTTGATTTGCTGCTCAAGGAGTGCGCGTTGTTCGAGAAGTTCTTTGTAGGTTGGCATTTTTTTTCCAGATAAGTCTAGGTATACGGCTGAGAAATTTTATTATACCCCTCAGAATAAACTTTACTGGGCCGGGGGCATTAAAAATAGCTTTAGGAAGCTGCTGTTTTCAGCATACGCAGGTGTAAACCAAAAAATATCCAAAACAAATGGGGAGGCGGGCCGCTTTAAGGTGAAACAACTTGTCTGGCCCGGAGTGCTCTGTGCCGAATCCATGAAAGTGAGGGCCCATCCAGGTCAAGCCAATGCCACAGCCGCGTAATCGCCCACTTTGTCGGCCAGGCCTGCGGGCACCAGCAAAGCGCCGGTGGTTAATGCAGGCAAATGGGCATCAATATGGGCCTGCAAACGCGGCAACAGAAAGTCGCGGTTATGCCAAAACACGCTGCCGCCCATACTAATGCGCTGCAAATCCAGGATGGCTACCAGGTTGTACAAGGTGCGGCCCATCACCCGGCACAGGTCATCGACGATCTTCAAGGCAGCGGCGTCGCCCGCGCGGGCGGCCTGGAACAGCACCGGTGCCTCCTGACCAAAGCGCCGGGCGATGGAATTGCCCGCCACCAGGCCCTCCACGTCACCAATATTGCCGCAGCCGCACAGCGCGTCGTCGTTGTCGCTCACAAACATATGGCCCGCGTGGCCTGCGTTGCCGTTTTTGCCGCGCAGCACATGGCCATCCACGCACAAGCCCACGCCGATACCCGTGCTCCAGGTGACGTAGGCGCAGTGGTCAAAACCCTTCAGCGCGCCCCAGTGGCGCTCGGCCTCCAGCGCGGCGACGCAGTCGTTCTCGATGCGCACGCGGGCGAAGCGGGCTCCCAGCGGGGCTTCCAGCAAGGCGGTGATCCAGTCGTTGGGCAGGCCACGCGCCGGGCCGGCCATGCCGCCGCAAATGTTGGGCCCGGCCAGCTCGATCAGGCCGTCGTTGATGATGAACGGGCCTGCCGACGAGACCCCGGCGTTTTGCACCGATGCGGGGTCGACACCCAGTTCGGCACAGGTTTCATCGACCATGCGGATGATCTGCACCGCCAGCGCGTCGTTTTTGCCGGTTTTGGCGGTGGGCTCGGTGCGGCGACCTTGCAGCACCGGCAGGTCGTCGTTACCGCTGGCCAGGCTGACGGCAACCTTGGTGCCGCCGACATCGATACATGCTTTCATGGAGCTCTTTTCATTAGATAAATTTAGCGACCAGGCCTGCAACCAGGCTGAGGACGAGGGTGGTGGTGATCGGAATGAACCAGGGCCGGCCAAAGAGCCGAAAGCGCAAGTCGCCCGGCAGTCTGCCAAAACCCAGCTTCTGCAGCAACGGGGAAAACCAGTCTATGAGTAACAAGGCGAAAAAGATGACCAGCAGCCAGCGGAACATGGTTAAAGGGTGTGGCTGCGGTCGCCCTGGGTGAAGCCCATGGGCTCCCACTCCGGTCCCGCGCCAAAGGCCACCACTTTGAACAATTCGCCCATTTCGTGTTCTGTGATCAATTTGAGTGCCTGCGCTTGCTCCGCATGCGTAGCGTGCTGCATTTTAGATAGCAAACCGCAGTTCATCAGAAACCGCGCCTGGCTGGTGTAGCCCAGCACGTTCAAGCCTGCGTCCTGCCCGGCCAGGGCGATGCCGCTGAAGTTGACGTGGGCGGTGATGTCTTTCAGCCCCACCAGGGCCAGGGGGTCGGGGTCGGCGCGGTGCTGGTAGTGGCACATCACGGTGCCGGTGTTGCGCTGCGGGTGGTAGTACTCGGCCTCGGGGAAGCCGTAGTCCAGAAAGAAGGCTGCGCCCTGGGTAAGCCGGTCGGCCAGGGTGCGGATGAAGGACTCGGCCTGGGGGTGGATTTCGGTCAGGTAGTCGTGCGGGCCGCCGATGTCGCAGGGCGGGCGCAGGGCGGTGGGGCGGTCTTGCCAGACGAATGCGCCATCCGATGCCTGGCCGGACCAGGCCACGCCGCGCTCATGCCACACGCCGCCCACCCGGGCCAGCAGCTGCACCGGCATCGCGTCCAGCACCTCGTTGCCCACCACCACGGCCTGCAGCGTGGCGGGCAGCGCGGTCACCCACTCCACCTTGTCGGCAAACCGGGCCAGGCGCAGCTGCTGGCGGGCCCGCAGCGTGCCGGACAGATCGACGATGCAGTAGCGCTGCACCTGGTCGCCCAGGGCTTCGAGCAGTTGCAAGGCGAGCGCGCCGGAGCCCGCGCCGAACTCCCACACCTCCGTGGTACCCGTCACTTGCAGCGCCTGCGCCACCTGCGCTGCCAGGGCCTGGCCAAACAGGCCGGACAGCTCGGGCGCGGTGACAAAGTCGCTGCCGTCGGCATCCTGGTTGCCAAACTTGGGGCGCTCGTTGGCGTAGTAGCCCAGGCCGGGGTGGTACAGGGCCTGGGCCATGAATTGGTCAAAGGGAATCCAGCCGTCGGCAGAGGTAATAGCCCGCCGAATCTCTTCCTGGAGCGCGATCGTTAAACTGGGGGTTGTTTTTTCCACCCGCAGATTGTCTCTGAATGTTGCCACCAAACCCGCCCTCCCCCCCAGCCCGTACTGCATTGGTAACCGGCGCGGGCAAACGGCTGGGCCGCGAAATCGCCCTGGCGCTGGCGGCAGGCGGCTGGCAGGTGGCGGTGCATTATCGGCATTCCGAGCAGGATGCTATTCAAACTGTAGCTGACTGTGCTGATCTGACGAGCACGAGCAGCCAAAAACACCATGCATTCCAGGCCGACCTGGCCGATGAGGCCGCCGTGCGCGCCCTGCTGCCCCGGGTGGTGGCGTACTTTGGCGCGGTGGATGCCGTGGTGAATTGCGCCTCTACCTTTGAGCATGACAGCGCCGCCACCTTTGGCTTTGCAGCGCTGGAGCAGCACCTGCGCAGCAACACCGGCGCACCAATCTTGCTGGCCCAGGCCCTGCACAGCCACCTGCAGACCCGCAATGCAGGCGGTGCGGTGGTCAATCTGCTGGACCAGAAGCTGTGGAACCTGAACCCCGACTTCTTCAGCTACACCTTGTCCAAAGCCGCGCTGGAAGTGGCCAACACCATGCTGGCCCAGGCCCTGGCCCCGCACGTGCGGGTGGTGGGCGTGGCACCCGGCCTCACCCTCAAAAGCCATATGCTCAGCGACGAACAATTTGCCGTGCTGCACCAGATCTCGCCGCTGGGCCGCTCGTCCACCGCCGCCGACGTGGCGGCCACGGTGAAGTTTGCGCTGGAGAACGGCTCGATTACCGGCACCACCTTGTTGGTGGACGGCGGCCAGCACCTGATGCAGTTCGAGCGCGACTTCTCGCTCATGGACCTTACTTAAAAATCACCATGTCCCACACCACAGGCAACCAAACCCTGCAGCTCACCGGCCTGCGCTTCAATGCCAATCTGGGCATTCTGGAGTCCGAGAAAACCGATCCCCAGCCCATCCAGGTGGATGCCGAGCTCAACCTCGGCCCGCAGCCGCTGGAGCCCAGCGACGATGACATCCACCACGTGCTCGACTACCGCAAGGTGCGCCAGATCATCATCGACGACTGCACCGCCCAGCACGTCAACCTGCTGGAGAGCCTGATCGGCAAGTTGGCCCAGCGCCTGATGCAGCTCCCCGGCGTGATGGGCGTACGTGTAAAAATTGCCAAACTGGAGATTTTTGATGACTGCGAAGTGGCTATCCGGGTAGAAACAGGGCAGTGGTGAGCCTGGAATCCGCGTAGCATGCGCTACACGTAATAATATGTATCCACCATCCTCTTCCCAGGGTGCTCAGATGCCCTGCCCTGGAGAGTTGAATGACATTGCTGGCTGCCCGCACGATTGACCGCCGCGCCGCATTGCGCATTGCGGCCCTGGGCCTGTGGGCTTGCACTGTGTCGGCCCAGGCATCCGAAACCATCCGCATCCTGACAGAAGAGTACCCCCCCTACAACTTCACCGACAAAGGCCGTATCACCGGCCTGGGGACCGAGGTGGTGCAGGCGGTGCTCAAAGAGATCAATATCGAAGGCCAGTTCCAATCCCTGCCCTGGGCCCGCGCCTACGAGACCACGCAAACCAGCGCCAACGTGCTGATCTACTCGATCAACCGGTCCAAGGAACGCGAAAAGCTCTTCAAATGGGTGGGTCCGATCACCCCCACCGACTTCTACCTGTTTGCGCTGAAAACCCGCAACCTGCACCTGGCCAGCCTGGAAGATGCCAAAACCCTGCAAATCGGCACGGTCAACCAGGACATTGGCGAGCAGTACCTGGTGACCCAGGGTTTTGTCCTGGGCCACAACCTTCAGTCCAGCACCCGCTACGAGCTGAACTATGAAAAGCTCAAACTCGGCCGTGTCGATCTGTGGGTGATGAACGAGCTGGGGGCCTATTACATGGTGCGCCAGGCAGGCGACGACCCGGCCGAGGTGCTGAACAAGGCGCTACGCGTTGCCGACATCAGCAGCAGCGGCAACTACATGGCTTTCGGCCTGAAAACCCCCGACGCCATGGTCGAGCGCTTCCGCAAAGGCCTGGAAGCCATCAAAAAGAACGGCATCTACGACGCGCTGCAGAAAAAATGGCTGTAAAAGCCGCCAAGCCCACCACGCTGGGCGGCCGCATTGTGATGGCCACCCTGGTGTTTTGCCTGCTGTTCACCCTGGTGGTGGTGGCCTTGCGCACCTGGTCAGCCTGGCAAAACAATGTGGCGCGCATGTCGGGCGAGATCGCGCTGATTGCGCAGGTCTACCAGCAAACGGTGTCCAAATCCATTTGGGACATGGACCGCGACAGCCTGCAGACGCATCTCAACAGCATGGCCCATGCGGCCCCGGTGGGACAGGTGGTCGTGACCTTGCAGTCGGCCAACCACACCCCTGAAGTTTTCCGGCGGGTGCGCGATGGATGGCAGCCATCCACCCAGGCACCGGTGCTGGACCGCCCGCTCGACTACGAGGTGTTTGTGGGCAACAAAGAAACCGTGGGCCATCTGGTGCTGTACGGCGACGAGCGGGTGCTGTGGAAGCGCCTGCGCGGCGAAGTGGCCGAAATCGTGGCCACCCAGGTCGCCCAGTCGCTGCTGCTGGCCAGCCTGATCATGCTGCTGCTCAACCGCCTGGTGACCGTGCATGTGCGCCGCATCGCCCAGCACCTGGGCCAGTTGACCCCCGCCAACCTGCGCCAACCGCTGACCCTGGAGCGCTCTGCCACGCGGCAAGACGAGTTAACGCAACTGGTGGACGGGGTCAACCACCTGCAGACCACACTGTCCGACTACCTGGAACAGCAACAGCGCGATGAAGCAGAGCTGTTGACCCACCGCGACAACCTGACCGCGCTGGTGCGGGAGCGCACCGCTGCGCTGGAAAGCGCCAACAGCCAGCTGGAAGACACCAACACCCGGCTGGACGGCCTGGCCCGCACCGACCCGCTGACCGGACTGGCCAACCGCCGCCAATTTGACGAGATGAAGCAGATTGAGTTCCGCCGGGCCCTGCGCACCGGCCACCCGCTGACCCTGCTGGTCTGCGACATCGACTGCTTCAAGGCCTACAACGACACCTATGGCCATGCCAGCGGCGACCAGTGCCTGCGCGCCGTAGCCGCCGCCCTGGGCGCCGGCAGTGCCCGGGCCGGGGACCTGGTGGCCCGTATCGGCGGCGAAGAATTTGCGGTACTGCTGCCCGCCACCGATACCGCCCACGGCATGCTGCTGGCCAACCAACTGCTGCGCGCAGTGGCCGATCTGGGCATCGCCCACCGCAAATCCGATGCCGCACCAGTGGTCACCATCAGCATCGGGCTGGCACAACTCGACCCCAGCCAGGTGGACCAATTCGACACCCTGTTCGACCAGGCAGACAAGGCCCTCTACCAGGCCAAAAGTGCGGGCCGCAACCGGGTGGCTGCGCACATGCATGCCATGGCATGAACCTCCCCCACCGTACCCACCGCAGGAACCCCGCATGAACTCAGCATGGCGCGTCACCCTCCTCGCCGGGGCTTTGCTGGCACCGCTACGCCCCTGGGCGCAGACCGTGCAAGTGGTCACCGAGACCACTCCCTTCGTTTTTGTGCAGGACGGAAAAATTGCCGGTCCGGCCACCGAGGTGGTCGAAAAAACCCTGCAGTTGGCGGGTATCAAGGACTACCGGCTGAACCTGTATCCCTGGGCCCGGGCCTACGACATGGCGCTGAACGAGCCCAACGTGCTGATCTACCTGGTGGCCCGAACCCCCGAGCGCGAGGCCAAGTTCCAGTGGGTGGGCGAATTCATGCAGATCCGCTACCACCTGTACAAGCTGCGCTACCGTGCCGACATCCAGGTGCGCAGCCTGGACGCGGCCCGCAACTACACCATCGGCGTGATGCGCGACGACCTGCGCCACCAGTACCTGCAGCAGCAGGGCTTTACCCGGCTGGTGATATCGGCACAAACCACTGAAAACTTTGCCCAGCTGCTCAAGCGCAAAGTAGACATGGTGCCGCTCAGTGATGCCGGTGCCGAGGCCCAGTGCCGCATCGCCCAGATCGACTGCGCAGATCTGGAAAAAGTGCTGCCGCTGGACAGTCTGACCACCGGCCTGTACATGGCTTACAGCCTGGGCACCCCGCCCGCCCTGGTGGAGCGGACCCAGGCCGCGTTCAAGCAGCTCAAGACCAATGGCACGGTACACCGCCTGATGGAAACCAAGACCACCACCAGCAAAGCACCCTGAGCGGGCGCAAGAAAGTGCTGACGCGGGATAATCGGTATTTTCAAGCACCGATTGCCCCCTATGAGCGCCGTATGGACCACCGACGAGGTTATTGCCCCCGCATCCCCTGCCGCCCCCGATTTCAAGATCGAGCGTGAAACACATAAGCTGGAAAAACGCCTGTGCCGCGAAATGGGCAAGGCCATCGTGGACTACAACATGGTGGAAGAAGGCGACAAGGTCATGGTGTGCGTGAGCGGTGGCAAAGACAGCTACGCCATGCTGGACATTTTGCTCAAGCTCAAGGCCCGCGCGCCCATCCATTTCGACATCATCGCCGTCAACCTCGACCAGAAGCAGCCCGGCTTCCCCGCCGATGTGCTGCCCACCTACCTCACCGCCCTGGGTGTGCCCTTCCATATCGAAAACCAGGACACCTATAGCATCGTCAAGCGCGTCATACCCGAGGGCAAAACCACCTGCGGCCTGTGCAGCCGCCTGCGCCGCGGCATTCTGTACCGCGTGGCCGACGAGCTGGGCGCCACCAAGATTGCGCTGGGCCACCACCGCGACGACATGCTGCAGACCTTCTTTTTGAACATGTTCTTCGGCGGCAAGCTCAAGGGCATGCCGCCCAAACTGGTGAGTGACGACGGCAAACACATCGTCATCCGGCCCCTGGCCTATGTGGCCGAGAAAGACCTGACCCGCTGGGCCACGCACAAGCAGTTCCCCATCATCCCCTGCACCCTGTGCGGCAGCCAGGAGAATCTGCAACGCAAGCAGATCGCCCAGATGCTGCAAGAGTGGGAAAAGAAGCACCCGGGCCGCATCGAGAGCATGTTCAGCGCGCTGCAAAACGTGGTGCCCTCGCACCTGATGGACCGCAGCCGCTACGACTTCGAAGGCCTGCAAACCACCGGCGTGCCCAGCGATGACGGCGACCAGGCCTTTGATGCGCCCAGCTTTCCTCCCACCGGTATGTCGGGCCTGCCCGGTCTGCAAGTAGTGCACCTATGAGCTGCTGGCGGGCGCTGATGCTCAGCCTGGCCGTGCTGCTGGGCGGCTGCGCCACCATCACCCGGGTGGACAGCGACGTGCAAAGCTTTGCCAGCTGGACCAGCGCCGTGCCCCGCCCCCTGGCCTTCCGCTTCGAGCGCATGCCGTCCCAGCAGACCGATGCCGCGCAGCAAACCGCCGTCGAGCAACTGGCCCTGCCCTCTCTGGCCCAGGCCGGGCTGGTGCAGGATGTGCCCAACGCCCGCTTCAGCCTGCAGATCAGCACCCAGATGGCCACCGAAAGCACCTGGAGCAACCCCTATGGTCCGTGGGGACCGCGGGGTCCCTGGCTGGCGGGTGGCCGGGGCCCGCGCGGCCCCTTCATGGCGCCGATGTTTCCGATGGTGCCCATGGAAGTGCGCAGCTACCAGCGCCTGCTCAGCCTGGTGTTGCGCGACCTCGCCACCGGCCAGGTGGTGTATGAAACCCAGGCCCGCATGGACAGCCGCTGGCCCATCGGCCACGACCTCCTTCCGGCCATGGTCACGGCGGCCCTGCATGGCTTTCCGAACCCGCCCCAGGGCCTGCAGCGCATCACCGTCGACCTGGCCCCAGCCACCCCAGAAACCAACCCGTAAAGCCCCCTGATGGAAGCCACCCGCATCATCGCCATCCGCCACGGCGAAACCGCCTGGAACGTCGACACCCGCCTCCAGGGCCAGCTCGACATCCCCCTCAACGAGACCGGCCGCTGGCAGGCCCACCAGTTGGCGCTGGCGCTGGCCGGAGAGCCCATCACCGCCGTCTACGCCAGCGACCTGTGGCGGGCCTATGAAACCGCACTGTCGGTGGCCGGGGCGGTGGGCTTGAACATCACCACCGACGAGGGCCTGCGCGAACGCGGCTTCGGCATCTTCCAGGGCCGCACCTTCGCCGACATCGAAGCCGAACTACCCGAGCAGGCCCTGCGCTGGCGCAAGCGCGACCCCGACTTTGCCCCCGACGGCGGCGAATGCCTGAATGACTTCCGCGACCGCGTGCTGGCCAGCGTCAACACCCTCGCGGCCCGCCACCCCGGCGAGCTGATCACCCTGGTGGCCCACGGCGGCGTGATGGACGTGCTGTACCGCGCCGCCACCGGCCAAGGCCTGCAGGCCCCCCGCACCTGGGACCTGGGCAACGCCGCCATCAACCGCCTGCTATGGACCCCCGAAGGCTTCACCCTGGTGGGCTGGGCCGATACCTACCACCTGGAACAACAGGGCGCGCTGGACGAGAACGCAGCGTAATACTATTTATTTTGTAGCTGCTCGTGCTTGTGGACTAAGCACAGAGGCCCAATTTAATCCACAGAAAACAACCCACCTTCGGTCTGCGGCGGGGTCACCCCCAGATGCCGGTAGGCGGCCAGGGTGGCGATGCGGCCGCGGTTGGTGCGCTGCAAAAAGCCCTGCTGGATGAGGTAGGGCTCGATCACGTCTTCGATGGTGTCGCGCTCTTCGCCGATGCTGGCGGCGATGTTGTCCAGGCCCACCGGGCCGCCGTCGAAGCGGTGGATCACGGCTTCCAGCAGTTTGCGGTCCATCAGGTCGAAGCCCTGCGGGTCCACGTCCAGCATGGCCAGGGCGCGGTTGGCGATGTCCAGGGTGATGGTGCCGTTGCCCTTCACGTCGGCGTAGTCGCGCACCCGGCGCAGCAGGCGGTTGGCGATGCGCGGCGTGCCGCGCGAGCGGCGGGCGATCTCGAAGCCACCGTCGGCATCCATGGGCGCATTCAACAAGCCAGCGCTGCGCTTGACGATGCGGGCCAGTTCCTCGGGCGTGTAAAACTCCAGCCGCGCCACGATGCCGAAGCGGTCGCGCAACGGGTTGGTCAGCATGCCGGCGCGGGTGGTGGCCCCCACCAGGGTGAAGGGCTGCAGATCGAGCTTGATGCTGCGGGCTGCGGGGCCTTCGCCGATCATGATGTCGATCTGGTAGTCCTCCAGCGCGGGGTACAAAATTTCTTCCACCACCGGGCTCAGGCGGTGGATCTCGTCGATGAAGAGAACGTCGTTCTTCTCCAGATTGGTCAGCAGCGCGGCCAGGTCCTTGGGCTTTTCGAGCACCGGGCCGCTGGTCTGGCGCAGGTTCACACCCAGTTCGTGGGCAATGATGTGGCTGAGCGTGGTTTTGCCCAGGCCGGGCGGGCCGAACAGCAGCACGTGGTCCAGCGCCTCGCCGCGTTTGGTGGCCGCACCGATGAAGATCTCCAGCTGCTCGCGCGCCTTGGTCTGGCCCACGTAGTCGTCGAACAGCTTGGGGCGCAGGGCGCGTTCGATCGCCTCCTCTTGCGGCGAGGTGGGGGCGGCAGAGACCATGCGCTTAGGGGGCGGCGCGGCAAAATCATCAGTCTGGATGGACACGGGCAGGCAGTCGAAAAAAGGAAAGCCACTATAGCGCCTGGGCCTGCTTGCGCTGAAAACAGGCCTCGCTTGTGGCTATAGTTAATGCCAACACTTTTAACGCACTGATTCCCCCCGCCAGGATTCCCCATGACGCACCGCATGCACACTGTTTCCACCCGCTGGGCGCTGGCCCTGCTGCTTTGTACTGGCGGGATGGTCGCAGCCCATGCCGAAGATGCATCCGCCGACAAGCCCAAGGCCACCGGCAAAATCGTGCTGCCCGCCAAACCGGAACCGAAAGACCCCGGCAGCAAGGAATCCATGGCGCAGCGCGTGCGCGAGGCGGTCGACAAAGTCAACGCCGGTGAAGGCACAAAGACCAAGAAAACCAAGGGCAAGGCGGCAGAAACACCGGGCATCACCATCACCATCGAGGCCGAGCCCAAAAAAGCCTCCGCCCGTGGCACCCCTGCCCCCCCACCCGACATTGCTGCCGCCCACGCCAAGGCGCACGGGCTGCTCAACCCGGCCGACAGCAAAGCCGCCACCCGCGCCGCGGCCTTGGCGGCCACGGCCACGGGTTCGCCCACCCTGGTCCACGGCGGTGGCGGTGGTGGCGAAACCCACTGGGACTATGCAGGCAGCAACGGCCCGCAAGCCTGGTCTCAGCTGAAACCCGAATTCAACCTCTGTGCCTTGGGCCAGCGCCAGTCGCCGATTGCCATCCAGGATGCCAACAACCTGCAGGGCCCGGCCGAGCCGTTGCAGATCCACTACCAGCCCAGCGGCGCCATGGTGGTGAACACCGGCCACACCATCCAGGTCGATGTGGTGGGCGAAAACACGCTGACGGTGCGCGGCTCCACCTACAAACTGGTGCAGTTCCACTTCCACCATCCCAGCGAAGAGCGCATCAACGACCGCACCTTCGGCATGGTGGCGCACCTGGTACACCGCAATGTGGACGGCCAGCTGGCGGTGCTGGCCGTGCTGCTCGACCCCGGCCAGGCCAATGCGCTGATCAACAAGGTCTGGACCTACATGCCGCTGGATGTTGGCGACCGGGTGCGCATGCCCGCTGGCCTGTTGGACCTGACCGAGCTGTTACCGCAAGACATGCGCTATTACCAGTTCATGGGCTCGTTGACCACGCCACCGTGCTCGGAAAATGTGCTGTGGATGGTGCTCAAGCAGCCGGTGCAAATCAGCCCCGAGCAATTGCGCCTGTTTGGCCAGTTGTATCCGGCCAATGCCCGGCCCGTGCAGCCCCTGAATGGCCGTGTCGTCAGAGACGCACAGTAAACAACAGACGTAAAAAAGGCTGGGCGAACCCAGCCTTTTTCAGCGCAAAGCGCGGCTTACTTGGTAGCCGATGCCGCTGCAGCCGGTGCGGCGGCGGGCGCATCCATCTTCTTGGCGGCAACGTGCTTTTTCACCTTCTTGGCGACGTGCTTTTTCACGGGTGCGGCGGGCTTGGCAGTGGCATCCGCAGGCGCGGTAGCGGCGGCTGGTGCAACATCCTTGGCAGGTGCGGGAGCCTGGGCAAACGAGGCCACGGACACAGCAGAAATCAGGGCAGCGGCAAAGAGAGATTTGATCGTGGTCATAACAATTTCCTGGCAGTGACAGTCGTGTGTGCTCCGACTTCCTAGAGCGAATCTGAATTGCGTTCAGACCTGCACCTACAACGGGCCCCGCCCACGCTGGTTGACCAGCTATACATTTCTTTATACAAGCCCGCCAAGGCTTACTTGCCCAGCGCCTTCAGCGCCAGCTTGATGCCCTCGCTCACACCCACACTGGCGGGCAAGGCCTTGAGCGCCAGCGCGGCTTCCTTGTCGCTGTAGCCCAGGGCCACCAGGGCCTGCAGGATGTCCACCTGGGCATCGCTGGTGGCGCCGGTGCGTACGCCGATGTCGGAACCCAGCTTGCCCTTGAGCTCCAGCAACAGACGTTCGGCGGTTTTGGGACCAATGCCGGGCACCTTCTTGAGCCGCCCCACTTCTTGCAAGGTGATGGCTTGGGCCAGGTCATCCACGCCCATGCCCGACAGCACACTCAAGGCCGTGCGCGGCCCCACGCCGCTGATCTTGATGAGCTGGCGAAAGGCATCGCGCTCGCCGGGCGTGGCAAATCCGTACAGGATTTGCGCGTCTTCGCGCACCACAAAGTGGGTCAGCAGCGTGACCTGTTCGCCCAGGCCCGGCAGGTTGTAGAAGGTGCTCATGGGCACGTCCACCTCGTAGCCCACGCCGTGGCAGTCGATCAGCACCTGGGGTGGGTTTTTGGCGGCCAGCAGGCCTTGGAGTCGTCCGATCATGGAAATCCTGGAGAGAAAACACCATTGTCCATGACGGCACGCCCCACCATTCGTTCGAAATTTGCGCGAATCTACACAATAGATTCGCTTCCATTTTGTTACATACATTGCATCCTGTTCGAATGTGTAACCCGATTGGCCCCCTACCATGGGCCTCTTTCATGAAGGGAACTCCCATGGCTCTACAAACCCCGTTTTTTGGCAAGCGTGAACCCGAAGCCTTTGGCGTGCGCAACAACCTGGCCCAGGCACAGGCCCTGGCCCCGCGGCCCCAGCCTCTGCCCACCCCGCCGGTGGCCGAGCCCGTAGACATTCCGGTAGAAGCCGTGGCCGCCCAACCCCCGGCCAAGGCCACGGGCAGCACCCTGACCGTAGGCCCCAACATCAAGCTAAAGGGCGTGGAAATCACCGATTGCGACACCCTGGTGGTCGAGGGCACGGTCGAGGCCACCATGGATTCGCGCCTGATGCAGATCACCGCCGCCGGGGCCTTCAAGGGCTCGGCCGACATCGACATTGCCGAAATCCACGGGGCCTTTGACGGCGAGCTCACCGTGCGCGACAAGCTGGTGATCTACGCCACCGGCCGCGTCACCGGCAAGGTGCGCTACGGCAAGCTGGTGATCGAAGAAGGCGGCCAGTTGTCGGGCGAAGTCGCCTTTGGCACGGCCAAGTCCGCAGCGGTCAAAACTCCTTTGCAGGCCATCGCTGCCTGACCAGAATCAGCGCCCCACCGTCTCCAGCCAGGCATCCAGCTCCTGCGCCAGGGCGTCGGTGGCCGCCGCCAGCGCCCGCACACCGCCGGGCGCATCGGCACTGGGGGCCGGGCGCTGCACGCTGAAAGCGCGCTGGGCCAGCAGGCTGTCGCCCAGCAGCGTGCTCTCCACCAGCGTGGCGCGCAGCCGCACCAGGCCGGTGCTGGCGGCAGGCGACTGGAACACCTGGGTAAATTCCTGCAACTCCATTCGCAGCAGCCGCGGGGCCGGCCCGGTCGTGCGCGCCAGCGCGGCGCTGTCGCTGGCCCCCAGCACCGCCCGGCGCTGGCCCAGCACATCGCGCAGCCGCTGGCCCACCAGTTGCGCGGGCGGCACGCTCCAGCGGGCCTGGGTGTAGGGGCGCAGTTGCTGGGCATCGGCATAGCCCAGCCGGTACACAACGGCGGTGCCACCGTCACTCAGGCCGGGTGCCTCCACATCGGCCAGCGCCAAGGGCGGCAAACTGCCAGCAGCCACCGCCGTCGTGCTGCCAGGGCCGAAGTCGTACTGCACCGCCCGCAGGGGCTTGTCGGGCAGGGCCGAACAGGCACCCAGGGCCAAAAATACCAAGCCAAATAGGCACTTCACGCTTATTCTATAAGCATGGGCAGCTCTTTTATCCATAGCAAATCCTTTGTAAGCAGCATTCATGGCTGTGCAGCCGGAACCACAAAGCCCGCCTCACCGGGGCCGGGCACGGCGGCACCGCCGCCAAAGATCAGCGACTGCGGCTGCTCGCTGATGCCGTTGACGGTGCGGCCCAGTTGCCGTGCCGCGCGGGATGCGTCGTCGGCCACCCGGTTGATGCGCGGCAAGGTGGCGCTGCCAAAGGTGTCGGCGGCGTGCGACAGCGTGCCCGCGCCGTCGGCCAGCCGGTCCATCACGCCGCCCTTTTCGTTCAACCGGGCCGCCGTCTGGCCGATGGCGGCAAAGCTGCCGTTGGCCGTGTCGGCGGCAGTTTGCAATGCGCGCATAGCCTGGTGGGTGTCGTCGGCGAGTGCCGGGATGCGGGCCAGTGCCGGGTCCAGCCGCTGGGCCATTGTTTGCTCCAGCCGGACGCTGAGCTGGGCCAGGCTGGTGGTGGCGCGGTCGGCACTGGTCAGCACGCCGGTGAGCAGTTTTTGGTTCTCGTCGCTGAGCAACTGGTTCAGGCGCAGCGATGCTTCGTCCACCTGGGCCAGGATGTGCGGCACCTGCTCGGTCAGCTTGCCGAGCTGCGAGGTCTCCAGAGGCAGGCGCGGCACACCGCTGCGGCCGGGGGGTAGGCGCTCCTGCGGCTGGCCGGCATCGTCAATCTGCACAAAGGCCAGGCCGGTGATGCCCTGGTAGCTCAGGCTGGCAAAGGCGGTGGGGGACAGCGGCGTGGTGTCGTCCACGGCAATGCGGATCAGCACATTGCCCGCCACGTCGGGGTCGAAACCGATGTGGGTCACCTTGCCCACGGCCACGCCCTTGTAGCGCACGGCGGCCTGGGGTTGCAGGCCGGTGACCGCATCGCGTGACGAAAGTTCGTACGGGTGGCTGCTGCCCGCGTCGCGGGTGAGCCAGACCGCCAGCGCCACCAGCAGCGCGGTGATGGCCAGCACAAACGCGCCCGCGGCCAGCGCGTGGGATTTATTTTCCATGGGGAATCTCTCCAGAAGTCAGGGGCGCAGCGGGCAGCGGTGCCAGTGCACGCCGCCCGCGCTCGCCCAAAAAGAAGTGTTCGATGAACGGGTGCGGGAAGGCCACCACTTCGGCAGGTGTCCCGGTGACCAGCACCTTTTTTTCGGCCAGCACGGCCACCCGGGTGCTGAGCGCAAACAGGGTGTCCAGGTCGTGCGTCACCATCACCACCGTCAGGCCCAGGCCCTGGTGCAGGGCACGCAGCAGGGTCACAAATTCGTCGGCACCGTTCGGGTCCAGCCCGGCGGTGGGCTCGTCCAGCAGCAGCAGCGGCGGGTCCATCACCAGCGCGCGCGCCAGTGCCACGCGTTTGACCATGCCGCCCGACAGATCAGCGGGCATTTTGTCGGCATCGGTGGGCTGCAGGCCGACCATTTGCAGCTTGACCAGGGCCGCGTCGCGCACCAGCGCTGCGGGCAGGGTTTTGAGCTCATTCAGTGGGAAGGCAATGTTCTCCAGCACGGTAAAGGCCGAAAACAGCGCGCCCTGCTGGAACAGCATGCCGACCCGGCTGGCCGCACTGGTGCGGCCCAGTTCTGCGGCGGGCTGGCCCAGCACCGTGACCTGGCCCTGGGCGGGCTGTTCCAGCCCCAGCATCTGGCGCAGCAGCACGGTTTTGCCCGTGCCCGAGCCGCCCACCAGTGACAGAATTTCACCGCGCTGCACGGTCATGGCCAGGTCCTGGTGGATCACGACCCGGTTGGTACCGCTGCCAAACGCCGTCTGCAGGCCCTGGATATCGACGATGGTGTCGGCATCCATGTCAGACCCCCACGTTCTTGAAGACAATGGCGAACAGTGCATCCACCAGGATCACCACGGTGATCGAGCTCACCACCGAGGCCGTGGTGCCCTGCCCCAGGCTTTGGGTGTTGGGTTGGACGCGCAGGCCGCAATGGCAGCCCACCAGCGCAATCAGCAGGCCAAACACCGCCGACTTGAACACCGCCAGCCCCAGATTGGCCACACCCACCGCCCCCGGCAGCGCCTGCAAAAAGAACGCAGGCGTGATGCCCAGCGCCAGGTCGGCCGCGAGCATGCCCCCGGCCAGCGCGGTCAGCGTGGTCCACACACTGATCAGCGGCATGGCGATGGCCAGCGCAATGGCCCGCGGCATCACCAGCCGGTAGCCCAGCGGGATGCCCATGACTCGCATGGCATCCAGCTCTTCGGTGACGCGCATCACGCCGATCTGCGCGGTAATGGCCGAACCGGAGCGCCCGGCAATCAAAATGGCGGCCAGCATGGGCCCCAGCTCACGCACCACCGACATGCCCAGGATGTTGACGATGAAGGCTTCGGCCCCAAACTGGCGCAGCTGCTGCGACGTGAGGTAGGCCAGCACCACGCCAATCAAAAAGCCCACCAGCGCGGTAATCGGCAGGGCCATGGTGCCCATCTGGTACAGGTGGCCGGAAATATCCCGCCACGGCCCGGCCTGCGGGCGGCGCGCCAGGCGCAGCAGGTCCAGCGCCAACTGGCCCACCATGCGCAACAGCACCAGCCCCTGCGCCAGGCCCGCCAGCACCCACACGCCCAGCGCGTCAAAGTGCTGCGTCCAGGAGGTGGCGTGCGTGGGGGGCGCGGCGGTGGAGAAGCCCGCCACCCGCTCCAGCAGGCTGCGCTGTGCGGGCAGCAGGTCGATCTGCGCAGGCCATTGGCGGCCCCAGTGGTTCCACAGCAGCTGCGCGCCCACGTGGTCCAGCCGCTCGACGCCCGCCAGATCCCAGTGCGATGTGGGCGGCAGCGACTGCAAGGCGGCGGTGGCGGCCTGCCACTGCGAGGGCACGGCCAAATCGGCAGCCGCCCAGCGGCCCAAAAGCCGTGCGTTGGGGCCAGGGTGGATGCGGGGGGCAGAATCCAAAGTCATAGGTCGCCCCATCCTACCAACGCACAGGCCCGCGCCGGGTAGGACAAGCGCCTGAGAATGCGTTCCAGATGCAGGGTACAGGCGACAATAGACCCATGATTCTTCGCCACACCTTTTCGCCCCCCAACAACACCCGGCTAGACCATCTGTGTGGCCCCATGGACAGCCACCTGCGCACCATCGAGGCGGCGCTGCAAATCACCATCGCCCACCGCCACGAGCAGTTCAAGATCGATGGCCCCAAACCCAAGGCCCAGCAGGCGCTGGAGCTGCTGCAGGCCCTGTACGAGCAGGCCGCCCGCCCGATCCGCCCCGACACCGTGCAACTCATGCTGGCCACCGACACCAGCGACGGCATCGACGGCCAGTCGCTGCAGACCCGCCGCGCCGACCTGCGCGCCCGCACTCCCAACCAGGCCACCTACCTGGAAAACATCGCCCAGCACGACATCACCTTTGGCATCGGCCCGGCAGGCACCGGCAAAACCTACCTGGCCGTGGCCTGCGCGGTGGACGCGCTGGAGCGCAGCGCGGTGCAGCGCATCGTGCTGACCCGCCCGGCGGTGGAAGCCGGGGAGCGGCTGGGCTTCTTGCCCGGCGACCTGAACCAGAAGATCGACCCGTACCTGCGCCCGCTGTACGACGCGCTGTACGAACTGATGGGGGCCGAGAAAGTGCAAAAGGCCTTTGAGCGCAACGCCCTGGAAGTAGCCCCGCTGGCCTTCATGCGCGGGCGCACGCTGAACAACGCCTTTGTGATCCTGGACGAGGCGCAAAACACCACGCCCGAGCAGATGAAGATGTTTTTGACCCGCATCGGCTTCGGGGCCAAGGCCGTGATCACCGGCGACGTCAGCCAGATCGACCTGCCCAAGACGCAAACCAGTGGCCTGATCGACGCCGAACAGGTGCTGCGCCGCACCCAGGGCATTGCCATCTGCCGCTTCACCAGCGCCGACGTGGTGCGCCACCCGCTGGTGGCCCGCATCGTGGATGCCTACGACACCCGGGGCAAATCCGACAGCGTGCCACGCAAACGTGCAAACTCCTAAAACAATAGCTGCTCACGCTCTTGGAATAAGCGCCAGGGCCCTAAAACATGCTTAATCACTTGCAACTGTCTCTGCAGTTTGGCGCTTTTGACAATGTCGCCGATGTGTCAGCCCACCGGGCTGCCCTGCCCCGCCATAGCGTCAACCGTTGGATTCGCCATGCGTTACAAAGAGATGGCGAAATTACCGTGCGCATTGTCGACACCGCCGAAGGCCAGGCCCTGAACCGTGGTTACCGCCACAAGGATTACGCCACCAACGTGCTGACCTTCGACTACACCCAAGAGCCCACTGTGACCGCCGACTTGGTGCTGTGCGCACCGGTGGTGGCTCGCGAAGCCGCGGAGAACGGTAAAACTCTGCAAGCGCACTATGCCCATCTGCTGGTCCACGGTACGCTGCACGCCCAGGGCTATGACCACGAAACCAGCGAAGCGGATGCGGTGGCCATGGAGGCCCTGGAAACAGAGATTTTGGCCGGGCTGGGCATTGCCAATCCCTACGCGGCCTAAGTTGGCATACGTTGGAGAACACATGCGATACCTTGTAGCGACCCTCACACTGGCCTTGTGCTGCGGTACAGCCGGTGCCCAAAGCCTGGATGCCGCCCGCGCAGGCACGCTCAAAACCGTACAGGGCACGGTGACCGTCACCAATGCCCAGGGCGCGCGGCCGGTCCACCCCGGAGACCCCGTGGCCGAAGCCGACAAACTGGTCACTGGAACCAATGGCGCCGCCAGCGTGGTCATGCGCGACGGCACCACCCTGGTGCTGGGCCCCAGCAGCCAGCTCGACATCACCAGCTTTGC
This sequence comes from Comamonadaceae bacterium OS-1, assembly GCA_027923965.1. NCBI lineage: Bacteria > Pseudomonadati > Pseudomonadota > Betaproteobacteria > Burkholderiales > Comamonadaceae > Comamonadaceae bacterium OS-1. Next base: position 3,713,085 of record AP026969.1, read on the forward strand.
CTTCAACGGCACCACCCAAAAGGGCAATATGCTGCTCAGCCTGCTGCGCGGTAGCCTGCGCATGGTCACCGGACTGGTCGGCAAGGGCAACCCCGATGCCGTCAAGATCACCACGCCCACCTCGGTGATTGGTGTACTGGGCACCGACATCATCGTTCGCGCCAAAGGGGGCAAACCATGATGGGCGCAGGTATCGTCACCATCGGCAGCCTGGTCATCGCATTGCTGGCCAGCCTGTCCATGGTGCCCACGTCAGAAGTGCTGCTGCTGCCCCAGGCGGATGGTTCGCCTTCTTCGGTGGTGGTGGTGTCGGGGTCGGACCTGCAAACCCTGTCCACCCCGTACCAGCGGGCCACCGCCGTACAAGGCAAAAAGCCCACGCACGACAGCCTGGACCCAGCGGCAGTACAAAACGCCTACCCGGCACTGTTCAGTGCCATGCCCCCTGCGCCACAGCGTTTCACCGTCTACTTTGAACCCGGCGGTACCGAACTCACCCCCGAATCGCAAGCCGATTTGGTGAAGATCATCGCGGCCGCCCAGGAACGCGCCGGAGCGGACATTTTGGTCATCGGCCACACCGATGCCCAAGGCAACGAGGGCGAGAACGATGCCTTGTCATTGCAACGCGCCCAGCAGGTGCGCGAGATGCTGTTGCACGACCCGCAGTCGGTACGGCCTGAGCTGATCGAGGCCCGGGGCCGCGGCAAGCGCGAGCTGGCCGTCCCCACCGCCGACGGCGTGGCCGAAGCCCGCAACCGCCGGGTGGAAATCGTCCTGCGCTAAATCTGCAAAGGAATGGTCACCGGGCCGTCGTTGACCAGGTGCACCGCCATGTCGGCCCCGAACTGCCCCGTCTGCACCGGGCTGTGGGCGCGCTGGGCCTGGGCCACAAAGTAGTCGTACAGCCGCCGTCCCTCTTCGGGTGGTGCCGCCCCGGTGAAGCTGGGCCGGTTGCCGCCCGCCACATCGGCCGCCAGCGTGAACTGGCTCACCACCAACAGGCCCCCGGCCACGTCTTGCAGGCTCAGGTTCATCTTGCCTGCGGCATCGCTGAAGATGCGCAGCTTCAATATCTTGGCCAGCAGCTTGTCGGCCTGCGCGTCGGTATCCCCGCGCTCGGCGCACAGCAGCACCAGCAGGCCCTGGGTGATGGCACCCACGGTTTCGCCAGCCACCACCACACGGGCTTCACGCACTCTTTGCAATACAGCTTTCATCGGCAATCGGTTCTCGGTTAGCGAAAGTCAGACTCTACCGCGGCAGAGTGCGGGGGCACAATGCGCCCCATGTGGAAAACCCTGCGGCACCAAGGTGCCTGGCTTGTGGCGTGGGCGGTGCTGGCAGCGCTGGGCGGCGTGGCGCTGGCCCGCCAGGAATTGGCGCGCCAGCGCGAAGCCTTCGAGACCGACGCACGCATCGCCCACCGGCTGCTGAGCCAGCGCGCGGTGCAGCAAGATGCGGTGCTGGCCACGCTGGCCTTGCTACAGCCCGCAGGCACCGCCGGGCCCACCGCGCAGCCCGAGCAGCGGCTGTCTTCGGTGTACCCGCAGATTCTGGAAGTGCAGCGCCGCGGCCCGGGCGAGGCCTGGCCGGTAGACATCCCCGCCGCACAAGCCGCCCTGGCCGATGCCGAGGCCGTGTCGCGCCAGGCCAGGCGGGTGGCATTGGCGGTGTCGCACCTGGCCACAGGGCGCTACCGGCTGGTGCTGGCGGCCGAGCCGCACAGCTACGCGCTGCAGATCGACGTGGCCACCATGCTGCCCTGGAACGAATGGCCCATGCCGCGCGATACCTCGCCGGTGCGCCTCACGCTGGAACAGGACGGCCAGGTCTTCGTGGTGCAGCCGGGGCGCATCCAGGAGGGTGGCTGGCGCTTCGAATTCCACAAACACCTGGCCACCGACAGCCAGCCCTTCGACGTGTTTGCCCTGCGCCAGGTCGGCTGGGGCGAGCTGCCCTGGGCCTGGATGCTGGCCTGGGCGCTGGGCATGGCGGTGCTGCTGGCCGCCCTGCAGACCGCGCTGACCCAGCGCGCCGCCCGCCGCCGTGCCGAGGAACTGCTGCGCCTGGGCCAAGTGGCGCGGCTCAACACCTTGGGCGAACTGGCTGCCGGCATGGCCCATGAACTCAACCAGCCGCTGACCGCCGTGCTGGCCAACACCCAGGCCGCACGCCGCCTGCTCGACGAGGACCCGCCCGAACTTGACACGGCCCGCCACGCCATGGCCCAGGCGGCGGAGCAGGCCCGGCGTGCGTCCACCGTGGTGGGGCGGCTGCGCCGCGCGGTGGAGCGGCCCGATCTGGCAGGCAAGCTCTCTCCCGTGAAACTACAGGACGCGGTGCGCGAAGCCCTGTACCTTCTGGAACCAGAAAACACGCGCCGCAGCGTTGCCCCCACCGTGCAGGCCCCGGCGCAGGACGTGGTGGTACTGGCCGACCGCGTGGCGCTGGAGCAGATCGTGCACAACCTGGTGATGAACGCGCTGCAGGCGCTGGAGCAGGTGCCCGCAGGCCAACGGCGCTTGACCCTCACGATCGCCACCGACGCACGGCTCGGCACGCTGGCGGTGCAGGACAACGGCCCCGGCATTCCGCCCGATGCCCTGCCGCGCATCTTTGAGCCGTTTTTCTCGACCCGCCCCGGTGGCCTGGGCCTGGGCCTGAACCTCTGCGAAAGCCTGGCAAGCAACATGGGCGGCAGCCTGGTGGCCAGCAACGTCACACCCCATGGCGCGGCGCTGCGCCTGTCCCTCCCCTTGTCTGCATGAACACCACCCTGTCCCCGCTGATCCACCTTATCGACGACGATGCCGCCGTGCGTGACAGCCTGGCGCTGCTGATCGGCACTGTGGGCCTGCGTGTGCAGACCTGGGCCGACCCCCAGGCCTTTCTGGCGCAGTTCGACCGTCAGGGCATAGGGGCCATCGTGCTCGACGTGCGCATGCCGGGCATCAGCGGCCTGGCAGTGCTCGACACCCTGGTGGCGCAGGGCGTGGACCAGCCGGTCATCATGCTCACCGGCCACGGCACGGTGGAGATGTGCCGGCGCGCCTTCAAGGCCGGTGCCGCCGAGTTCCTGGAAAAGCCGGTGGACGACGAGGCGCTGATCGAGGCGCTGCAAAACGCCGTGCGCCAGCATGTGCGCTCGCGCGAACGCCACCAGGCCGACCGACAGGCGCGTGAGCGGTATGCGCAACTGTCCGAGCGCGAACGCGAGGTGCTGGGCCTGATCGTCTCGGGCCTGACCAACAAGGAAATCGGCCGCGCGCTGGCCGTATCGCCGCGCACGGTGGAGACGCACCGCGCCAACCTGTTCGCCAAGCTGGAGGCGGAATCCCTGGCGCAGTTGATCCGCAGCTACGCCACGCTGGCAGATGCGGCTCCGTAGAACTACGGAGCCCCAGGCGTAGCCGTACGCATGGGCGAAACAGGCGCGTTTTTTTACAGTTCTCCCACGGTTGATCGAACCGCTTCATCCTGGAGACCCCTATGAAAAAAACCACCTACCTTGCCGCCCTCGCTCTCGTCTGTATCGCTGGCACTGCCAACGCCCAGGCCGTGCGCACCGAACGCAATATGTCGCTGGACCTGGCCAACCAGATCGCCGCCTCCGCCGTGGCCACCTGCGCGGCCAACGGCTATGCCGTCTCGGCCACCGTGGTGGACCGCGCAGGCGGTGTGCGCGCCGTGCAGCGTGCCGACAACGCCGGCCCCCACACCCTGGGCGCGAGCCAGCAAAAGGCCTTCACCTCGGCCTCCGCCAAGAACACCACGCTGGCCATCATGGAGATCGCCCAAAAGAACCCCGGCGCGGCCAACCTGGCGAACATCCCCGGCTACCTGCTGCTGGGCGGTGGCGTGCCGGTGAAGGTGGGCAATGAGGTCATCGGCGCGGTGGGTGTGGGCGGCGCCCCGGCGGGCAACCTGGACGAGCAGTGCGCGCTGGCGGCCATCGACCACGTAAAAGACGCACTGAAATAAGCACCCAGCGCTTATCCTATATGCACAAGCTGCTACAAATTTTAAATTTTTCAGGTGTTTGCCTGCTGGCCAACGTGGCCTCTGCCCAGGTGCCCCCCAGCCCCGCGCAGATCGCCCAATACCAGGGCCTGCACGCGGTCGCCCAGCGCGGTGACCTGGCCCAGGCCGAAAAGCTCATCGCGCAAAAGCTGGACCTGAACGCCCGCGACGCACAGGGCCGCACACCCATCCACGTGGCCACCTTCGCCCGGCAGTCGCCCGTGGTCCGGGCGCTGGCCCAGGCCGGTGCGGACCTGTCGCTGCTGGAAAACGACCGCTACGACGCGGTGACCATCGCCGCCGTGGCCGACGACGAAGCCACACTGGCCACCCTGCTCTTGCTGGGTGCCAGCGCCCAACTCACCACCAGCCGCTACGACGGCACGGCGCTGATCGCGGCGGCCCACCTGGGCCATGACGGCGTGGTACGCCAATTGATCGCCGCCGGCGCACCGCTCGACCATGTGAACAACCTGCACTGGACCGCCGTGATCGAGTCCATCGTGCTGGGCGACGGCGGCCCGCGCCACCAGCGCACGCTGCGGGCGCTGGTCGATGCCGGGGCCAACCTGCAGCTCGCCGACCGCCAGGGCAACACGCCGCTGCAGTTGGCGCGCACCCGGGGCTTTGGCGAGATGGTGGCGATACTTGAAAAGGCCGGGGCCAGGCCCTGAAAACTTACGCCAATGTCACGCGGGCAAATTTGCGTTTGCCCACCTGAACGACATAGGTTCCAGCATCCAGCTTCAGCCCCTTGTCGCTGATGACGCTCGAATCGACGCGCACACCGCCGCCATCGATCAGGCGGTTGCCTTCCGACGTGGATGCGGCCAGGCCTGCCTGCTTCAGCAATTGCGCGATGCCCAGCGGTGCGCCGCTGAGGCTGATCTCGGCGATGTCATCGGGCACGCCGCCCTTGCTGCGGTTGTGGAAGTCCTGCTCGGCGGCATCGGCTTCGGCAGCGCTGTGGAAGCGCGCGGTGATCTCCTTGGCCAACGCGACCTTGGCGTCTTTCGGGTTACGGCCAGCTTCGACCTCGGCCTTCAAGGCGGCAATCTCAGCCTCGGACTTGAACGACAGCAGGGTGTACCAGCGCCACATCAGCACGTCGGAAATGCTCAGCACCTTGGCAAACATGGTGTTGGGTGCTTCGCTGATGCCGATGTAGTTGTTTTTGGACTTGGACATCTTCTCCACGCCGTCCAGGCCTTCGAGCAGCGGCATGGTCAGGATGCACTGCGGCTCCTGGCCGTATTCGGCCTGCAGATGGCGGCCCATCAACAGGTTGAACTTCTGGTCGGTGCCGCCGAGTTCCAGGTCGCTCTTGAGCGCCACCGAGTCGTAGCCCTGCATCAGCGGGTACAAGAATTCATGCACCGCGATCGACTGGCCGCCATGGAAGCGGTCGTGGAAGTCGTTGCGCTCCATCATGCGGGCCACGGTGTAGCGCGAAGCCAGCTGGATCATGCCGCGCGCACCCAGCGGGTCGCTCCACTCGCTGTTGTAGCGGATCTCGGTCTTGCTCGGGTCCAGCACCAGGCTGGCCTGCTTGTAGTAGGTCTCGGCGTTGACCTTGATCTGCTCGGCAGTGAGCGGCGGGCGGGTGCTGTTGCGGCCGGACGGATCGCCAATCATGCTGGTGAAGTCGCCGATCAAAAAGATGACCGTTTGGCCCAGGTCCTGCAACTGGCGCATCTTGTTGAGCACCACGGTGTGGCCGATGTGGATGTCGGGCGCGGTCGGGTCCAGGCCCAGCTTGATGCGCAAAGGCACGCCGGTGGCCTCGGAACGGGCCAGTTTTTTCAGCCAATCTTCTTGCGGAATCAGCTCGTCGCAGCCGCGCAATGACACCGCCAGGGCTTCTTTCACACGATCTGTTACAGGAAATGAGCCACTGGGCTTTACGTGTGCGGGTTGATTCATAAGGGTTTTTCAGTGCTTTATCGGTTGTGGCCCACGCAGGGCACCGGTATACTCGCGAACTCGCTGTAACCCCTGATTTTAGTGGCGCGTTGCCTGATAGGCCGCCCCCACACTGAACTTCCAGGCTGCGCCCCCCGCGCCACGGCACCCATATTCGTTAGGAACCCCAGTTTTGAACCACGGTCTTCCAACCGTCAGCGATCGCCTGTCATCCCTATTGCAACGCCACCCCAAGCGCCTCACCGCGCTGGTGGCCGCCCTGTTGCTGGGCGGAGGCGGCGGCGCATTTGCCGTTGCGTCCCTCGGCCCGGATGCCGCTGACCTCCCTGTCCGACAGATTTCCGAAACCGTACAGCCGCTGGCCCTGCAAGAGCAGGCCAACGTGCTCGACAGCCACACTTTCAACCTGTTTCGTTCTGAGACCACCCGCTCCAGCGACACGGCCAAGTCCTTGCTGCAGCGCCTGGGCATCGACGATGCAGAAGCGGTGGCGTTTTTGCGCAGCGACACGCTGGCCAGCAAGGCCCTGCTGGGCAAAGCGGGCCGCGTGGTCCATGCCGAAGCCAGCGACAGCCACGCCCTGCGCAGCCTGAGCGTGCGCTGGAGCCCTTCCAACGACGGCGTTTTTGAGCGCATGGTGGTGGAAAAAACGGCGCAAGGCTTGCGCTCCCGCATCGAAACCGCCGACCTGCAAAACACCAGCCGCCTGGCCGGTGGCACGGTACGCAGCTCACTGTTTGCCGCTACCGACGAAGCCGGTATCCCCGACGCGGTGGCCACCCAACTAGCAGATATCTTCGCCAGCGACATCGATTTCCACCGCGGCCTGCGCAAGGGTGACCACTTCTCGGTGGTCTACGAGACCGCCGAAGCCGATGGCCAGGTGGTGCGTACCGGCAAAGTGCTGAGCGCCGAGTTCACCAACAACGGCAAGACCTACCAGGCTATGTGGTTTACCGAGCCGGGTAAAAAAGGCAATTACTACACGCTGGACGGCCAAAGCCTGCGTCGCTCGTTCCTGGCCTCGCCGGTAGAGTTTTCGCGCATCACCAGCGGCTTCAGCATGCGCATGCACCCCATCCTGAAAAACTGGCGCGCCCACCTGGGTGTGGACTACGCCGGAGCCATTGGCACGCCGGTGCGCACTGTGGGCGACGGCGTGGTGGAGTTTGCCGGGGTGCAAAACGGCTACGGCAACGTCATCATCGTCAAACACCAGAACCAGAACGAAACCCTGTACGCCCACCTGAGCCAAATCAATGTGCGGGTCGGCCAGGCTGTGGGCCAGGGCGACCGTATCGGCGCGGTGGGCATGACCGGCTGGAGCACCGGGCCGCATCTGCATTTTGAATTCCGCGTCAACGGTGTGCACCAGGACCCGCTGACCGTTGCCCGCCAGAACGACAGCCAGCCGGTGTCGGCCACGGCCAAGGCCTCGTTCAACCAGCTCTCGTCAGTGATGCGCCAGCAACTGGCCGCAGCCACCTCGATCCAGCAAGCCAGCGCAGATTAGTCCGGTGCGCGATCTGTTCATCGGCCTGATGTCTGGCACCTCGCTGGACGGCGTGGACGGCGTGCTGGTGGACTTTGCCGGTGGACGCATGCAGGTGCGGCAGTACGCCACCCTGCCTTTCGCGCCCGCACTGCGAACCGAGCTGCTGGCGCTCAACACCCCCGGCGGCGACGAACTGCACCGTGCGGCCCTGGCTGCCAACGAGCTGGTCGGCGTGTATGCCGACGTGGTGCAGCAACTGCTGGAGCGCAGCGGCACCCGCAGCGACCAGGTCCAAGCCATCGGTGCGCACGGCCAGACGGTACGGCACCGACCGCAAGAATTCGGCGGTACCGGCTACACCCTGCAACTCAACAACCCGGCGCTGCTTGCTGAACTCACAGGCGTCAACGTGGTGGCCGACTTCCGCAGCCGCGACGTGGCCGCCGGTGGCCAGGGCGCGCCACTGGTGCCGGCCTTCCACCAACAGGTTTTTGGCCGCGCAGGGGAAGCGGTGGCAGTGCTAAACATCGGTGGCATCTCCAACCTCAGCCTGCTGGACGGGCAGATTTTGGGCTTTGACTGCGGCCCCGGCAACGCCCTGATGGACCACTGGTGCCAGCTGCACACCGGCCAGCCGTATGACGCAGACGGTGCCTGGGCCGCCAGCGGCACGGTGCACCCGACCCTGCTGGCCACCTTGCTGGGCGAGCCCTACCTGGCCAAAGCCCCGCCCAAAAGCACAGGCCGCGACCTGTTCAACCCGCCCTGGCTGGCCAACAAGCTGCAAGGCTTTGCCGGACTGGCCTCGGTGGACGTGCAGGCCACATTGACCGAATTGACCGCCCGCGCTGTATCCACCTGCATGAGCAGCTATGGAAAAAGTAGCAAACTACTGATCGTGTGTGGTGGCGGCGCGTTGAACGGCAGGTTGATGCAGCGCCTGCAGGCCCTGCTGCCCGGGGTGCAGGTGCAATCGTCTACCGCACACGGCCTGCCGCCCTTGCAGGTCGAGGCAGCCGCCTTTGCCTGGCTGGCCCGCCAGACGGTGTTGGGCTTGCCGGGCAACCTGGCCAGTGTGACCGGTGCACGCGGCGAACGCGTACTGGGTGCGATCTACCCCGCTTAATGGTTGTCGGCGGGGGCAGCCCCGGTGCCCCGTGCATCGGGCGATAGCTGCCAAAAAATCCAGGCCGAGGCCAGCGTCATCAGCCCCATGGTCGCAAACGTGGCGTGGAAGGCATCCAAAGTCTGCGCAGCGCCTGCCCCCTCAAAGTAGCCGGTAAAGCCCGCCAGCACGGCCCCAGCGGCCGCCACGCCCATACTCATGGCCAGCATCTGCACCATCGACAGCAAGCTGTTGCCGCTGCTGGCCAGCGGGCCGTCCAGGTCTTTCAAGGTGACGGTGTTCATGGCGGTGAACTGCATCGAGTTCACCGCGCCAAAAATCGCCAGTTGCACCAGCTTTAACCACAGCGGCTGCCCCGGCGTAACCAACGCGAAGCTGGCCATGGTCAGCCCCACCAAGACGGTGTTGAGCACCAACACCAGGCGGTAGCCCAGCCGGGTGATGAGCTGGGTGGCCAGGGTCTTGGTGACCATACCCGCCAGAGCCACCGGCAGCATCATCATTCCCGCTTGCGACGGCGAATAGCCCATGCTGACCTGCAGCAGCAAGGGAATCAAAAATGGCATGCAACTGCTGCCGATGCGCGCAAACAGGTTGCCCAGCAGGCCGATGGTCAGCGATGAAATGGCAAACAGGCGGGGTGAAAACAGCGGGTCGGGCTGGCGCATGGCATGCAGCCAATACGCTACCAGGCTGGCCAGCCCAAACATCAGCAGCACCAGCACCGTAGCCTGGCGCAGACCCAGCTCCGATAGCCCGTCCAACGACAGCGACAAGGCCACCATGCCAAACGACAGCATGGCGTAGCCGCCCAGGTCAAACCGCCTGGACGCCACCCGAAGGCCTTCGGGCATAAAAGCCAGCGTGGCCGCACAGCCAAGCACACCCACTGGCAGGTTGATCAAGAAAATCCAGTGCCAGGTGGTGTATTCCACCAGCCAGCCGCCCAGCGTAGGACCAATCAGAGGGCCGATCAGGCCCGGCAAGGCGACAAAACTCATGGCCTTCAAAAACTGCTCGCGCGGAAATGCCCGCAGCACCGCCAGCCGCCCCACCGGCAACAGCAAGGCCCCGCCGATGCCCTGGACGATGCGCGACAGCACCAGTTGCGTCAGGCTATGGGATACCGCGCACAGCAAGGACCCCAGGGTGAACAAGACAATCGCCGATACAAACAGGCGGCGGGTGCCAAAACGGTCGGCCATCCAGCCCGAGGCCGGAATCAGCATGGCCATGGTCAGCGAATAGGCCACCACCACCGACTGCATGCGCAACGGGCTCACGCCCAGGCTATCTGCCATGGCCGGCAAGGCCGTGTTGACAATGGTGGCGTCCAGCGTCTGCATGAAAAACCCGATGGCGACCAGCCACAAGAGCCGTTGGTTGGATGCGTCGTCTTGCATAGATCGATCTCAGAAACGAAAAAGCCGCCCTCGGGCGGCTGTTTTTGACACGCTCAGCGTTTACGCCGAGAAGCTGGAGCCGCAGCCACAGGTGCTGGTGGCATTGGGGTTCTTGATGACGAACTGAGCCCCTTGCAGGTCTTCCTTGTAGTCGATCTCGGCACCCAGCAGGTACTGGTAGCTCATGGCATCGATCAGCAGGGACACACCGTTCTTGGTCATGGTGGTGTCGTCTTCGTTGGTGATTTCGTCGAAGGTGAAGCCGTACTGGAAGCCGGAGCAGCCGCCACCCTGCACAAACACCCGCAGTTTCAGGTCCGGATTGCCTTCTTCGGCGATCAGGTCGGCCACTTTGGCGGCTGCGCTGTCGGTGAAGACGATGGGGGTGGGCATTTCGGTCTGGATGTTTTCGGCAAGGGCGCTCATGGGGTACTCCGTTATCAGTTGGGTGCGATGCTACTGTAATTCCCGACTCAAGTTGCGGGGCAAACAATTTGCCGGTATTGGCAGTGCGGTCTTTTCAAAAGCAAAAACCGCCGAAGCCCGAAGGCTTGGCGGTTTTTGCGTCGCACAGAGCGAAAACGACCAACTTTCATCGACTCGGGTGCGGAGCACCCCGAGCCTTGAAAGTTGTTTAGCTTTAACGCTTGGAGAACTGCTTGCGACGGCGAGCACCGTGCAAACCGACCTTCTTACGTTCGACTTCGCGCGCATCACGCGTCACGAAACCGGCTTTGCTCAGCTCGGGCTTGAGCGTAGCGTCGTAGTCGATCAGGGCGCGGGTAATGCCGTGGCGGGTTGCGCCAGCCTGGCCGGACTCGCCACCGCCGTGCACGTTCACCATCACGTCGAAAGTTTCGGCGTGGTTGGTCAGTACCAGGGGTTGCTTGCAAATCATGATCGAGGTAGCACGACCGAAGAATTCGGTGATGTCTTTACCGTTGACCTTGATCTGGCCGGAGCCTTTTTTCAGAAACACACGTGCGACGCTGGATTTGCGACGGCCGGTGCCATTGTTCCAATCACCAATCATCAGAAATACTCCTTAGATGTCCAGCACTTTAGGCTGTTGGGCGGTGTGTGGGTGCACAGCACCACCGTACACCTTGAGCTTCTTGATCATGGCGTAGCCGAGCGGGCCCTTGGGCAGCATGCCCTTGACGGCTTTTTCCAAAGCGCGGCCGGGGTGTTTGGCTTGCATGTCGCGGAACGAGATGGCAGAGATGCCACCTGGGTAACCGGAATGGCTGTAGTAAATCTTGTCAGTCGACTTGGCGCCGGTGACACGCAGCTGGGCTGCGTTGATGATGACGATGAAGTCACCGGTATCGACGTGAGGCGTATAAATGGCCTTGTGTTTGCCGCGCAAACGGAGAGCAACTTCGCTGGCTACTCGTCCGAGGACCTTGTCGGTCGCGTCAATCACAAACCACTCATGCACTACGTCAGCGGGTTTTGCGCTGAAAGTTTTGGTCATGAATTTTCTCTTTGAAAGAATGGTTTGGCCAACCCAAGAGGTTGGCGTTCTAGCAGCCCTTTTCCACGGTCGGCGTCTCTCTAATGGAGATCTCTTAGGTGGGGTTTTAAACTTCGCCGCGGGGCCAGCTATTCGCTGCGAAGCCTTTGATTATACAAAGTTGCGGGCGATGCCGTCAAATTTGCGGTCAGCGCCGGTTTTGCTGCTGCGCCAGCAGGCGCTCCGTGTTCTCCACGCAGACCGGCAACGCGGCGAATTCAGGCTTCTGGCACTCCCGGTAGATGCACATTGGACGGGTCAGGAAATTGTTGTCGGGGCACAAGAACACAGAGACGTTGCCCCCCGGAGATGCACGGTGGCGCTGGGCCAGATGGGCGGAAACCACCTCGTCGATGGGCGCCGATGCCGGGGGCAGTATTTTCACCTTGGCCGTTATGGCCGTTATGGCCGTTTTTCGGGGCGGCACCAGCGGTGACGAAGCGGGCGGTACAGGAGCCGCAACCAAAGGCCGTATCGGTTCTGCCGCGACTACGGCTGGCACAGCGGGGAGGTTAGGCGCCAGCGCAGCCAGCTTGGGCTGGGGGACCGGCGTTTCAGCCACAGGCCGTGGCAGGTCGGCAGACTGCCGCCACACCGCAGTACCGACACCGGCCACCAGCGCCAGCGCGGCCACCACAGCCCAGACCCCTGAACGGCGGGGAGGTGGCGACCCGTGGGGCACCGTCAGCGCGCCCAGCAGCTCCAGCGGCCTGTCGACCGACTGCCGGGGCGGGTACACAAACTGGGTGGGCAGTTCGGCCAGATCCATAGGCACCGGCGGCCCCCATTCTCGCGGCACAGGTGTCCAACCCAACCCCATCTCGGCGCGCCAGTCAAATTGCGCCATTTCCGCCGACGGATGCAAGTCCATGGCACGGGCAAAGGCTTGCACCGACTGCGGGCGGTCCTCGGGGCGGATCGCCAAACTCTGGTCGATCGCCGCCACGAATACAGGCGAATAGGCTTGGCCGTGCTCAGCCTGCGCTGCCAGCGCGACCATCTGCATGCTGGGCATGCGGTCCCGCAGCACCCGAAACGTCGCAGGCAGGGGCAAAGCATTGGCCACGCAACCATGCACCACGGCTGCCAGTGCATACAAATCGCTCCAGGGCCCCTGGGCCATGTCGCGCGCATCGGCGTACTGCTCGATGGGCGCGTAATTCACCTTCAGCACGGCGGTATGCCGGGGGCCCAGGTCGCCAATGGCCCGGCGGGCAGCGCCCAGGTCCAGCAGCACGGGCGGCCCGCTGTCTTGCAGGAAAATATTCTCGGGGGACACATCGCGGTGCACGGTGTGGCTGTCGTGCAGCAGTTGCAGCGCCTGCAGCACCGACCACAGCACCTGGCGCAGCCAATCCTCCGACGGCGGGCTTCGCATTTGGCGCCGGGCCTGCTTGAGCGTCATGCCGCTGTACAAGGGCATCACCATGTAGGCCGTGTTGTTCGCCTCCCAGAAGCGAAACACCTTGACCAGCGAGGGGTGGTCAAACTGCGCCAGCAGCCGGGCTTCGGCCACAAACGACTGCAAACCGGCCTGGTAGCTGGCCCCGTCCAGGGATGAGCGGATACCCACCATGGCGCCTGCCAGGCGCCCGGCCAAGGCCGTTGGCATGTACTCCTTGATGGCCACCGAACGGTGCAGGGAATGGTCGTAGGCCTGGTAGACCATGCCAAAGCCGCCCACGCCCAGCAGGCGCACCAGCTCGAACTCACCCAGCCGCGTGCCGCTGGGCAGGGCATCGGAATGCAGGATGGGCGGGTGGGCGGAATCGGACATAGGCGGAAAAGGGCCCTTAGTTTAGTGCGCAGCCCGACACAGCACCGGCCCGCCTCGTTACCATAGGGGTCTATGTTTAGTTATCGCCACGCCTTCCATGCAGGCAACCACGCCGATGTGCTCAAGCACACGGTGGTGATTGCCGCCCTCAAACACCTGACCGAAAAGGACCCGGCCCTGGCCGTGCTGGACACCCACGCCGGTGCCGGTCTGTACCGGCTCGACGGCGACTACGCCGAAACCAGCGGCGAGGCGGCCAATGGCATTCTGAAGCTGCTGGCCGACCCCGAACCGGGCCAGCCGCCCCTGGTGCCCGCACCGGCGCTGCAAGACTACCTGGACATGGTCGCCAGCTTCAACAAGTCGGGCGGCAAAAAAGTCTATCCCGGCTCGCCGTTCATCATGCAACAGCTGTTACGCGACCACGACCGGCTCAAGCTGTTTGAACTGCACCCCACCGACAGCAAAACCCTGTCGGCCAACATCGCCCAACTGTCCGCCGGGCGGCAGATCGCGGTGTTCCGCGAAGACGGCTTCGAAGGCATCCGCAAATTCTTGCCTCCACCCAGCCGCCGTGCTTTCCTGCTGTGCGATCCCAGCTATGAAATCAAGAGCGACTACAGCCTGGTGGCCGAGATGATTGCCAACAGCCTGAAACTGTTCGCCACCGGCACCTACGCCGTCTGGTACCCCATCATTCCGCGCCCCGAAGCCCATGACCTGCCGCGCAAGCTCAAGACCCTGGCCACCAAGGCGGGCAAGAGCTGGCTGCACGCCACGTTGACCGTCAAGTTCAGCAAGCTCACCACCGATGCTGCGGGCGAGACCGTACGCCCCGGCCTGCCCGCCAGCGGCATGTTCCTGATCAACCCGCCGCACACCCTGAAAGCCGCCCTCAAGCCCGCACTGGCGCAAATGGTGGAGCGCCTGGGGCAAGACAAACACGCCACCTCGACGCTGGATTCGGGCGGCTGACCGCGTAAGCCGATGTGTGGACTGTGGAAACTCAGGCAGGTGTGCAACCGGGTGTTTCCTCCAATCCCGAATCCAAGGAATTCGCTTAATATCTTGACCAAATGATCAAGTATTGCCCCAAACTGGCAAGTTTATTGCTTGACGTTTTGGCCTTATTTCATCCACCACCCACCTGCCTGCCATGAAACTCACCTCCATCTCTCTCGCACTAGCCACTGCATTTTGCGCACTCAGCGCCCACGCGGCCGACCCCAAGCTGGCGCTGGTCTATGGCAGCGGCGGCAAGTTTGACAAATCGTTCAACCAGTCGGCCTACGAGGGTGCCGAGCGCTTCAAGAAGGAAACCAAGATCGGTTACCTGGAAGCCTCCATCACTTCCGACGCACAAAGCGAGCAGGTGCTGCGCCAGATGGCCCGCAAGAACGTCGACCTGGTGGTCTCCATCGGTTTTTCGATGACCAACGCGGTCACCACCGTGTCCAAGGAGTTCCCCAAGGTCAAGTTCATGATCATTGACGACGTGGTCAATGGCGACAACGTCAGCTCCGTCACCTTCAAGGAGCAAGAAGGCTCCTACCTGGTGGGCGTGGCCGCCGCACTGGCCAGCAAGTCGCAAAAAGTCGGCTTCATCGGCGGCATGGACGTGCCCCTGATCCGCGCCTTTGGCTGCGGCTATGCCCAGGGTGCCAAGTCGGTAGACCCCAAGATCGAAGTGACGCAAAACATGGTGGGTACCACCCCCGCCGCCTGGAGCGATCCGGCCAAGGGCGGCGAGCTGGCCCGCGCGCAGTTTGACCGCGGCGTGGACGTGGTGTTTGCCGCGGCCGGTGGCAGCGGCATGGGCGCACTGCAGGCCGTCAAGGACAAGGGCAAACTCGGCATTGGTGTCGATTCCAACCAAAACCCGCTCTACCCCGGCTTCATCCTGACCTCCATGCTCAAGCGCGTGGACAACGCCACCTACGACGGCTTCATGAGCGTCAAGAACGGTACCTGGAAAGCTGGCGTGGTCAGCAAAGGCCTGATCGAGGGCGGCGTGGACTGGGCACTGGATGCCAACAACCGCAAGCTGATCACCCCCGCCATGGAAGCCAGCATCAAGCAGGCCGCTGCCGACATCAAGTCCGGCAAGGTCAAGGTGGTGGACTACCGCACCGGCAACAGCTGCCCCGTCTAACCGAGGGCGTGTTGACTGCGCAAGAAGGCGGCACCCTGCCGGGGGTGCCAGTCGTCGAATTCCAAGGCATCTCCAAACAGTTTGGGGCGGTGAAGGCCAACGCCCAGGTCAGCTTCAAGGTCCGCAAAGGTTCCATCCACGGCATCGTGGGTGAAAACGGTGCGGGCAAGTCCACGCTGATGAGCATTCTGTACGGCTACTACCAGGCCGACAGCGGGCAGATTCTGCTCAATGGCCAGCCCGCCCCCATGCGCAACAGCCAGGAGGCCATCCAGCGCGGCATCGGCATGATCCACCAGCACTTCATGCTGGTGGACAGCTTTACCGTGCTGGAAAACATCCTGCTGGGCGTGGAAGGTGCGCTGGTGCTGGATGCGCCGTTCCAGGCCGCAGAAAAGCGCCTGCGCGCACTGGGTGCCGAGTACAACCTGGAAGTCGACCCCAACGTGCGCGTCGAAAACCTGTCGGTGGGTGCGCAGCAGCGGGTAGAAATCTTGAAGCTGATCTACCGCGGTGCCGACATTTTGATTCTGGACGAGCCCACCGCCGTCCTGACTCCGCAAGAAACCGATTCGCTGTTTGCCATCCTGCGCGTGTTCCGCGACCAGGGCAAAACCATCATTCTGATCACCCACAAGCTGCAGGAAATCTTTGCGCTGACCGACCGCGTTACCGTGATGCGCGCGGGCACCGTGGTGGGCGAGGTCGATACCGCCACCAGCAGCCGCGAGGCCGTGGCCAGCCTGATGATTGGCCGCAGCATCGAATCCACCCTGTCGCGCGGCCCCTACCAGCCGGGCGCCGCGGTACTGGAGGTACAGCAGCTCAGCCTGCAGAACCAACAGGGCGTGAAGCTGCTGGACGACCTGAACTTTTCGGTGCGCGCTGGCGAAATCGTCGCCGTGGCCGGAGTCTCGGGCAACGGCCAGTCCGAACTGCTGGAAGTGCTGGCGGGCATGCGTCTACCCAGCAGCGGCGAGATCCGCTACAAAGGCCAACCCCTGCCCTTCAAAGGGCGGCGCGATGCCGACGGCCTGCCAGCGGTGTACCGCACCCTGGGCATTGCCCACGCACCCGAAGACCGGCTGCGTGAAGGCCTGGTCAAAGCCAACTCGGTGGCCCTCAACGCTCTGCTGGGACACCAGAACGACGGCCTGTTCAAGTCCGGCTGGCTGCTCAATCCGCAGGCCATCCTGGCGCACGCCAAGAAGTTGATTGCCGAATTTGACGTGCGCCCCACCGACCCCACCCTGCGCGTCGGCCTGCTGTCTGGCGGCAACCAACAAAAAGTGGTGCTGGCGCGCGAGATAGCGGCACAACCTGCTCTCATTTTGATAGGACAGCCCACCCGCGGCGTGGACATCGGCTCGATCGAGACCATCCACCGCCGCCTGCTGGCGCTACGCGATGCGGGCATCGCCATCGTGCTGGTGTCGGTGGAGCTGGAAGAGATCCGCGTGCTGGCCGACCGCATCCTGGTGATGTGTGGCGGCAAGATCACCGGCGAACTGGCGGCGGGGGACTTTGACACCACCCGCATCGGCCTGATGATGGGCGGCATATCACATTCAGGACTGACGCAAGGCCTGTCTGGCGGCCCTGCATCAGTCCGGGCACTAAATTTATGAACCCACACAACCTCCCCGGCTGGGCCACCAACCTGCTGCTGCCCATCCTGAACCTCGTCTCGGCCATGCTGGTGGCGGGCGTGGTGATTTACGCCCTGGGCGAAAGCCCCATCGAGTCGCTAGGCATCCTGGTCAACAGCGCCTTCCTCAACCCCGAGGGGTTGGGCTACACGCTGTTCTACGCCACCACCTTCATCTTCACCGGGCTGGCCGTGGCCTTTGCGCTGCACGCAGGCCTGTTCAATATCGGCGGCGAAGGCCAGATGTACATCGGCGGCCTGGGCATGGCCCTGGTGGTACTGAACATGGACGCGGCCTGGAGCCCCTGGCTGGTGATTCCGCTGGCCATCCTCATGAGCACGCTGTTTGGCGCGGCCTGGGCATTTTTGCCGGGCTACCTGCAGGCCAAGCGCGGCAGCCACATCGTGGTGACCACCATCATGTTCAACTTCATCGCCTCCTCGCTGATGAACTACATCATCGTCAGCCTGCTGATCCCGGTGGGCCAGCAAAGCACCTCCAGCCGCCAGTTTGCCGAAGCCACCTGGCTGCCCCGGCTCAACGAATGGCTGCCGGTGCTGGGCCAGACCCCGGTCAACATCAGCTTTGTGCTGGCGCTGGCCGCGCTGGGCCTGTACGCGCTGGTGATGTGGCGCACCTCCTGGGGCTACGGTGTCAGCACCGTGGGCCTGAACCCGCACGCCGCCCACTACGCGGGTATTTCCATCAAGGGCACCATCATCGGCGTGATGGCCGTGTCGGGGGCGCTGGCGGGTATGGCGGCGGTGAACAGCCAGATGGGCTCGTCCCACAACCTGGGGCTCAACTTCACGGCGGGCGCGGGCTTCATCGGCATTGCCGTGGCCTTGATGGGGCGCAACCACCCGATTGGCATCCTGCTGTCGGCGGTGTTGTTTGGCGGGCTGATCCAGGGCGGGTTTGACCTGTCGCTGGAGAAATCCAACATCCCGCCCGAAACCTTTGTGTTCATCCAGGGCCTGATCATCCTATTCTGCGGGGCCATGGAGAATTTATATGCTCCCGCCCTATCCGCCTTGCTGAATAGCTATAAAAAAAGGAGTGCGGTCTGATGGACGACATCCAACTCTCCAGCATCTTCGTGGCCATGGTGCGCAGCGCGCCGGTACTGATTTTTGCGGCTCTGGGCGGCCTGTTTGCCGAGCGCTCGGGCATTGTGGACATCAGCCTGGAAGGCAAGATCCTGGCCAGCGCCTTTGCCTCGGCCTGCGTGGCCTACGCCACCCAAAACCCCTGGTTTGGCGTGCTGGCGGGCATCGCGGTGTCGTGCCTGCTGGCGCTGCTGCACGGCTTTGTGTGCATCCAGCAGCGCGGCAACCAGCTGGTGTCGGGCATGGCCATCAATATCTCGGTCAGCGGCCTGACCTTTGTGCTGGCGCAGTTCTTCTTCCAGCAAGGCGGCCGCACGCCGCCGCTGGACGAAGGCCGGTTCCAGGCGCTGAACATCCCCGGTAGCCAGGCGGTGGCCGATGTACCGGTGTTGGGCTGGCTGCTGCGCGAGCTGCTGGGCGGCCACACCATTCTGGTCTACCTGGCCTTTCTGGCCGTGCCGCTGGTGCACTGGGTGGTCAACCACACCCGCTTTGGCCTGCGCCTGCGCGCCGTGGGTGACAACCCGCACGCTGCCGACACCGCCGGTATCAGCGTGGCGGGCACGCGCTATCTGGCGCTGCTGGTAGGCGGCGTGCTGTGCGGCCTGTCCGGGGCCTACCTGGCCATCGTGCAAACCGGCTTCTTTTTGGCCGACATGTCGGCAGGCAACGGCTTTTTGGCCCTGGCCGCCCTGGTGTTTGGCAGCTGGCGCGCGGTGCACACCACGCTGGGTTGCCTGATGTTTGCGTTCTTCTCTGCCCTGCAAATCCAGCTCGAAGGCGTGGTACTGCCCGGCATTGGCAAGGTGCCTGGCTCGCTGATCCAGATGATTCCGTACATCGTTACCGTCATCATCCTGGCGGGCTTCATGGCCAAGTCGGTCGCGCCCAAAGCGATCGGCGTGCCCTTCGTCAAATCCCGCTGATTGGGTGTCTCCATGATTTTTGTTGCTGGCTCGGCCAATCTTGATTTCGTAGTGCGCGCCACCCACATCCCCGCACCGGGTGAAACCGTGCTGGGCCGCGCGTTCCAGACCTTTCCCGGCGGCAAAGGGGCCAACCAGGCCATCGCCTGCGCCCGTGCGGGCGGTGCTGCCACCCACATGCTGCTGGCGCTGGGGGCCGATGCGTTTGCCCAGCCGCTGGAGGCATCTCTCACGCAAGCAGGCGTGGTGCAGCACGTGGTGCGCAGCCCCGACCAGCCCACCGGCACGGCCTTTATCTGCGTATCCGACGATGCCGAAAACGCCATCACCGTAGCCCCGGGTGCCAACGCCAGCCTGCAGGCCGCGCATCTGCCGCCGCTGGCAGGCTTTAGCCACCTGCTGCTGCAGCTGGAGACTCCGCTGGACACCGTAACCGCCTACGCCCAGGCCGCCCAGGCCCAGGGCGTGCAGGTGGTGTTGAACGCCGCCCCCGCCCAGGTGCTGCCCGCCGACCTGCTGGCCGCGGTGGATGTGCTGGTGGTCAACGAAGGCGAACTCGCCAGCGTGGCCCAGCACACCGGCAGCATTGCCGAATGCCTGGCCCGGCTGAGCACCGCCTGCGTGGTCGTCACCCTGGGCCACCGGGGCTGCTGCGCACGGCTCAACGGCCAGATCCTGCTGCAAGCCGCTTACCCCGTCACGCCGGTGGACACCACCGCAGCGGGCGACAGTTTTTGCGGTGCCCTCACCGCCGCTCTGTCCCAGGGCCACCCGCTGGCGCTGGCCATGCAGTACGGCAGCGCCGCCGGTGCCCTGGCCTGCACCCGCCCGGGTGCCCAGTCCAGCATCCCCACCCACGCCGAAGTGCAGGCCCTCGTGGCCACCCAAACACCCGCCGGAGCCGATGCCGCCTTGCGAGAATTTTGCGGATTCCCCGCCTAAACTGACCATCTACCTTTTTGTACCGAACTGCCATGACCTCTTCCATAATTCCTACCAAAGTTATTTTTGACACCGACCCCGGCGTGGACGACGCGATGGCCCTGTACTTCGCCCTGGCGCATCCGGCCATCGACGTGGTGGGTATCACTACCACTTTTGGCAATGTCACGGTAGAGCAAGCCGCCACCAACGCGCTGTACCTCACCGCCATCGCCGGTAAAACCGTGCCCGTCACCAAAGGCGTGGCCACCCCCTGGGTCAAGCCCGGCGAAGCGCCCCCGGCCTTCATCCACGGTGCCGACGGCCTGGGCAACCTGCCCTCGCGCGTGGCCACCACCAACCAGCTCGACCCACGCTCCAGCGCCCAGTTCATCGTCGACATGGCCCGCGCCCACCCCGGTGAGATCACCCTGGTGGCGGTCGGCCCGCTGGGCAACCTGAGCCTGGCCTTGAAGCTGGAGCCCCAGTTGCCCAAGCTGCTCAAAGAAGTGATCCTGATGGCGGGCACCGTGACCGAGCCCGGCAACGTCTCCCCCGTGGCCGAAGCCAATGTGTGGAACGACCCGCACGCCGCCGACCACGTCTTCAGCGCAGGCTGGAAGCTCACCATGGTGGGCTTGGACGTAACCCACCGCGTGATCCTGCCGCTGGCGCTGTTCAAGAAAATCGCCGACCACCATAAACACATTGCCACCGACGTGCTGCACCACGCCGTGAGCTTCTACGCCGACTTCTACAGCGGCATCTACCCGCACGTAGCCAAGATCCACGGCTGCTTTGGGCACGACGTGCTGGCCTTCATCTACCTGGTGAACCCCGAGCTGTTCACCATCGAGTCCGGTGGCATCCGCGTGGCCACCGAAGGCATTGCCAACGGCCAGACCATGATGAAGCGCAAAGACATCTTCCACCCCCAGGCCGGTTGGGCCGACACCCCGCCCACCCAGGTCTGCATGCAGGTCCAGGCCGAGGCCTGCAACACCGTGCTGGAAGAAATGCTGATGTCCGACTGGCTGCCCAAGTAATTTGTGACTCACCCCCAGGCTGCAGTGCTACGCATCTTTCGCCACCCCCCTTGCAGGGGGCAACACCAGCAGCCTGGCGGAGCCAGTTCTGCGGTGTTTCTGGTGAACGTGCGTTCTAGCCGAATGTTGGGTGGTGGGTAGTTACAGCCTTACATTGCTTAAAGGAAACGACCATGCAGTTCCCCGTCGTCAACTACCTCAGCGCCACCGCAGCGCAAGACTTTTGCAAAAGCCTGCACGACACCGGCTTTGGCGTGCTGTCGCACCACCCGCTAGACCAGCACCTAGTGGACGGCATCTACGCCGAATGGCTCGCGTTCTTTGGCTCCGAGGCCAAGCACAAATACGCCCACGACCCGGTCAAGTTCGACGGCTACTTCTCGCCCGCCGTGTCGGAAACCGCCAAGGGCAACGACAAGCGCGACCTCAAGGAGTTCTTCCACATTTACCCCTGGGGCCGCTACCCGGCCGAGGTGTCGGATGCGGCGCGCCGCTACTACAGCCAAGGCAGTGCCCTGGCCGCCGAGCTGCTCAAGTGGGTGGAAGACAACTCGCCCCCCGAGGTGCGCGCCCGCTACACCGAACCCCTGCCCCAGATGATCGCGGGCTGCGACCAGACTCTCCTGCGCGTGCTGCACTACCCGCCCCTGCGCGGCAACGAGGCACCCGGCAGCGTACGCGCCGCCGCCCATGGCGACATCAACCTGCTGACCATCCTGCCAGCGGCCACCGAACCCGGCCTGCAGGTACTGGGCAAAGACGGTGCCTGGTACGACGTGCCCTGCGACTTCGGCCTGCTAATCGTCAACATCGGCGACATGCTGCAGGAAGCCTCGGGCCACTACTACCCGTCCACCACCCACCGCGTGCTCAACCCCATGGGCGAAGGCCGCTTCAAGTCGCGCGTCTCGCTGCCGCTGTTTCTGCACCCGCGCCGCGATGTGGTGCTGTCCGAGCGCTACACCGTGCAAAGCTATTTCGACGAGCGCATGGCCGAGCTGCGCGGCCCCAAAACCCTGTAGTGGTAGCTGCCATGCGCACACCCCACGCCCGTTTCGCCCTGGCCCTGCTGGTCGCTGCCCTGGCCGGTTGCTCTTCCCTGGCCCCCGGCCCCGAGAAGGACAAGACCTACCACATCACCATCCTGCACACCAACGACCACCATGGCCGGTTCTGGAAGAACGGCGATGGCGAGTACGGCATGTCGGCCCAAAAAACCGTGGTGGACCAGGTGCGCAAGGAAGTGGCCGCCGCCGGTGGATCCATGCTGCTGCTCAGCGGCGGCGACATCAACACCGGCGTGCCCGAGTCCGACCTGCAAGATGCCGTGCCCGACTTCAAGGGCATGAACCTGCTGGGCTTCGATGCCATGGCCGTGGGCAACCACGAGTTCGACAAGCCCCGCGCCGTGCTGCAAATGCAGCGCGACTTGGCCAGCTTCCCCATGCTGTCGGCCAACATCTACGACCAGGGCCAGCGCATGTTTGCGCCCTACAAGATCTTCAACGTGGGCGGCGTGCGCGTGGGCGTGATGGGCCTCACCACCGAAGACACCTTCAAAATGGTGCTTCCCGACAACGTCAAAGACGTTGAATTCCGCAGCGTGATCAACGAGGCCCGCCAGGTCGTGCCCGAGCTGCGTGCCAAGGCCGACGTGGTCATCGCCGCTACCCACATGGGCCACTACCCCAACGGCCAACACGGCAGCCAGGCCCAGGGCGACGTGGAAATGGCCCGCGCTGTGAACGGCATCGACCTGGTGGTCGGCGGCCACTCGCAAAACCCGGTCTGTATGCAAGCCGAGAACGTGCGCGATGAGGCTTATGTGCCCGGCACCCCCTGCGCCCCGGACCGACAAAACGGCACCTGGATCGTGCAGGCCCACGAATGGGGCAAGTACGTGGGCCGCGCCGACTTCACCTACCGCAACGGCGAATTCAAGCTGGTGCACTACGCGCTGATCCCCATCAATCTGAAAAAGACGGTGCAGGGGGCAGACGGCAAGCCCGCCAAGGCCTACTACACCAGCGAAATCGCCGAAGACCCCGCCATGCTGGCCGTGCTCACGCCGTACCAGAACATCGGCCAGGAAAAGCTCGGCATTGCCGTGGGCAGCAGCGATGCCCGCATCGAAGGTGACCGCAGCATCATCCGCGCCCAGCCGGCCGCCATGGGCGTGCTGGTGGGCCTGTCGATGATGACCAAAACCCAGGCCGACTTTGCCGTGGTCAACGCCGGTGGCGTGCGCGACTCCCTGCCCGCAGGCCCGCTCACCTACAAAGACGTGCTCAAGGTCCAGCCCTTCGGCAACACCATCTCCACCGTGGAATTCACCGGTGCCGAGGTGATGGACTACCTGAACGCCACCGCCAAGATGACCGCCGGCTCGGGCGCGTTCCCGCAGTTTGCGGGTATCCGGCTGGTCATCGCCGACGGCAAAGTCAGCAGCGCCAGCATCCGCGGCGTGCCCGTCCAGCCCACCACCACCTACCGCATGGCCATCAACAGCTTCCAAGCCGTGGGGGGTGACGGCTACCCCAAGCTGCTGGCCCACCCCAGCTACACCAACACCGGCTTTGTGGATGCCGACGTGCTGCGCGGCTACATCACCTCCCACAGCCCCCTGAAGGCCGCCGACTTTGCGCCGGGCGATGCGGTGGTGCGCAAATAGAAAATTGATAAGAAATAGGCCGCCCGTGCTGATCCCATCAGCACGGGCAGCTATTTATTCAATAGCAGATGGCTGCGGGCGCACAGGCCCCATAATCGAGCGCCTGCCCAGGACCGTTCAAACAGGACGGTATGGGCTACTCAAAGGCACCCTGTGAAAAAAACATTCCCCCTGAACATCGAAGGCAAAAACCGCGACCGCGTGGTCGAAGCCACCAAACACGACATCCGTAAATACGTCAAACGCCAGCTGCGCGTAGCCCTGCCCGAAGGCGTGGACTACTGGGACTGGGATTGCAAATTCGGCACCAGTGCCGAGACCGCCGTGGTCGTGCACTTCGCCACCATCACCAAGCTGATCGACGACGTGGCCGCTGCCGGTGCCGCGTCGTTCTACATCGAGCTGATCGCCAAAAACGGCGTGCGCACCGCCAAACCCAGCGCCGCGCAATAAGCTTTACGCGCATGGACTACCTCGACTTCGACACCAGCGAAGACGAGCACGGCTGCGCATCCCTGGAAGCCATGGCCTCCGTCCCCCCCGCCCAGGTGCCCGCCGTGCAAGCCGAAATCCAGCAGGTGCTGGACTGGGCCCACGCGGCCTTTCCTGGACTGCAGGCCCCGTTGGATGAGGGTGGGGAGTGGGACTTTCAGGTGCAGGAGCAGGCTGAGCTGGTGGCTGGGTTGCCTCGGCAGACGTTTACCCTGTCGCTGACGGGCACGCCGCAGTTTTGTGAGGCGTTTCGGGGGCGGTTTTTGCAGCCGTAGCCAATGGGGGTCGGATCGCGATTGCGCGTTGGATGGTCACAGAACCCGCACAGCCCTGACCCGCATTCGTGCTCCGACCCCTATTGGCGGGTTGGGGGTAGCGGGGTGCAGTGACCCGGGAACCGGATGGACATGTCATCGGGAGTTCTGAAGAAGGACAAAGGATAGTCCGAACAACCCAATCCCCAATATAAAAGAACGGCTTTGCCAAGTCGTAAAGGTTCCAACTTGCCATCCGGGTTTAAAAGGCACCCTCATGTAAGACAAAGGCATTGCCTCGTTATCCTCGTCATACTTATCAGGAAGCTCTTCTGCCATCGAGGGCAAGAATAGAAGCAAGTAGGATGCCGCCGCTATAGAAACGGTAAAAAGCACGATGCTTGCAGTGCCTGTTGCAATGGCAAATGTGCCTATGGTTGTCTTCAAAGCAATTACATCTGCTGTTCGGGCCAAAAAGCCGAGTGCAGTGATTGCAGCGGTCTGGACCCCAACCAACCACTTGCACCAATCATTCAAAAGTTTGATCGCTTCAAGGGTCCGCACTGGAGATGTTGGTTTCTTCTTATCCATGAAAAACTTCCTTAACCACAAGTAACCATGTCGTCACGAAGCCCCACTCTCACCCGGTGTCGCCTAGCGTTTGAGTTGAGTCGCGCGCCGGTGTGGATCTGCTCGAACGAAGGATTAGGCATCAGCTCTCAACTCATGTGGGGTGACCCAGGAGAGCCGATAGCGTGGAACTGAACCTCCACCAGGAGGCGACCAAATGTCTGCACCGGAATCCATTGCACCGAGGTGCTTGTAAAACGCGATGGCACGTAGGTTTGATTGGAGCACCCAAAGATGTAGTCGCTCGTCGGCCGAGGTCGCACTCCACCAGGCGCGAATGCTGGACATTAGAGCCTTGCCTACGCCGGTCTTGAGCCGGGTCTGAATGACATGAAGGTTGTCAAGCAATGCCCCATGTACAGGATCCCTCTTTGCGTAAGCGCAGGCGAACCCAATCATGGACTCATTTTCCTCCGCGACTACGACGTATTGGCCTGCGGCCGGGTTGTCTAAACGCTCAATCCACAGTTTGAGGCGATTCTCGACGATATCTCCGGCCAAGAATGACTCGGACAATGCGGCCCGATACGCGAAGCGCCAGCTTGCCGCATGAAGACAGGCGATTGACTGAGCATCCGCGGGGAGGGCGAGGCGAAGCTGCATCTGATGCCTAACGTGATGTACACCGCGAAACCTGCTGCCTAATTCGGCGAACGAGGTTTAAATCATCCATCGGAATCTCCTGGAAGTGGCTTGCAAACTGGTTGTTTGCGGGAAAGTCCGGGTTTTGTACAGACATAAAAACTCCGCCAAACCTTGCAGCTAAACGATTGCCAAGTGTGTAGCGAAGCGAAGCATTGAAACCCTACACGCAATGGCATTTATCCATCAAAAGGTGAATACGGGAAACGCTCTCTTTTCCATAGCTTCTACCGCTGATTGAACAAGCGCCAGGGTCACTTTTTACCACTAAAAATCGCTCTTGGTACACACGAACTCCCACAGCGCCTTCGGCTTCACATATTTATCGGTGAACAGGTGCTGCACCGAGAGTATTTGCCAGCCGGTTGCAAGAATGGCGTTCACGGATGCCTGGTCGAAGAAGCGCTTGGGTGCGCCGTCGACCATGTAGTAGTTGGGCTCAATCTCCGGGTAGCCTGTGGCTCCAAAATGGATGTCCTGGGTGGAGTTCAGTCTGCACACCAACAGACCGCCGGGTTTCAGGGTCTGCCGGACTTTCTGGAACAGGGCAAGGGTGTCGTCCCAAGGGAAGTAGTGCAGGCTGAGGCTGGCAACGATGGCACCTGTTTCGCGAACTTCGGGAGGGAACGGCTCGCGCACATCGCGGACGAGGAATGTAGCGCCCGGCACTTGCTGCCTCGCACGTTCAATCGCGCTGGCATCCAAGTCGAATGCAACGACTTCGATGCCTGCGCCGACAAGCGTCGCCGTGTCTGCGCCTGAACCGCATCCGATCTCAAGAACAGGTAAGCCTTCGGCGTGCTCAGCGATGTGGGGTAGCCAGCGGGTGAGCCAAGGATCGGTTTGCATACGTGTCCGATATCAAGGTTTTAGAAAGGCGGACCGCAGCGCATGGTGCTTTTACGGGCCGAGTTAACTGACAGGAGATGACTCGACTTGCCAGCGCTCACGGCAGGCCTTGATGTTCAAGGCGATACCAGCGCTGGCCTTGCGGCGCGCGATTCGAAACCAGCAAGACAGAGAACACCGCAGCCGTTCGAAGTATTGGCTGGGGACGCGCATTGTCTTGCGGGTAGAAGTCACCGTTCGCCCGCGAATGCTGCTCGACATGGACGATTTTGGACTTCAGGCGGAACACCAAAACGTACTCGCTGTCGTTGACCTCGGAAGGCAGTGTTTTCCAGCAGTCGAACCAACCCAATCCCAAGGTTTTGCAACTATTTTCGCGCAGTGAGTAAGGGCCAAATACGAACAACTCGTCCCAGGCTAGCGGAGAAACTGTTGAGAGGTCTACCCGCCGGGTGGATTCTGACCGGACGAGCTTTCCAAGAGCACCGCTGAACTCGCCAACGGGCTCGGTGGCATTGCAAGCATGGAGCAGCAAGGCCGCGCCTAAAAGCACCACGGTCGAGGCAGCGCGTGTCAGAGAGCGCATTGCGCTCTCATGTCGATTCGCAGCTTGCGCCGCAGGCGATGGGCCACTATGGCCCGGTGCAGTTTTGAAACGTCCCACGCAACGGAATCTTTCATTCAAAAGGCGGATACGGGCAAAACTCTCTTTTTGATAGCTGCTACCGCCGATGGAATAAGCGCCAGGGGCACTTTTGGCTTGAACTGGTGTAGGTGGCGGCGGGCCATCGGGAGACCGGGTCGGCCTTGACCTTCCGTCACGGAGAACCGCCGGGAGGGGTCAGAGCCCAAATGCGGGTGGAGACTGTTCTTTTACCTCCAAAATCTCGCGCGCAATTGGGATCTGACCCCACCCGGCTACGACCGTTCTCGTACCGCCGCGATCAGTCGCGCAAAGGGGGTCTGACCCCACCAGGCTAACCGCCCAGTCCCAGCCGCTTGCAAATCTCCAGCGTCGCCGCGCTTTGGTTCATGGTGTAGAAATGCAGGCTGGGTGCGCCACCGGCTATCAGGCGTTCGCACAGGTCGGTGACCACTTCGAGGCCGAAGGCCTTGATACTGGCGGTGTCGTCGCCGAAGCCTTGCAGGCGCAGGCGAACCCAGCGGGGGATTTCGGCACCGCAGGCATCGCTAAAGCGCATGAGCTGCGACGAGCTGGCGATGGGCATGATGCCGGGGACCACGGGGATGGTCACGCCCAGCTTGCGGGCATCGTCCACCAGGCGGAAGTAGGCATCGGCGTTGTAGAAGTACTGCGTCATGGCCGAATTGGCCCCGGCGTGCACTTTGATGGCGAAGGCGTTCAGGTCGGCATCGGCCGATTTGGCCTGGGGGTGCACTTCGGGGTAGCAGGCCACCTCGATGTGGAAGGTATCGCCGGTTTCGGCGCGGATGAAGGCCACCAGGTCGCTAGCGTAGTGGAATTCGCCGCCCGCGCCGTAGCCGCTGGGCAGGTCGCCGCGCAGGGCTACCAGGCGCTTTACGCCCATGGAGCGCAAAGTGGCCAGTTGCGACCGCACGGTGGCTTTGGTGGCCCCCACGCACGAGAAGTGGCTGGCAGCCGACACGCCCTCGGCCAGGATCTCGGCCACGGTGCCAAAAGTGCCTTCTTGCGTGGAACCACCGGCACCGAAGGTGACCGAGCAGAACTCGGGCTTCAAGGCGTACAGGGCCTGGCGCACGGTGCGCAGCTTGGCTGCGCCTTCGGGGGTTTTGGGAGGGAAAAACTCCAGACTCAGGGGAATATTCTTAGCCATGGCTCATGCCACCTTTTTTGCATAAATAAAGAATTCACGGTTGCCGTCGCCGCCTTCGAGCACGCTGTCAAACCAGTCCAGCACTTCCAGTTCCACCTCGGCGCAGCATTGGCGCAGGCGCGCTTCCACCACGGCATACAGGGCGGGGTCGCGCACGATGCCACCCTTGCCGACCTGGCCGGGCTGCAGTTCAAACTGGGGCTTGACCAGCATCAGCAGATGGCCTTCGGGCGGCAGCAGGGGCACCAGCGCGGGCAAGATGTGGGTGAGCGAGATGAAGGACACATCGCCCGTGACCAGGTCGAACTCGGGCGTGGTGTCCACCCCGTCCAGCCCGGCCTTGCGGCGGTGGCGCTTGGGGGCGGCATCGGCTGCGGCCTCTGTCTCCAGAGGCCTTGCGTTGACCTTGCCGGTGGCCTGGGCGATGTGCGCCTCCACCTCGGCATCGTCTGCGTCGTCGCTGTCGTCGTAGTCGGTGACTTCACCGCCGCCGCGCATCCAGCCGTAGGGGGCCTCGGGCTCGGGGTCGTCCACAGTGGGCGGCACCCAGTGCTCGGACAAGACCAGCTCGCAGGCCTCTTGCAGGGACTCGGGGGTGAGCGAGCGGGCGTTCAGGCCCTCCACACACAGCACCCGGGCATCCACGCGCAGCTTGGGGTGCAGCTGGGCATGGCCCACGTCCACACCGGTCACCTGGGCCACGCCCGCCTGCAGCAGGCAGTCGGTGAAACCACCGGTGCTTTGGCCTACGTCCAGCACGTAGAGACCCTTCACGTCCAGGCCGGTGTGTTTGAGTGCAGCCTCCAGCTTGAGCCCGCCACGCGAGACGTAGCGCGCCTCGGCATCGTTGAGCAGCTCCAGCGGCGCGTCTTCGGGGATGTCGTCCTTGTTCTTGACCACATCACGCCATTTGATGCCGTCAAACCAGCGCATCCCCCCGGTGATCAAGCGCACGGCCTGGGAGCGGGATGCGGCCATGCCGCGTTCTACTAACAATTGATCAGCGCGCATAAATTAACTCAAGTGAACATCGCGGAACCGGCTCTGCCGGGCCGCTGATGTTGCCCCCTGCAAGGGGGGAGGAGAAGCGACACGCAGTGCGCGTAGCCTGGGGGTGTATCAATACCTGTAGGTTTCGGCTTTGTACGGGCCGGCTTTGGACACGCCGATGTACGCGGCTTGCTCGTCCGTCAGTTCGGTCAGCATCGCGCCGACCTTCTTCAGGTGCAGGCGGGCGACTTTTTCGTCCAGGTGCTTGGGCAGCACGTAGACCTTGCCGTTTTCGTACGCGTCCTTCTTGGTGAACAGCTCGATCTGGGCGATGGTCTGGTTGGCGAAGCTGGCCGACATCACAAAGCTGGGGTGGCCGGTGCCGCAACCCAGGTTCACCAGGCGGCCCTTGGCCAGCAGGATGATTTTCTTGCCGCTGGGGAAGGTGATGTGGTCCACCTGGGGTTTGATCTCTTCCCACTGGTACTTTTCAATCGCTGCAACTTCGATTTCGTTGTCGAAGTGGCCGATGTTGCAGACGATGGCCTGGTCCTTCATCTTGAGCATGTGGTCGTGGGTGATGACGCTCTTGTTGCCGGTGGTGGTGACGAAGATGTCAGCGTGTTCGCAGGCGTAGTCCATGGTGACGACGCGGTAGCCTTCCATGGCGGCTTGCAGGGCGTTGATGGGGTCGATCTCGGTCACCCACACCTGGGCGCTCAGCGCACGCAGGGCCTGGGCGCTGCCCTTGCCCACGTCGCCGTAACCGGCCACGCAAGCGACCTTGCCCGCAATCATCACGTCGGTGGCGCGCTTGATGCCGTCCACCAGGGATTCGCGGCAGCCGTACAGGTTGTCGAACTTGCTCTTGGTCACCGAGTCATTGACGTTGATGGCGCGGAACAGCAGCGTGCCCTTGGCCGACATTTCGTTCAGGCGGTGCACGCCGGTGGTGGTTTCTTCGGTCACGCCGATGATTTCAGCCGCCTTGCGGGTGTACCAGGTGGGGTCCACGGCCAGCTTGGCCTTGATGGCGTTGTACAGCAGGGTTTCTTCTTCGCTGGTGGGGTTGGCCACTACCGAGATGTCCTTTTCGGCGCGCTGGCCCAGGTGCATCAAGAGCGTGGCATCGCCGCCGTCGTCCAGAATCATGTTCGGGCCTTCGCCAGGAGTGCCCTTGGCGCCGAAGTCAAAAATCGCGTGGGTGTAGTCCCAGTAGTCTTTCAGCGACTCGCCCTTGATGGCGAACACCGGTGTACCGGCAGCGGCGATGGCGGCAGCGGCATGGTCTTGCGTAGAGAAAATGTTGCACGAGGCCCAGCGCACTTGCGCGCCCAGGGCTTGCAGGGTTTCGATCAGCACGGCGGTCTGGATCGTCATGTGCAGCGAGCCGGTAATGCGCGCGCCCTTCAGGGGCTGGGCGGCAGCGAATTCTTCGCGGATGGCCATCAGGCCGGGCATTTCGGTCTCGGCGATGCGGATTTCGCGCTGGCCCCAGCCCGCCAGGGACAGGTCGGCAATGGCTTGGTCGGCGGTGGAAACGGGAGAAACAGACTTGAGAACTGCGTTCATGGTGGCTCCAATAGAGGTTGGTACAGCCACTGCGCAGCAGAACGGGGAACAACTCGACTCACCCTGCTGGCAGTGGGTGAGCGCCGTTATCAAAGGATACGGGTTCCGAGCCTCACACTTTGGGGACCAAAGGTTGCAGCGCTCCTCGGAAGACCGTGATTATACGGTTGACTTGCACCCGCCCCGTCTGTTTGGAACCAAATTGACCCCCTGCGCTGATAGGACAAGCGCAAGCAGCTCCTTATTTTGTAGCACCCACAAAAAAACCTCCCGAAGGAGGTTTTTTTGAACAGACCATCGCCGTGCCTAGTTCACCATGCCCAGCACGCGTGGCAGCCACAAGGTCAGGCTGGGCCAGAAGGTCACCACCAGCAAGAAGCCGATCATGGTCTTCAGCCAGGGCCAAACGGCGACGGTCAGCTCGCTGATACCCATTTTGGTGATGCCCGATGCCACATACAGGTTCAAGCCGACGGGAGGGTGGCACAGGCCGACTTCCATGTTCACGGCCATCAGAATGCCGAAGTGCACCGGGTGGATGCCCATCTTGACGGCCACCGGGAACAGGATGGGGGCCATGATCAGCACAATCGCAGCCGGGTCCATAAAGTTGCCCGCGGCCAGCAGAATCACGTTCACCAGCAGCAGGAAGGCCACCAGGCCAAAGCCCTGGGCGGTCATCCACGCGGCCATGGCCTGCGGAATCTGCTCCGAGGTCATCAGGAACGAGAACAGCACCGCGTTGGTGATGATGTACAGCAGCATGGAGCTCATGGCGGCTGCACTCAGCAGCGACTTGGGCACGTCGCTCAGCTTCAGGTCCTTGTAGACAAACACCGAGATGAAAAACGCATACACCGCCGCCATGGCAGCTGCCTCGGTGGGCGTGAATTTGCCGCTGTAGATGCCGCCAATCACCACCACGATCAGCAACAAACCCCACATGCTGTCGCGGAAGGCCTGGTAGCGCTCACGCCAGGTCGCCTTGGGCATGCGCGGGTAGTCCAGCTTCTTGGCACGCCACCAGGTGGTCACGCCCAGCAAAAAAGACAGGCACAGGCCGGGCACGATACCGGCCAGGAACAACTGCCCCACCGAGGCCGAGCTGACGGCTTCGCCATTCGGGCCCACACCGTTCATACCGGCTGTGGCGATGGAGTAGATCACCAGGTTGATGGACGGCGGGAACAAGATGCCCAGCGCACCCGAGGTGGCAATCACGCCCGCCCCGAATTGCTTGGGATAGCCCTGCTTGACCATGGCGGGCAGCATGATGGAGCCCACCGCCACCACAGTGGCCACCGACGAGCCGGAAATGGCTGCAAACAGCGCACAGGCCAGCACACCCGCCAGGCCCATGCCGCCGTACCAGTGGCCAATCATGGAGGTGCAGAAGTTGATCATGCGCTTGGCCACGCCGCCGTGCGTCAAGAAGTTGCCCGCCAGAATGAAGAACGGAATCGCCATGATCTCGAACTTCTCGATGCCGGTAAACAGCTTCAAGGCCACCGAGGCCACGGGCACGTCGGTCAGCGTGAACAGAAAGGTCAGTACCGTCAGGCCCAGCGAGATGGAGATGGGCATGCCCGTCAACATCAGCACCACCAGCAGGGAAAAGATGATGAGGGTGTTCATTTATCGGCTCCAGCGTGGGCGGCATCTGCGTCGTCGTCAACGCCCGCTACCGCGTGGGATGCATGCGGCACTTCACCCGTCTTCAAAAACTGCCAGGCCACCTGCAAAAAGCGAAAGCTCATCAGCGACGAACCCAAAGGCACGCAGGAATAGGCGATCCAGGTGGGGATTTCCATGTCGGGCGAGGTGGGGCCTTCGGGCACGTCGCCCAGCTCCAGGCCCAGCGTATGGAACAGTGCGTAGTGGAAGCCGTTTTCCCACACGAAATGCGCCCCCAGCGTGGCGACCACACCGGTAAACAGGGCACCCGCCAGCAGGCCGAACAGCACCAGGTATTTGGCCTTTTCGGGGGGCAACTGGCGCACCAGCACGTCCACGCCCACGTGGGTGCCGTTGCGCACGCCATAGGCCGCACCAAACTTGGCCATCCACACAAACATGTAGATGCACAGCTCTTGCGCCCAGCTCACGTCCAGGCGCACGGCGTAGTCCTGGATGTAGGGCACGCCGCTCAGAAAGCGGTGCACCACCGCCATGAAGATCACCAAGGTGGCGGCACCGATCAGGAAGGTGATCAGCCATTCCTCCAGGTGGTTCAGGATTCGATTGAACATGGGTTCTCCAAAAATCGCCGCGCCATGGAAAGCCACGGCAGCGGCTGATTTTTTCTCTTACTTGGGGGCCACGAAACCGGTGGCTTTGTAGGCGGCGTCGATGGTGGCCTTGCCCACGCGCGCCTCCATCTCCTTGTGCACCGGCATCAGCGCCTTCTTCCACTCGTTCAGCTCGGCCGGGGTGGGGGTGTAGACGGTGGTTTTACCGCTGGCCTTGATTTTTTCCAGCGCCTGCACGTTTTCGGTGGCGGCAATCGCGTTGGCGTAGGTGGTGGCATCCTTGACCGCGCCTTCCAGCGTGGTGCGGATGTCGGCGGGCAGACCTTCCCAGAACTTCTTGTTGACGATCACCGCATAGGCCAGGTGGCCGTGGTTGGACAGGGTGATGTGCTTTTGCACTTCATAGGTCTTCTGGGTGTAGAAGTTGGACGGCACGCCTTCGGTGCCATCCACCACGCCGGACTGCAGCGCCTGGTACAACTCGCTGAAAGCCATCACCTGCGGGATTGCGCCCAGGGCACGCATCTGCGCGTCCAGCACCTTGGAGCTCTGGATGCGCATCTTCATGCCCTTGAAATCGGCCACGGTGTGCAGCGGCTTGTTGGCGCTCATGATGTGGAAACCGTTGTCCCAGTAGGCCAGGCCGTGGATGCCCTTGGGCTCCAGTTTCTTGAACAGGTCGGCACCCAGCGGGCCTTCGGTGATGGCGCGGAATGCTGCGTCGTCCTTGAACAGGAAAGGCAGGTCAAACACCTCGAATTCCTTGGCACCCAGCGGGCCGAACTTGGCCAGCGACGGGGCCAGCATCTGCACCGAACCCAGTTGCAGCGCCTCCAGTTCTTCCTTGTCTTTGTACAGCTGGCTGTTGGGGTACAGCTCGACCTTGACCTTGCCCTTGGTGCGCTCTTCGGCCAGCTCCTTGAAGCGCTGTGCGCCCTTGCCCTTGGGGGTGTCGGGGGCGACCACGTGGCTGAACTTGATGACGATGGGGGCCTGCGCAAAAGCGACGGTGGCGGCACACAGGGTGGCGGCGGCGATGGCGGCCTGGACCAGGGTACGGCGGGCAATGGGGTGCATGGTGGTGTCTCCAAATGGAAATGTTGCGATGGGGCGCAGTGTGTTCTGCGGGCCACCGGGCGGGTAGTGTGGACTTCCACATTTATCGCCCTGCGGCGGCTTGAATTGCGGGTTTTCCCTTAATCCCCACGCCCTGCCGAAAAGGGCAAACGCTAGACTGCAGCCATGCCTTTCCACCCCATGCCCCACACCGCGCCGCGCCGCGATGCGCGCAGCAAGCTGTGGGCCCTGCCGCTGCTGGCTGCGGTGCTGTTTGTGGCCGGGGTGATCGTGTGGGCCTGGCGCTCCGAGCTGGACGACGCTGCCGACCGCCGCGCCACCATGATTGCCGATGCGCTCAGCACCGAAGCCCAGCTGCGTGGCCGCGTGGATGTGGAAATGGCCCACCTGCAAGACCTGGCCAAGCAAATCCCCAAGCTGCCGCGTAACGCAAAGGCGCTGGCGGCCAACACCGATGTGGCCGAAGGCCTGCGCCGCCTCTGGCTCAGCGTGACCTGGCTGGATGCCAACAACCGCATCGTGGCCCACGTGCCCGAGCAGCATCCCATGACCGACACCGCCATCCGCGAGACGCTGGACAGCGCGGGCGTGTCGGCCCATCTGGTACAGCCCGCCGGGGCCGACAGGCTGGTGGTGCGCTATTCGGCCGCCCTGCTGCTGCGCCGCGGTGCCCCCTGGTGGCTGACCCGCAAATACGATGTGGAGCTGATCGACAGCACCGACCAGGCGATTGCCTCGGTGGACGAAGTGCCCTTGCGGCTGGACCCCCAGGTCCATGAAAGCTACAAGGTGCAGGTCGGCGGCAACATGCCCGGCACCTACCTGGAGCTGACCCTGCGCGAAGTGCAACGCCCGTTTTGGCGCAGCCTGCCCATCGTACTGGTGGGCGGCTTCCTGGGGCTGATGCTGGTGGCCACCGCCCTGCTGCGCCGCCAGATGCGGCAGATCTCGCGGGCCGAAGACGCTTGGCGCACCGAAGCCGCCTGGCGCCAGGCCATGGAAGACTCGGCCCTGGTGGGGCTGCGCGCACGCGATGCCGATGGCCGCATCCTGTTTGTCAACCGCACCTTTTGCGACATGGTCGGCCTGCCCGCCCAGGCCCTGGTCGGGCTGGCCCCGCCCATGCCCTACTGGCCGCCCGAGTCCCTGGCCGAGGTGATGCAGCGCCACAAAAGCAACCTGGCGGGCAACGCCCCGCGCGACGGCTACGAAGCCGTGTGGCGCCACCAGGACGGCCACCAGCTCAACGTGATGGTGTTCGAGTCGCCGCTCATCGATGCCTATGGCACCCAGATCGGCTGGATGGGCTCCATCATCGACATCACCGCCCGCAAGCAGCTCGAAGAACGCCAGCGCCACCAGGCCGAGGCCATGGCCACCCAGTCGCGCCTGACCACGCTGGGCGAAGTCGCCTCGGCCCTGGCCCACCAGCTGAACCAGCCGCTCACCGCCGTGATCGGC
The DNA here is from genome assembly GCA_027923965.1 of Comamonadaceae bacterium OS-1. Taxonomy (NCBI): domain Bacteria; kingdom Pseudomonadati; phylum Pseudomonadota; class Betaproteobacteria; order Burkholderiales; family Comamonadaceae; species Comamonadaceae bacterium OS-1. The sequence goes on from AP026969.1 coordinate 3,748,855, forward strand.
TACAACGCCGGCCTGCAGCGCATGCTGGGCCAGGATGCCAGCGCCAACCCATCCCTGCTCAAGGCGCTCAAAAGCCAGGGCGAACAGGCCGCCGAGGCCGGGCGCATCGTGCAGCGCATCCGCGAGTTCCTCACCCGCCGCGCGCCCCAGCGCGAGCCCTGCGACCTGGCCGCCGTGGCGCGCCGCGCGGTAGAGCTGCTGCAGCGTGACCTGCAACGCCAGCAGATCCAGATCGACTGGGAGGTGCAGCCCGAGCTGCCGCCCGTCTTTGCCGACCCCATCCTCATCGAACAGGTGCTGATCAACCTGGTGCGCAACGCCGCCGATGCGCTGGCCGCCCAGGGCTCCGGCGGCCGCATCCAGATCGCCACCACGCTGGCGACCCCACAACAGGTGCGCCTGGCCGTGGGCGACGACGGCCCCGGGCTGGAGGGCCGCAGCATCGAGCAACTGACCACCGCGTTCTACTCCACCAAAGCCGACGGCATGGGCATGGGGCTGGCCATCTGCCGCTCCATCATCGAGCTGCACCACGGCAGCATGGAGGCCGATGCCAGCCCGTGGGGCGGCGCGCGCCTGTCCTTCAGCCTACCGGTGTTCGACACCACGCTGCACACCACCATGGACGAGGAAACCACCTTATGACCCCCTCCCCCGATACCGTCGCCGTGCACCTGGTGGACGACGAAGCCCCGGTGCGCGAGGCGCTGGAGTTTTTGTTCAGCTCCCACGGCTTCAATGTGCGCAGCTACGCCAGCGGCCCGGAGTTCCTGGCCGCGCTGGGCGGCCCCACGCCCGTGCGTGGCTGCATCCTGCTGGACGTGCGCATGGAGCCTATGTCGGGCCTGCAGGTGCACGACACCCTGGTGGCACGCGGCGTGCCGGTGCCGGTGATCTTTTTGACCGGCCACGGCGATATCCCTATGGCGGTGGAGGCGCTGAAAAAAGGCGCGTTCGATTTTGTGGAAAAACCCTTTGGCGATGCCGCCCTGGTGGACCGGGTGCGCGACGCACTGGCCGCCGAGGCCGCCCAGCAACTGCGCCTGGCCGAAGGCGATGCCCGCGGTGCCAAGCTGGCCGGACTCACCCCGCGCGAGCAGGACGTGATGCATCGCGTGGCCGCAGGCAAGCTCAACAAGGTGATAGCCGACGAAATGCACGTCTCCATGCGCACCGTAGAGGTGTACCGCGCCCGGGTCTACGCCAAGCTGGGCGTGCGCTCGGCGGCCGAAGTGGCCACGCTGTTGGCCAAAAGTTGAGATTTATAAAGAATCGGCTGCTTGTGCTGATCCCACCAGCACAAGCAGCTCCTATTTCAATAGCGTTGCCGTTTTACTTGCTGTACGTCAGCACGTAGAACTTGTTGTCAAAAAACGTGTTCGCGTAGTAGGGCGAGACGCTGGTGGTGATTTTCTTGGCGTAGTCGGCGCTGCCCTCGGCGGTGATGGCGTAGATCTTCTTGCTGCCGTGGTCCATCGCCATGGTGCGCACACCGGCCTGGGTGCCCAGGGCTTCGGACGGCTTGTAGGTATTGGCATCCACCTGCTCGAACACGTTCATCACCGCGTTCACGCCGTTGGCCAAAAACACCCGTTTCAGACCTGCGTCATACACCACCTCGTCGTTGCCGCCGCCGATCTCGGCGGTGTAGAGGATGGCACCGTTGTCGGCATCCATCACTGCAAACGAGGGCTTCACCGTGGCGCTGCCGCGGCAGCCCAGAAAGATGCGGTGGTGGGCGGCATCCAGCGCCAGGCCGTTGGTCTGGGCGCAGCCCGGCGTGGGCCACTGGGCGGTGACCGCCATGTCCTTGGTGTTGATGCGGTAGACCGCGTTTTCATCGCGCGAAGCCATGTAGAAATTGCCCTGGCCGTCGGCTTCGGCATGCTCGGGCTTCTTGGTGCTGACCTTGATGGAGCCCACCTGCTTGAGCGAAGGCGCTTGCAGCACCAGCAGCTCGGTGCCGTCCTTGCCTGCCGCCATATTCACCACGATGCGCTGGGTGGCGGGGTCGTAGTGGGTGGCATCCAGCTCCTCGCCCAGCTTGACCGAGGGCTGGGCTTCCAGGGTGGACAGCTTGAAGGGTGTGATGGTGCCGTTTTCGTTGTACGAGATGCCCAGGTCGAACTCGGGCATCAGCGTCGCACCGTTGGAGCTGTCGCTGGCGGTGCTGCCGATCACGGCGATGGCCTTGTGCGTGGCGATGTCGTACACCTGCAGGCCCGCGCCCCGGCGGCCAATGAACAAATGGCCGCGCGCGGCATCCAGCGACACATAGTCCCAGGCCGACCCCTTGCCGGGAATGGCGGTGGCGTTGTCCAGGTGCCAGCCATCGAATGCGGCAGCAGGCACGGCGGCACCGGCTACAGCGGCCACAGCCGCCGCCACGGTAAACATTTTGGATAAAGACATGCAAACTCCTGTTGGTGAGAGCCCGCATCCTAGGACGGTGGTGGGCCCTGCCGCAGGGGGCAAGTACTAACGTATTTTCCACATAGGCACCGCCGGGTCGGCCCTGCATCCACCGTCTACAAATTCAAGAAAAATACGGCCTCCGTGCTTATCCCACCAGCACGAGAAGCTCTAATTTTTATAGTAACTCCACCGCCAGCGCCGTGGCCTCACCGCCGCCAATGCACAGCGTGGCCACGCCCCGGCGCAGGCCGTGGGCTTGTAAAGCATGCAGCAGCGTCACCAGAATCCGCGCGCCGCTGGCCCCGATGGGATGGCCCAGCGCGCAAGCCCCGCCGTGCACATTCACGCGGCTGTGCGGCAGGTCCAGCTCGGCCATCAGCGCCATGGGCACCACGGCGAAGGCCTCGTTGATCTCCCACAGGTCCACCTCGGCCACGGCCCAGCCAACCTTGGCCAGCAGCTTCTGCACAGCCCCCAGCGGCGCGGTGGAAAACCAGGCCGGTGCCTGGGCAAAGGTGGCGTGGCCTTGGATGCGGGCCAGCGGCTGCAGGCCCAGCTGCGCGGCGGTGGAGGCCCGGGCCAGCACCAGGGCCGCCGCCCCGTCGCTGATGGACGAGCTGCTGGCGGCGGTGATGGTGCCCTCGGGTTTGAACGCGGGCCGCAAGGTGGGGATTTTGTCCAGGCGGATCTTGCCGGGTGCTTCGTCGGTGCTGACCTCAACTCCCTTGGCCAGCACCGGCGTGATCTCCGCCGCAAACGCGCCCGACGCTATCGCCGCCTGTGCCCGCTGCACGCTGGCGGTGGCAAATGCGTCCTGTGCCGCGCGGGTGAAGCCGTATTGGGCCGCGCAGTCTTCGCCAAAGCTGCCCATGGAGCGGCCCGGCTCGTAGGCATCTTCCAGCCCGTCGAGCATCATGTGGTCCAGCACCCGGCCCGGGCCGATGCGGATGCCGCTGCGCCCCTGGGGCAGCAGGTGTGGCGCATTGGTCATGCTCTCCATGCCACCCGCCACCACCAGGTCCTGGCTGCCCGCCACCAGCATGTCGTGCGCCAGCATGGTGGCAAACAGGCCCGAGCCGCACATCTTGGACAGCGTGACCGCCCCCGTGCCCTGCCCCAGCCCGCCCTTGAACCCCGCCTGCCGCGCCGGAGCCTGCCCCTGCCCGGCCATCAGACAGTTGCCGAACACCACCTGGTCAATCCGTGCCGGGTCCACCCCCGCGCGCGCCACCGCCGCCTGGATCGCCGCCCCGCCCAGGTCGTGCGCCGCCAACTTGGCGAAAGCCCCCTGGAATGCACCCATGGGGGTGCGGGCGGCGGCGAGGATGACGATGGGGTCGGTGGTGGGCATAAGAGACTCCTTTGGGGGCCACTGTACGCCTGCTGGCATGGGGGCGAAATACTATGGTTTTCATAGCTTTTCACGCTTATGGAATAAGCACAGGAAGCCGATTTTTCTTAAAACCTACCGTGGCACACCGGTGACTGTATTCGGCAGCGGCGCACGCACGGCACGCCGAAAGATCGACGGCGACACGCCGGTGTGCTCCTTGAAGAAGCGCGAGAAATTGCCCGGGGCCGAGAAGCCCAAATCCAGCGCCACATCGGTCAGCGGCAGGCCTTCGCTGACCCGGCGCATGGCTTCCTCGACGCGCACCGCGCTCCAGAACACCTGCGGCGTGGCGTTGAGCTGGTCGCGGAACAGCGCGAAGAAATGCGCGCGCGACAAACCTACCTTGGCGGCAATATCGTCCACCGTGGTCTTCTCGGCCACGTGCTCACGCATGTGGGCGATGGCTTTGCGCAGCCGGTGGTCCAGCGTGGGGCCGAAGGCGGCGGGCGGCGGCACATCGACCTGCTCGGTCGATGCCTGGATGGCAGCCTCCAGCAGCCGACCCACCTCTTCGTCCACCGCGTCACGCGGCGTGTCCAGCGCCAGAATCAAATCCAGCACCCGCCAGCAGGCCTGGCGCAGCGCCGGGTGGATGGGAATGCGCGGCGACGGGAAGCGGAAGTTGCGCCCCAGCGCCTGGCTGCGTGCGTCCAGCCAGGGCTTGGACAGCATGAAGGCCAAGAACAGGCAGGGGCCGCTGTCGTCCAGCAGCACCATGTCGTGCGACTCGAAAGCGTTGGCGCCCAGGGCGACGTTTTCGCTGTAGTCCACCACTGTCGCACCCACCTGGGCCCGGGCGCGGGCACCGCCGAGCCAGAAGGCGATCTGCGTCTCGGAGTGCGCGTGCGCCACCAGGTTGGCGCGCAGCTCCAGCACGATGGCCGTGCCGAATGCGCCGGTGTGGAGTGCGTACGCCTCGGCCATTGTGAAAGTCCTGGTGGGTGGGAATGGCCGCATTGTGTGCCCGGCAAAACCCGGCAAAACGCCCGCCTAGGGAATGTACTTAGCACGCCATCAGACGATTTGATACGCCGCCGGACGGGCGGATAAGCCGGGTTGGGCGGGTCTACCTACAGTGGCCCTGCGCTCTCCATCCACCTCTTTCTCACTGGAAAAACCCACCATGAAAATCGCCACCTACCTCGCCGAAGGCCAACGTTTTGTCGGCCTCGTCTCTGCCGACGACCGCACCGTCACAGCGCTTGATCTGCCCCGCGCAGAAGCCTTGAAAGGCGCTCTGGCCGTCATCGAAACCCTGGCCGCAGGCGGCAAGATGCCTGCCACCACGGGCAGCCCAATAGCCCTGGCCGACGTGGCGCTGGACGCGCCCATCCCCCTGCCCCGGCGCAACATTTGGTGCGTAGGCCGCAACTACCACGCACACGCCAAGGAGCTGGCCGCGTCGGTGTTCAAGGACAACAGCGCCAACACCGAGGAGTGGCCCATCGTCTTCACCAAGGTGCCCGAATGCGTGGTCGGCCCGCACGACGCGGTGCGCGTGCCGGTGGAAGTGACCACGGCGGTGGACTACGAGGCCGAGCTGGCCGTGGTGATTGGCAAGGGCGGCAAGAACATCACCCGCGCGGCCGCCATGGAACATGTGTTTGGCTACACCATCGTCAACGACGTGTCGGCCCGCGACGTGCAGGTGCGCCACCAGCAGTGGGACATGGGCAAGTCGTTTGACACCTTCTGCCCCATGGGCCCGTGGATCGTGACCGCCGACGTGCTGGACGGCCGCGAGACCCGCGTGCGCTGCTGGGTCAACGGCGAGCTGCGCCAGGACGGCCCCACGCAGAACATGATTTTTGACATCCCCACGCTGATCGAAACCATCTCGCGCGGCATCACGCTCTACCCCGGCGATGTGATTGCCACCGGCACCCCGGCGGGCGTGGGCATGGGCATGCAGCCCCCGCGCTACCTGGCGGCAGGCGACGTGGTGCGCATCGAAATCGACGGCATCGGTGCCATCGAAAACCGCTTCGTCTGAGGCCGCCATGGCAAGCCAACTGATCCACGGCCTGGCCGTTGAAACCGAAGGCAGCGGCCCACCGTTGCTGTGCATCCACGGCCTGGGCGGCTCAAGCAATTTGTGGACCCCGTTGCTGGGCGCGCTGGCAGGCTTTCGGGTCATCCGCCCGGACCTGCCGGGCAGCGCCCGCTCGGCCCTGCCGCCGGGCGCGCTGTCCATCCACGGCTATGTGGATGCGCTCATAGGCCTGCTGGACGCGCTGGAGATTCCGGCGGCCCATGTCGCCGCGCATTCGCTGGGCACGGTGGTGGCGCAGCACCTGGCGGTGCAGCACCCGGGCCGCGTGCTGTCGCTGGCGCTGTTCGGCCCGCTGGTAGCCCCGCCCGAGGCCGGGCGCGCAGGTATCCACGCCCGCGCCCAACTGGCCCGGACCGGCCTGACCGGCATGCAGGAGATTGCCGACGCCATCGCCAAGGGCGCCACCGGCGCAGAGACCAAGGCCCAGCAGCCCGCCGTGTTGGCCCTGGTGCGCGAGATCGTGATGCGCCAACCGGCGGAGGGCTATGCACAGAGCTGTGAAGCCCTGGCCCGGGCCGAGTCCGCTGCCATCGAGCAGATCCGCGTGCCTACGCTGTTGGTCACCGGCGACCAGGACGGCGTGGCCCCTGCCGCCAACGTAGCGGTGATGGCCGCGCGCATTGCCGGCAGCCAGACGCTGCTGTTCGAGGCCTGCGGCCACTGGACCCCGTTCGAGCAACCGGCCCGCTGCATGCAGGCCCTGCAAACCTTTTACGCCACCCTTTGATTCAGATAAACAGGAGACAACCATGACCCGTACCGCATTCACCAATGTCCGCATCTTCGACGGCACCGGCGCCGACACCTACCTGGGCGACGTGCTCGTGGAGGGCAAACGCATCGTGCAGGTCACCCGCCTGCCCGAGCGTGTGAGCACCGACGACGCCCGCGTCATCGCCGGCCGGGGCCGCTTTCTGATGCCCGGCATGACCGAGGCGCACACGCATTTCTCGTGGAACGACCAGCCCTCGCTGGCAGCCATCCAGTTCATGCCGCCCGAAGAGCACATGCTATGGTGCGTGCGGGTGGCCAAGCGCTACCTGGACATGGGCTGGACTTCGGCCATCGGCGCGGCGGCGGCCAAGCCCCGGCTCGACGTGGTGCTGCGCAACGCCATCGATGCAGGCGAATTCCCCGGCCCGCGCTACCTGGCGGGCAGCCAAGAGATCACCACCATCGGCGCACTGGGCGACAACACGCTGCCGCACATGCCTTTCACGGAGCTCAGCTTTGGCAGCGTGTGCAGCGGGCCGGAAGAAATCCGCCGCTCGGCACGCACCTTCATCAAGTACGGCGTGGACCACCTGAAGATCAACCTGTCGGGCGAATACATCGCCGGGCTGCCCGCCGAAATGTCGCCGTTTGCCGAGGAAGAAGTGGCCATGCTGGCGCAAGAGGCCAAGCGCTACGGCAAGCGCATGGCGGCGCATGCGCGTTCCAGTGAATCGGTGAAGCAGTGTGTGCGCCACGGCATCGAGATGGTCTACCACGCCAGCTTTGCCGACGAGGAGGCGCTGGACATGCTGGAAGCCGCCAAGGACAAGCACTTTGTGGCCCCCGGCATCGGCTGGCTGATCCGCACCACCTACCATGCCGCCGAGTTCGGCATCACCGAGGCAGTAGCCACGCAGATGGGCTACAAGCGCGAGCTGGAGGTGGCCGCCGCCTCGCTGCGCGCCATGCACCAACGCGGCATCCGCATCCTGCCCGGCGGCGACTACGGCTTTGCCTGGATGCCGCACGGCACCAATGCCAATGACCTGCAGTACTTCGTGGACTACATCGGCATGACCCCTTCTGAGGCCCTGCGCGCCGCCACCCAGTTGGGCGGGCAGATCATGCAGCGCCCGGACGAGCTGGGCCTGCTCAAAGCCGGCTACCTGGCCGACATCGTGCTGGTCGACGGCAACCCGCTGGAGAACCTGGCCCTGCTGACCGACCCCGCCAAGATCCAGCTGGTGATGAAAGACGGCGTAGTCCACAAAGACTGCGCCACCCCGGTGCCCGACGATGCCGCCCTGCACCTGGGCGGCACCAGCTCGCCGCTGGTGGAAGAAGGGGTGAAGGAGGCGTTGGCAGAGATGCTGTAAGCCAGCAGCCGCCCTTCGACCTTGCAGCGGGGGGCGGTGGAAGGCATCCATGCTGAAATCCAATTTTTTGGCTATTTTTTAGATACCAAATATGCCTCTAGCGCTTATTCAATGAGCGTAAGCAGCTATTAAATTTTTATTCTTATTTGATAGCATCCCTGCCGTTCGCCGGCAGGCCCCTTAGCAGGGCGGCACCACCACATTGGCCTGCAAAAACGCCATCACGCGCCGCACTGGGGTAGAGCGGTGTCGGCTGGCGGGGAGCACCAGGTAGAAAACGCTGTGCTCCACGCCGTCCCAGTCCGGCAGGATGCGCTGGAGCCGCCCCTCGGTCACCAGGCCGTGGGCGTAGTAGGCCGGGACATTGACAATGCCCAGCCCGTCCAGCGCGGCCTGGGTGGCCGCCGCCCCGCTGTTGCTGGCAAAGCGCCCGGCAGGTTGCAGGCTGGCACGCTGCGCGCCTTGCACAAAATCCCAGGGCCGCTGCACCAGTGGCAAACACCATTCAGGAGGCAGGTCGGCCGGGGTGCGGATGGGCGGCAGGCTGCACAGCAAGGCCGGGCTGGCCAGCACCCACAGCGGCACGGCCAGCAGCCGGGTGGCGACCAGGGAGCTGCTGCTCTCCAGCGGCCCCATGCGCACCGCCAGGTGAAAGCCCTCGGCCACCAGGTCCACGTTGCGGGCCGATACGTCCAGCTCCAGCTGCACCAGCGGGTGCTCGGTGCAAAACCGCGTTAGCAGCGGCACCAGTTGCTCTTCAGCAAACTTGCCCGCCAGGCTGATGCGCAGGCGGCCCTCCACTACGCCCTGCGTGTCCAGCACGATGTCTTGCGCCCGCAGCAGCTCTTGCAGCAGCGGCTGGCTGGTGTCGAACAAACGCCGCCCGGGCTCGGTCAGCTGCATTTGCCGGGTGGTGCGCACAAACAGCTGCGCGGCCAGGCGGCCCTCCAGCTCGGCGATCTGGCGGCTGATGTGGGACACCGACACCCCCATCTGCCGCGCCGCCCCGGTAAAGGTGCCGCGCTCTACCACCGCCACAAATTCCAGCAGGCCGTTCAAGCTTCCCATATTTGCAATCCTGCAAGAGTGTTTCTTTAATTCAATGGATTATCAACTTGCACGCAAAAAAATACGATACGGGCTCTAATCTCTTGGAGTCGGTATGTCCCCTGCTTTGCTCGCCTTAAGTGCTTGTACGTTTGCCCTCGGCTTTGCCGAATTCGTGGCGGTGAGCCTGGTGCCCGCCATCGCCGCTGGCACAGGCCTGGGCCTGGGCGCGGTGGGTTTGGTGGTGGGCGTGTACGCCATCGGGGTGAGCATTGGCGCGCCGGTGTTGAGCGCCTGGCTGGCCCCCGCGCCCCGGCGGCGGGTGCTGGCGGTCAGCATGCTGCTGTTTGCGGTGGGCAATGCGGTCACGGCCTTGAGCAGCTCCTTGCCCTTGCTGCTGGGCAGCCGCTTGCTGGCGGGGCTGATGCACGGCGTGGTGCTGGCGTTGGCCGCATCCACCGCCGCCACCGCGGCCGGGCCTGCCCGCAGCGGCCAGGCCATTGCCACCGTGTTTGGCGGGCTGACGCTGGCACTGGTGCTGGGTGTGCCGCTGGGTACGCTGGCCAGCGGCACCGTGCGCTGGCAGTTCATTTTTGGCGCCATCGCGCTGCTGTCTGCGGTCAGCGCAATCGCACTGCTGCGGTGGGCCCCGGCCAGCACCGCATTGCCTGCAGCGGCGGATACGCCCCGGCCCAGCGTCTGGGCCACGGTGTCTGACCTGCCCACCTTGCGGCCGGTGGTAACCACGGCCCTGGCCTATGCGGGCTCGTTCACCGGCTTCACCTACATCGCGGTACTGCTGGCGCAGAGCACCCATTTGGGCGCCCAAGGCATCACCGGCATGTTTGCCCTGTACGGGGTCAGCGCGGCGGTGGGCAACACCCTGGGAGGGCGATTTGTAGACCGCGTGGGCAGCCGCAGCGCTGCGCTGTGCGTGGTCGGCGGCCTGGTACTGGCACTGCTGGGAGCTGCGCTGGGGGCGGCATCGACCCCAGCCATGGCGGTGGTGATGGTGGGTTGGGGCCTGGCATCGTTTGGGGCGGTGCCGGTGCTGCAAAAAACCGTGCTGGTGGCCGCCCAGCAGAACCCGGCGGGCAGCCCTGAGCTGGCCTCGGGCATGAACATCGCGGCCTTCAACCTGGGCATTGCCGTGGGTTCGGTGGCAGGCGGCCTCGCCAGCGCGCAATCACCCCAAATGCCCATGTGGGTGGGCTTGGTACCTCTTTTTTTCGCGGCCATTTTGGCCACACGTCTAGCCCCTGCCGTCCGGTCTATCCATCCGGCACGGGGTGTATTTAACCAAGCAGGAGTATGAACATGGACATCACCCACAAACACATTGCCATCGCTGGTGGCAGCTCGGGCATCGGCTTTGCCATTGCCGCATTGGCACTTGAGCGCGGCGCACGCGTCACCATTCTGGGCCGCTCGCAGGCCAAGCTGGCCGATGCCCGCCAGCGCCTGGGCGGTAGCGTGGCCACCGTTTCCATGGACCTGGGCGATGCGGCCTCCGCAGCCGCTGGGTTCCAGACACTGGGCGCGTTTGACTACTTTGTGTCTACCGCGGCCGACCTGACCTACAGCCCCCTGGCCAGCATGCCGCGCGATGCGATTGAACGCATGCTGGCAGGCAAGTTCTGGGGGCCGGTGCACTTGGTGCAGTTTGGCCTGCCGCAGTTACAGCCGGGCGGCTCCATCCTGCTGTTTTCCGGCCTGGCGGCTGACCGCCCTGCGCCTGGCACGGCCATGGTGTCAGCGCTGAACGCAGGCGTGGAAGGCCTGGTGCGGGCGTTGGCGGTCGAGCTGGCCCCGGTGCGCGTCAACGCCATTTCGCCCGGCGTGGTGGACACCGAAGGCTGGGCCTTCATGGACGAAGCCAGCCGCAGCGCCTTCTTTGCCAGCCTGGCCAACAGCCTGCCCGCGCGCCGCATTGGTACCCCGGCAGACCTGGCCGATGCCGCCCTGTTTGCGCTGACCAACCCCTACCTGACGGGCGAGGTATTGCACGTCAACGGAGGCGGCAGCCTGGGCTAAGCGAAGGGTGGTAGGCCCTGCAGGATTACGATGGAGGCTCTATGCACACACGCCTGATTCCCGGAACTACCGAATCACTGCCCGTGATCGGCTGCGGAACCTACCGGGGCTTCGACCACCCCCCCGGCAGTCCTGGGTACGCACGCCTTCCCGGCGTGCTGAATGCACTGTTCACCGCCGGTGGCAGCGTGTTGGACAGCTCGCCGATGTATGGCCGGGCGGAAGCCACCACGGGGGAGATGCTGCACCACGCGCAGAGCCCGGCATTTATCGCCACCAAGGTCTGGACCCAGGGGCGCGAGGCCGGACTGCGGCAAATGGAGGCATCCATGCAGCGGCTCGGCACCGCCCGCATCGACCTGCTGCAAATTCACAACCTGCTGGACTGGCGCACCCAGTTGGCTAGCCTGCGGGAATGGCAGGCCGCGGGCAGGGTACGCTACATCGGCATTTCACACTACACCGCCTCGGCCTATGCCGATGTGGAAGCTGTGCTGCGCACCGAGAAGCTCGACTTCTTGCAGATCAACTACGCCTGGGACGCGCCTGAAGCTGCCGAACGCCTGCTGCCACTGGCCGCCGAGCGGGGTGTGGCGGTGCTGGTGAACATGCCGTTTGGCGGCGGCGGCCTGCTGCGCCGATTAAAAACCAAGGCCTTGCCCGCCTGGGCGGCGGACATTGGCTGCAGCCATTGGTCCCAGGTATTGCTCAAATTTGTACTGAGCCACCCCGCTGTGACCTGTGCCATACCGGGCAGTGGCGATGCCGCGCACATGGCCCAGAATGCCGCCGCCGGCACCGGATTGATACCGGAGGCGCCATTCTGGCGCGGAAAACCGCTGGCTTAGCCCTGTGCGATAGCAATCACCCCGTTCACTGGCACATAGATTTCCCCGCCACCGCTTTTGAACTCTTGCGACTTCTCCAGCATGCCCTGTTCGGCTGCCGCCGCTTCGCTCACGCCCAGGTTCTTGGCGTACTCGCGCACTTCCTGGGTGATCTTCATGGAGCAGAACTTGGGGCCGCACATGGAGCAGAAGTGGGCCACTTTGGCCGAGTCTTTGGGCAGGGTTTCGTCGTGGAATTTCTTGGCGGTTTCGGGGTCGAGTGACAGGTTGAACTGGTCCATCCAGCGGAACTCGAAACGGGCTTTGGACAGCGCGTCGTCGCGGTAACGCGCCCCTGGGTGGCCCTTGGCCACGTCGGCGGCATGGGCGGCGATCTTGTAGGTGATGATGCCGACCTTCACGTCGTCGCGGTCGGGCAGGCCCAGGTGTTCCTTGGGCGTGACGTAGCACAGCATGGCGGTGCCAAACCAGCCGATCATGGCCGCACCGATGCCGCTGGTGATGTGGTCGTATCCGGGAGCGATGTCGGTGGTCAGCGGGCCTAGGGTGTAGAACGGGGCCTCACCGCAGTGCTTGAGTTGCTCGGTCATGTTCTCTTGCACCATGTGCATGGGCACGTGGCCGGGGCCTTCGATCATGACCTGCACGTCCTGCTGCCAGGCCTTTTGGGTCAGCTCGCCCAGGGTGCGCAGTTCGGCAAACTGGGCTTCGTCGTTCGCGTCGGCGCTGGAGCCGGGGCGCAGGCCGTCGCCCAGCGAATAGCTCACGTCGCAGGCCTTGAGAATCTCGGTCATTTCATCGAAGTGGGTGTAGATGAAATTTTCTTTGTGGTGGGCGATGCACCACTTGGCCATGATGGAGCCGCCACGCGAGACGATGCCGGTCATGCGGTTGGCGGTGAGGTGGATGAAGGGCAGGCGCACACCGGCGTGCACGGTGAAGTAGTCCACGCCCTGCTCGGCCTGCTCGATCAGCGTGTCGCGGAAGATTTCCCAGGTCAGGTCTTCGGCCACACCGCCCACTTTTTCCAGCGCCTGGTAGATCGGCACGGTGCCAATGGGCACGGGGCTGTTGCGGATGATCCAGTCGCGGGTGGTGTGGATGTTTTTGCCGGTGGACAAATCCATCACCGTGTCGGCACCCCAGCGGATCGCCCAGACCAGCTTTTCCACTTCTTCTTCGATGCTGGAGGTGACGGCGCTGTTGCCGATGTTGGCATTGATCTTGACCAGGAAGTTGCGGCCAATGGCCATGGGCTCGACTTCGGGGTGGTTGATGTTGAGCGGGATCACGGCGCGGCCCCGGGCCACTTCGGAGCGCACGAATTCGGGGGTCATGACCTTGGGGATGCTGGCACCAAAGCTGTTGCCGGCCAGGCGCTGGTCGCGCTCGGTGTTGGCGGCATATTGGGCCATCCATTCCATCTTCTGGTTTTCGCGCAGGGCGACGAATTCCATCTCGGGGGTAATGATGCCTTGGCGGGCGTAGTGCATCTGCGAGACGTTGGCACCGGCTTTTGCACGGCGGGGCGCACGTTGCAGGCCGGAGGCCTGGGCGCGCAACAGGTGCAGCGCTTCGTTTTCATCGTTCTTGCGGCCATCGTCCAGTGCGTGCAGGATGCGGGCAGCATAGGCTTCGGTGTCGCCCCGGGCATCGATCCAGCCTGCGCGCAAGGCCTGCAGACCGGCACGCACGTCGATCTGGGCGGCGGGATCGGTATAGGGGCCGGAGGTGTCGTAGACGGTGACGGCCTCGCCATTGCTCTGCATGATTTCGCGCAGCGGCACGCGCAGGTCGGGGCGGCTGCCCTGGATGTAGCGCTTGGTGCTGGCGGGCAGCGGGTCGCAGGCGTAGCGCAGTAGCTGGGTGAATTTGTCGGGTGCGTTCATGGGGGTCTCCTGTGGAAGTGGAGCCCGGAATGCGCAGCCAGACCGCGCAAACCCCCAAGGAGAACGCCCATGGTGGGCGGTGAGACAACGCCGTCCAGCCAATGGACGGCATCGTCAAGCTCTTCTTACGCTGGTATGAACCAGATCAAGTTCGCGGGTTTGGATTCCATCTCAGCGCAACACTGCGCACCCCGGGCAGCGCGCAGTGTAAGGCATACGCTAGCCCACGCGGTCCGGGCTGGCTCCGCGCCCGCGCAAGAGTTGCCGCAACGCAGGCAGTGCCGCCACACCAGCTTCGTAGCCCGCCTGGACGATTTCCTTGCGCACCGAGAAGTCGGTACTGGAAAACCGCGCCGTGTCCGGGCGGACCACGAAGTCGGCGGTTTGCCCCTCCAGCTGCGAGAGCGAGCGGCCCATGATTTCAAACGACTGCAGAATCACCTCGTACAGGCCCACGCGGGTGCTGTTTTGCGGCAGCACGCCCACGTCCACGCCGATCACCACATCGGCACCCAGCTTGCGGGCGGCTTTGATCGGCAAGGAGCTGACCAGCCCACCGTCCACCAGTTCCTCGTCGCCCACCATGCAGGGCACAAACACCCCGGGAATCGAGCACGAGGCGCGCACGGCCGCACCGGCATTGCCGCTGGACAGCAGCCGCAGCTCACCCGATTTCAGCACCGTGGCCACCGCGCCGAAGCGGCGCTTGAAGCGCTCGATGGGCACATCCTTGACGTACTGGTTGACCAGCTTTTGCAGCGTTTCTCCGGTAAACATGCCGCGCTTGTTGCCCTGGCCCAAGTCGACAATTTCAATGTCGCGCAGCCGCAGTGCCACCTCTTCGATCTGCCAGGGCGTATAACCCGCTGCGTAAAAAGCCCCCACCAGGGAACCGGCGCTGGTGCCCGCCACCACCTCGGGAGCCAAACCGGCCTCTACCAGGGCCTTGAGCACGCCGATATGGGCAAACCCCCGGGCCGATCCGGCCCCCAGGGCGATGCCTATCTTTTTGGGGGCCGGGGCCGCCGCGTGCGCGAGCCAGGGTGCAGCCCCGGCAGCGGCCAGCCAGGTGCGGCGCAGCACTACTTGCCTTCTGACGGTTGGGGCAGTTGGATCAGACCTTCATCGACCATCTTGCGCAGCTTGTCAAAGGCCGAGGCAAATGCGTTGGCGGGCTCGCCCTGGGTGAACGTCTCCACTTTCTCCTCCAGCACCATCAGCTCGACGCGGCGGTTCAGCGTACGGCCCTGTTCGCTGGCGTTGGATGCCACGGGCCGGTTGTAGCCGAAGCCTGCGGAGACGATGCGCTGGGGTTCGATGCCGCGCTCTTCCAAAGCTTTGCGCAAGGCACGCGCCCGGTTGTCGGACAGGGTCTGGTTCATCGCCAGCCCCCCCACGTTGTCGGTATGGCCCTCCACGCTGACATCGTGCGTGGTTTTGGTTTTCAGCAGGCTGGCCAGCCGGTCCAGGTAGGGCGCGGCTTCCTCGGTTTTGAAGGTGTACTCGCCGGTGGCAAACAGCACCGTGACGGGCAGAACAATTTGCACGCCGCGCTCGGTTTGCTCGATATCCAGGGTGGGGCCGGTGTAGGCCACCGGCGCGGGCGGGGGGGTCTGGCAGGCGGCCAGCACCCCGCCCAGCACGACTGCAGCGCCCAGACGTACGAGCTGCCCGGCACGCAGCCGAAGTTTTGGGTTGTCCATGGTGTGAATTTTTCCTGTGTCTTGGAAGACATGCATGGCGGCGAGCCGCATGGATGTGGCAGATGAACGCAAGCAATGCGGTCACGGAAAGCCCCGGAATTTTATCGTCCTCACCCTTTTTCACACCATGGATTGCATGCGTGTGTACAAAAAATAACGGAAAACCTGGCTTGAACCGGAACTTTTTCACACCCTCGCGCTGAATTCAACCTAGATTCCGAACCGCTTGTCCTGCTCGTACGGGAACACGTCGTGCACGTAGCCCGCCTGGATACGCTCCTTGTGCGCCTGCCAAAAGCCGGCTTCCAGCAGGTCGGCGTGGTGGCGCATGAAGGCTTCGCGCACCAGCGGGTTGCCCAGCAAGAAGGGGCCAAAGGTTTCGGGGAACACGTCCTTGGGGCCGACCCGGTACCAGATTTCGCCGCTCATTTCCTCTTCTTCGGTGCGCGGCTGGGGCACGGTGCGGAAGTTGCAGTCGGTGAGGTATTCGATCTCGTCGTAGTCGTAGAACACCACCTTGCCGTGGCGCGTCACGCCAAAGTTCTTCCACAGCATGTCGCCGGGGAAGATGTTGGCGGCCACCAGGTCTTTGATGGCGTTGCCGTATTCGATGACCGAGCGCTCGATCTGGGCGCGGGCCCGGCGGTCGTCCGGGCCTGCGTCAAAGGCCTCTTGCAGGTAGATGTTGAGCGGGATCATGCGGCGCTCGATGTAGCAGTGCTTGATGACCACCTCCATCTGCCCATCACCATCCCGGTCACTGATTTCCAGCTGGCTGGGGGCGAACTTCTCCAGCTCGACAATCACCTCCGGGCTGAACCGGGCCAGCGGAAACGCCACCTCGCTGTACTCCAGCGTATCGGCCATGCGGCCCACGCGGTCGTGCTGCTTGACCAGCAAATACTTGGCCTTGATCTGCTCGCGGCTGGTGTCTTTTTGCGGCGGAAAGTAATCTTTGATGACCTTGAACACGTAGGGAAACGACGGCATGTCGAACACCAGCATCACCATGCCCTTGATGCCCGGCGCAATGCGGAACTGGTCGGTGGAATGGCGCTGGTGCAGCAGCAGATCGCGGTAAAACAAGGTCTTGCCCTGCTTGGCCAGGCCCAGCGCGTTGTAGATTTCATTGCGTGGCTTGCGCGGCATCATGCTGCGCAGAAACTGCACGTAGGCGCTGGGGATTTCCATGTCTACCATGAAGTAGGCGCGCGCAAAGCTGAACAGCAGCAGCATGTCGTCTTCGCCGAAAAGCACGGCGTCGATGACCAGCCGGTCTTGCGCACCATGCAGGATGGGCAGGGCGAACGGATGCTCCTGGAAGCCGTTGATCACCTTGCCGCAGATGTACGCACCCTTGTTGCGGAAGAACAGGCTGGTGAGCACCTGGATCTGGAAATTGGCCCGCAGCGTCACCTCGCCCAGTTGCAGGCGCACCGCCGCCTCCACATAGGCGATGTCGCGCGCCAGGTCGCCAAACGCGCGCTGCAGGTCGAAGTCTTGCACCATCTGCAGCAACACCGCCCCCAGGTTGGCGCGGGTGGGGTAGTAGGCGCGGTAGGTGGGGCGTGGCTCGGTGGCCTCCAGGTACTCGGTGCTGACCGCCGGGCGCACAAAGATGAAGTCGTTCTGGAAGTAGCTGCGGTGCAGTATCTTGGTGGTGACTGAATTGAAAAAGGTCTCGGCCAGCTCGGGCTGGCGGTGGTCAACCAGCAGGCCGATGTAGTGCAGCTTAACCTGCTGCCACACGTCCATGCCCTGCTCCCCCGCCTTGAACTCCCGCTCCAGCCGGGTCGAGCATTCACGCACCCGCAGGTCGTAGAACTCGATGCGCTCGCGCTGCGCCCGCTGCTGGCCATGCCAGTCGGCGGTTTCAAACCGGTGCTTGGCCCGGGCCGATTCGGAGCGGAACAGGCGGTAATGCCGGTTGAAGCCATCCACCATGGCTTTGGCAATGTCGTAGGCGAGCGGGGAATCCAGGCGTTGGGGAAACATGGGCACAGTCTACCCAGACGAGCCCTCCCCGAGGTAAGGCTAGCGCGCGATCCGCACGGCCCCGGCGACACCCGCTACCGCCGCACGATACGCGGCCTCCAGTCCCTCAATACCATTTACGGTGATGTGCAGGTTTTGCAGCAGGCCGTCGTGGATGCCGTAGACCCAGCCGTGCACAGTGACTTTCTGGCCCCGCGCCCAGGCATCGACCATGACGGTGCTTTGGCAGACGTTGACCACCTGCTCGATGGCGTTGAGCTCGACCAGCGCGTCATGGCGTTGGGGTTCGGCAATCTGGTCCAGCAGGTTCCAGTGGCGGTCCCGCACGTCCTGGATGTGGCGCAGCCAGTTGTCGGCCAAACCGACCCGCTGGCCCGCCAACGCCGCCGCCACGCCCGAGCAGCCGTAGTGGCCCACCACGGTGATGTGCTCGACCTTGATCACGTCCACCGCAAACTGCACGGTAGAGAGCGCGTTCAGGTCCGAGTGCACCACTACATTGGCCACGTTGCGGTGCACAAACACCTCCCCCGGCGCCAGGCCCATGATCTCGTTGGCCGGGACGCGGCTGTCGGAGCAGCCGATCCACATGTACTTGGGCTTTTGCTGGCGCGTCAGCTCGGTGAAAAATCCGGGGCGCTCGCGCTCCATCTCGGCGGCCCAGGCACGGTTGTTGGCAAAGATGTCGGGTATGGATTGGGTCATAAAGGTATTTTGCCGCCTCGGGGACGGGCCAGATTGTCAGAATTAAGCATTAAATTGGCACTCTACGCTTATTAAATAAGCATGAGTAGCTACAAAAAATATAGCAAATCAACCGGGTTACCAAACGCCTTCAATCTTCCCCTGCATGGTTGACGTTGACGTTAACGTCAAGTATATCCAGGCTTCCCCCTTTTAGGGGATACGCCAGCCCCAAGCCCCCCGTCCGGGGCGGAGAATCGCGCGGCGGCATGCGGTCCGCACCCCCACAGGAGACAACCATGAAGCCATTTTCCCAATTACGCCCTTATGCCCTGCTGCTCGCGGGGCTGGTGTCCGTCGGCACGCTGCTGGCGCAAAACCCGGGCTTGCAGCGCACGGTGGTGGGCCGCGCCGATGTGTCGATCGCCGGGCACGAGGCGGTGGTGGCGCGGGTCGAGGTGGCACCCGGTGCCAAAGCCGGGCGGCACACCCACCCTGGCGATGAAATCAGCTACGTGCTCGAAGGCGAGGCCACGCTGCTGATCGACGGTCAGCCGCCACGCGTCATCAAGGCCGGCGAATCGTTCGTAGTGCCCGCCGGGGTGGTGCACGATGCCCACAACGACGGGGCCGTACCCACCCGGCTGGTGGGCGTGTACGTGGTGCAAAAAGGCCAGCCGCTGGCCTCGCCCGCGCCCTAAAACCTTCAGGCAGTTTTTGCCTGTTTGAGGCTCTTGGAGAGTTGCGCCCGCCCCTCCTTCTCCTGGGCCTTGACCTCGTCGATATTGGCTTGCAGCTCGGCCATCTGCTCTTCCAATTGCTGGCGGTGCGCGGCCAGCACGGCCAGAAACTTGCCCAGCTGGGCCGTGGTGTCGCGCGGGCTGTCGTACATGTCGATCACTTCCCTGGCCTGCGTCAGGCTCAGGCCCAGGCGCTTGGCGCGCAGGGTCAGTTTCAGCCGCGTGCGGTCCCGCTGGCTGTAAACGCGGGTACGGCCGCCCGGGCCGCTGCGCGTGGGCTGCAGCAAGCCCATGTCTTCATAAAAGCGGATGGCCCGCGTGGTCAGGTCGAACTCAAGGGCCAGGTCGCTGATGCTGTAGCTGCTTATCGCCATGGTGTCAGTGGGTTGCAAGGGGCAGGCCTAGAATGACTTTTACGTAAACGTCAACACAAAAGCCGACTATAGCGCCATGAATCTGCTCGAACAACAACTCCACTACCCCCTGGGCGACACCCTGCCCGCACTGGGCGAAACCCTGGCCGTGGCACCTGGCGTGCGCTGGATCCGCATGGCGCTGCCCTTTGCGCTGAACCACATCAACCTGTGGCTGCTGGAAGATGAGATCGACGGCCAGCGTGGTTGGAGCGTGGTGGACTGCTGCATCAGCGCCGACGCATCGCGCGCCCAGTGGGAGGCGATTTTTGCCACCCAGCTCGGCGGCCTGCCGATCCTGCGCGTCATCGTGACCCACATGCACCCCGACCACATCGGCCTGGCCTCGTGGCTGTGCGCGCGGTGGAACGCACCTTTATGGATCAGCGCCACCGACTACTTTGTGGCCGAGCACAACATTGCCCACTCCAGCGGCAACGGCGGGCCGGGTGCTGCCGAATTCTTCCAGAAACACGGCCTCATCGACCCGGAAGCGGTGGAGAAAATCCGCGCCCGTACCGGCTATTTCTCGGCCATGGTGCCCGCCCTGCCGCCCAGCTTTGTGCGCATGCAAGACGGCCAGACCCTGCGCATCGGCGGGCGGAGTTGGCACTGCATCAGCGGATACGGCCACGCGCCGGAACACATTGCGCTGTACTGCGCTGACACCCAGGCAGCATTGACGGAAGCCTCCAGCCCATCCCAGCGGGATGGGCTGGAGGCGCAGCGTCCATCCTTTCCAGTCCTCATCGGCGGCGACATGATGCTGCCGCGCATTTCCACCAATGTGAGCGTGTTCGATGTGGAGCCCGAAAGCAACCCGTTGCAGCAGTTTCTGGACTCGATCGACAAGTTCGCGCCCCTGGCAGCCGACACCCTGACCCTGCCCGCCCACGGCAAGCCCTTCCAGGGCCTGCACACGCGCATCCAGCAGCTGCACGACCACCACCGCGACCACCTGGCCCGGGTGATGGCCTTCGCCCGGCTGCAGCCTTGCAGCGCAGCCGACATCCTGCCGGTGCTGTTCACCCGCGTGCTGGACCTGCACCAGACCACCTTCGCCATGGGCGAGGCGGTGGCGCATTTGCACAAGCTGTGGGTGGATGGGTATTTGCAACGTACCCGCGGTACGGATGGGGTGTACCGGTTCAGCCCGACGGCGCTGGCCTACCCCGAAAGTGCGGCGCTGGAACCCAGCGAAGCGGTGCCGATCAGCGCTTAAGCTTCATCCCACTTCGGCACCACCACGCTGCGCAGTTCGGCACGCAGCGGCGCGTAGCCGGGCAGGATGGAGGCCACCGTGTCCCAGAACTGGGCACTGTGGTCCATGTAGCGCAGGTGGCTCAGCTCGTGCACCACCACGTAGTCGATAACGGCCATGCGGTGGTGCAACAGCCGCCAGTTCAGGCGTATCGAGCCCAGGGTGCTGGCGCTGCCCCAGCGGGTGGCGGCGTTGGACAAGGCCAGGCGCTTCCACTGCACGCCCAACTGCGGCGCGAAATGGGTCAGCCGCTCCACAAACAAGGCCCGTGCCTGCAACAGCATCCATTTGTGCACGGCGGCGCGGATCTGCGCCGGTGCGGCATCCAGCGGCAAGCCCAGGCGCAAAGTGTTGTCGATCACCAGCGCACCCTTGTGCGCCCGGTGCAGCGCGGGCTCCAGCACCAGGATCAGCGGCTGGCCCAGGTAGGGAAACGCCGCCCCGTTTTGCCAGACCACGCGCGTGGCCTGCTGCTGCGCCAGCCGTTCCCGGGACTGGCCGAGCTTTTGCACGATCCAGCCGCCCTTGCTGCGCACGGCAGCATCCACCTCGGCCAGCGGCACCCATTTCGGCGCGCTGACTACCAGGCCTTGCGCACCCACCACAAAGCCAATGCTGTGGCGCTTGCTGCGCTTGAACGCAAAACCCACCAGCGCGCCGGGCAGTTGCAGGGTGCGGTTGGCAGCGGGGTGGCGGTAGGCCAGGGGCATGCTCTGGCCTGGCAATGACGCTGCCAATGCTGCACTTTCCGTAGCTACAAAATCAATATCCGTAGGCGCGAGCGGCATATTTTTCGTTGAAACCGTAGAGGATAGGGATGCTGCTGGCACCCCTAAACCGGTGTCCAGCAGATCCAGGGCGAACGTCAAAAGGCTGCGCATAGGTGGAAAGTTTAGCCGGACCAAGGAGCAGGCCCCACCCGTCTTTGGCAGGTACAGGCTCATCAATGCCTACCAAAAGGCCTTGACAGGCTCATTTTTGTAACTAGCATCCAAATTTTCCATAAAAAATCTGAATGTGTACACGCGGAGAATTCACGCGGCGCACATACACCCCACCGCCAAAGGACTCCCATGTCATTTGATGCACTCAAAGTGAGTACCCGCTTGGCGATGGGTTTTGGCATCGCCACACTGCTGGGCCTGCTGATGGCCGTGGTCAGCACCGTCCAAATGAAGTCCCTGGCCAGCGACCTGAACGCGGTGGCCAATGACCGCATGGTCAAGGTAGACCAGTTGGCCACTCTCCAGGACAACCTCAACGGCATTGCGCGTGCCACCCGCAACATCATGGTCCGGCAAGACCCCGTATTCCGCGAGGGCGAACGCAGAAAGATCACCGACCTGCGGGCGGAGAACTCCAAGCTTCTGGACGCGCTGGACACAACCATCACGCTCCCCAAAGGGCGTGAGCTGCTGAAAACCATCGTGGATACCCGCACCCCCTACAACCAGGGTCTGGACGCCGTCATCGCGCTGACCCTGCAAAACAAGTTATCGGAGGCCAGTGACCTGCTTCTGGGCCACGTCAGCAGCCTGCAGGTGGTGCTGTTCAAAGCCGTGGACGACGCCAGCAACATGCAACACGAAGCCGGGCGGGAGCTGGCCAAAAATGCGGGGGACAGTGCCAACTTCTACGCCAATCTGTTGACCGGTCTGGCGGCCGCCACCGCCGTGGTGGCGGGCTTGCTGGGCTGGGCCATCACCCGCAGCCTGACCCGCGCCCTGGGTGCCGAGCCCGGACAGGTGAACATAGCCGTGCAGCGGGTGGCCGATAGCGACCTGGCCATGCCCATCGGCTTGCGCGACAACGACAACACCAGCACCATGGCGGCGGTCAAACGCATGCAGGAATCGCTTTCGCGTACCGTAGGCAGTGTGCGCAGCAATGCCGAAGGCGTGGCCAGCGCCAGCGCCCAGATCGCCCAGGGCAACCACGACCTCAGTGCCCGCACCGAACAGCAGGCCAGCGCCCTGGAGCAAACCGCTGCCTCTATGGAGGAGCTGAGCTCCACGGTCAAGCAAAACGCCGACAACGCCCGCCAGGCCAACCAGCTCGCCCAAAACGCCGCCAACGTCGCCACCCAGGGCGGCGCGGTGGTCGGCCAGGTGGTAGAGACCATGAAAGGCATCAATGAATCGTCGCGCAAGATCGCCGACATCATCAGCGTCATCGACGGCATCGCCTTCCAGACCAACATCCTGGCACTCAACGCCGCGGTGGAAGCCGCCCGCGCGGGCGAGCAGGGCCGCGGCTTTGCCGTGGTAGCCAGCGAGGTGCGCGGCCTGGCGGGACGCTCGGCCGAGGCCGCCAAGGAGATCAAGACCCTGATCACCGCCAGCGTGGAGCGGGTGGCGCAGGGCACGGCCCTGGTGGACCAGGCGGGCACCACCATGACCGAGGTGGTCAACAGCATCCGCCGGGTGACCGACATCATGGGCGAAATCAGCGCTGCCAGCAGCGAGCAGAGCGCAGGGGTCGCCCAAATAGGGGAAGCCATCGTACAAATGGACCAGGCCACCCAGCAAAATGCCGCACTGGTGGAAGAAATGGCCGCAGCGGCCAGCAGCCTGAAGTCCCAGGCCGACGATCTGGTGGGAACCGTGGCGGCATTCAAACTGTCTGCAGGCCCAGGGCGCGCCGCGTCTGCACCGCGGCCGCCTGCCCGTGGGTCAGCCCACCCCGCCAGCCCCAGTACCCGCACACCCGCTGCGGCCCCGCGCCGTTCCGCCCTGAGAAGCGTCCCCTCGGCCCTGGCCGCACCCAGCGCCACCAAAACCGCAGTGCCCACCGACGATGGAGACGGCTGGGCAAGCTTTTAAATGCCTAGCGGTAGGCCTCGGGGTCCAGGCGGCGCATCTCGGCCTCGATCCAGGCCTGCACCTCGGCCATCAGCTCGTCCGGGCGGCGGCCTACGCTGGGGATGGGTTTGCCGATGGAAATGTCCACAATGCCGGGCGTTTTGATGAAGGCCTTGCGCGGCCAGCATTTGGCGGATGTCACCGCAATCGGGATCACCGGCACGCCACACTGGATCGCCAGGCGCGTGCCGCCGGTTTTGTACTCGCCCACCTGGCCGCGGTCGATGCGCGTGCCCTCGGGGAACATGATGATCCAGGTGCCCTGCCCCACCAGCCGCTTGCCCGATGCCACCAGCTTCTTGAAGGCCTGCGTGCCCTGGCTGCGGTCGATGTGGATCATGTCCATGCAGGCCATGGCCCAGCCGAAAAACGGCACGTACAGCAGCTCTTTCTTGAACACATAGGCCAGCGGGCGCGGCATGATGGCGGGCATCAGCAGCGCCTCCCAGGTGGACTGGTGCTTGACCAGCAGCACCGCCGACTCCAGTGCCCCGGTGGGCAGGTTTTCCATGCCGGTGATGCGGTTCTGGATGCCCAGAATCGCGGTGCCGCTGTCCACCGCCAGCTTCAGCCAGCGCGCGCAGGCCCAGTACACCGCCGTGGGTCCGGCAAACAGCCGGATCACGAACACGGCCGAAGCCCAGGGAATGACGGTGACCGCCAAAAACAGCATGTGCAGAACAGAACGAATGAAAGGCATTTTTTAGTCTTTTTGGCACCTGGCGCTTACCCAATAAGCACAAGCAGCTATAAATTTAGGAGTATCAGGCCGCAGGCGCTTTGGCGGCCAACTCACGGTTGATGAGAAAGGTGGCAAACGCCAGCAGGTCCTGGTGGATCCAGGTGCCCACCGGAAACTCGGGCGGCAGCACGCCCAGCCCGCGAAACCGCGCGGCCTTGCCGGTCAGCACCACGTGCGGCTCACAGCCCACCGCCACCCCGGCCTGCAGGTCACGCAGGCTGTCACCCACCGTAGGCACACCGTGCAGGTCGATGCCGAAGCGCTCGCCGATCTGCTCGAACAGCCCCGGCGCGGGCTTGCGGCAGTGGCAGCCGTCATCGGGCGCGTGCGGGCAAAAGAAAACCGCGTCGATCTTGCCGCCCGCCGCGGCCAGCAGCTTGAACAACTTGGCATGCATGGCGTTGAGCGCCGCCACGTCAAACAGCCCCCGACCCAGGCCCGACTGGTTGGTGGCCACCACCACATGCCAGCCCGCGTGGTTGAGCTTGGCAATCGCCTCCAACGCGCCGGGTAGCGGCAGCCATTCGTCGGGCGACTTGACGAACTCGTCACTGTCCACATTGATGGTGCCGTCGCGGTCGAGGATGGCGAGTTTCATGGGGTGTTTCCTATGAAGCCAGTTTGGACAGATCGGCCACGCGGTTCATGGCGTTGTGCAGGCTTTGCAGCAGGCCCAGGCGGTTCAGGCGCACGTCCAGGGCTTCGGCGTTGACCATCACGCCGTCAAAGAACGCATCCACCGGCGCGCGCAGGGCGGCCAGGGACTGCAGGCTGGCGGTGTAGTCGCCTGCTTCGAACTGGGCCTGGGCGAAGGGGGCGGCTTGCTGCATGGCGGCGTGCAAGGCGATTTCGGCGGGCTCCTGCAGCAGCACCGTGCTGACATGGGGGTCCACGGTATCGGCCTTCTTGAGGATGTTGCCGATGCGCTTGTTGGCGGCGGCCAGCGCGGCGGCTTCGGGCAGGGCAGCGAAGGCGCGCACGGCGGCCAGGCGCTTGGGGACTTCAGCCAGGCGCTGGGGGCGCAGGGCGAGGACGGCATCCACCTCTTGGGCGCTGTAGCCTTCTTCGCGCAGGCTTCCGCCCAGGCGGTCGTACACAAAGGTCAGCAGGGCCTGCACCGAGGCTTCACGCGGGGCCGTGCACTTGGCACCCAGCACGTTGAAAGCGGCTTCCACCAGCGCGGTCAGGTCCAGCGGCAGGTTCTGCTCGGTCAGCATGCGAATCACGCCCAAGGCATGGCGGCGCAGCGCAAACGGGTCTTTGTCGCCGGTAGGCAGATTGCCGATACCGAACATGCCGACCAGGGTTTCCAGCTTGTCAGCCAACGCCACGGCAATGCCCACGGGGTTGCGTGGCAGGGTGTCGCCTGCAAAACGGGGCTTGTAGTGGTCTTCGATGGCATCGGCCACCTCCACGCTCAGGCCGTCGTTGAGCGCGTAGTAGCGGCCCATGGTGCCTTGCAGCTCGGGGAATTCGCCGACCATGTCGGTGACCAGATCGGTCTTGGCCAGCAGCGCAGCCTGGTCGGCCTGCTGGGCCAGCGCTTCGCCGCCGAGTAGCAGCGCAATGGCTTTGGCAATGGCGCGTACACGCACCACACGCTCACCTTGCGAGCCCAACTGGTTGTGGTAGACCACCTTGTCCAGCCCCGCCACGCGCGACTCCAGCGTTTTCTTGCGGTCCTGGTCGAAGAAGAACTTGGCATCGGCCAGGCGTGGGCGCACCACGCGCTCGTTGCCGCCGATGACCTGGCTGGGGTCTGCCGGGCTGATGTTGCTGACGATCAGGAACTGGTGGGTCAGCTTGCCTGCGGCGTCCAGCAGCGGAAAGTACTTCTGGTTGGCCTTCATGGTCAGGATCAGGCACTCTTGCGGCACGCCGAGGAATTCTTCTTCGAAGCTGCAGACCAGCACATTGGGGCGCTCGACCAGGGCGGTCACTTCGTCCAGCAATGCTTCATCTTCGATAGCACGCACGCCATTGCCAATCAGCGCAGCAGCTGTATCCAGCTGGCGCACGATGTCGGCGCGGCGGTCTGCGAAGCTGGCGATCACCGCGCCGTCGCGGGCCAGGGTTTCGGCGTAGCTGTCGGCATCTTTCAGCACCACGGGATCGACAGCGGCTTCAAAGCGGTGGCCGTGGGTGGTGTTGCCGGACTGCAGGCCCAGGGCTTCCACCGGCACGATGTCGCTGCCGTGCAGCGCCACCAGGCCATGCGCGGGGCGCACGAAGCTGACGCTGGTCCAGCCGGGTTGGGCGCAGCCGCGGCTCAGCTGATAGGTCATGACCTTGGGAATCGGCAGCTTGGCAATCGCTTCCAGCAAGGCTTTTTGCAGGCCTTCCTGCAGGCGGGCACCGGCCACGGTGCGCTCGAAAAACAGGGCTTCGGCTTTACCGTCCAGGGCGCGTTTCAACCCGGCCACGGCTTCTGGCCCGGCACCCAGGGCTTGCAGCTTTTTCAGCAGCGCAGGCGTGGGCTGGCCATCGGCGGTCAGGCCCACGGCCACGGGCATCAGCTTGGCAGACACGGCCTTGTCGGCGGCGAAGGGGGCCACGGCGGTGATGTGCGCGGCCAGGCGGCGGGGCGAGGCGTAGGCGGTCACGACGGACTCGGCGCTGGCCAGGCCCTGGGCCTTGAGCTGCTCCAGCAGCACGGTGGAAAACGCGTTGCCCAGTTTATTCAGGGCCTTGGGTGGCAGCTCTTCAACGAACAGCTCCACCAGTAAATTCTTCACGCTCATGGGGACTGACATTTAGGCGGCTTTCTTTTCAATCTGGGCCAGAACTTCGGTGGCCCAGTCTTTGGGTGCCATCGGAAAGCCCAGGCGGGCGCGGCTGTCCAGGTAGCTTTGTGCCACGCTGCGGGCCAGGTTGCGGATGCGGCCCATGTAGGCGGCGCGCTCGGTCACGCTGATGGCACCACGCGCGTCCAGCAGGTTGAAGCTGTGCGCGGCTTTGAGCACCTGCTCGTAGGCGGGCAGCGCCAGGCTCTCGGCCACCAGGTGCTTGGCCTGCTTTTCGTGGGCCGTGAAGGCGGTGAACAGGAAGTCGGTGTCGCTGTGCTCGAAGTTGTAGGTGGATTGCTCAACCTCGTTCTGCTTGTACACGTCGCCGTAGCTCAGGCCATCGGTCCAGACCAGGTTGTAGACGTTGTCCACGCCCTGCAGGTACATGGCCAGGCGCTCCAGGCCATAGGTGATTTCGCCGGTGGCGGGCTTGCAGTCTATGCCGCCGACCTGCTGGAAGTAGGTGAACTGGGTGACTTCCATGCCGTTGAGCCACACCTCCCAGCCCAGCCCCCAGGCACCCAGGGTGGGGTTTTCCCAATCGTCTTCGACGAAGCGGATGTCGTTCTTCTTGAGGTCAAAGCCCAGGGCTTCCAGCGAACCCAGGTACAGCTCCAGGATGTTGGCCGGGGCGGGCTTCAAAACCACCTGGTACTGGTAGTAGTGCTGCAGGCGGTTGGGGTTCTCGCCGTAGCGGCCATCCTTTGGGCGGCGGCTGGGCTGCACATAGGCGGCCTTCCAGGGCTCGGGGCCGATTGCTCTCAAAAAAGTAGCGGTATGCGAGGTACCCGCGCCCACTTCCATGTCATAGGGCTGCAAAAGCGCACAGCCTTGCTCAGCCCAGTAGGACTGCAGGGTCAAAATAATTTGCTGGAATGTCTTCATGGAGGTCTGCAAAGGGGGGTCGCCGGGGACGGCAATTTAACCTTTGATTTTACGGGGCTGTGGAATATGTCACGTAATGCATCTAGGCACGCTCTGGCGGCTATTTCACATTCGTTACATTTATGCACATTAGGCACAGGAAAAAGGGGCTCACATGGAAGAAGCAGGCAGCAACTTCAGCTGGTTCATGACGTACCTGATCGCCAGCATTCTGCTGATTGCGGGCGCAGCGGCGGCGATCATGGTGTGGCAATACCGCAAACACAAGCGCGAGCGGCGCACGTCAGCGCGCGAGGCACGGGACCGCGTGCGGGCCTGGCGCGATGGCAAGCCCACGCCATCGCAACAGGCCGAACTTGCACATAAAAAAGGCCACTAGCGCTTATCTAGCCAACACAGTCAGCTCTTAATTCAATAGCAAACAGCTTAAAAATCAACGCCCCCAGCAGCGGGCCTGGGGCGCGGCACCCCGGCCCCCTCCACACGCAACGCTCCTTCGGGGCAGGCCCGCACAGCGCGCTGGGCCAGGGCCTCCTGGCCGGGGGACACTTCAAAGGTGGTGGTGGCGATGTAGCCGTTGTCGTTCAGGGTGAACAGCTCAGGCGCAACGTGCTGGCAACGGGCATGGCCCACGCAGGCGCTGGTATTGACGACGACTTTCATGCACCGCCCCACGCCAGGTGCAGATCGTCCACCCCAAACACGCCCGCGGCCCGTACGCGCACCGGTTTATCGGCCACCCGATGGAACGGCGGCAGGCTGGTGAGCCACAGCTCGATAGCGATGCGCAGCTCGCGCCGCGCCAGGTGTGAACCCAGGCAGCGGTGCACGCCGTAGGCAAACGCCATATGGGGCACGTGGGCATCGGGGCGGTTGAAATCGACTTTCTCGGGATTCACGTACTTCTCGGGGTCCAGGTTGCCCAACTCGGTGCTGATCAGCACGTAGTCGCCACGGCGCATAGTGGCTTCGCCGATGGTCACGTCTTGGGTCACGGTGCGGCGCATGTTGACGATGGAATAGGCACGCAGCATTTCTTCCACCGCCTGTGGGATGCGGTCGGGGTTCTCGCGCAGCTCGGTCTGCTGTTCCGGGTGCCGCGCCAGGTGTAAAAACATGAAACCCAGGCTGGAGGTCACAGTGTCCAGCCCGGCCAGAAACACCAGAAAGCAGATGCCAAACACCTCGTCATCGGTCAGCGGTTTACCGTCGATCTGGCTGGCGATCAGCGAGCTGGTGAAGTCGTCGGTGGGCTGGGCACGCCGCTCGGAAATGCGCTCGCGCAGGTAGTCGCGGATTTGCACCACCGCACCCATCACCACCTGCATGTCCTGGCTCTTTACCAGGGCCTGGGTCCAGGCGACAAAGCGCCCTACTTCACGCGTGTCCCAGCCCATCACGCGCAGAAAGATCAGCGTGGGGAATTGCTCGGCAAACTCGGTGTTGAAGTCACAACGGCCGCGCGCGGCAAAGTTTGCCATCAGCGCGCTGGCCTGGGCGCGGATGTCGTGCTCCAGCGCATCGACGCGCTTGGGCGCAAACAGCGGGTTCAGCAGCATGCGGTATTTGGCGTGGGTCGGCGGGTCGATTTCCAGCGGAATCAGGCTCCAGGTTTCGCCCAGCATCTGGGGGAACGGCGTGGCGGCGGTGCTGGTGAAGGTGTCGGTGTCTTGCAAAATTTGTCGCAAGTCGTCCGAGCGGCGCGGCACCCAGCAGCCGGGCAGGTAGCCCAACCGGGGCACGTAGAAGATCGGCGGTGTGCTGAAGTGCAGGCTGGCGGCATGCGCGTGGGCATCCTGGCCCTGGGCGGAAATTTCCTCCCATAGATCCCAGTCGCGCACCAAGTGAGGAGGTACGTGGGATGGAATGGACGTGGGTGAGGATGCAATGGTCATTTTTGTCTCTCGTGGTTGGTTGTGTGTAGCGGAAATAGACCGCCGGCACGGTGTGCCGACTCAGCGGCGGTCCACCATGCGCCAGGCGGCTTGCAGGATGCGGTCGTCCAGCACGGTGGCGCCCAGAAAGCGCGGGAAACGGTAGTCCGGCTGCGCCACGGTGTGGCCTGCGCCGTGCAGCGTGACCAGGCGTACGCGGGGTGGCGTGCCCCAGTCCTGCTGCTGCACGTCCAGCCCGGCCAGGGACTGTGTGGTATCGGCCACCGGCTCTGCGGCCAGACCGGCGCGCCGTGCAAACCAGCGGGCGCTGTCGGGGGCTGACAGCACCGTGCCCCGGTCGCCAAAACCAAAGATGGTGACGCGGCCACCGGCGTAGGGGTTGATCGGGTCTTTAGTACCTTCGATCAGCACCACCGGCGGCACGGTGCCGCCCTCGGCCAGCTTCCAGCCCATGTTGTCCGGCGTGGGCACGTTGGCGTTGGCCACCAGAATGCCCGCCACCAGGTCTGGCGCTTCGGTGGCCAGGCGCATCGCCATGTGGCCGCCGTTCGAGTAGCCAAAAGCATAGACCCGCTGGCGGTCAATCTGCAGCTCGGCGGCCAGCGTGGCGACGATGGCGCGGACAAAGCCCAGGTCGTCAATATCCAGCGTGCGGGCGCTGTACGAGGCCGTCAACCGGCCATCGTTGAAGTGCCCTTCGACCCCCGTGGGGTACACCACCACCGCGCCCTGCGCCCGCGCCAGCCGCTCAAAGCCCGGGCCCAGCATGCTGCGCATTTGCGGGCCGTTCATCAGCGAGCCATGCAGCACGACCAGCACCGGCGCGTTCGGTTGCAAGCCCGGTGGCCGCACCAACGCGAAACTGCGCACCCGGCCACCCAGCGTGAGGCTCCGGTTGTCGGCAGGCTCGGCAGCCGCAGGCGGCATGGGTGCGT
Organism: Comamonadaceae bacterium OS-1; assembly: GCA_027923965.1. NCBI lineage: Bacteria > Pseudomonadati > Pseudomonadota > Betaproteobacteria > Burkholderiales > Comamonadaceae > Comamonadaceae bacterium OS-1. Next base: position 3,779,524 of record AP026969.1, read on the forward strand.
AGAAAAACCACACGCCTACCGCCACCAGCATCAGGCAGACCGCGATGGCGATAGCGATGAACCGAAGGCTTGGCACGGTGGGCGCGGCTCAGTTCACAGGCCGATGGGGAAGATGATGGACTTCTCGTGCGTGTACTCGTGCTGCCAGCCCGCGCCGTATTCACGGCCCAGGCCCGAGCGCTTGTAGCCGCCAAAGGGCGCGTCATTCTGGCGGTACAGGCCGCCGTTGAGGACCACGCCGCCGGTGCGCAGTTGCAAAGCCATCTCGTAGGCCTTGGCCGGGTCGCGCGAGTGGATGCCGCCGTACAAGCCGTAGCGGCTGTCGTTGGCGATCTGCACGGCCTCTTCGTCGGTGTCGAAACCAATCACGCTGGCCACCGGACCAAACACCTCGTCCTGGGCGATGCGCATGCTGTTGTGCACGTCGTCGAATACGGTGACGTTATAGAAGAAGCCCTTGCCGAGGTGGGCGGGTTTGGAGCCGCCCAGCACCAGCTTGGCACCTTCGTCGCGGCCCATCTGCACCATGCGCTCCACCCGATCGCGGGCGGCGCCCCGGATCAGCGGGCCCAGCTGGGTGGCGGGGTCGGCCGGGTCACCGACCACGATGTGCCCGGCAATGGCTTTCATCATCTCCACATAGGCGGGGCGGATGCTGTTGTGCACCAGGTGCCGGGTGGCCAGCGCGCAGCCCTGGCCGCAGTGGGTAGCGACCTGGAACACGCCTTCCATGGCGGCTTTTTGCACATCGGCATCGGCGCGCACGATCAGGGCCGACTTGCCGCCCAGCTCCAGCAGCACCTTCTTGATGGTGGGTGCGGCCTGGCCCAGAATCGCGACGCCCACGGCTTCGGAGCCGGTGAAGGTGACCATGTCCACGCGCGTATCGCTGGTCAGCGCCTGGGCCACTTCGGGGCCGCCGGTCACGATGTTCAGCACGCCGGGCGGCAGGCCGATCTCGCTGGCGATTTCGCCAAACAGCAGAGCCGAAAACGGGGTGTATGGCGAGGGCTTCAACACCATGGTGTTGCCCGCCAGCAGCGCTGGCACGATCTTCGACAGGTTGATCAAGAACGGTGCGTTGTAGGCGGTGATGGCCGTGACCACGCCCACCGGCTCACGCACCACCACGCCAGAGCCTATCAACGCCGGACCTGCCGGGTTGAACGGGTTCATGGCCGTACCCACCGGCAGGGTTTGCGTAGACGGCAACAGCGAGCGCTCCAGCGCCAGCGCAAACAGCTCCATGGGCCGGGCGTAGTTCATCATATGGGCCAAGGCCAGCGTGAAGCCGCCTTCGGCCACCATCAGGCTCTTCATGCGGTCGGCACGCTCCACCAGGGCGCTGTGCATGCGGCGCATGAAGGCCGTGCGCTCGGCCTGCGGCAGGCGCGGCCAGGGGCCGCTGTCAAAGGCCTGGCGGGCGGCGGCCATGGCGGCATCGGCCTCGGCCACCGCGCCCACCGGGGCCAGCCCGATGACCGCCTCGGTGGCGGGGTTGATCACTTCTTCTTGCGCACCGCTGGCAGGCGGTACCCACTGGCCGTCGATGTACAGGCCGTTGAAACGGGTGAATGGAATCGTCATAAGAATATCTTTCAAGCGGAAGTCTGGGGGCCGCGGATGAGTTCTGCCGCGCGCATGGCCATGGCCATGGCGGGGCCGTTGGTGTTGCCGGAAATCAGCGTGGGCATGACCGAGGTGTCGATGACCCGCAGGCCCTGCACGCCGCGCACGCGCAGCTGCGGATCGACCACCGAGGCCGCGTCGCTGCCCATGCGGCAGGTGCCCGCCACGTGGTAGGCGGTGTTGCCAAACTTCAGGTAGGCCTCGACCAGTTCGGCATCGCTCTGGTAGGCCGGGCCAGGGGCTACCTCTTCCACCACATAGGGTTTCAGGGCGGGCTGCGACAGCATGCGGCGCATGGTGCGGATCAGATCGGCTGCGTGGCGCTGGTCGTGCGCGGTGTGCAGGTAGTTCACGTCGATGTCCAGCGCCGCCTGCGGGTCGCGCGAGGTAATCTGCACCGAGCCCTCGCTGTCGGGTTGGGTGACGTAGCCCACCCAGGTCATGCCGGGGGCGGAGTCGATTACCACCTTGTCGTTCTTCACTGCCACCGAGTACAAGCCGATACCTAGCTCGGCATCCGGGCGGGCCAGCTCGGGCCGGGTCTTGACCAGACCGCAGAGCTCGTGCGCGGCAAAGGTCATGGGGCCGGAATGCGCACCAAAATACCGCAACAGATTCTTGGCCAAGCGCCAGCCCTGGTACTCCTGGTTCATGCTGCCTTCGCGGATGCGCACATGCATCAGGATGCAGCGGTGCTCCAGCAGATGCTGGCCCACACCAGCCGAGTCGGCCACCAACGGAATGCCCAGACGATGCAGCAGGGCCGCCGGGCCTACGCCCGACAGTTGCAAGAGCTTCGGCGTATGCAGCGCCCCGGCGCACAAGACCACCTCGCGGCGGGCTTGGACCACCGAGCGCACGCCGCCTTGCAGTACCTCTACGCCCACTGCCCGCGTGCCTTCAAACACCACGCGCTGCGCATCCACACCGGTGCGCACCTCCAGGTTGGGGCGGGCCCGTGCCGGGGTCAGGAAGGCCTTGGCAGCGCTCCAGCGCCGTCCTTCAAAAATGGTGCGCGGCTGGTAGCCCATGCCGCCCTGGGGGGATGCGTTGACATCTTCGACACGCGGCACACCGGCCTGTTCACCGGCGGTCAGAATCGCCTCGTACAACGGGTTATCGCGCGGGTGCATGGAAATTTTGAGCGGCCCGCCGGTACCGCGCCATTCGGCCTCGCCCAGTTCGTGGTCTTCCATGGCCTTGTAGCAGCGGCCAATATCCGACCAGCCCCAGCCAGTGCAGCCTGCGGCCGCCCAGTCGTCGTACTCAGATGGCAGGCCGCGCATGTAGACCATGCCGTTGACCGAACTGGAGCCGCCGAGTGCGCGGCCCTTGAGCCATTCTTCCTGGCCGCGCCCCGGCCCCATCGAGGCCTTGTAGCTCCAGACATGGGGGTTGGCCGGGTCCAGCAGCTTGCCAATGCCGCGCGGCATGTGGACCATGGGGCTGGTGTCAGGCGGGCCGCTTTCCAGCAGCAGCACCCGGCAGGCGGGGTCGCGTGACAGCTCGCTGGCCAGCACGCAGCCGGACGAACCGGCCCCCACGATCACATAGTCAAACTCGTTCATGGTGGGCGGTCCGGTTAGCGCACGGTTTCGCGGCCAACGATGGCCTCGGCGCTCATGTCGGTCTCGGGCAGGTTCTTGGGCGAGATCTGGTAGGCCCCATCGCCGATCAGCAGCATCATGCGTTTGCTGAAGTCGTAGGTGATGGTCTTGCCGCTGTACGGGGTGGTGTGGTCGTACAGCTGGATGGTGGTCTGGAACATGCCACGGTACAGCTCGCCATTCTTGTCAAACGCATCGAACATGCCCGCACCGGTGCCGTCCTCGTCGATGTAGTAGGTGCGCTTGGCATAGGCATGGCGCTGGCCCGCCTTGAGGGTGGACTCGACCACCCAGACGCGGTGCAGCTCCCAGCGCTCGCAGGTCGGGTTCAGGTGGGTGCCCACAAAATGCTCCGCCCCCTTGCACTCGCCGTAGAACTTGTAGCTGTTGTACGGGATCAGCATCTCCTTGCGGCCCACCAGCTTGAAGTCGAAGCGGTCCATCTTGCCGGAGAACAGGAACAACTCGTCGAACAAGGTAACCCCGCCCAGCTGCGATACCGGTGTGTCATAGGCAAACTCGGGGGCCAGCTTCACGCGGCGCTGGCCGGGCGAATAGTTGAAGGCGCGGCGCGGCTTGGCATCCATGTCCAGGTAGTCGGTCAGCATGGTCATCTGTCCGGAGATGCGCGACGGCGCCTTGGCCACCGAATAGGTGCGCAAAATCATGTTCACGTCGCGGTCTTTCTGGTCCATCTGGAAGTAAGGCCGCTCGGTACGGGTGAACTGGTCGGACACCACCGTGGGCGAGCCGTTGGAATCCACCAGCCAGCTCAGGCCGTGTTCGGTGGTCACATCGGTGGCCACGCTGTAGCGCAGCGTGAGGTTCCACATCACCTCGTAGCCGTTTTTAGGGATGGGGAACGGGATACCGCCACGGCAGGCGGCATCGACCGAGAAGTAGTCCTTGCTGCCTGCGCAGGTGGTGGCGTTGCGCACCGTGGCCTTGAGCACCGAATCTGGGTAGGCGGCCGACCGGTGGGTGGGGAACACGTCGATGTAGTAGTCGGCGTAGGTTTTAAGCAGGTACTTTTGCGATTCGCTGAGCTTCTCGGCGTACTGCGCCATGTTCTTGCCATCGATGCGGTACAGCGGCTTTTCGCCCGCGAACGGGTCGGCCCAGTAGCCACTGGCGGGCTTGAAGTTGGCCGGGGCCTTGGTCTGCCCGCCGGTGTATTCGGGGATGGTGCCCTCTTTGTTACCGGCCTTGATGGCACCAAAATCGGTGAGTGTGGTGCCTAGGGCCTTGGCCTCTTCGGCCGATACGGACGCGTGGCCGGGGCTGGCCAGGGCGAGCAGGCTGGCCGCCATCAACAGTGCAATAGGTTTTTTCATGTCTCTGTGTCTTTCTTGAAAATGTGGTGCGGGGCAGATCAGAAGCTGGTCTTGTAGGTAAACACCAGCCAGCTACGGTCGTTGGTGGCCGGGCCACCGCTACCACCCACCAGCGTGCTGCCCGAGGGGTCATACTTGGCACGGGCATGCGAGTCGGAATACAGCAGCTGGAACTCATGCTTTTGCGCATAGGTGGCCTTGGCACCGATCGACCAGGTCAGCGCGCCTTCGTTGCCGCCACCGGACGAAGCTGCATTGCCGTGCAGGCCGTAGTTCAGCGACATCGGGAACTCCAGGTCCACCGACGGGGCCACCTGCAGGTACTGCGGCGTGAAAACCATGCCCATGCCCAGGTAGTCCTTGGTGGAGCAACCGTCGCTCTTGTTGCCCTGGGCACCGGCCGGGTTCACGCAGGCGGCACTGCCGGCACGCTGGTAGTACGACTCGTTGGAGGTGACTTTTTGCAGGCGGCTGTAAGCCACTTCGGCCAGCAGCGAGCCGGTGTCGAACAAGGGCGTCTTGGGCAGCAGGTACACGCCGTTGACCAGCGCATGCCAGGTGTCGCCCCGCGGGCCTTCGTTGGTCGCCGGGTTGAAGCCCGCAGCGTTCAGTGCGCCGTCTTTGCGGTACGACACCTCAGCCCCCACGCTGACTGGGCCTACTACCCGCGCAAAGCTGGTGCCCAGCATCTGCACTTTCTTGGGATAGACCAGTTGGTAGCCGGTGGGCACGGTGCCGACACCGGGGATGGCGACAAAGTTGTTGACGTTGGGCGCGAACCAGGGGTTGTAGTCGTCAAACCGGCGATAGTACAGGCCCAGCGTCGATTCAATGGATTCGGCGTTCAGCTTGGCGCTCAGGCCGAAGTTGCCGGTGTTCTTGGGCTTGATGGACTCGTTCCGGTTGAGGGAGAAACCGGGGGCCAGCGGCAGGCGGTCTGGTCCTTCAAAAAAGAAATCGGCCGGGCCGAAGTAGGTGCCACCATAGGGCAGGCGCGAAGGCTTCCACTCCAGAAAATACTGCGCCGCCAGCGACAGGTTGGGCGTGGGCTGGAACTTCATGTACACCTGCCCCAGTGGCAGGAATACTTCTTTCAGCTCGATGCCGGGGCTGGTCACCGCCTTCACGCCGTCCACCGGCGACTGCGAGTACGAAATGGCATGCGCGCCCAGCAAATAGGCTTCGCCCCAGTAGTTGGTGAGTCGGCCCACTTTCAGGTTAGCCGGCTTGTCGCCGATGCGGAAGTTGGTCCACACAAAGGCATCCAGAAACTCGGCCGACGGGCCACGGGTGTAGCGCTTGACGGTGCTGTTGTACTGGTCGTTGTTGTAGCTGCTGGTATAGCCAGGCACGTTGGTGCGCACCGAGGTGTCGTTGTAAGACGCGTCATACCAGCCTGCGGCGCTGACCCGGGCACCGAAGTCGTTTTTGTAGCTCACGTCCAGCTCGCTCAGGATGTCCAGGCGCTTGGTGACGAAGTCGCCCCGGCCAAACTTGCCATCGGACTCGTCGTAGTTGGGGTTATTCAGAATGCGGCTGTCGGGCTTGCCGGTACGCACACCGGCGTTGAGGCGAATGGTGTTGTCCCAGCGGACGGTCACGTCGGGCGAGCCCGTGTCGATCTGGATGGCGAGCGCTGGCAGGGCGCAGCCTGCGGCACAGCTGAGCAGGCCCGCACGCAGCATGCGCTGCCGTGGAGAGTGGGTTTTTTTGGGCATGGTCTTGTCTCTTTTTTCTAGGGGTGGGTCAAAAAATGGCCAAGCTGCGCCCAGCCCACCGTGGCAGGTGGGTCGGCAAAGATGGGCCAGAACGGGAAGACGGACGGCGCTAGCGCGGCATGGCGACCACCTCCTGCGCAGCGGCGGTCAGGGGCAGACCGGTTGCCAGGAAGCCGCGCAGCACCACCAGCAGCATTTCTGCGGTGTGGGGGCGGGGGCGGCGGTCGGGGGTCATGGGGCTGGGCAGGCTGAGCGACATGCTCATGGCCAGCAGAATTTCGGCAAGGTCTTCGAACGAGGCGGTGGGGGTCTTACCCACCCGCTCGAACATGCGCGACAAAAACAGGCAGCACACCGATTTGATGCCTTCGTGGTAGTGCCGGTACTCTTCGGCCAGCACCGGGTCGCGCAGGGCGCAAAGGTAGATCTCGATGCTGATCAGCGCCCACAGGCCGTCGGGGTCGAACTGGGCGGCGCGCAGGTCCATTGCGTGCAGGGCATCTTCCACGTCGGTGGACTCGTCGGCCAGGCGCACCCAGTGGGGCGACTCGTTCACCATCTTGCTGCGCATCAGGTCCAGCAGCAGAGATTCCTTGTTGGTGAAATTGGCGTAGAACGCGCCCCGGGTGAAGCCTGCGGCCTCGGCAATGCGTTCGGCCGAGGTACCGGCCACGCCACGCAACGCAAATTCGGTCAACGCCGCGGCCCGCAGCAGCTCCTTGGTCTGCTCGCGGCTTTCTTCGCGGCTCAGACGCTGGCGGGGTTTGGGTTGGGGTGCAGTGGGGTCGGATGATTTCAGATGCATGTATGAATCTTAGTTCTTGCATGCATCTAAATAATGGGGACTTACCCGGAGTTGTACAAATTTCTGGTATGTGTACTTTTTAAAAAGACAAATTTCAAGTATAAAAAAAGCTGCCTGTGCTTATCAATCCAGCACAGACAGCTCTTCATTAGATAGCAAACGGCTTGTCAGCCGCACGCACATCGCCAGGGATCAATACTCCCAGAAAATGCGTTGGAGTTCCTTGGTGTCGCTGGTCTTGGTCAGGGCCACCATGGCCAGGATGCGGGCCTTTTGGGGGCGCAGGTCGTGGGCCACGACCCAGTCGTACTTGTCGTCAGGCTGCTCGGCATTGCGCAGCACAAAGCCGTCGGGCACGCGGGCGCTGCGGATCACGATGGCACCGTCGGCACGCACTTTTTGCAGGTAGGGCACGATGCGGTCGGCCACCGAGCCATTGCCGGGGCCGCCGTGGATCAGCGCCTTGATGCCGCTCTTGCCCAGGGCTTCGATGGCGGTAGGTGCCACGCCTTCGTAGCCCATGGCGATTTCCACGTTGGGCAGGCTGGTGATGGTGTCGATGTCGAACTCGGAGTTCATGGTGTGGCGCTTGACCGGGGCACGGAACCAGTAGTTCTTGCCTTCCACAATCATGCCCAAGGGGCCCCACTGGCTGGAGAACGCGTTGGTCTTGATGTTGACGTTCTTGCTGACATCGCGGCCGCTGTCGATGGTGTCGTTCATGGTCAAGAGCACGCCCTTGCCCATGGCATCCTTGCTGCCGGCCACGGCCACCGCGTCATACAGGTTCAAAGCGCCGTCGGCGGACAGAGCGGTACCGGGACGCATCGAAGCCACCATCACGATGGGCTTGTTGGTGTGTTCCACCAGGGTCAGGAAGTAGGCGGTTTCTTCCACGGTGTCGGTGCCGTGGGTGATGACGATGCCGTCCACATCGGCTTGCTTGGCCAGGGCCGAAACACGCTTGGCCAGGGTCAGCAGGTTGTCGTTGGTCAGGCTTTCCGACGCGACCTGGAAGACTTGCTCGCCACGCACATTGGCCACATTGGCCAGCTCGGGCAGACCGGCGATCAGCTTTTCCACACCCACCTTGGCGGCGGCGTAGGTGGCGCTGTTGATGGCCGAAGCACCGGCACCGGCGATGGTGCCGCCGGTGGCCAGAATCACGACATTGGGTTTGGCCGCCTGGGCGTGGGCCAGGGACGCAAAAGCCGACAGGGCCGCGATGGCAGCTCCGGCGACGAATTTTTCGATCTTGAAATGGGCGCGCATGGGAGGTTCTCAGGTGAAATGGTTGGGAGACAAAGCACCTCGTTTTCGAGGTGCCTGATGGTAGCGATGGACACCGGAAATGGGTATGCAAGTCCCATGCCTTGTGCGTATAACCCCGTCACACTCCGGTCATAAGCTTATGTTGCACACCGCTACCGCCCCACTACTTCAGGTGGTGCACCGGCCCCATGCCGTACACGGGGGTGGGTATACCCTCCATGCGCGCCTTCAATTGCAGCGCCAGAAACTCCGAATAGTGGCGCGACTGGTGCATGTTGCCGCCGTGGAACCACATCTGCGGCTGCGCGGTGGGCTTCCACATATTGCGCAGCTCGCCCTCCCACGGGCCGGGGTCCTTGGTGGTACCGGAGCCCAGCCCCCAGCACTTGCCCACCCGGTCGGCCACCTCCTGCGACACCAGCTTGGCGACCCAGCCGTTCATCGAGCCGTAGCCGGTGGCGTAGACCACCAGGTCGGCCGGTAGCTCGGAGCCGTCGGTAAAGCTGACCGAATGCGGGTTCAGCCGCTCGATATTCACCCCGCTCTTGAGCTTGATGCGCCCATCGGCCACCAGCTCGGAAGCGCCCACGTCGATGTAGTAGCCCGAGCCGCGCCGCAGGTACTTCATGAACAGGCCCGAGCCGTCTTCGCCAAAGTCAAGCAGAAAGCCCGCCCGCTCAAGCCGGGCGTAAAAGTCGGCATCGCGCTGTTTCATTGCGTCGTACACCGGGATGTGGAAGGTATGCATGATCTTGTAGGGCACCGAAGCAAAGGTCAGGTCGGCCTGGTTGGTGGTCACGCCTTTGGCAATCGCGTCCTCGGAATACAGCCCGCCCAGGGCCAGCTCCATCAGTGAATCCGAGCGCGCGATGTGGGTGCTGGAACGCTGCACCATGGTCACGTCGGCCCCGTTTTCCCACAGGTCGGCGCAGATGTCGTGGGCCGAATTATTGGAGCCCAGCACCACCACCTTCTTGCCCGCGTAGGCCTCGCCGCCCGGGTGCTGGCTGGAATGGTGCTGCGCGCCCTGGAAGGTCTCCGCACCGGCCACCTTGGGCACATTGGCAAAGCCCGACACGCCCAGCGCAAACACCAGTTGCTTGGGCCGCAGCACCACCTGGCGGCCTTCGCGCAGCACGGTCACGGTCCATTCCTGGGTGGCTTCATCGAACTGCGCGCTCTGGCATTCGGTGGAGCTCCAGTAGTTCAGCTCCATCACCTTGGTGTACATCTCCAGCCAGTCGCCCACCTTGTCCTTGGGGGTAAACACTGGCCAGTCGTCGGGAAACGGCAGGTAGGGCATGTGGTCGTACCAGACCGGGTCGTGCAGGCACAGCGACTTGTAGCGGTTGCGCCACGAGTCCCCGGCACGCGGGTTTTTCTCGATGATCAGCGTGGGCACACCCAGCCGCTTGAGCCGCGCGCCCAGGCCGATACCACCCTGCCCGCCGCCGATGATGACCACGTAGGGCTGCTCGGTAGTACCCAATGCCGCCTCCTGCTGCGTCTTGCGTTCCAGCCAGTTCTGCCGGTTTTTCTGCGCGCCATGCTCTGCGCCCTTGATGCGGCGTGGCCCCTTTTTCTCTTCAAAGCCCTTGAGCTCGGTCATGGTGGTCAGCAGCGTCCAGCACAGGCCGGCCTTCAAACGGATCTGGCCGCGCCCGCGCGCTACCGCCGTCTCGAAGGTGAACCAGGCCTCGACCAGGTCGCCGGCGGCACTGGCCTCGCCCTCGACCTGCCAGTGGCCGGGCTGCACGCGCGCCAGCGTGCTGTCCAACAGGTCGCGGATCTGGTCGCGGCCCTCCACGGTTTTGATGTTCCAGGTGAAGGCGACCAGGTCGCGCCAGTAGCTCTCGGGCGCGAACAAGGCCAGCGCGCCGTCCACGTCGTGCGCCGTGAGCGCCGCGCCAAAGCGGTCCAGCCAGGCTTGCACCTGCTGGCGGGGGGAATGCACAGAATCGGTCATACAGCTTGTCTCCGTTATCGTTGGGAAGTTCGTCACCGGGTGGTCCCGGCTAGCTCTTACCGCAAACGCCGTGCCCGGCGACACCGCCGCCGAGACCAGAATGCAAGCTGTTGATTCAATTGAATTTTTACCGCGTCGGCGGGCCCAACGCCGCCAGGTGCAGCTGTCACAACGGGACAGGTGTCACAGGCCCCGGCTGTGACACCTGTCACTCCCGGGAAGCGCTGTCGTCCGCGTGGTTGGGCGAGGTGATCCCCCAGCGCTGCATGCGCCGGTACACCGTCATGCGCGACACCTGGAGCTGGCGGGCCACGGCCGTCACATTCCAGCCCGCCGCACGCAGTTGCCGGGCCAGCGCGGCGGCATCCCCCTCGCCCGCCGGGGGTGCCAGCGCAGTGTGCGGACCGGGCATGCCGCCCAGCCGGTCGGGCAGATCGGCCAGGGTGATGCGGCCCTGGCGGCACACGCTGCGGGCGTACTCGACCACGTTGTGCAGTTCGCGCAGATTGCCCGGCCAACGGTAGGCCAGCAGCCAGGCCCGCGCATCCGGAGCCAGCGCGGGCACGCAATCACCGTCACCGGCCGTTTGCAGCATCTGGTCCAGCATCCAGCCCAGGTCTTGCCGCTCGCGCAGCGCGGGCAGGCGGATGTGCGCGCCGTTCAGGCGGTAGTACAGGTCGTCGCGGAACCGCCCTTCCCGCACCAGCGCTTCCAGATCGCAGTGGGTGGCGGCGATGACGCGCAGGTTCACCGGCACCGGCCGCATGGCACCGATGGGCAGCACCTCGCGCTCGGACAGCACGCGCAGCAGCCGCGCCTGCAGCGGGCGTGGCATGTCGCCGATCTCGTCCAGAAACAAGGTGCCGCCGTCGGCCTCCTGGATCAGCCCGCGCTTGGCCTTGCTGCCTGCGCCGGTAAAGCTGCCCGGCAGGTGGCCAAACAGCTCGCTCTCAATCAAGGTCTCGGGAATCGCCGCGCAATTCACGGCCACAAACGGGCGGCCGCGCCGGGCGCTACTGGCATGCAAGGCCTTGGCCAGCACTTCTTTGCCGGTGCCGGTTTCGCCGGTGAGCAGCATGCTGACGGGCGAGTTCAGCAGGCGTGCGGCCCGCTCGATCTGCCGGTCCAAAGCCGCGTCGCCGCCCGACAAGCGGGCCAGGGGCGCAGGCAGGGGGGTATCGGCTGGGGTGAGCGGCACGCTGGGCCAGCGGGTGGGCGGCGGCGTAGCCAGCAAAAACAGCAAGCGGGCACTGCCCGCCAGCGCCACGGCACGCTGGTCGGTGGGGTGGCCCTGCACAAAGCGGCCCAGGTCGTTGAAATCCAGGTGAAAGATGCGGTCCAGGCGCTGGCCCAGCACCGGGGTGGTGTGCAGGGGCTGCAGCAGCAACTGGGCGCGCCGGTTGTGGCCGATGATGCGGCCGCCCGCGTCCAGGGCCAGCAGGTATTCGGGGTTGGCATCCAGGAACTGCGGGGCCGCACTCAGCCGCAAAATCCAGTCGTGCCGAAAACGCTGCAGAAAACTGGCGTTCTCCACATGCTGGGCGTATACCTTCACCAGCTGCAGCGCCAGGTGCTGGCTGTCCTTGGGCAGGGGCGAGCGCAGCGCCGAAATGTCCAGCACGGCGGTCAGCTGGCCCAGCGCGTCGAACACCGGTGCGGTGGTGCAGGTCAGCGGGATATGGGTGGCATCGAAATGGTCGCCCTGGTGCACGGTGAGGGCTTCTCCGGTGCTGATGCAGGTGCCCACACCGCAGGTACCGGCCACCGACTCGCTCCAGTCAGCGCCCAGGCACAGCCCGGCTTTGCGCATGGGCTGGTCGTACTGCAGGTCGCCAATGAAATCCACGGTGATGCCGCGCGCGTCGGTCAGCAGCACCACATAGCCCATGCCGGCTACCTGCTGGTAGAGCGTTTCCATGCCGTGGCGGGCAATCTGCAAAAACGCCTCCATCTGGTCCTGCCGTTCCCGCAGCCGCGCGTGCGGCAGGATGATGGCTTCCTGCATGCGGGTGGGGTCGAGCTGGTGCTGTTGTACACAGCGGGTCCACGAGTTGCGGATGATGCTGTCGTGCCCCTCGGTGCCGAGCGCCGGACTGCCGCCACCGGACAGGCGCATGACCTGCGCGATGTGTTGCTGCTGGGAAGAATGCATGGGCTTGTCTCCTGTACAGCCGTCCACCGCCGGTGGAAGCCGGGCCTCTGCGGGCCAGAAGCACTATAGCCTGCGCGCCCTGCTTCGGCCCATCCACGCCAGCGCCCAGGCCAGCAAACCCAGCCCCCACAGCGGCCACAGCCCCATGCGGGCCACCCACCAGGCGTAGGGGGTGATGCGCCAGCCGCTGGTGGCGTTCAGCCCCCGGCCCTGCACCTCGCCCACCAGCACATCGCGCGTCAGCCGGGGCAGCGATTGCACCACGCGGCCCCGGTGGTCGATGATGGCGGTAGCCCCGGTGTTGGTGGCGCGCAGCATGGGCCGCTCGAATTCCAGCGTGCGCATGCGCGAGATGCCCAAGTGCTGGTCAATCGCCAGCGAGTCGCCAAACCAGCCGATGTTGCTGATGTTGACAAAGATAGTCGGGGCCCGTGCCGGGTCGATAAAGCGCGCGCCCAGCTCTTCGCCAAACAAATCTTCATAGCAGATGTTCGGTGCCAGGCGCTGGCCTGCCACCACCAGGGATGGTTGGCCCACCGCACCCCGGTTGAAGTCGCCCAGCGGGATGTGCATCATCTCGGTGAACCACTTGAACAGCGGCGGAATGAACTCGCCAAACGGCACCAGGTGGTGCTTGGCGTAGGTGTAAGCCTGGGGGCTGCCGGGTTGCAAGCCGACCACGGCGTTCAGGTAGCCGTCTTGGGCATTGCCCAGAGGCACACCGACCAGGGCGGTTTGATCGCCGCTGGCAAAGCGCTGCAGCAGGCCCGCCCAGTAGCCCGCAGGCAGCTGCTGCGGCAGCATGGGGATGGCGGTCTCGGGGGCCACCACCAGCGGGGTTTTGGCCTGGGCCAGCTGTTCGCCATACCAGTTCAACGCCACCGGCACGCCGGCACCCAGTTCAAACTTTTCGTCCTGCGGGATATTGCCCTGCAGCAGGGTCACCGGCAGGCTGGCCGCCGGGTCGTTGGGCGGCTGCACCACCGAATCCGCCGTGGCCACCAGCAGCGCGACCAGCGCCAGCACCCGCCACTGGCGCAGCACCACGCAAGCCGCCACCAGCGAGGCCACCCAGCCCACGCCGTACACGCCCACGTACGGGGCCAGCAGCGCCAGCCCGTCCAACTGGGCATAGCCGCCCGCACCCCAGGGGAAGCCGGTCAACCACTGCCCGCGTGCCAGCTCGGCCAGCAACCATGAAAAAGCAAAAACAATAGCACGCCACGCCCTATTGGTGGGCGCCAAGGCCTTAAAACACCCACAAGCCAGCGCATACACCAAAGCCAGCGCCGCCGCCAGCCCGGCCACCGCCATCACGGCCAAAGGTGCGGGCAAACCACCGTAGGTGTGCATGGAAATGAACAGCCACCAAAAGGTGCCGCCCAGCCAGGCCCAGGCAAACGCGCCGCCCAGCAGGGCTGCATGCCGGGGCGAAGTTGCACGTTCCAGCAGCCAGTACAGGCCGGCCATGGACAGCAGTTGCAGCCACCACAGCGGCTGGCCGTTCCAGGGGTTGGCCATCGAGATGGCCTGCGCGCCACCGAACACGGCGGCCAGCAAGAGGTCTCCCAGCCCGGTGGGGCGGGGGCCGCGGAACAGGCCGCGCATCAACCGGTGAGGTCGGTATCGGCCACCGGCGACACCTTAAACCAGCGCACCGCGCCGCCCTTGGCGTGCAGCACCACAAAGTTCAGCCCGGCCATGGCATGGTGTTCGCCGCGCTTGGGTACGTGGCCCATTTCGTGGGCGATCAGGCCGCCGATGGTGTCGAAGTCGTCGTCGGGGTCGGTGCTGGCCAGCTTCACGCCAAAGGCTTCGTTGACGCGCTCGATGGAGGTATCGCCGCTGACGCGGTAGGTGCGGTCGGCCAGGCCGAAGATGTCGCCTTCGTCTTCGGCAATGTCAAACTCGTCTTCGATCTCGCCGACGATTTGCTCCAGCACGTCTTCGATGGTGATCAGCCCGGCGATACGGCCAAACTCATCGACCACGATGGCCAAGTGGTTGCGGTTGCCGCGGAACTCGCGCAGCAGGTCGTTCAGGCCCTTGGTTTCGGGCACAAACACGGCCGGGCGCAGCAGCGCGCGGATGTTCAGCTCGGGGGCCCGCTGCAGCTTGAGCAGGTCCTTAGCCATCAGGATGCCGATGATGTTCTCTTTTTCGCCTTCGTAGACCGGAAAGCGCGAGTGGGCGGTTTCGATCACGATGTGCAGCAGCTCGTCAAACGGTGCCGCAATATTGAGCAGGTCCATGCGCGTGGCCGCCACCATCACCTCGCCCGCGGCCATGTCGGCCATGCGGATCACCCCCTCCAGCATGGCGCGCGACTCGGCACCGATGATGTGGTTGCCCTCGGCTTCGGACAGGGTTTCTAAAAGCTCGTCGCGCGAATCGGGTCCGGGGTGGATGAATTCGGCGAGTTTTTGCAGAAAGCCACGCTTGTCTTCCCGTTCAGGGAGCGATGAGGACGAGCGCGCGGGGTAAGGGTCTGACACAGCCTTGGATGCAGGACGTGCGGTTGTTGAGGAGGCCCTAGGATAGCTGATTGCCACGACGGCAACCGGGAAACCTCAGGCTGCCGACTTGTGGCGGGCCTCGCGAATGCCCCGGCGCACGTTCTGCAGGCCACTGAGCAGGTCCCAGAAGTTTTTCGCCTGGGTCTTGAACTGGTAATCGGTCTGGGCGATCTGCTCGGCCACCATTTCGGTAACACGGCTGTCCAGCGTGGCGGGCGGCAGGCGCAGAAAGGCCTCGGCTTCGGAGCCATCGCGCTCCACCGTGGCCCCGGCCTTGCGGGCGATTTTCAGCATGGCGGTGTTTTCGCTCAGGGCGTGGACGAACAGCAGTTCCACCCCTTCGTTGCTCGCGTGCATGGTGGCCCGGTCGAACAGGCGCGCACCATAGCCCCGGCCCCGGGCCGTGGGACGCACCGACACGCCGAATTCGGCACACGACTTGAACTGCGGATTCACCGAGTACGCCAGGTGCGCCATGGCAATCAGTTCCAGCTTGCGGTTGTAGATGCCAAAAATATCGTCTTTCACAAAATTCAGGCTGTCCACGTATTCCAGGATGTTGCGGTCGGCAGCGCTGTAGCCGAACCGAAGGTAGCGGTCACGGGAATCCAGCGCCAGCAGGTGGGCGGCGATGCGCTCGCGGTGGCCTTCACCCAGGGAGCGTATGGGCACCAAAACGGGCGTGGCTGCACGGGGCACGACCAGGGCCAAGGGTGCAGGGGACGGTTTTTGAAAATCTGACATCCCCGGAATATACGGGTTTTCCCTTAAAAAACCAGTCCCTGACCCTGCCCGGTTTGTGGACTAGTGGTTGCCCACCAAATCCATGCCAAATAATGCCAATTTTCCCCCTGGGAAAACAACAATTTCCCCTGCACGCACCGCCAAGACGGCATAAACTTTGCACTCAATCCTGAACTAAAAGTTTATTAACGGTAATTTTTCACAGACAAGGGGGCGCACCATGCGCATTTCCACCGACTATTTTTTAACCCAGATGGGCCGCCAATGGGGCTGGGTCGTATTCCGCGGTCTAGTGGCCATCGTCTTTGGCGGGCTGGCCTTGCTGGTGTCGAACCGTGAATTCGAAGCTCTGGCACCGATCTGGGGCGGCTATGTCGTAGCCGACGGCTTTCTGGCCCTGCTCACGGCCTACCAGATCCGCGAAAAAAACCGCCCCTGGTGGTCGCTGGCGGTGGTGGGGCTGGTCGGCGTGTTGGCCGGGTGGTTCATTTTTGCCTTGCCGGGCAAAACCATGGGCCTGCCCTCGCTGGTGGCACTGTGGTCGCTGGCCATGGGCGCGTTCCAGATTGTGGCGGCGCTGCGCATGCGCCAGTCCATCAAGGGCGAGTGGAGCCTGATTTTGTCGGGTGCGCTGGCGGTCTTGTTCGGCGTGCTGCTGCTGATCATCCCCAGTGAATACACCAAGGCCATCGATTGGCTGATCATCGGGTTTTCCGTCAGCTTTGGCGTACTGGTCATTGCCTTTGGCCTGCGTCTGCGCAACGCAGCCTACGTGGCCTGAATCGGTACGGTTCTTACACCGGCAAGGCGGTGGTGGCCTTCACGTGGTCCAGCACGAAGCTGGTTTTGCAGTCTTCCACGCTGGGGTGCTTGAGCAGCGTGTCCATGATGAAGCGAGAGTAGGCCGCCATGTCCTGCACCACCACGCGCAGCAGGTAGTCCATCTCGCCCGTAAGCGACGCGCATTCCACCACCTCGGGCCAGGTTTGTACGCTGGCGCGGAACACATCCATGGGGTTGCGCTTGTGGGTTTCAGTGTGCTTTTCCAGCCGCACATTGAGGTAGGCCGTCAGCCCCAGGCCCACCGCTTCGGGTTTGACCAGGGCCACGTAGCGGTCGATCACCCCGGTGTCTTCCAGCCGCTTCACACGCCGCAGCACCGCGCTGGGCGACAGGCTCACCTGCTCTGAAATCTGGTCGTAGGTGGCCCGTCCGTCGGCTTGCAGGCTGCGCAGAATCAGGCGGTCAATCTTGTCGAGTGTTTCCATGGGCTGGATTTTGCAGCTTTCCTGCGCGAAATGTCCAAACATGCAGTAAAGCTAAATCGCCCGCGGTCTACAGTGCAGGCATTGATCCAGGAGACACGCCATGGCTACCGAATCCGCCGTAGAACCCGCCGTCTATGCCCCGACTTACGGCAGCAGCGACCGCCCGCCGCGCGGCGACTACTCTCGCGACGGCCAGGTGCTGGCCGACTACACCTGCCCGCAAAACTACGCGGCCTACACGCCCCAGGACCACGACACCTACCGCCGCCTGTTCGAGCGCCAGTCGGCCCTGCTGCCCGGCCTGGCCTGCGACGAATTCATCGCCGCCCTGCCCTCGCTGGGCGTGAAAGACCGGATTCCGCGCTTCGAGGAGATCAACGAAAAACTCCACCCCGCCACCGGCTGGGAGGTGGTGGCCGTGCCCGGGCTGATCCCCGAGGTACCGTTTTTTACCCTGCTGGCGAACCGCAAGTTCCCGGTCACCGACTGGATCCGCACGCCCGCCGAGTACGACTACATCGTCGAGCCCGACGTGTTCCACGACCTGTTTGGCCACGTGCCGCTGCTGTTCAACCCGGTGTTTGCCGAGCACATGCAGGCCTACGGCGCGGGCGGCCTGAAAGCCCACGGTCTGGGTGCCTGCGAGCTGCTGTCGCGCCTGTACTGGTACACCATCGAGTTCGGCCTGGTACGCCAGGCGGGCGGCCTGCGGGCCTATGGCGCGGGCATCCTCAGCTCGTCGGGCGAACTGCAGCACAGCGTGCGCAGCCCGGAGCCGCAGCGCATCGCCCTGGACGTGACCCGCTGCATGCGCACCCGCTACAAGATCGACAGCTACCAGCAAACCTACTTCGTGATCGACAGCTTCCAGCAGCTGTTCGACATGACCGCCCCCGACTTCACGCCGCTGTACGCGCAAGTGCAAACCCTGGGCGAACTGGCGGCCAATGCCCGGCTGGCCGGCGACCGCATGCTATGAATTCATGAGCTTCTCACGCTGATGGAATAAGCGCCAGCGGCCTGAAAAGCTTGCAAAATAGCGGCATGCCCCACTTTGCCGCCAACCTCACCATGCTCTACCACGAGCATGCATTTTTAGACCGCTTTGCCGCCGCTGCTGCCGATGGCTTCAGCGCGGTCGAAATCCTGTTCCCCTACGCCTTTGCCGCCACCGATCTGGCCGCGCGGCTGCGCGCGCATGGCCTGCAGCAGGTGCTGATCAACGCGCCGCCCGGCGACTGGGATGCGGGCGAGCGCGGCCTGGCCTGCCTGCCGGGGCGCGAGGCCGCGTTTCGCCAGCACTTTGCCCAGGCTCTGGACTACGCCCACGCCCTGGACTGCCCGCGCATCCACGTGATGGCCGGACGGCTGCCTGCGGGCCACAGCTTCGACAGCCTGCGCCCGGTGTTTGAAGCGAATCTGGCCTGGGCTGCCGAGCAGGCCGCCGCAGCGGGCCGGACGGTGCTGATCGAGCCCATCAACACCCGCGACATGCCCGGCTACGCCCTGAACCACCAGGCCCAGGCGCACAGCGTGGTGCAGGCCGTGGGCGCGCCGAATCTGCAAGTGCAAATGGACCTGTACCACTGCCAGATCATGGACGGCGACCTGGCCACGCAGCTGCGCCAGTACCTGCCCACGGGCCGGGTCGGCCACATCCAGATCGCCGGGGTGCCCGATCGGCACGAGCCGGACGCGGGCGAAGTGCACTACCCCTATCTGTTCGCCCTGCTGGACAGCCAGGGCTACACCGGCTGGGTAGCCTGCGAGTACCGCCCCCGGCACGGCACCTCGGCCGGGCTGGGCTGGATGCGCCAGGCACTACAAAATAAGTAGCTGCTCACGCTGATGGGATGGGCACAGGCGGCCTAAAAGGCTTAAGAGTGCAGTAACTCCAGAAACCGGGCCGTCGCCACGCCCACCGGCCGGTCGCTGCGCACGATGCTGCCGTAGGCGGCCAGCTTGTGGGCGATGGTGTAGGGCAGGATCTTCAGCAGGCCGTGGGTCTGGTAGCGGCTGGCGCTGGACTCGGGAATCACCGCAATCATCTGGGTCTTGAAGATCAGATTCGTGGTGGTGAGGATGGATGAGGTCTCGATCAGCCCCCGCTGCACGCTGGCGTGGTGGTCGCGGAACTCCTGCTCCAGCACCTCGCGCATGGGGCTGCCATGGGGCTGCAAAATCCATGGGAACTGCAGCAGGTCGTCAAACGACACACTGGCCTGGTCCGCCAGCGGGTGGTCTACCGCCACCACCACCGACAACGGCTCGTCGCCAATCGGGCGAAAGACGTGGTTCTGCCGCGCCGGGCCCAGCATGCGGCCAATCACCACGTCCAGCACGCCCTCGCGCATCTGCTCCACCAGCCGGTCGCTGGTGTCCACCGCAATCTCGATGGCCAGCAGCGGGTACTCCTCTTTCAGGCGGATCAGGCTGTCGGTCAGCAGCACCGGCGACGCGGCCATGATGCTGCCGATAAACAGCTTGCCCGCCCCGCCCAGGCGCAGGTCCTGTAGCTCGCGGCCCAACGCCTCCATGGTGCCGCGCATGCCGCGAAAGGTGTTCATCACCGCCTGCCCCGCCGGGTTGAGCTGCAGGCCGCGCCCCACCCGGTCAAACAGCGGTTGGCCCAGCGCGTCCTCCAGCTCGTGCAGCATCTTGGTGGCGGCGGGCTGGGTCATGCCCAGCTGCTGCGAGGCCGCATGCAGGGTGCGGTGCGCGTCAATCGCCAGCAGCAAGGCCACCTGGCGCATGCGCAGGCGGTTCAGCAACTGGGCGGTGGTGTCGGTGGTAGGCCTCATTTGATAACCCCAGGCAATCAATACATCAAATACTTTCACTATACGGGAATCAATCGGCTTTCTAAGATCCAGCCCATACAACGAACTGGAGACCCCTATGCGCACCCCCTTTTGGCTAGCCACCGCCACCGTCCTGGCCTGCACCAGCTTTGCCACCCAAGCCCAGGAATGGCCGAACAAGGCAGTCAAAATCCTGGTGGGCTCGGCCCCCGGCGGCGGCACCGATGCCATGGCCCGCGCCGTGGCCGACCGCCTGGGCCCGCTGCTGAAGCAGCCGGTGGTGGTGGAGAACAAACCCGGCGCGTCCAACACCCTGGCCGCCGATGTGGCCGCCAAGTCCACCGACGGCCACACCCTGCTGATGGGTGTGTCCACCGCCCAGGCCATTGCGCCGCATTTGCTCAAGCTCAACTACGACAGCAACAAGGACCTGGTGCCGGTAGCCTTTGTGGGCTCGGTGCCGAATGTGCTGGTAGTCAACACCGGGCTGGGGCTCACCGATGTGCAGTCGTTGGTCAAGATGGCCAAGGCCAAACCCGGCCAGTTGAACTACGCCACCAGCGGATCGGGCAGCACTCAGCACATTGCGGCGGAGTTGTTCAAGGAATCGGCGGGCGTGTTCATCACCCACATCCCCTACCGGGGCAGCGGCCCGGCGATGATCGATCTGATCGGTGGCCAGGTGCAGATGAGCTTTGACACCCTGCCTTCGGTGATCGGTCAGATCAAGGCGGGCAAGATCAAGGCGCTGGCCGTGGCCGCGCCCAAACGCAACAGCCAACTGCCCGACGTGCCCACCCTGGCCGAAGCGGGTGTCAAAGGCGTGGAAATGAGCGCCTGGTACGGCATCTATATGCCCGCCAGCACGCCCAAGGCGGTGCAGGAACGGGTACTGGCCGAAGTCAACAAGGTGCTGGCCATGCCCGAAACCCTGGCCCGGCTGGACGGTATCGGCGCAGAAGTCACCCCCATGGCGCAGGCCAGGTTCCAGGAATTCCACAACGCCGAATACCAACGCTTCGGCGATCTCATCAAACGCAAGAACATCAAACTCGACTGAGGAAAAGCGATGCAAAACACACAAGCTGTGGTGGCCCTTACCCTGGGCGACCCCGCGGGCATCGGCCCCGAGCTCATTGCCCGCCTGCTGGGCCAGACCGATGCCACGGCGCACGCCAATATCGTGCTGGTCGGCGATGCCTGGCTCTGGGCCGATGGCCAGAAGATTGCAAGCGTAGAGGTCGCCACCCAGGCGGTGCACAGCTTCGCCGAGGTGCGCGCCCGTGCCGACACCTCCCTGCCCGCCTGGCTGCCCATGGATACCGTGGCCGCCGCACAGGTGCAGCGCAGCCAGGCCCAGGCCATCGGCGGTGCATCGGTGCTGCAGGTGCTGAATGCCTGCATGGACGCGACCCAGCGCGGCGAGGTGGATGCCATCTGCTTCGCCCCACTGAACAAGTTCGCCATGAAGCAAGGCGGTCTAAAGCATGAAGACGAGCTGCACCACTTCGCCCAGTACCTGGGCGTGAAAACCTACTTCTGCGAGTTCAACACCCTGGGCGATTTGTGGACCTCGCGCGTGTCGTCCCACATCCCCCTCAAGGATGCCGCCAGCTACCTGACGCAAGAGCGCATCCAGCAGGCCGCTGCCCTGATCTACCGCTCGCTGCAGGCCAGCGGCATTGCGGCACCCAAAGTGGCAGTGGCGGCCTTCAACCCGCACGGTGGCGACGGCGGCACCTGCGGGCGCGAAGAGATCGACACCATCATCCCTGCCGTGGCCGCGCTGCAGGCCCAGGGCATCGCGGTGGAAGGACCGTTTCCGGCAGACACCATCTTCCTGAAGGCGCGCGATGGCGAATACCAAGCCATCGTCACCATGTACCACGACCAGGGCCAGATCGCCATCAAGCTGATGGGTTTCAGCAAGGGCGTCACCGTGCAGGGCGGCCTGCCCGTGCCTATTACCACACCCGCCCATGGCACGGCCTACGACATCGCGGGGCTCGGCAAAGCCGATGTCAACGCCACCTACAACGCCTTCCGTATTGCCGCCCGCATGGGCCTGGCACCAGCAAAAAACTGAAAGAGAGACACCATGAAAATCACCGCCGTCCGCGCCCGCGTCTTCGAATGGAAGGGCAAAACCGTGCCCCCCCAAGGCAACTTCTGCTCCAACGCCATGGACCTGGTTTACTCCAAGACCGAGAGCATGAGCACCTTCCGCTTCCACTCGTGGACGGTGGTGGAGATCGAAACCGACAGCGGCATCATCGGCCTGGGCAACGTGGCCCTGGCCCCCAAGATCGCCAAGGCCATCATCGACGAATACCTGGCCCCGCTGGTCATCGGCCAGGACCCCTGGGACTATGAATACCTGTGGCAGCGCATGTACCGCGCCACCCACGCCTGGGGCCGCAAAGGCGTGACCATGGGCGCGATTTCGGCCATCGACCTGGCGATCTGGGACATCCTGGGCAAGTCGGTGAACAAACCGGTCTTCAAGCTGCTGGGCGGCCGTACCAAGGAGAAGATTCCCTGCTACTACAGCAAGCTGTACCGCACGGATCTGGCGGAGATGCAAAAGGAAGCCCAAACCTTCAAGGACCAGGGTTTCACCGCCTTCAAGATGCGCTTTGGCTACGGCCCGGCACACCTGCAGCACGGCGTGGCCGAGAACCTGAAATCGGTCGCCGCCATCCGCGAAGTGATTGGTTATGACACCGACCTCATGCTCGAGTGCTACATGGGCTGGAACCTGGAATACGCCAAACGCATGCTGCCCAAACTGGCCCAATTTGAGCCGCGCTGGCTGGAGGAGCCGGTGATTGCCGACGACATCGACGGCTACGCCGAACTCAACGCCATGAACATCATCCCCATCAGCGGCGGCGAGCACGAGTTCAGCCTCTACGGCTTCAAGCAGTTGCTCGACAAAAAAGCCGTGAGCGTGGTGCAGTACGACACGAATCGCGTGGGCGGCATCACCGCCGCGCACAAGATCAACGCGCTGTGCGAGGCCTACAGCGTGCCGGTGATTCCGCACGCGGGCCAGATGCACAACTACCACCTGACCATGAGCACCATCGCCAGCCCGATGAGCGAATACTTCCCGATGTTCGACGTGGAAGTGGGCAACGAGCTGTTTTATTACATCTTCAAAGGTGAGCCGGTGGCGGAGAACGGCTTTGTGCAGCTCGACGACAACACGCCGGGCCTGGGCCTGACGCTGAACACCGAGTTCCTCGACCAGTTCGTGATCACCGAATGACCGCCATGGTTGCACGGTACAAGGGCGTGTTCCCGGTGGCACCCACCATCTTCTACCCCGACGGCACGCTGGACCTGCCCGGCCAGAAGCGCTGCATCGACTTCATGGTGGATGCAGGCTCGCACGGCATCTGCATCCTGGCCAACTTTTCCGAGCAGTTTTTGCTCTCGGACGACGAGCGCGAGCTGCTGACCCGCACCGTGCTGGAACACGTGGATGGCCGGGTTCCGGTGATCGTGACCACCACGCATTTCAGCACCGATGTGTGCATAGCCCGCAGCCAGCGCGCCCAGGCCCAGGGGGCCGCCATGGTGATGGTGATGCCGCCCTACCACGGTGCCACCTTCCGCGTGCCCGAGGCGCAGATATTCGAGTTCTACGCCCGGCTGTCGGACGCGATCAGCATCCCCATCATGGTCCAGGACGCGCCCGCCAGCGGCACGGTGCTGTCTGCCGCCTTCCTGGCCCGCATGGCGCGCGAGATCGCGCACTTGAGCTACTTCAAGATCGAAACCGCCGGTGCTGCAGCCAAGCTGCGCGAGCTGATCCGCCTGGGCGGCGACGCGGTAGAAGGCCCCTGGGATGGCGAAGAAGCCATCACCCTGCTGCCCGACCTGGATGCCGGAGCCACGGGTGCGATGACCGGTGGTGCCTACCCCGACGGCATCCGCCAGATCATGGATGCCTACACCGCCGGCCGCCGTGGCGAGGCCGTGGCCGCCTACACCCGCTGGCTGCCGCTGATCAACTACGAGAACCGCCAGGGCGGCATCCTGACGGCCAAGGTGCTGATGCAGGAAGGCGGCGTGATCGCCTGCGCCGCACCGCGCCACCCGTTTCCCGACATGCACCCCGAGGTGCGCAAAGGGCTGATCGAGGCCGCCCAGCGGCTTGATCCGCTGGTACTGCGCTGGGGCCGATAAGCCGTCATTACTATCAAGTTAATAGCTGCTCACGCTTACCAAATAAGCGTGAGCAGCCTGTTTTTTATAAATCTGCGTTTGTCTCCAAAGCGACCCCGGCTAGGGACTTGTCCGGTGGCACCTTGCGGGTGCGCCCACCAGAATCGCCCCTACAAGGAGCACTGCATGGACAAGGTCTGGTTGAAGAGTTACCCCGCCGACGTGGCGCACGAAGTCGATGTCACGCCCTACAGTTCGCTGACCCAGCTGCTGGACGAGTCTTTCACCAAGCACGCCGACAACCCCTTTTCGGTGTGCATGGAGCGCTGGATGAGCTACCGCGAACTCGACCAGCTGTCGGGCGCGCTGGGCGCGTGGCTGCAGGGCCAGGGGCTCAAGCCCGGTGCGCGGGTGGCCATCATGCTGCCGAACATTCCGCAGTTTGCCGTCACCATGGCCGCCGTGCTGCGCGCCGGGTACACCTGCGTCAATGTGAACCCGCTGTACACCCCGCGCGAGCTGGAGCACCAGCTCAAGGACTCGGGGGCCACCGCCATCGTGATCCTGGAGAACTTTGCCCGCACGCTGCAAGAGGTAGTGGGCCGCACGCAGATCCAGCACGTGGTGATGGCCCACATGGGCGACCTGCTGGGTGCGGTGTATGGGCGCGTGGTCAATTTCATGGTCCGCCGGGTCAAGAAGCTGGTGCCCGCCTTCCAGCTGCCGCGCAACGGCACCCTGCGCGTCACACCCTTCAACCAGGCGCTGGCCGATGGCCGGGGCCGCGCGCTGCAGCCGCACCAGTGCACCATGGATTCCATCGCCTTTTTGCAGTACACCGGCGGCACTACAGGCCTGTCCAAGGGCGCGGTGCTGACCCACCGCAACATCGTGGCCGCCGCGCTGCAGACCGAGGCCTGGTTCACCCCGGCATTGGCGCGCGTGGGTGCGGCCCGCAATGTCAACATGGTGGCCGCCCTGCCGCTGTACCACATCTACGCCCTGACCACCTGCCTGATGTGCGTGCGCCTGGGGGCCCACATCACCCTGGTGCCCAACCCGCGCGACTTTGCGGCCTTCATCGCCACACTGAAAAAACGCCCCTTCCACATCCTGCCCGCCGTCAACACCTTGTTCAACGCCTTGCTGCTGCAGCCCACGTTCAAGACCATCGACTTCTCCCATCTGTGCGTCACCCAGGCGGGTGGCATGGCGGCATCGGAAGGCACGGCCCAGCGCTGGCTGGAAGTCACCGGCAGCCCCATGGTGGAAGGCTGGGGCATGAGCGAAACCTGCGCCGTGGGAACCAACAACCCGGTGCTGAGCAAGAGCTTCACCGGCACCATCGGCCTGCCCCTGCCCAGCATCGACCTGACCATCAAGGACGACGAGGGCAACGACCTGCCACTGGGTGCCGCAGGCGAAATCTGCATCAAGGGCCCCAACGTCACCACCGGCTACTACCACCAGCCCGAGGAAAACGCCCGTGCCTTCACCGCCGACGGCTACCTGCGCACCGGTGACATCGGCATGATGGACGAGCGCGGCTACACCCGCATCGTGGACCGCAAAAAAGACATGATTTTGGTCAGCGGCTTTAACGTGTTCCCCAACGAGCTGGAAAACGTCATTTCGCTCTGCCCCGGCGTGGTGGAATGCGCAGCCATCGGCGTGCCCGACGAGAAACAGGGCGAGGCCATCAAGGTGTTCATCGTGAAGAGCGACCCGGCCCTGACCGAAGCCGACGTGCTACTGTTCTGCAAGCAGAACCTCACCGGCTACAAGATGCCCAAGAGCATCGAGTTCCGCAAGGACCTGCCGAAGTCCAACGTGGGCAAGATCTTGCGCCGCGAGCTGCGCACCCCAACAACCTAAGAAGCTGCCGCCTGCCTGGCCACATGCACCTGGTGCAAGGTGATCTTGCGCACCTCGGCCTGGCTGCTCTGGATGTGGGCGCGCAGCAGCATGGCGGCCTGGTCGCCGCGGTGGCTGCGGATGGCCTTGAGGATCTTGGCGTGCTCCTCATACGTGGCGGTAATGCGCGCCTGCTTGGTGAAGTCCAGCCGCCGGATGATGCGGATGCGCTCGGTCACGTCGCTGTGCACGCGGGCCATTTCGGTGTTGCCCGCGGCGCGCACCAGGGCGCAGTGGAATTCTTCGTCCCAGCGGGCCACGGCAATGCCGTCGGTGCTGCGCTGGGCCACCGGCACCAGCCAGATGGCCACCAGTTCCTCCAGCAGCGCGTGGTCGATCTGGATGTGCGGTGCCCCCGCGCCCGCGCCGCCTTCGCACAGACGGTGGGCAGCGGTGGTTTCCAGCACCATGCGCAGGTCGTAGAGCTGCTCGAACTGCTCGAAATTGAACGGCAGCACGCGCCAGCCGCTGCGAAACAGCACCTCCACATAGCCCTCTTGCTGCAGCCGGATCAGCGCCTGCCGCACAGGGGTGCGCGACACGCCCAGGCGCTCGCTGATCTCGTTTTCGGTAAATCGGTCGCCGGGGACCAGGGTGAATTCGCCTACGTCGCGCTTGAGCTGGGCATAGACCTCGTCGGCGCGCGAGCGGTATACGGTGGGTTCTGCGGGGGGAGTGGGGGTGGGAGTCAGGGAGTGCACGGGGCAAACTTTAGCAGTTGCGGCCCAGCGGCTTTCACAGGGCGGCCAATGCCCGCAATACCGCCGTGCTGAGTGCCGTCCAGCCGACGATACCGCCCTGGGCGCGCACCATCTCCAGCGTGGCAGCCTTGAACTGCGGGAAGTAGCTCTCGGTGCAGTCTTCCAGCAGCAGGCCGTCATAGCCGCGGTCGTTGGCCTCGCGCATGCTGGTCTGCACGCAGACCTCGGTGGTTACGCCCATGAACAGCAGCTGCCCGATGCCGCGCTCTTGCAGCATCTCGTGCAGGCCGGTGGCATAAAACGCACCTTTGCCGGGTTTGTCGATAACGATCTCCCCGTCCGCCGGGGCCAGCGCCGGGATGATCTGGTTGCCCGGCTCGCCCGCCACCAGGATGCGGCCCATGGCCCCCACATCGCCGATGCGCAGCGCCGGGTTGCCCCGGTTCAGCTTGGCCGGCGGGCAGTCGGACAGGTCGGGCCGGTGCGCCTCGCGGGTGTGCACCACCAGGCCGCCTGCGCTGCGCCAGGCGGCCAGCATGGCCTGGCAGGCGGGCACGATGGCCTCCAGCAGGGCCACGTTGTTGCCCAGCGTGTCCCCGAAGCCGCCGGGCTCGATGAAGTCGCGCTGCATGTCGATGATGACCAGGGCGGCGTGGGGCAGGTCCAGCGGGTAGTCGAACGGCAGTGCGGGGATGTTCATGCAGCCTCCTGGTGGTGGTCATGGCCGCCGCCCATGTGCGCGCCGAGGATGTGGCGCTCGGCGGTGGCGGCGGGGGTTTCAAACACGATGCGGCCTTCGCTCATGACCACGATGCGGTCGGCCAGCTCCAGCAGCTCGTCCAGGTCTTCGCTGATCAGCAGCACCGCGCCGCCGCGGTCGCGCACGCCCAGGATGCGGCTGTGGATTTCGGCCACGGCGGCAAAGTCCAGGCCGAACACCGGGTTGGCCGCAATCAGCACATTGATCTCGCCCGCCAGCTCGCGGGCCAGCACGGCACGCTGCACATTGCCGCCCGACAGGCTGCGGATGGGCGCGCCCTCGCCTTGCGTCTTCACACCATATTCCTGAATCCAGTCGCGCGCCCGGTTGCGCCAGGTGCCAAAGCGCAGCAAGCCGCCCAGGTTCAGCGGCGGCTGGTCAAAGTCGCGCAGCGCCATGTTCTCGGCCACCGATAGATCGCCCACGCAGGCATTGCGCAAGGGCTCTTCGGGCAGGCTGCGCACCTTGAGGCGGCGGTTGTCGGCGCGGCGGGCGGCGTAGTGCTCGCCCATCACCTCCACCCGGCCACTGAGGCGGGCGCGCTGGCCCACCAGCGCCTCCACCAGCTCGCGCTGGCCGTTGCCCGAGACCCCGGCCACGCCCAGGATTTCGCCCTTGCGCACCTGCAGGCTCAGGCCGTGCAGGGCCAAAGTTCCGCGATCGCCCTGGGCTTGCAAGTTGTCTACCTGCAGAGCGACGGGCGCATCATTTGCTACTGTTTTTGCAGCAAACTTTGCTAGAGCGACTGGCGGAGAGGCCGTATTTTGTTCAGAACTTTCGCCCATCATGGCCTGGGCCAGGGTGCGGGTGAGTTCCTGCGGTGCAGCACCGGCCACCCGGTCGTGGTGCACCGCTTTGCCACGGCGCAGCACGGTCACGCCATCGGCATAGGCCAGCACTTCGCGGAACTTGTGGGTGATGATGAGCACGCTGCACTGGCCGCTCTGGGCGAAGGCGCGCACGTGGCCCAGCACCTCGTCGGCCTCTTGCGGGGTGAGTACCGAGGTGGGCTCGTCCAGGATCAGCAGGCGGGGTTTGAGGTACAGCTGCTTGAGCAACTCCAGCTTCTGCTTTTCGCCCGCCGCCAGTTCGGCCGGGCGGGCATCCAGGTCCAGGCTGAAGGGCGTGGTGGCCAGAAAGGCCTTGAGCTCGGCGCGCTTGGCGGTCCAGTCGATCACCGCAGGCAGGGTGCCCCCGGCCAGCAGCAGGTTCTCGGCCACCGTCATGCCCGGTGCCAGCGTGAAGTGCTGATAGACCATGCCGATACCCAGGCTGCGCGCCACGATGGGGTTGGCAATGTCCTGCTCGCGCCCGTCGATCAGGATGCTGCCCTCTTCCGCGCGCTGGAAGCCCGCCACGCATTTCACCAGGGTGCTTTTGCCTGCGCCGTTTTCGCCCAGCAGGGCGTGCACCGTGCCGGGTTCGACCCGCATGGTGACGCTGTCCATGGCGGTGAAGCTGCCGAAGCGCTTGGTCAGCAAATAGGTGTCCAGCGCCAGCGCGCCGGTGCCTGCCGGGAGCGCGCCGATGGGAGTGGAGTCGGGGGCCATGGGGTTCCTTGGGGTTAGACAGCAGCCAACAGCGCGGCAGACGTGGCATGCGCACCGAACACACCGCCCTGCATGGTCACCATGTTCAGCGCCGCCTGGTGGTTGGCTGGGTCGGTGGCTGCCGTGCAGTCGGACAGCAGCAGGCACTCGTAGCCCCGGTCGTTGGCATCGCGCATGGTGGTGTGCACGCACACGTCGGTGGTGATGCCGGCCAGGATGAGGTTTTGCACGCCACGCAGGCGCAGCACCATGTCCAGGTCGGTGGCATAGAACGAGCCCTTGCCGGGCTTGTCGATCACCACCTCGCCAGGCAACGGGGCCAGCTCGGGAATGATCTCCCAGCCGGGTTCGCCGCGCACCAGGATGCGCCCGCAGGGCCCGGGGTCGCCAATGCCGACACCGCCCGCGCCGATTTGCCGCGAGCGCAAGCGCTTGTTGGCAGGCAGGTCGGCCAGGTCGGGCCGGTGCCCTTCGCGGGTATGGATGATGTGGTAGCCCAGGGGCCGCAGCCGGGCCAGCACGGCGGCAATCGGGGCGATGGGCGCGCGGGTCAGGCCGATGTCGTAGCCCATCACGTCCACATAGCCGCCCACGCCACAAAAGTCGGTCTGCATGTCGATCACGACCAGCGCCGTGTTGTCAGGCCGTAGGTCACCGTTGTACGGCCAGGCGTAGGGATTGGCATGCACGAAAAGAGATGTCATGTCGTGTGCTCGCATGCGTTCAGGAGGCTGGTGTTTAAGCAACGGGCCGAGGGCACTTGGCACCGCTCTATTGGCTCGCGACGATGGTGTGCTCTGCGCAGCGAAATAAAGGAGGAGCCTCGGCCATAGGCCGGGCGGGGGACATTCGCGGAGCAGAGCACACCGTCGGCGTGGGCCCGCCCCGAATGCCCCCCACAGCGTTGCATCAAAAAATGCACGTCCATCTCAGCGCACCGAAGACAGTTCGCCCGGGCTGCCCACGGCCACGCTGCCGGGTTTGCAGGTCAGCACCAGAATCACCAGGGTCAGCACATAAGGCACGGTATTGAACAAGTGGTAGCCCCAGCCTATGCCCACCGACTGCATGGCCGGGCCGATAGCCCCCGCGCCGCCGAACAGCAGGGCCGCGCCCACGCAGCGCAGGGGGCTCCAGCGCGCAAAAATCACCAGCGCCACCGCGATCAGGCCCTGGCCGCTGGAGATGCCCTCGTTCCAGCTACCGGGGTAAAACAAGGTGAGCGACGCACCGCCCAAACCGGCCATGAATCCCCCCGCCGCCGTGGCCGCGATGCGAATGCCCGACACCGAATAGCCCAGCGCCCGCGTGGCATTGGCCGAGTCGCCCGCCAGCCGTACCAGCAGGCCCCAGCGGGTGCGCGCAAACGCCCACCACAAAGCCACGGCCAAGGCGATGCCAATGGGCAGCAGCGCATTGATCTGCAAGGCCGCCTGCACCACGGTGGAGTCGCTCCAGCCACCCAGGGCGATGGCCGGAATCTGCGGTGCCTGGGGCTGGATCAAAGGCTTGCCCAGGTAGAAGGCCAGCCCCGTGCCCAGCAGCATCAGCGCAATGCCGGTAGCGACATCGTTGACCCGTGGCAGCGAGCACAGCACGCCGTGCAAGGTAGCCAGCAGCGCGCCCGCCATCGCCCCGGCCAGCACACCCAGCCAGGGCGAACCGGTGAGGTAGGCACCGCCAAAAGCCGTCATGGCCGACAGCACCAGCACGCCCTCCAACCCCAGGTTGATGCGGCCGGATTTTTCTGTGAGGCATTCGCCCAGGCTCACGAACAGGAACGGCGTGCCGACCCGCAATGCGCCGCCGATGATCCCCGCAAACAAGGCTACCCATTGGTCTGCAGTCATGTGGCCTCCACCGGTTTACGCATCCTGGCAAACACCGTTTTCCAGTCCACGTCGCGCAGCGCTTCGCTGGCCAGGATCAGCACAAAGGCAATGCCTTGCAGCACCATCACCGACGCGTCCGGCAGGCCCAGGCGGCGCTGCAGCAGGCTGCCTGCGGCACCAAAACCGCCGAACAAAATAGCCACCGGCACGATGGCCACCGGGTTGTGCCGGGCGATGAAGGACACCAGGATGCCCGCGTAGCCGTAGCCTGAGATCAGCGAGGCGTTGGCATTGGTGTGCACCGCCGCCACTTCTACCGCTCCGGCCAACCCGGCACCGGCACCGCCCAGGGCGCAGGCCGTCAAGATCAGTTGCGTGGCGGGCAGGCCCACCAGTTGCGCCGCGCGCGGGTTGCCACCCACCACGCGGATCGAGAAGCCCGATGCCGTCCAGCGCAGCCACAGCCCCAGGGCCACGCAGGCCAGCACGCCCAGCACCAGGCCCCAGTGCACGTCCGAGCCCGCAATGCCGGTGATCAGCATGCCCTCGGGCAGGGAGTGGGTGGCGGGTTTGTTCAGGCTGGCGGGGTCGCGCAACAGGCCTTCCACCAGGTGCTTGAAGATGCCGATGGCGATGTAGGCCAGCAGCAGGCTGCTGATGGTTTCGTTGATGCCCCGCGCCTGCCGCAGCCAGCCCGCCAGCACGATCCACAGCGCCCCGGCCAGCGCACCCACGGCGCAGGCCAGCGCGGTGCCCAGCAGGTTGGCCGGTAGCGGCAGCAGGGTGCCTGCGGCGGCACAGGCCAGGCCGCCCAGCACCAAAGCGCCTTCCCCGCCGATGATGACCAGCCCGGCCCGCGCAGGCAGCGCCACGCACAGGGCTGTGAGCATCAGCGGTGCGGAGCGCTGCAACGTGTTTTGCCACGAAAACCAGTCGCCGAACGCGCCCTTGAACAGGGTCAGCCACATGTCCGCGGGGTTGACCCCGGCGAACCAGACGAACACACCGAACAGCAGCAGCGCCAGCGCGATGGCCGAGGTCGGCAGCAGGATGTCTTTCATGGCCGTGGCTTAGAAACTGCCTTGCACGCCTTCAACCAGGTAGTTCATGCTTTCCAAGACCGGATCGGTCTGCTTGAAGACCTTGCCTGCGGCGATGACCTCCTTGCCCTTGTTGTCCTTCAGCGGGCCCTTGAAGATGTCGAACTTGTCGGCCAGCATCTGCGCCTTGGTGCCGTCGGCCTGCTTCTTGGCGGCATCGGTCACCATGGCACCGTAGGGCGATGTTTTCACATAGCCGTCTTTCAGGCCGCCGCGCAAAAAGTTGGGGTGCGGCTTGCCGGACTGGGCCGCGTCGATGGCGGTCTTGTAGGCGGTGAACCAGTTCCACTCCGCACCGGTGAGGTAGGCATTGGGGGCCAGCTTGGCCTGGCTGGCGTGGTAGCCGCAGACCATCTTGCCGCGCTTGGCGGCGGTTTCCACGATGACCTTGGGGCCGTCCACGTGCATGGTGAACACATCGCAGCCCTGGTCGGCCAGGCTGTTGGTGGCCTCGGCCTCTTTCACCGCCATGGACCAGTCGCCGGTGAAGATCACGCTGCAGGTGATGCCGGGCTTGACCGAGCGCGCACCCAGGGTGAAGGCGTTGATGTTGCGCAGCACCTGCGGGATCGGCTTGGCCGCTAAGAAGGCTATCTTGCCGCTCTTGCTCATGTGCCCGGCGATCACACCGTTCAGAAACTGGCATTCGTCGATGTAGCCAAAGAAGCTGCCCACGTTCTTGGGGTGCTTGCCCTCGGTCCACATGCCGCCGCAGTGCGAGAAGCGCACGTCGGGGTACTTGGCGGCCAGCGCCAAGACATGGGGGTCGAAGTAGCCGTACGAGGTGGGAAACAGCAGCTTGGCACCGTCTTGCGCAATCATGCCGGTCATGGTTTTTTGCACCGCCGAGGTTTCGGGCACGTTCTCTTCTTCCACCACCTTGATGCCGGGCAGCTTCTTGGCCTCGGCCGCTGCCGCCGCCTGCGACTGGTTGTAGCCGTAGTCGTCACGCGGGCCGACGTAGATCACGCCGATGGTCAGCGGTGTCTGCGCCCGGGCCAAACTGCCCAGACCACCCAGCGTGCTGGCAGCGCCCAGGGCGGCGATGGTTTTCAGGGAGTCGCGGCGGTTGAAGGTGGTCATGGCAGTCCTTTCGGTGTTGACAGCGTGGGTTTGGATCAAAACGGTGCGTAAAACAGAATCCTTCTTGGATACAAGTGAGGATGCAAAATGCGTGCCTAGGCGCTACTCCAGCAGACTGACGTGCGCCGCCACCACTTTCCAGCCTGCAGGCATGCGCAGCCAGGTCTGGCTTTGGCGGCCGGTGCGGGTGCCGCCATCGCGCAAAAACTCCACATTGGCGGTGGCAAAGTCGTGGCCGTAGGTGGTGATGACGGTCTTGAGCAGGCGGCGCTGCTGGCCCTGGGCCGGACGGCCTGCGCGGAAGGCCTGGATGGCCTCGAAGCCGTACAGGTTTTCGGTGCCGCCATAGCGCAGGGTGTGCGGGCTGTCCCAGAACAGTGCGTCCAGCACGGCCACGCGGTTGTGCACCAGGGCATCCTCGTAGCGGTCAAACACGGCCTGCACTTCGGCCAATACGTCGGGCAGGTTGATGGCGTAGTCCATGGGTTTCCTTCAGAGATGGGCGACCGGGGCGCGGCACACGCCCGCGGCCTCCAGCACGGCGGCGGCGCGCAGCACCAGGTCTTCGCGCCAGGGCGCGGCAATCACCTGCACGCCGATGGGCAAATGCGGCAGCTGCGGGTCCATGCCCCACACCGGCACGGCGCATACCGGCAGGCCGATGCAGGAGATGGGCTGGGTCAGCACGCCGATGTTGGGGCGCAGCGGCAAGTCGCGACCATTCAGGTCCAGCCGCTCGGTGCCCAGAAGCGTGGTAGCGCAGGGCGTGGCGGGCGTGAGCAGCAGGTCGTATTTTTCAAACACCTGGGCGGCGGCCTGGGCGTAGCGGCGGCGCACCCGCTGGGCGCGAGCCACCCAGGCGGCGGGGATCAGCGCACCGGCCAGAAAGCGGTCGCGCGACAGGGGTTCAAAGTCTTGCGGGCGGCGGCGCAGGTTGTCCAGGTGCAGGGCTGCGCTTTCGGAGTTGGTGAGCAGGAAGGCGGCGGCACGGCCTGCTTCGACCCAGGGCAGCTCCACTGTGTCGTGCGCGCCCAGTGCCTGCGCCACAGCGGCCACGGCGGCGCGGGCGGGGGGCAAGGCGTTGTCATGGAAATAGCCGCCCAGCACGCCAATGCGCAGTCCGGCAATACCCAAGTCCAGCTCAGTGACTACCGTTTCTGTAGCACGTTGTGCGCATCCAGCGTCCACAAACGGGCTGTTTTCTTCACAACCCTGCATTGCGTCATAGGCCAGGGTCAGGTCGCGCACGCTGCGGGCAAACGGGCCCAGGTGGTCCAGGCTGGTGACGAACGGAAAGCTGCCGGTGCGCGGCAAGCGCCCAAACGTGGGCTTGAGGCCGAACACGCCGCACATCGACGAGGGCACGCGGATGGAGCCATTGGTGTCCGAGCCCAGCGCCAGCGGCACCTGCCCCGCCGCCACCGCTGCGCCCGAGCCGCCCGAGGAGCCGCCTGCGGTGCGGGCCAGGTCGTGCGGGTTGTGGCAGGCACCCTCGTGGGTGTTCTCGGTGGTGAAGCCGTAGGCGTATTCGTCCATGTTCAGCGCGCCGACCAGGATGGCCCCTGCCGCCTCCATGCGCTGCACCAGCAGGCCGTCGGCCGTGGCGGGGGCGCTGTCGCGCTCGATCTTGGAGCCCGCCAGCGTGCGCAGCCCGGCAATGTCGAACAGATTTTTCACCGCGAAGGGCACGCCCAGCAAGGGCAGCGTCGCCTGGCTGCCATCCGCCAGGCCCGCGTCGATCTGCGCGGCACGCTGCAGAGCCCGGGCTTGCACCACGTCGGTGAAGGCGTTGACGCGGCTGTCGGTAGCCGCAATGCGGTCCAGGCAGGCCTGCACCAGTTGCGTGGCCGTCACCTCGCGGGCCGCCACGGCCCGGGCCATGCTGGCTGCGTCTTGCTGCCACCAGTCGGCGGTCATGGACTGCTCCTGGGCGTGACGGGAATAAAGGCCATGGGCGATTCATCGTGCACGGTCAGGGGCGTGGCATTCACGATGTCGGCAAAGCCCGAGGCCAGGGCGAAGTAGCGCAGCACGCCGGGGCGCGATATACCTAATTCCAGGCCAATGGCTGCGGCTGCCGCATCGACGTAGGTTTCCAGCTCGTGTTCGGTCATTTCTGCAACTCCCCTTGGACATACGCGCGCCATCCGCCCCAGTGGCTGATATCCCGCGCCCCCGCCAGTGCCTGCGGCTCGCAGATAAAGCCCTGCACGCTGCTGCCATCGGCCAGCACCAGCGTGCCTATGCCCAGCGGGGCCGGAATCAGCGCCACAAAAGAGCCGTAGTGCGCCACCGGCATCTCCCACACCTCCACGGCAATGCCTGTGCCCTGGCCGGGCGC
Organism: Comamonadaceae bacterium OS-1; assembly: GCA_027923965.1. Classification (NCBI taxonomy): domain Bacteria; kingdom Pseudomonadati; phylum Pseudomonadota; class Betaproteobacteria; order Burkholderiales; family Comamonadaceae; species Comamonadaceae bacterium OS-1. Next base: position 3,814,790 of record AP026969.1, read on the forward strand.
GACGCGCAGCAAACCGGGCTTGGGCGGCACGGTACCGGGCAGGGCAAACAGCTGGTAGTCCGGCGCGGTCGTGGTGCTGGCAACCAGGCGGGCCTGGCGCTCGGTCAACTGGCTGTTCAAAGGCATGCCGGACAGATGGGCTCCAACCACCGCCACCTTGACAACGGCCTGCGGCTGGAGGCCGGGCAATGGCTGTGGCGCAGGCAAGGGCAGATCCAGCGCCCCCTGCAGCATGCCGCTGGCATGGTGGTAGCGCTGGCCCAGCTCGGCCAGCTGCCAGTCGCTACCGCAGGGGCCGATCAGCGTGATGCCAAACGGCAGGCCGTCGGCGCGCAGGCTGCTGGGCACGGAGATGGCGGCGTAATCCAGCAGGTTGACGAAGTTGGTGTACGCACCCAGGTTGCGGTTCAGCACCACCGGGTCGGCCTGCATCTGCGCAATGGTGTAGTGCGTGGGTGCGGTGGGCACCAACAGCACGTCGATACCGCCCCACATGGTGGCGGCCTGCTGGCCGTAGACCCGCAAACGCACTTGGGCATCGACCAGATCGGCGGCGCTGTAGCCCCGCCCGCTGGCCAGAATGCTGCGCACCGGCTCGATGACCTCGGCCTCGTGCGCATCAAAGAAGCCGCGCACGGCGGCATAGCGCTCGGCCACCAGTGCGCTGTCGTACAGCAGCGCGGCCGCGGCCGCCAGCGGGGCGTAGGCAATGGTGACGGGCGTGCCGCCCAGGTCGCGCAGCTGGTAGATGGCCTGCTGGAAGGCCGCTTCGGCTGCGGTGTCGCCAAAAAAGGCCAGGGTGTCGGGCACGCCAAAGCGAAACTGCGCCGGAAAGGGGCTGCTGGCCAAGGCCAATGAACGCGAAAACGGGTCCAGCGGGTCGTAGCCCATGGCGGCCTGCAGCACCTGGGCGGCAGTGCCCACGCTGCGCGCGAAGATGGACACGCAGTCCACGCTTTGCGCCGCAGGCACCAGCCCCCGGGTGCTGACCAGGCCCTTGGACGGCTTGATGCCAACGATGTTGTTCAACCCGGCGGGCACGCGGCCCGACCCGGCGGTGTCGGTGCCCAACGCAAAGTCCACCTGCCCGGTGGCCACCACATAGGCCGAACCCGAGCTGGAGCCGCCCGACACGTAGGCGGCGTTGAACGCATTCGGCACCGCGCCATAAGGCGAGCGCGTGCCGTTCAGGCCGCAGGCAAACTGGTCCAGATTGGTTTTTCCCAGCAGCGATGCACCGGCTTGCAGCAGCTTGTGCACCACGCTGGCATGCGCAGTGGGCGCATAGGCAAAGGCGGGGCAAGCGGCAGTGGTGGGCAGGCCCAGCACGTCGATGTTGTCCTTGACCGCAAAGCGCAAACCCGCCAAGGGGCCGTGCGCCGCGCCCGCGATGGGGGACGCACTGCGCGACAACCAGGCTGCGGCGGCGGTACCAATGTTCTGCGTTGGGGCTTGCACCATGTTGAAACATCCCATCTTGTATCCAAGACGAGATGCAAACAGTGTGCCAACTTGCATGGGTGCCGACGTTAAGAGCAGCCATGGTTTGGCAGGGTGGTTACGGCCTCCAGCCGATTTTGGGCCGCCCTGGTTAAAATCGCGGGTTGCCTACCTGCCTGGTAGCGCCCCGTTTTGCTCTGGAAACCACCTTGTCTTACGCCTCCGAAACCCGCCGCCGCCGCACGTTTGCGATCATTTCCCACCCGGATGCGGGTAAAACCACGCTGACCGAAAAGCTGCTGCTGTTCTCGGGCGCGATCCAGATTGCGGGCTCGGTCAAGGCGCGCAAGGCCACCCGCCACGCCACCAGCGACTGGATGGAGATTGAAAAGCAGCGCGGCATCTCGGTGGCCTCGTCGGTCATGCAGATGCTGTACCGCGACCACGTGATCAACCTGCTCGACACCCCCGGCCACAAAGACTTCTCGGAAGACACCTACCGCGTGCTGACCGCGGTGGACTCGGCCCTGATGGTGATCGACGCGGCCAACGGGGTGGAGGCGCAAACCCGCCGCCTGATCGAGGTCTGCCGCCAGCGCGACACGCCCATCATCACCTTCGTCAACAAGATGGACCGCGAAGTGCGCGAGCCGCTGGACATCCTGGACGAGATCGAGCGCGAACTCGGCATGCCCTGCGTGCCCATGACCTGGCCGGTGGGCCAGGGCAAGAGCTTTGGCGGCATCATGAATCTGCGCACCCAGACCATGACGGTGTTCGACTCGGGCAAGGAACGCCTGCCGCAAGAGTTCGAGACCATCGCCCTGGACAACCGCACCGAGCTGCTCAAGCGCTTTGGGGCCGAATTTGAATCGGCCGAGCAAAGCATGGAACTGGCTGCCGGGGCTTCCCCCGCCTGGGACCTGGAGGCCTTTTTGGCGGGCAAGCAGACCCCCGTTTTCTTCGGCTCCGGGGTGAACAACTTCGGGGTGATGGAAGTGCTGGACGCGCTGGTCGATCTGGCCCCGCCGCCCCAGCCGCGCACCAGCACCACGCTGGTGAACCGCCAGCCGGTGGTCAAAGAAATCCAGCCCGAAGACAAGGCCTTCGCCGGTGTGGTGTTCAAGGTGCAGGCCAATATGGACCCGGCGCACCGCGACCGCATCGCCTTTGTGCGCATGGCCTCGGGCAAGTACACGCCGGGCATGAAACTGCGCGTGCAGCGCACCGCCAAAGAGCTGCGCCCCACCAGCGTGGTGACCTTTCTGAGCCAGCGCCGCGAGGCGGTGGACGAGGCCTATGCGGGCGACATCATCGGCTTTACCACCCACGGCGGCGTGCAGCTGGGCGACACCATCACCGACGGCGCCAGCCTGCAGTTCACCGGCCTGCCCTTCTTTGCTCCCGAGCTGTTCATGACCGTGATCTTGAAGAACCCGCTGCGCACCAAGCAGCTGCAGCAGGGCCTGGCCCAGCTGGGCGAAGAAGGTGCCATCCAGGTGTTCCGCCCCAATGTGGGCGGGCCTATGCTGCTGGGTGCCGTGGGCCAGTTGCAGTTTGAAGTGGTGCAGCACCGCCTCAAATCAGAATACGATGCCGACGTACGGCTGGAAGGCTGCCAGTACACCGGTGCGCGCTGGATTACCGCCGACACCCCGGCCGAGCTGCGCGCCTTCACCGATGCCTACCCCATGCGCATGGCGAATGACGCGGCCGAAACCCTGGCCTACCTGTGCACCTCGCCCTACGACGTGCGGCTGGCGCAAGAGCGCTTCCCGAAGATCCATTTCCACCCGCTGCGCGAGCACGCGGGCCTGGCGCTGCAAAACGCGGGCTGAAGCAGGCTTAACGCGGCATGAAGCCCTCGCCCCAGTTTTTGCGCTTTTGCGTAGTCGGCATCGTCGGTCTGGGCGTGGACATGGCGGTGCTGTATGCCACGGCCTGGGCCTTGGGCTGGTACGGGGCGCGGGTGCTGTCGTTTACCGCGGCGGCCACCGCCACCTGGTGGCTGAACCGGCGCTACACCTTCCAGGCGGGTGGTGCCGACACCGCGTCGGCTTGGCAGCAGTACCTGCGCTACATGGTGTCGATGCTGGGCGGGGCGGTGTTGAACTACGCCGCCTATGTGGCCACCCTGCACTGGATTGACCTGCCCGGCAAGGCGGCCCTAGGCGTGGCCTTCGGTAGCTGCGCGGGCCTGCTGTCCAACTACCTGACGGCCCGGCACCTGGTGTTCAGGCAAAAGCATCAGGCCTGACGATCCACTTCCAGCGTCGAATCACAGCCAATGCCCGCGGCCACCCAGCGCCGCGCCCAACGCCCCAGCACCGGAGCCGCCCAACGCCAGCGCGGACCCAGCACCGTGGCGGGTTGGGCGATGGCACCGCACAGATAGCGGGCCTGTGCGTCGTCCCAACGCAAAGCCGCGCACGCGCCACGGCGCCGACCCGACAGCAGGATGCCCAGCGGGCACGGAGCCGACAGGCAGCATACGCCGCAGCCATTGCACGGCGCGCCCACGGCGGGTTTGGCCGGGGCGGCGGGATGGATGTGGAGCACCTGCCAGTCGTGGGCGGAGGGGTGGGGCATGCACGATTGTGGCCCAGCCGCTAAATGCTATGCATTCAGTAGCTCCTCACGCTTATGGAATAAGCGTTGGAGGCATAAAAGACCACTATTTCTAGAAACTAAGCTTCAGGGCTTGGTACAACGCCCGGAAGCGCGCGTAACGGGCGGCCTCGGCAGCGCCCTGCGCCACCGGCTCGAAGCGCTGGGCCACAGGCGGGCTCAGACACACATTGGCTTCCACGCCGCCATCGGCCAGCCAGGCCAGACGTGCCGCGCCCAGGGCCCCGCCGGTGGCACCGCCCTCTTGCGTGACCAGCGGCACACCCAGGGTGTTGGCCAGCTCCTGCGACCACCAGGCGCTGCGGGCACCGCCGCCCACCACCGACAGCGCGCCAATCGGTTGGTCGGTGGCCAGGGTGCGCCAGCCATCGCACAGGCCGAAGTTCACGCCCTCCACCACGGCATAGGCAATGGCCGCCGTGTCGTGGCTGTGGGTCAGGCCGAACAGCACGCCCTGGGCGTTCGGGTTGTTGTGCGGCGAGCGCTCGCCCGACAAGTAGGGCAAAAACAACGGTGCATTGGCGCGGGCGCCGGGCGACACCTGGGCGGCTGCGGCCAGCAGGGCGGCTTCGTTGTCATAGCGCAGCAGCTTGGTGGCCCAGCTCACCGCGCTGGCGGCCGACAGCATCACCGACATCTGGTGCCAGCGGTTGGGCAGCGCGTGGCAAAAGGCGTGCACCGCCTGCGCCGGGTTGGGCCGGAACGTGTCGGTGGCCAGAAACACCACACCCGAGGTGCCCAGCGACACAAAGCCCTGCCCTGGCGACACCACGCCCATGCCCACAGCGCTGGCGGCGTTGTCGCCCCCACCACCGGCCACCGGCAGACCGGCCCGCAGGCCCCAGCGGATGGCGATGCTGGCAGACAGACCAGCAGATACGGCACTGCCTTCGACCACGCGGGGCATGTGCGCTTCGCTCAGGCCACAGGCCGCCAGCAGCTTGGGCGACCAGGCGCGTTCGCCCACGTCCAGCCACAGGGTGCCGGAGGCATCGGAGCAGTCGGTCACGGCCTCGCCGGTCAGCAGCAGGCGCAGATAGTCTTTGGGCAGCAGCACGCGGGCGGTTTGCTTGAAGATCTCAGGCTCGTGCTCGCGCAGCCACCACAGCTTGGGCGCGGTAAAGCCGGGCATGGCCAGGTTGCCGGTGATGGCGGCCACCTCGGGCACGGCCTCGGTCAGGGCCACGCAGGCGGCACCGCTGCGGCCATCGTTCCACAAAATCGCCGGGCGCAACACCTTGTCTTGCGCGTTCAGCAGCACCGCACCGTGCATCTGGCCCGACAGGCCGATGGCCCGCACGGCAGACAAATCTGCCCGATGGCTGGCGGCCAGCTGGTCCATCACCGATTCGAGCGCGCGCCACCAGCTGTGCGGGTCTTGTTCGGACCACAGGGGCTGGGGCTGCTGCACGGTGAGCTGCGCATGCGCCACGGCCACCACGCGGTGGTCGTCGGCCAACAGCAGTGCTTTGAGTTCGGAGGTGCCGAGGTCGAGTCCTAAATACATGGGGGTGTTCTCAATTTTTATTGCCAAATCTTGCTTCGGCCTGGCGGCGGTAGTCTTTGGGGGTCATGCCTTTGATCTGCATGAAACGGCGGTTGAAATTAGCCACGTTGTTGAAGCCCACGTCGTAGCAGACGTTGTTGATGTAGCGGTCGGTTTCCATCAGCAACTGGCAGGCACGGTTGATGCGCAGGCGGTTCACGAAGTCGGTAAATGTGTTGCCGGTGGCACGGCGGAAGTAGCGGGAAAACTGGCTCTCGGTCATGTTGACGCGGGCTGCCACCTCGGCCATGGTGAACTGGTCGGCGCTATGCTCGGTGAGGTAGCTGACCACGCCGCTGATCTGCGCCAGCGAGGCATCGTCGTCAAAACTTTGCATCTGCACCGTGGACAACAGGCGGTAGTCGGTGCAGCGGGCCAACTGGTCCAGCAGGATCAGGAATTCGCCATACCGGGCCATGCCGTAGCTGGTCTTGATGCGCCCCAGCGCGTCACGGGCGATATCGCTCATGTCGAAGAATTCAATGCCGTGGCGGGCCCGCTCCAGCAGGGGCAGCACGCTGTGCAGCTCGCCCACTTCGGCTCCGGCCTGGCGCAACGGCGCTTCAGAAAACTGCAGCACCATGTCGCGCAAATGCACCACCTCGTCCGAGCCGTCGCTGCTGATCCAGTTGTGCGGCAGGCGCGGGCCGGTGAGCACCAGGTTGCCGGGCTCGAAGTGGCCGATGTAGTCGCCCACGAACAGCTTGCCCCGGGTCTCGACGATGAGGTGCAGTTCGCACTCCTCGTGCTGGTGCCAGCGCACCAGCGGCGTGGGGATGCCGTGCTCCAGATAACGCAGGCTGCCGGGCATTTCCAGCGGCTCGTAGCCCAGTGTCAAGTGGCGGCCCAGGTCGTGTTCCAGCTCGGGTTCGCGGTCACGTTGTCGAACGCTGGCCATGGTGATCTCCTTGTGAACCTGTGACAGTACCACCATCCCTGTTCACGCACGGATGGTGGGGGTCAGCAAGCTCAAGCTTTCAACATGAACTGCTGCACCTGGGCACTGGCCTTGTGCAGCGCCGCCACCAGGCGCGGATCGCCCGCCAGCTCGGCCCAGAACGACACGTTGCCCGCCAGCGCCACCACCGGGTCGGCGGCATCGCACATGGCATGCGCCACGGCCGGGTCCATCGCCTGGTCTTGGTAGACATACGACAGCTCGCCCCGGTGCCAGCGCTGCAGGAAGGCCAGGAACAGCGCGGGCAGCACGGCCACGGCATCGATGCTGCGGCCCTGGGCCAGGCACTCGCGCACCGTGGGGGCAATGAAACCGGGCATCTTGGAGAAGCCGTCGGCCGCCACGCGCTGGTTGGTGTCGAGGATGGCAGCATTGCCAAAGCGGTCCAGCACCACGTCGCGGTAGGTGGGCAGGTCCAGCGGGCAGGGGTGCTCGGGCGTATCCAGGCAGGGGATCACGTCGGTGGTGACGTAGTCATAGGCCATTTTGCGGATGCGCGCGTCGTGTGTGCCTTCGTGGATATAGGTGTAGCCCGCCAGCGTGCCAGCCCAGGCGATGCAGCTGTGGGTGGCGTTGAGCAGGCGGATCTTGGCCTCTTCGAACGCGGCCACCGAGTCCACCATCTGCACGCCCACGGCTTCCCAGGCCGGGCGGCCGTTGCAGAAGTTGTCTTCAATGACCCATTGGATGAAGGATTCGCCCATGATGGCGGCACCGTCGTCCCAACCGGTGGCGGCCAGCACGCGGCCCCGCAGCTCGGGCGCGGGGCGCGGCGTGATACGGTCCACCATGGCATTGGGGCAGGTGGTATTGGCCAGCACCCAGGCGTGCAAGGCGGTGTCGCCCACCAGTTGGATGAAGGACAGCAGGCCCTTGCGCACGCGGTCGCCGTTGTGGCGCAGGTTGTCGCAGTTCAGCAGCGTGACCTTGCCGCCGCCGCTGGCCATGCGCGCGCGCAGGATGGCGGTGAGTGCAGCGTAGATGCAGCTGCCGGGCTGGCCTTTTTTGGCGCGCTCCAGGTCGGCGGCCAGGTCGGCAGAACCCAGGTCCAGCTGGTCGTGGGCATCCAGGTAGTAACCGGCTTCGGTGACGGTGAAGGAGATGATGCGGGTGTTGGCATCGGCCCCTACCTGGATCAACCCGGCCAGGTCGGGCGCGTAGGGCACGATCTGGCGGATGGACTCGATGCGCTCGTAGCTGCGCTCGTCGGTGGGGGTGACGGTTTCCAGCGTGTAGGCACCGCCCTGGGCCGCCAGGGCGGCCATGGTCTCGGGCATGTCGGGGCGGGTGTTGCCACCGGCCAGCGACCATTGGGTGTCGCCACTGGCGCGCAGCTTGTGCATGTAGACCGCCTGGTGGGCGCGGTGGAACGAGCCCACGCCCAGGTGCAGCATGACGTAGTTGGTTGCAGACATTCTGGGCAACTCCTCAGGCCAGGGCGACCATGCGGCCCGCGCTGTCAAAGCAATGCAGGGTGTTCAGGTCGAACTCCAGCGTCACCGGGTCGCCGATCTGCAGGCTGGTGCGCTCGGCCTGGCGCGAGATCATCTGCGTGCCCATCACGTCCACGTGGATCAGGGTGTCGGCCCCCAGGGCTTCGATCAGCTCCACCTTGCCGGGCACCCCGGCGCTGCCCACGGGCAAGACCCGCACGCCTTCGGGGCGCACGCCGATCAGGCCGTCCTTGGGAACCCGGCCTGCCGCCTGGCCCGCCAGCGCGCCAAACTGCGACAGCTGGGCAGCCTTGACGATGTTCATCGACGGCATGCCGATGAACTGCGCCACAAACTGGTTGGCGGGCTTGTCGTACAGCTCCAGCGGAGCCCCCACCTGTTCAATGGCGCCGTCGCGCAGCACCACCACGCGGTCGGCCAGGGTCATGGCTTCGACCTGGTCGTGGGTCACGTAGATGGTGGTCACGCCCAGGGCGCGGTGTAGCTTGTGGATCTCGACCCGGGTCTGGCCACGCAAAGCCGCATCCAGGTTCGACAAAGGTTCGTCGAACAGGAAGATCTTCGGTGCACGGACGATGGCGCGGCCAATGGCGACGCGCTGGCGCTGGCCGCCGGAGAGCTCCTTGGGGGTGCGCTTGAGGTAGGCGGTGAGGTTGAGCTTTTCGGCGGCGGCCTCGACCTTTTTCTTGATCTCGTCCGGGGCCACCTTGGCCAGCTTGAGGGCGAAGGACATGTTGTCGAACACCGTCATGTGCGGGTACAGGGCGTAGCTCTGGAACACCATGGCCAGCTCGCGCTGCGAGGACGGCAGGTGGGTGATGTCCCGTCCATCGACGTGCAGGGTGCCGCCGTCGGTGGACTCCAGCCCGGCGATCATGCGCAGCAGGGTGGACTTGCCGCAGCCGGAGGGGCCGACGAAGACGATGAATTCGTTTTTGTTGATATCGAGGTCGATACCTTTGATGGCGCGGTGCTCGCCAAAGAATTTTTCAACACCACGGAGTTGCAAAAATGACATGATGGTTCCTTGAATGGGGGTGCTGTCCGGAGAGCCTGTGGCACAGGCCCCGGACGTTGAAACAGTTACTTGACGGCGCCGAAGGTAAGACCTTGGACGAGTTGTTTCTGGCTGAACCAGCCAAACACAATGATGGGTCCGATGGCCATCAGCGAGGCCGCCGACAGCTTGGCCCAGAACAGGCCTTCAGGGCTGGAGTACGAGGCGATCAGCGAAGCCAGCGTACCGGCGTTGGCCGAGGTCAGGTTCAAGGCCCAGAAGGCTTCGTTCCACGACAGCACCAGACACAGCAGACCGGTGGACGCAATGCCACCCATGGTGAGGGGCAGGATCACGTGCTGAAACTCTTCCCACACGGTGGCACCGTCCAGGCGCACGGCTTCCAGAATGTCCTTGGGGACTTCCTTGAAGGCGCTGAACAGCATCCACACCATGATGGGCAGGTTGGACAGGGTGAACACAATGACCAGGGCGGTCAGCGAGTCCAGCATGCCCACGGTCTGCGCCATCACGTACACCGGCACCAGGGCACCCACGGCGGGCATCATCTTGGTCGACAGCATCCACAGCAGGATGTCGCGGGTCTTCTTGGTGGGGAAGAAGGCCATCGAGTAGGCGGCAGGCACGGCAATCAGGATGCCCAGAATGGTAGAGCCCAGGCTGGTGATCAGCGAGTTCTTGGCAAACAGCAGGTAGTTGCTGCGCTCTTGCACTTCGGCAAAACTGGCCAGCGTGGGCGAGAAGAACAGGTGCCCGGCGATGGCCTGGCCCTCGGTCTTGAACGCGGTGATGCCGACCCAGAACAGCGGGAAGAACAGGAACAGCGCAATGCCCCAGGAGAACACGGTGCGCCACAGCGGAAATGGTACTTTTTTCATCATGATGGTGGTCCCGTTCAGTCCAGGTTCTTGCCGACGAGCTTGACCAGGAACACCGAGGCGATGTTGGCCAGAATGACCGCAAACAAAGCACCAGCCGAGGCCACACCCACGTCAAAGTTCATCAGCGCCTGCTTGAAGATCAAGAAGGCCAGGTTGGTGCTGTCGTTGCCGGGGCCGCCACCGGTGGTGGTGAAGATTTCGGCAAACACGCTCAGCAAGAAGATCATTTCGATCATCACCACCACCGCGATGGAGCGGCCCATGTGGGGCAGCACGAGGTAGTAGAACTTGTCCAGGCCGGTGGCACCGTCCATACCGGCGGCATCCATCTGCTCGCGGTCCAGCGACTGCAGCGAGGTGATGAAGATCAGGCAGGCAAACGGCAGCCATTGCCACGACAGCATGATGATCACCGACAGCAGCGGGAAGTCGGTCATCCAGTCGATGGGCGTGAGGCCAAAGAACTGCCAGACGTGCGCCATCACCCCGTAAATCGGGTTCATCATCATGTGCTTCCACAGCAGTGCGTTGACGGTGGGCATGACGAAGAAGGGCGAGATCAGCAGCACGCGCACGATGCCCTGGCCCGGGAACGGCTCGTTCACCAGTACCGCCAGGCCAATGCCCAACACCACGGTGATCACAACGACCGAGCCCAGCAACTGCAGGGTATGCATCACCGACGGCCAGAAGTCTGGGTCGGACATGAAGTAGCGGAAATTCTCGAGGCCCACGAAACCGGTTTCGTCGGGCTGCATCAGGTTGTAGTGGATGACGGAGAAATACAGCGTCATCACCAGTGGAACAATCATCCACAGAAAGAGCGTGACGATGGAGGGGGCCATCAGTGCACGGGGAAGAAATCGACTCATGGTAGTAGCTTTCAAGAGCGAGCCCGCAGCCCTGGCCACCCACAGGGGAAGCCACGGTTGAAGCCCATTTTTCGGGTTACCTGCGGTCCAGCGGAACGAAGTTGTCGGTCTGAAAACCATCAGCCAACAACCCCGCCAGGCGTACACAGCGCAAGCCGGTCCATGGGGCAGTGGAGGGCAGCCGCCGGGGCCGCTACCCTTTCACGCACCCGGTCAGAGCTTTACTTCTTGTAGTAACCGCCCTTGGTCATTTCACGCTCGGCGGCGGTTTGCGACGTCTTCAGAGCCGCATCCACCGTGACCTTGCCCGACAAAGCCGCGCTCATTTGCTGGCCCACAGCGATACCGATGGCCTGGAACTCAGGAATCGCAGCGTACTGCACGCCCACATACGGCGACTTGGGCAAAGTGCTGTCGTTGGGGTTGGCGCTGTTGATGGCCTTGAGCTCTTCGGTGGCGAACTTGGCCACTTTCTGGAACTCGGGGTTGGCGTAGGTGGACTTGCGGGTACCGGTGGGCACCGAGTTCCAGCCTTCTTCCTTGGCCACCAGGTTCACGTAGTCTTTGGACGTAGCCCAGGTGATGAACTTCTGTGCTTCAGCAGGCTTCTTGCTGGATGCAGGCACGGCCAGGTTCCACGACCACAGCCAGTTGGAACCCTTGGCAGTCACGGCCTGGGGAGCCTGGGTGAAGGCCATCTTGTCAGCCACTTTGGACTGCTTGGGATCGCTCACGAACGAAGCTGCAATGGTGGCATCGATCCACACGCCGCACTTGCCTTCGTTCATCAAGGCCAGGTTTTCGTTGAAGCTGTTGGCCGAAGCGCCGGGGGGGCCGTACTTCTTCATCAGATCGACGTACTGGTTGATGGCATCGTGCCAGGGCTTGGTGTCGATCTGGGGCTTCCAGGCCATGTCAAACCACTGACCACCGTAGGTGTTGACCATGGTGCTCAGGAAAGCCATGTTGTCACCCCAGCCTGGCTTGCCGCGCAGGCACAGACCGTACACGCCCTTGGCCGGGTCGTTGATCTTGGCCACGATGTTGGCCATTTCCGCCCAGGTGGGGTTGGCAGGCATGGTCAGGCCGGCGGCCTTGACCAGGTCGGCACGGTACATGGTCATCGAGCTTTCGCCGTAGAACGGGGCTGCGTACAGCTTGCCTTCCATGGACAGGCCGTTGCGGATAGCGGGCAGCATGTCGTCGATGTCATAGGCGGCATCGGTCACGATAGGAGCCAACCAGCCTTTTTTGGACCAGATCGGGGCTTCGTACAGACCGATGGTCATCACGTCGAACTGGCCACCCTTGGTGGCGATGTCGGTGGTGACGCGCTGGCGCAGCACGGCTTCTTCCATGGTGACCCACTTGACCTTGATATCGGGATTCGCGGCTTCAAAGTGCTTGGTCAGCTTTTGCATCGTGATCATGTGGCCGTTGTTGACGGTGGCAATGACCAATTCGGTGGCGGCAAATGCGCCGGCAGAGGCGAACATCGCGGTGACAAGGGCAGCGCAGTATTTCATTTTCATGGAGTGTCTCCTGAGGTTTTAGATGAATTCCGCAAGCACATGCAATGCACTTGATCGGTGCCGCTATCGTAGAAGTGCCCCCCTTCAAACAACAATACCAAAAAGGCTAGTTCTTGTACTTTGATGCGATAGAAGTCTAGTAAAAACCCTTATTCCATAGATAAAAGTATCTGTATTTGCGAGTTGGGCGCCTAAAGATCGCACCAGATTGGCGCAAATTCCGCCCGCCGTGTAACACCAGCGCCAGTCGATACGGGTCTGGCACTTGGCATGAAATCGGGCCTCTGTGCTTATTCCATCGGCGTGAAAAGCTATTTATTTGATAGCAAACCCATTTACATTCCAGCAGAAGCATTGCGCAGCGGCATGGCACCGCACGGCCAGGCAAGGCCCACAAAAAAGCCCCCGCCACCCTGGTACGGGTTTGCGGGGGCCGGAGCCTGGGGCTGAAAGCGGACTACAGACGGCTCAACAGTTCGGCCTTTTTGGTGGCGAACTCTTGCGAAGTCAGGATGCCCTTGGCCTGCAGGCTGGCCAGTTTTTCGATGCTGGCAAACACGTCGCCCGCATTGGCGGAACCGCTGTTGTTGCCGCTGTTATTGCTATAGCTGCTGTCGTTGTTGCTGTTGAAAGCCGGGGCTTGCATGGGCGCGGAGGCCGGTGCGGGCGCTGGGGCCATGCCATTGATGCTGACCACCGGCAACTGCGACAGGTTCACATAGCCGTACTGGCTGCTGAACTGGGGCGCATAGCCACTGCTTTGTTGCGACACGCCGCCGATGCTGTGGTCCAGCGTGTCGTACACGGTGACCTGGCCACCCAGGTCGATCGCCAGGCGATGGGCCTGTGCAAAGTAGGCATAGCGCATGTCGTTTTGGCCGCCGGTGCTGTTGGGAAAACGCAGGTCCGGACCCCACCAATCGGGTGGCGCGGGGGCAAACAGGCTGTTGCCATTGCCCGAAGCACTGGAATTGTTGGAGCCGTTGTATTGGGTGCTGCCGTTTTGGCTTTGGCTCTGGAAACTGCCACTGCGCAGCAGGTCGGGCTGGTTGCTGATCAGGCGCGCCAGCTCGCCGCACAGGTTGTCCACCCGGCCCTTGAGGTAGCCGTTGAACATGTCGCCAATCATGGTCATGCCGCCCGACATCCACTGCCCGCCACCACCAAATTCCGGGTGGTTGAACTGGGCCATGCTGCCGTTGCCGTTGATGACCGACTCCAGCATGGATTCCACTGCCTGGGTGCTGAAACCTTGGCGTTGGGCGATGTCGTTGACGGCCTGCTGGCCTGCGGGAGAGAGTTGGCGCATAAAAGTAACCTGAAAAAGAGCAAGAGTGGAAACCACTAAGCGGCCCACTCTACCAGTCCAGGCGTGAATTAAGGTGACAAAAAGCCTACAGCCTCATGCCCTCTGGGCATAACCCTCCAGCACATTCACGGTGTTGGTACCCAGCGCGTCCACCGCGTAGCCGCCCTCGAACACAAACACCGTAGGCAGGCCCGCAGCCGCCAGGTCTTCGCCCACCCGGAAATAGTCTTCGCTGCGCAGCTGAAAGCCCGAGATCGGATCGCCCTCAAAGGTGTCCAGCCCCAGCGACACCACCAGGGCCTGCGCCCCGCTCTGCGCAATCCGCTGCAAGGCCAGGGCCAGCGCTTCGCGCCAGCGCGCAAAGCCGGTACCGCGCGGCAAGGGCAGGTTCAGATTCGCCCCCAGCCCCGCGCCCTGCCCCGTCTCGTCCGCGTAGCCCAGGTAGAACGGGTATTCGGTGTGCGGGTCGCCGTGCACGCTGGCAAAGAACACGTCGGCCCGGTCGTAAAAGATGGCCTGCGTGCCGTTGCCGTGGTGGTAGTCGATGTCCAGCACCGCCACCCGCTCGGCCCCCGCATCGCGCAGCGCCTGGGCGGCAATGGCCGCGTTGTTCAAAAAGCAGTAACCGCCAAAAAAGTCGGCCCCCGCATGGTGGCCCGGCGGGCGGCTCAGCGAAAACGCACTACGGGCACCGCCGCTGACCCGTTGCGCTGCAGTCACCGCACAGCAGGCCCCGGCGTAGGCCGCAGCCCAGGTGCCCGAGGTCAACGGCGTGCCCGCGTCATAAGAGAACAGCCCCATGCGCGCCGAAAAGTTGGCGGGCAGCACATCGCTGCGAAAGCTGCGCACCGGCCACACCGAGGGCAGCGCATCGCGCGTGGCATTGGCCGGGTCCAGCGCCACCCACTCGGCCCAGGCCCCGGCCAGAAAGTCCAGGTAGCGCGGGCTGTGGATGCGCTCCATGGGGCCCCGCCCGCAGTCCTGCGGGGCTTGCACCTCGCCGAGCTGGCGGCGCTGCAACTCTTGCAGCACATCATCGGCGCGGGCGGGCACCTCGAAGCAAGGGACCAGTTGGCCCCGGAACATTTCCAGCTTGCCCTGGTGCAGGGCGTGTTGGTGGTTGTAGACGGTGATCATGCGGCGTTTCTTTCCATGCAAAGGAGCCCAAAGTATGCCGCCAGGCCGCTGGAATAGCTTTGCTTTATCGCCCCGCCCAAGGCTACCATGCGCAATGAAAACTGTATTTCAAGGCCATTTATGGGTACGATCACCCCAACACACGCACTAGACAGCACAGACCTTACTATTTTGCGGCTCTTGCAAAAAGACGGCACCTTGTCCACCCCGCAGTTGGCGGAGCAGGTGGCGCTGAGCGTCACGCCCTGCTGGCGCAGGCTCAAGCGCCTGGAAGACGCGGGCTTCATCACCGGCTACCAGGCCAACCTGGACCGCCGCAAGCTCGGGCTGGACATCCTGGCCTTTGTGCAACTGACCTTCGGCGTGGTCACCGGCGCATCGGTGCAGCATTTCGAAGAGGCCATCCAGCAGCGCCCCGAAGTGCTGAGCTGCCACAAGGTCACTGGCCAGGCCGACTACCTGCTGCAGGTGGTTGCCCCCAGCCTGGATGCCTACAGCGACTTCGTGGAAACCGTGCTGCGTAGCATGCCGGGCGTAAGCCTGATCCACTCCAGCCTGGCGCTGCGAGAGATCAAGGCATCGCACCAGCTGCCGGTGCTGGATTAGGTTGCCAAAATATAGGTGAAAAGTGCCTCCCGTGCTTATTCCATAAGCACGAGAAGCTCTTTATTCCATAGCAAACCTAACGCGCCAGTACCGACCTCAACGCCACGCCTGTCGCCGTTCCCAAGGCCACCACCGCCTCCGGCGCAGCCGCCGCCACGATGCGACCACCGCCATTGCCGCCGTCCGGCCCCAGGTCGATCACCCAATCGGCCTCGGCGATCACGTCCAGGTCGTGCTCGATGACCACCACGCTGTGGCCGCCGTCGACCAGACGGTGCAGCACGCGGATGAGTTTTTCCACGTCGGCCATGTGCAGGCCCACGGTGGGTTCGTCCAGCACGTACAGGGTGTGCGGGGCTTTTTGGCCGCGTTTGGTGATGTCGTCGCGCACCTTGGCCAGCTCGGTCACCAGCTTGATGCGCTGGGCCTCGCCGCCGCTGAGCGTGGGGGACGGCTGGCCGATAGTCAGGTAGCCCAGGCCCACGTCTTTGAGCAATTGCAGCGGGTAGGCGATGACGGGCATCACGGCGAAGAAATCGACGGCTTCGTCCACTTCCATTTGCAGCACGTCGCCAATGCTTTTGCCGCGCCAGGTGACGGTCAGCGTCTCGGGGTTGAAGCGGGCACCATGGCAGGTTTCGCACTTCACCTTCACGTCGGGCATGAAGCTCATGGCGATGGTGCGCAGGCCCTGGCCTTCGCAACTGGGGCAGCGGCCTTCGCCGGTGTTGAACGAGAAGCGCGCCGGGCCGTAGCCGCGGGCCCGGGCTTCCAGCGTCTCGGCAAACAGCTTGCGGATGGTGTCCCAGAAGCCGATGTAGGTGGCGGGGCAACTGCGCGGGGTTTTGCCGATGGGGGTTTGGTCCACCTCCAGCACGCGGTCGATAGCGGCGAAACCTGCCACATCGGCACAGCCCAACCAGGGCGCGTGTTGGCCTGCGGCCCAGCTCTCACGACCCGCTTTGGTGCTGCGCTGAACGACTGCGGTTTGCACATTGGCCAGCAGCACATCGCGCGCCAGCGTGGACTTGCCGGAGCCGCTGACCCCGGTGACGGCCACCAGGCGCTTCAAGGGCACATAGGCGGTGACGTTTTGCAGGTTGTGCATGGTGGCACCGGTTACGACCAGCCACTGCAGGGGCTCGGCCACGGCGACCGCTTCGGGCTCTGCCGCCGCCTTCTTTTTGGCAGCCGCCTTGCTCTTGGCCGTGGGGGCCACATAGGGCAGATCGGCCACCGGCAGCGCTACCGCCGCCACGTCAAATGCGTCCACGGTGCGCCGCGCCTGCAGTGGGTGCCGCATGGCATGCAGCAGGTAGCGGCCTGTGACGGACTCGCTTGAATCCGAGATGTCCGCCACGCTGCCCTGCGCCACCAGCCGCCCGCCGCGCTTGCCTGCGCTGGGGCCGATGTCGATGATGTGGTCGGCGCGGCGGATGGTGTCTTCGTCGTGCTCCACCACCACCAGGGTGTTGCCCTTGCTGCTGAGGGTGTGCAGGGCGTTGAGCAGAATGTGGTTGTCGCGGGCGTGCAGGCCGATGGTGGGCTCGTCGAGGATGTAGCACACGCCTTGCAGGTTGCTGCCCAACTGTGCGGCCAGGCGGATGCGCTGGGCCTCGCCGCCGCTCAGGGTGGGTGCGCCCCGGTCCAGGGTCAGGTAGCCCAGGCCCACCTCTTCCAGAAACTCCAGGCGGCTCTGGATTTCGGGCACCAGGTCGCGGGCAATGTCGGTTTCGCGCTGGCTCATTTCACCGGCGACTTGCAGGGCTTGCACCCAGACGCGGATGTCGCTCACGCTGAGGCGGGCCAGGTCGGTGATGCCCACACCCGCAAAACGCACGGCGCGGGCGGTAGCGTTGAGGCGCGTGCCCAGGCAGGTGGGGCAGGCGACATCGTGCAGGTCTTCCACCTCGGGCTCGGCAAAGGTTTGCTCGCGTCCCCCGGTGTCGTCGGCGCGCACCGAGTCGTCAAACACCGCCCGCTGGTCGCGCGTGAGCTTCACGCCCGTGCCCACACAGTCGGGGCACCAGCCGTGCTTGCTGTTGTAGCTGAACAAACGCGGGTCCAGCTCGGCGTAGCTGGTGCTGCACACCGGGCAGGCGCGCTTGGTAGAGAACACCATCACCTTGCCGATGTGCGCGGTGGGCTCGCCCGCATCCATCGCGGCCTTGAGCCCGTCGATGTTGACCAGCACATGCACCACGCCCTTGCCGTGCTCCAGTGCCGTCATCAGGCCTTCGCGCAGGCGGGCTTCGCTTCCGGGATTCACGTCCAGGCTCAGCACCGGCAGCTCGACGGTGTGCTCCTTGAAGCGGTCGATGCGCGGGAAATTGGTGGTGGGCAAAAAGTCGCCGTCCACCCGCAGGTGGGTGTAGTTGCGGGGCCGCGCCCAGTCGGCCAGCTCGGTGTACACGCCCTTGCGGTTCAGCACCAGCGGAGCCATCAAGCCGATGTGCTGGCCGCGGAAGGTCTTGAGCAGTTGCGCGGCGATGCTGTCCGGCGTTTGCGGCTGCACCGCCGTACCGTCATGGATGCAGTGCTGCGTGCCCAGCTTCACATACAGCAGGCGCAGAAAGTGCCACACCTCGGTGGTGGTGCCCACAGTGGACTTGCGCCCGCCCCGGCTCAGGCGCTGCTCGATAGCCACGGTGGGCGGGATGCCGTAGACCGCGTCCACCTCGGGCCGGCCAGCGGGCTGTACGATGCTGCGGGCATAAGCGTTGAGCGACTCCAGGTAGCGGCGCTGGCCCTCGTTGAACAGAATGTCGAAGGCCAGCGTGGACTTGCCGGAGCCGCTCACGCCGGTCACCACATTGAACTGGCCGCGCGGGATGTCCACGCTCAGCGACTTGAGGTTGTGCTCCTTGGCGTTGACGATCTGGATGGCATTGGGGGGCACCAGCTTGGTCAACTTGCTGGCCCAGGCGGGTGACATTTCGCGCGCCACTTGCACGCCCAGGCCGAGGGTGGATTCGTACTCGCGCAGGGCCGCACCGGTGTGCGATGTAGGGTGGTGGCGCACGTCCTCGGGCTTGCCCTCGGCCACGACCAAGCCGCCACCATAGCCGCCCTCGGGACCCATGTCGATCAGCCAGTCGCTGGCGCGGATCACGTCGAGGTTGTGCTCGATCACCACCAGGGAGTGGCCCGCGTCCAGCAACTTGCGCAACGCCCGCATCAGCTTGGCGATGTCGTCAAAGTGCAGGCCGGTGGTGGGCTCGTCGAACAAAAACAGCGTGCCTTTTTTGGCCAGCGGCTGGCGACCACTGCTTTTGGCGGCCTCCGCCAAAAAGCCCGCCAGCTTGAGGCGCTGGGCTTCACCGCCCGACAGCGTAGGCACGGGCTGGCCCAGCTTCACGTACTCCAAACCTACATCCACAATCGGCTGTAGCGCTCGCAGGACATCACGGTCACCTTCAAAAATAATAGCAGCCTCGCTGACCGTCAGGTCCAGCACATCGGCCACGTTCAAGGCCACCAGCCGGGCATCCTGCACGGCGCGGCGCTCGATGGTGATCTCCAGCACTTCGGGGCGATAGCGCTTGCCGTCGCAGTCCGGGCAGCGCAGGTACACGTCGCTCAGAAACTGCATTTCCACATGCTCAAAGCCCGAGCCGCCGCAGGTGGGGCAACGGCCATCGCCGCTGTTGAAGCTGAACTTGCTGGCGGTGTAGCCGCGCTGCCGCGAGGCGGGTGCGTTGGCAAACAGCTCGCGGATGGCATCCCAGGCCCCCACGTAGCTGGCGGGGTTGGAACGGGCGGTTTTGCCGATGGGCGACTGGTCCACAAACACCACGTCGCTCAAGAAGTCGGCGCCCAGCAGGCGGTCATGCAGGCCGGGGGTATCCGTGGCTTTGCCAAAGTGGCGCAGCAGGGCCGGGGCCAGCACGTCCTGGATCAGCGTGGACTTGCCGGAGCCGCTGACCCCGGTGATACACACCAGGCGCTGCAGAGGGAATTCGACCGACACGTTTTGCAGGTTGTGCTCGCGTGCGCCTTCCAGCACCAGGCGGGGCGTGCTGTCGGTGACCAGTTTCTTGAAACCCATGCCGATGGTTTTGCGGCCACCGAGGTAGGCACCAGTAAGGGTATCGGCACTGCGCAAATCATGGGTGCTGCCGTCAAACACAATCTGCCCACCGCGCTCGCCGGGGCCAGGGCCCATATCGATCATGCGGTCGGCCGCCAGCATCACCGCCGGGTCGTGCTCCACCACCACCAGGGTGTTGCCCGCGTCACGCAGGCGCTGCATGGCCTCGATGATGCGGTGCATGTCGCGCGGGTGCAGGCCGATGCTGGGCTCGTCCAGCACAAACAAGGTGTTGACGAGCGAGGTGCCCAGCGCCGTGGTGAGGTTGATGCGCTGCACCTCGCCGCCGCTGAGGGTGCGGCTTTGCCGGTCCAGCGTCAGGTAGCCAATACCCACGTCGCACAGGTATTTGAGGCGGGTGGTGATCTCGTCCAGCAGGAGCTTGAGCGCCTGCTCGTCGCCACCGCCTTTGCCACCCCGCTCGGCACGGCCACCCAGAATGCGGTCGGCCTGCAGGTCGAAGAAGCGGCGCAGCCGGTCGATGGGCAAGAGCATCAGGTCGTGCAGGCACAGGCCGGGCAACGCTTCCAGCTGGGTGCGGCTCCACGACACGCCCTGGGGCAGGTGACGCTTGGCCGGGTCCAGCACCGTGTTCGCATATTCCACGCTGCCCAATCGCCACAGCAGACTCTCGGTCTTAAGCCGGGCGCCCTCGCAGGCCGGGCAGGTGGTGTAGCTGCGGTACTTGGACAGCAGCACCCGGATATGCATCTTGTAGGACTTGGTTTCCAGGTACTCAAAGAAGCGCTTCACGCCAAACCAGTGCTGGTTCCACTTGCCGTTCCAGTTGGGCGAGCCGTTGACAACCCAGTGCTGGTGCTCGGACGTGAGTTTGTAGTACGGCGTATCGCGCGGAATGCCAGCGGCCTCGGCATGGCGCATCAGGTCGTCCTGGCACTCCTGCCAGGCGGGCGTCTGCATGGGCTTGATGGCCCCAGCGCGCAGCGTCAGCTTGTCGTTGGGGATGACCAGGCCATAGTCCACGCCGATCACGCGGCCAAAGCCCTTGCAGGTTTCGCAGGCCCCCACCGGCGAGTTGAAGGAAAACATCGACGGGATCGGGTCGGTGTAGCGGATATCGCTTTCGGCGCAGTGCAAGCCGGTAGAGAACTTCCAGAGCAGCGGCTCCACCGCTTCGTCTGCGGACAGCACGTAGACGTTGACACGCCCGCCCCCGCGCTTCAAGGCCACTTCAATTGCCTCCAGCGCACGGGCCTTTTCGGTCCCTGCAATGCGAAACCGGTCGGCCACCACATCCAGCACCTTGCGGGTGGTGGGAGCCACCGTGGCCTTTTTGCTCGTCTTGGCGGGCGTGGCGGGGGCCTCCACCGCCACCTCGCGCTCGGCCTGCACCCGGGTGAAACCGCTGGCCGACAGCCATTGCGCCACTTCTTCGGCACTGGTGTTACCGGGCAACTCAACAGGAAAAGTGAGGACGAGACGCGGATCTTGCGCCGCTGCCGCGCGCTCGCACAGCTCGGCGTAGATGCTCTCCGGCGTGTCGTGTCGCACGGGCAAGGCGGTTTTGCTGTCAAACAGCGACCCGGCGCGCGCGTACAGCAGCTTCAAGTGGTCATTCAGCTCGGTCATGGTGCCAACCGTGGAGCGGCTGGAACGCACCGGATTGGTCTGGTCGATGGCAATCGCCGGAGGCACTCCCTCCACCTTGTCCACGGCGGGTTTGTCCATGCGGTCCAGGAACTGTCGCGCGTAGGCCGAGAAGGTCTCGACGTAGCGGCGCTGGCCTTCGGCAAACAGGGTGTCAAACACCAGGCTGGACTTGCCGGACCCGCTGGGGCCGGTCACCACCGTGAGCTCGCCGGTGCGGATATCCAGGTCCAAATTCTTGAGGTTGTGCTGGCGCGCTCCGCGGATGCGGATGGTTCCCTGGGTCATAAGTGCAGTGCTCTGGGGGGTAAGGCGAACCATTGTAGGGAGGGCATGCCAGCGCCCGAAACCTGGGGTTATTGGGCACTTCATCACGAACCCAGCACGGACTGCCTACAAAACAACATCCGCCGTGAAGTACGGCACATTGCATTTTTTAAAAGAATACATAATTCATTGCATACAAAATTTATCCATACACAAGGCCGAATACCATGAACACACTTACTCTTAAAAAGCTCAGCCTGACCGCAGTCTGCGTGGGTGCGGGCCTGGTTTTCTCCAGTGCCGCCCACGCCCTTCCCACCCTGGACCCCCTGCACATCGGCACCGCACCCACCGGCACCGGCACCGGCGCAGGTCTGGCAGGCAGCTGGTACAAGGTGGACAACAGCGCCCATTTCAGCGACTACGTCTACACCGAGACCGATCCCGGCTCCAGCCGCTATGGCCAAACCGATGCCATCAAGAACTTCAGCTGGGGCTCCGGCATCTGGGCCGCCACCGACATCGCTGCCATCGCGGCAGGCACCAACCCCTTTGTGACGGCCACCGGCAGCACCCTGGGCGCCGTCAGCTATTCGAACAACATCTACAACAACACCGTCAACAGCGGCGGCTACGGCAACCCCTGGGCACCCGACTATGACCGCACGTTGACCCCCATCGTCGGCGGAGCCAATGGCTGCAACCTCGCCAGCGCCAACACCGCCGCCTGCGCCGGTGAGCAAAACTATGCGGCCATCTTCACCGGCTACATCTACGTGGCCACGGCGGGGGTGTACGACTTTGGCGTATTTGCCGACGATGGCTTTCTCTTCAACTTGCTGGGTGCCAACAACACCAGCCTGGGGATGGCCCACAACTCGGTCGTGGGTAGCCCGGGCCGCGACATGTATTCGCTGGCCAACGAAAACGGCAGTACTGGCATCAATCTGGCCGTGGGCTACTACGGCATTGATCTGAGCTACTTCAACCGCGAAGAATCCGGTGTGATCGATCTGGGCTGGCGCGGCCCGGGTGCCACCGCATGGTCGGTCATCGACAACAACGTGCTCTACAACAACGTGCCCGAGCCCAGCAGCCTCGCCTTGATCGGCATGGGCCTGTTGGGCCTGTGGGGCTCACGCAGAAGCCGCCGCGCTGCCCACTGCACTGCCGTTTAACCCCACTACAGTGCGCCCGATCGCTCTATGCGACGGGCGCATTTTTTTCATGCATTCAATATATTTTGTAACGCCAGAAGCAAAAAAACACGGTGTCGGAACAAAAACCAGCACACTTCTAAAGCTATCGTGGCCCGCATCGGCAGTCTGAACTGAAATCCTATGGGAATACAAACTCCAAAATCGACGCTATTTTTGGCTTTAGCGATTGCGTCGCTCACCGGCGGTGCACAGACGGTCCCTACGCCGACCAACGCCTACCAACAAGCCATTTCCAATGCCCGTGCGGGCCGCTTCGATGCCGCCTTGCCCATGCTGGAGCGGCTGGTACAACAGAACCCCCAAAGCGCCGCCTACCGATACGACTGGATCGCCGTGTTGAGCTGGTCCGACCGGCACGCCGAGGCGCTGGCCGCCAGCCAGGCTCTGGGTCTCACCGCCCAGGTACCGGATTACGTGGTGTCGGCCATCGGCAAATCGGCCCTTAACGGTGGCCAGCCCCAGCGGGCGGAAGCGGCCTACCGCAGCCTGCTGGCCCGCCACCCTCGCGATGCCGATGCGGCTCAAGGGCTGGTCATGTCCCTACAAGCCCAGCAATTCCCGGTGGCCCCCGTGGCCGTGGCAGCGTCTGCTCCACCGCCCCCCCCCGCCGTACCCAGCCGCGACTGGTCTGCCGAGCAAGCCCAGAACGGCGCGCACATCCGGGCCGCTATCGCCGTACTGGACACCGACTTCACCGTGGCCCGCTACGCCCCGATGGACGCGGCATTGGCAGAAAACAGCAGCTTGACCCGTGAGGCCGTCGCGGCCCAACAAATGGCGATTGCACGCCGACTGCGCCTGGACCACATCGTCGGCCTGCAAGCCCGTGGTGCATCCTCCCAGGCGCTGAACGAGTTCCGGGCCCTGGAGGCCGAGGGCGATCCTCTGCCTGCGTATGCACTCAACGCCGCCGCCGATGCCCTGATGGCCCTGCGCCAGCCCGAACAGGCCCGCACTCTGTACCAACGCGCGCTGGCCGCCGACCCCGGCAATGGCGGCACCCAAGCCGGCCTGATGTATGCCGAGCTGGAAGCCGAGAACTTTCCCGGCATGGAGCAGATCGTGCAGCAGCGCCTTGAAGCCACCCAGCGCAGCCCCGCCGCGCGCAGTACCGAGGTGTCGGCCCTGCGCTTTTCCGACCGCATCCAGCCCGCAGCAGAAGCGCTCGCGCAGCTCAGCACCGAATTCCCTGCTGACGTGGGTCTGTGGCTGGACCAGGCCGATCTGCTCTCGCAGCGCGGCCTGCCCCGCGCCGCCGCTGAACGCTACCGCGCCGTATTGGCAGCCGAACCCGCCAGCACCAAGGCCAAGGTCGGTTTGGCCGATGCTGTATGGGCCCAGGGCGACATCCCCGAAGCCGCAAAGATGGTGGCCGCTTTGCAAGCCGAAGCCCCGGAGCACCCGGCGGTGCAGCGTCTGGTGCGCGCATGGCAGCGCAAGCAACGGCCGTTTTTGACCAGCAGCGCCACCTGGGGCTTTGGCAGCGGCCATGTCACCGGCAATGACGATATGACCTGGTCCACCACCTTGTACAGCGGCCAAAGCGACCAGGGCCTACGCCTGTTTGCCACCCACCATCTGGCCCGCGCCCAATGGTGGTGGGACAGTGCCCACCTGTACCAGGGTACGGCCAGCCATGAACGCGGCGGCGTAGGCATGGAATGGACCCGACGCGACCTGCAGGCCACCGTAGAGCTGGGTACCGATCTGCGCAACGGCCGCGATGCCGTAGGGGCCGTGGGCGCAAACTGGCAAATCAACGACCAGCTGTCCCTGCGCGGCCGCTACGAGACCCAGACCAACGACTTCCCGCTCAAGGGCCGGGTACCGGATGTGGAGTCCAACCTCGGAGCCCCCACCTACCTGCATGCCGACAAAAAGACCGTGGGCGTGGCTTACCGCTGGAACGAGTCGCGCCGCGTGGCCGCCGATATCTCCAGCTACCGCTTCAACGATGGCAACCACCGCACCGCCCTGGCCGCCAGCTGGTCCGAGCGCCTGTACAGCGGCTATGGCCGCACGCTGGACCTGCAAACCGCGGCCTACACCAGCGCCAACAGCCTGCGCGATGCGGTGTACTTCAACCCCCAACGCGACTTTGCAGTTTCCGAAACCCTGGCGGCTGACTGGCTCACCTGGCGGCACTACGAGCGCAGCTTCAACCAGCGCGTGGCAGTCAGCGTGGGCCTGTACCGCCAGCAAAGCGGTGACGGCAGCAGCAGCGCCAGCTACAGCCAAACCTACGGCTGGAACCCGTTCTACGGCGTGCACTACGAGCATGAATGGCAGTTCGGCCCCGACCGGTCGCTGCGCTACGGCATAGGCACACGGCGCTTTCCCTACGACGGCAAATTTGAAACCAGCCGCTACATCGACGCCACGCTGAACTGGAGATTCTGACCATGACCCCACACCGATCTGCACGCCCTCAGGAGACCTAAGTTGGAACATCTCTTCTCCGGCTCTGCCATCCAGATGCTGTTCGACTTCACGTTCTACTACCCCCTGTTCATGTCCTACCTGTGGATGTGCGGCGGGCTGTACTACTACTTCCACTACGAGCGCAACGACCCGCCCTACGACCAGCCGCCTGCGCTCACCGAATACCCCGCGGTCAGCATTCTGGTGCCCTGCCACAACGAGGCCAGCAACATCGAAGACACGGTGGAGGCTCTGCTGGCCATCAACTACCCCACCTTCGAAATCCTGCTGATCGACGATGGCAGCACCGATGCGTCGCCCCAGATGCTGGATGCCATCGCCCGCCAGGACAGCCGCGTGCGCGTCATCCACCTGGCCAAAAACCAGGGCAAGGCGGTGGGCCTAAACACCGCCGCCATGATGGCCAAATACGACTTCTTTTTGTGCATCGACGGCGACTCGTTGGTAGACCCGCACTGCCTGCACTGGATGATGCGGCACCTGGTCAACAGCCCGCGCGTCGGCGCGGTATCGGGCAACCCGCGCATCCGCACCCGGTCGACGCTGATCGGCCGCATCCAGGTGGGCGAATTCTCTTCTATCATTGGTCTGATCAAGCGGGCCCAGCGCACCTACGGAAAGATGTTCACGGTGTCAGGCGTGATGGTGTGCTTTCGCCGTGCGGCATTACACGACGCCGGCTACTGGAACCCGGACGCATTGACCGAAGACATCGACATCAGCTGGCGGCTGCAAATGCGCCACTGGGATGTGCGCTTTGAACCGAATGCCTTGTGCTGGATTCTGATGCCCGAAACCCTGCGCGGTTTATGGCGGCAGCGCCTGCGCTGGTCCATGGGCGGCACACAGGTGCTGTTCAGCCAGAACGGTTTGTTCGGCCGCTGGCGGCACCGCCGCATGCTGCCGGTGTACCTGGAGTACTTCACCAGCGTGCTCTGGGCCTACACCATGGCGGCGGTATTCGCGCTGTGGACGCTCAAGCACTTTGTCCCACTGCCGCCTGCCTTGGTCATCGACACCCTGCTGCCGGAATGGAATGGCCTGGTGATCGGCACCACCTGCCTGCTGCAATTTGCCGTCAGCATGGCGCTGGACGCGCGCTACGAAAAAGGCATGGGCCGCTACTACTACTGGATGATCTGGTATCCGCTGGCATTTTGGATTTTGAACGTCTTCACCACCCTGGTGGCCGTACCCAAGGTACTGCTGCGCGGCAAACAGCGTGCCACCTGGAAAAGCCCGGACCGGGGGCTGCAACCATGAAATCACCGTTGATCATCGACCGCCCCGACCTGCAGGTCTGGCAACAGAAAGCCATGTTTGGCGCACTCACCGCCTTGTTCTGGGTGTTGTGGATATTCTTGTGGATGCCGCTCATCACGCTGGTGGCCTGGCTGTTTTTCGGCCAGCGCTTCCAACTTTATATGTTCGAGCTGGACGGCTACAAAACCTTCATGGGCTTGCTGGCCGTGTACTGCCTGGTGATCGGCATCATGGGCGGTGCCCTGCTGCTGTGGGCCGTCTACAACCACCTGCGATTTCGGGGCATTGACCGCCGCCGGGAGATGGATGCG